>DAOUDG010000094.1:0-105715 GCA_034431435.1 Anaerolineae bacterium | reverse complement strand
TCTTGCCTGAGCCGCCGACGCCGGTCAGTGTCACGAGCCGCACGTCGGCGCGCGACAGCAGCGCGGTGACGGCGGCGAGTTCGGTCGCGCGGCCGATGAGGGGGGTAGGTGGTGACGGGAGGGTGGAGCCGGGCGTAGGGGCAGGGCGCGGTCGGACGGCGAGGGCGACGCCGATGATGGCCTCGCGAGCGGCAGCAGGGATTCGCAACGCCTCGAGCAACTGGTCGACGATCTGGCGCGTCGGCCGGCGCTCGCCCGCCTCGATCTTGCGCAGGTACACGGCCGATACGCCAGCCAGGCCGCTCAGGGCCTCCTGGGTGAGGTCCCGCTCGCGCCGCTGCTGCTTGAGCCAGGTTCCGAACGAAGCCGGTGGATCCATCGTTCAGAGTCCCCGATAGGTCGCCTGATTCTGTACGAGCAGGCAAATCTTGGGTCAAGCGGGCGGTATTGTCAAACGCGCCGCGCGCCGCTGACTGTATCGCTCCTTGTATCGGTTGAGTATCGCGGCGGCGCCCCAGCCGGCCGTACACTGATGACAACCTGATGAACCGCCAGCCGAGTGAACCGAAAGGAGCACAGACCCATGTTCAGCCCTACCGATACCAGGCCGTCCGGGTTGCGTCGCCGCCTGCTGGCCCTCATCCCTGTCGCGGCTCTGGCCCTGATTGTCATGAGTGTCTTCGTCAGCCTGCGCACCGCCGTTCCAGACCCGTCCAGGCCCTCCGTGCCGGCGGCCTCGGTGGCCGATACCGCCGCGATGCCGCCCGACAGGTCATCCCATCTCGCTCAGCTAGACGCCGCGCTCTTCCCGCCCGGCGGCCCGACCACCACGTCAAGTAGCATGACGCGCCTGGCCCAGCTGGACGCCCAGCTTTACCCCCCTGCCAGCGCAGCGGCGACCTCGCCCGACATGACGCGCCTGGCCCAGCTGGACGCCGAACTCTACCCGCCCGCCCCTGTGGCGGGGGAGCGTAGCAGGGATAGGTAGCCGCGGCCAAGGCGAGATACGGCCCCTGAAGGTCTCGGAGGCCTTTAGGGGCCCATCTCACCAGAAGTCATCCGCCAAGACAGCCTTTAGGCGATGATCGACTTCATCGTGATGGTGGGCTGCTGCGAGCGCGTCTATCCCGCCGAACCAGGAGAGCACTATTGCCCGCTTCAGGCGAGTCGGCGTGTCGACGCACAGCGCGCCATACGATGAGTACGGCCAGCGGCGGAAGTCGTCGGTGAGGCCGTGGCGTTGCGGATTCTGGTGGATGTAGACGACGAGTTGGGTGAAGTAGGCGTCGGTCGACACTGGCAACCGATGAAAAGGGTGCTCAAATAGGCTGCCTGTTCTCTGGTATGCCTGATTCATCGCCTTGGTGTAGGCGTTGAAAAGGTTGCTAAACCGTTGACTTGCCGCTAAGACCCTAAAGGTCTCGGAGACCTTTAGGGTCTCGTGGTACGCTCGTTGCTCCGCCTCCGTCTTGACACGAACCAGGAGGTGAAAGTGGTTGGGCAGCAGTCAGTAGGCGTAGGTGTCAGCCACCGGCTCGATGTGGTGGGCGTAGAGTTGGAGGAAGTAGCGGTAGTTGCGGTCTTCA
This sequence comes from Anaerolineae bacterium, assembly GCA_034431435.1. Classification (GTDB taxonomy): domain Bacteria; phylum Chloroflexota; class Anaerolineae; order Epilineales; family JAHCIE01; genus JAHCIE01. The sequence goes on along the minus strand of DAOUDG010000094.1, from coordinate 104,129 downwards.
AAGAACAGGTTCTGCCCGTTGATACCACGGTTGAAGAGGTGGTAGGTGCAATCGAAGTGCAACGGTGATGGACTGGTCATACACCTTCTCCATAGAAAAGACCCTAAGAGCCTGTTTGAAAAGTAGGGACTGTCGGTGAGGGTGAGTATAAGTTGTAGCTGTGAACACACAACTCTACCCTACCGATCTCACCGACAGTCAATGGCGTATTATCGCACCTCTGATCCCGCCTGCCAAATCGGGCGGACGCCCCCGCCGCTTGGAGATGCGGCCGGTCGTCAACGCCCTCCTGTATCTGACGGTCGGCGGTATCCAGTGGCGTCTGCTGCGGCGGGAGTATCCTAAGTGGCAGAGCGTCTACACCTACTTTCGCACCTGGCGCGACGACGGGACGTGGCAGCGTATTCACGACACGCTGCGGGCGGATGTGCGACGCAAGGTGCACCGCCACAAGCATCCGACGGCTGGCCGCCTCGACAGTCAAAGCGTCAAGGCGACCGCTGGGCGTGGCGAGCGCGGCTACGATGCTGGCAAGCACGTCAAAGGGCGCAAGCGCCACCTGCTGGTGGACACCCTCGGCTTGCTGCTGGCCGTGGTGGTCACGGCCGCCTCGGCGCCCGATGTCACCGGCGCCCGTCGTGTGCTCTCGCACCTACCGGGTGCCTGCAAGAAGCTGCGTCGGGTGTGGGTCGATGGGGGCTACCGAGGTCAGTTGCTCGACTGGGTGGTGAAGCATTGTCGCCTGCGCCTTCAGGTCGTGCTCCGCTCCGATGATCGCAAGGGCTTTGTCGTCCTGCCCCGTCGCTGGGTGGTCGAGCGCACCTTCGCCTGGCTCTCTCAGCATCGTCGCCTGAGCAAGGACTATGAGGGTCTCACCACCTCCAGCGAAGCCTTCATCTACATCGTCATGATCCGTCTCATGCTACGCCGTCTGGCACCCCCATGACCTTTTCAAACAGCCTCTTAGGGTCTGTCCTCACCCCTTCGCCTCGATTCGCGCCCAGGCATCCTTGAGGCTGACGGCGCGGTTGAAGACGGGGCGGCCGTCGCTCGTGTCGGGGTCGACGGCGAAGTAGCCGAGGCGCTCGAACTGATAGCGGTCACCCGCGCGGGCATCCTTGAGGCTCGGCTCGACGTAGCACGGCGACAGGACTTCCAGCGACTCCGGGTTCAGGTTCGCCAGGAACGTCTGGCCCTCCGGCGCGCTGTCTGGGTCGGGGGTAGAGAAGAGGCGGTCGTACAGCCGCACCTCGGCCGGCACGGCGTGCGACGCCGCCACCCAGTGGAGCGTTGCCTTCACCTTGCGCCCATCGGGGGCATCGCCGCCACGGGTGGCCGGGTCGTAGGTGCAGCGTAACTCGACGGCGTTGCCGTCGGCATCCTTGATGACCCGCTCGCACTTGATGAAGTAGGCGTAGCGCAGCCGCACCTCGCGGCCCGGCGACAGGCGAAAATACTTGGGCGGCGGAACCTCGCGGAAGTCGTCCTGCTCGATGTACAGCTCGCGGCTGAAGGGGACCTTCCGCGTGCCCGCGCTGGGGTCCTCAGGGTTGTTGATGGCGTCCAGCCATTCCACCTGGCCCTCGGGGTAGTTCTCGATGACGACCTTGAGGGGCTTGAGGACGGCCATGACGCGCGGCGCGCGCTTGTTGAGGTCCTCGCGCAGGCAATGCTCTAGCAGCGCGACATCGACGATAGCGTCGTTCTTGGCGACGCCGATACGGGCACAGAAGTCGCGGATCGACTCGGGGGTATAGCCACGCCGCCGCAGCCCCGACAGGGTGGGCATGCGCGGGTCGTCCCAACCAGCCACGAAGCCCTCGCGCACCAGTTGCAACAGCCTGCGCTTGCTCAGGACCGTGTACGACAGGTTGAGGCGAGCGAACTCGATCTGGCGCGGATGATAGATTCCTAGCGCGTCCAGGAACCAGTCGTACAGGGGCCGGTGGTCCTCGTATTCCAGCGAGCATAGCGAGTGGCTGATGGCCTCGATAGAGTCGCTCTGGCCGTGGGCATAATCGTACATGGGATAGATGCACCACGTATCGCCGGTGCGATGATGCTCGGCGTGGAGGATGCGGTACATTACCGGGTCGCGCATGTTGAGGTTGCCCGACGCCATATCGATGCGTGCCCGCAGCGTGCGCGCTCCGTTGGGGAACTCGCCGGCCCGCATGCGGGCGAACAGGTCCAGATTCTCCTCGACGGAGCGATTGCGGTAGGGGCTATCCTTGCCGGGCGCGTAGGGTGTGCCGCGATACTCGCGCATCTCCTCGGCCGTCAGGTCACAGACGAAGGCCTTGCCCCGCTTGATTAGCTCCACCGCCCAGTCGTAGAGCGACTCGAAGTAGTCGGAGGCGTAATATTCGCGATCGTCCCAGTCGTAGCCGAGCCAGCGGATGTCGGCCTTGATGTTGTCGACAAACTCCTGCTCTTCCTTGACCGGGTTCGTGTCGTCGAAGCGCAGGTTACACTGGCCGCCGAACTCCGATGCGATGTTGAAGTCGACGCTGATGGCCTTGGCGTGGCCGATGTGCAGGTAGCCGTTCGGCTCCGGCGGGAACCGCGTCACCACGCGCTTGAAGCGGCCCGACTTGAGGTCGTCGATGACGGCTTGCCGGATGAAGTCGACGGGCTGAGTTGTTTCAATGTCGGTCATGGTAGTAGTTGGCTCTCCTGGGCAGGTGAGAGTGATAGTGATAGCGGTGAATCGTGGAGGGGCGCACCATGGTGCGCCCCTTGTCCAGGTGTTGCGGCTAGCTAACCGGCTCGCCCTCTGGCGTCGGCTGCCAATCGGGGTTGAGCTTGTAGTAGGCGTGGGTTCCCTTCGTCGTGCGCACTAGCATCTTGCGGTTGATGGACTCCTTGATCATCTCCTTCATCTGCTTGTTGGAGAGGTCCAGGACTTCCTTGTTCCGTAGCGCGCGCAGACTGTCAAACACCTCGATGAACAGGACCGGCTGCTCGAAGTGGGCCATCATGTCGCGGAAGAACTGCCATTCCCGCTCGCCAATCTCCTCGCTCAGCGCGCCGATGCCGTCCATCTCTAGCTCGATCGGCTCAGCCTCCGGGGGCGTCACGACTCCGGTCGGCTCGCCCTCATCCGCTTCCAGCTCGTCGGCGGCTTCCGGCGCCGCGCTCTCGGGTGTCTCGCCACCAGCGCCGCCCTTGCCACGCCGACGACGGCGCGAGCGGGACGGGGCGGCCTCGGCCACAGGGGCGGGCGTCGGCTCAAACTCCTCGTCCCCCAGCGGCTCGGGGGCAAACTGACTCAACTTCTTAGGGTCCTCGCCGGGCAGGAACACTTCGGTGACGGAGCCACTGCTGTACACCTGCACCAGGCCGCGCCGCTCGGCCTCGCGCACAAAGTCGCGGAACTTCTCAAAGTTTCGCCCGCGCTTGTCGCGCAACTTCGTCTCGTCGAAGTCGCCGAGTATCTCGACCATCAGCAGCTTGAGGGTGGCGAGGGTTGCCAGATTGCCACGTTGCCGCGCCAGCTTGACGACCTGCACCAGGACTGGATACGGGTCCTGCTCGCGCTTGCCGCCAGGGCGGCGCGCGCCTGTCTCCTCTTCGTCGTCGTCATCTTCCATGCCACCGACGATCTGCGAATAGAAGATGAACTCATCCGCGCTCTGGGCCAGGTGCGACGACGCCGCATCGGCGACCCCGATGACGATGGCGCGCTTGCCCTGCTGACGGATGGCGTTGATGAGGGGGATGAAGTCGCGGTCACCGGTGATGACGACGTAGGTGTCGATGTTGGGATGGGTGTACAGGGTCTTCATGCAATCAATGCACATGTGGATGTCCACAGAGTTCTTGATGGCACGCCCAATCCGACCCTCGTCACGGTCATAGTAGTACGTGGGCACGTACATTGGTTCGATGCTGTTGGCATACAGCGCGTTGGTCACGCGCGGGTAGCGATACCAGTCGGCGTAGGCGCGGGCAATCGTCACCCGACCGTATTCCTGGCACTTATCGCGGAGGCTGTCAAAGTTGGGTTGCTCGCCGTACTTGTTGCGAATCGAGATGTAGATATTCTCGAAGTCCACAAACACGGCCACATCGTTGCTAGGCATGTATCTTCTCTTATTCGGTTGGAGCCAGGTGGGCGGCGCGAGGTGTCTTGCCAGACCCTACAGGTCGCCAAGACCGTTGGGGTCTCGGATAACCTCACGCTCATGCCCCCGGCCCATGTTGAAAGTTACGCGCTCACCGTGAGCGCGGCAAGCTCCTTCTGGAGCAGGTCCCACGTCTGGGCCACGTCCGCGCGCGTCGTGCGCAGATTACCGATCGCCAGCCGCAGGGTATAGCGCCCATTGAGGCGGGTGTGGGACAGGAAAGCCTGGCCTGTCGCATTGATCCGCGCCATGAGGGCATCGTTCAGTCGGTCGAGGGCGGCCTCGTCGTTGGCCCACGCCGCCGGGCGGGCGCGGAAGCACACCAGGCTGAAGGGCGTCGGCGCGAGCCGCTCCCAGTCAGAACTGGCGTCCACCCAGGCCGCGAACTCCCGCGCCATCTCGATATGATGCGCAATGCGCTCAGCGATGCCCCGCTCGCCGAAATAGCGCAGTACGAACCAGAGCTTCAAAGCGCGGAAGCGTCGGCCCAACTGGATGCCATAGTCCATATAGTCGGTCACCTGACTGCCAGCGGTGTGGGTCAGGTACTCGGGCACGAGGCTGAAGGCGCGCCGCAGCACGTGGGGATGCCGCGAGTAGAGCGCCGAACAGTCGATGGGGGTGAACAGCCACTTGTGCGGGTTCACCACCAGCGAGTCGGCCTGATCCACGGCGTCGAACACCCAGCGCATCTCCGGCACGATGGCCGCCGGGCCGCCATAGGCCCCGTCGACGTGCAGCCAGACGTTGTGCTTGCGGCAGATATGGGCAATGGCGGGCACGGGATCGATGCTCGTCGTTGCCGTCGTGCCGACGGTTGCCGTCACCGCCATCGGCCGCCAACCGGCGGCAATATCGGCCTCGATAGCCGCTGCCAGGGCGTCGGGGCGCATGCGGAACTCGGCGTCGGTGGGTATCCTGGTGACCCCCTCCTGACCGATACCGAGCAGCAACGCCGCCTTCTCCACCGACGAGTGGGTCTGCTCGGAGATGTATACCCGCAGACGCGGCAGGTCGTCGCGACCCGCCAGCCCCTGCTGGCGCACCCCCAGACCCAGGTGCTCCCGCGCCGCCGCCAGGGCGGTCATGCTAGACACCGACGCCGTGTCCGTGATGATGCCCCAGAAGTCGGGCGGCAGGCCAAGCATCTGCCGCAACCATGACAGGGTGACTTCCTCCAGCTCTGTCACGGCGGGCGACGTGCGCCACAACATGCCATTGACATTGAGCGCGGCGGTGAGCATCTCGCCCAGGATGCCCGGCGCCGAGCCGCTGATGGCGAAGTAGGCGTAGAAGTTAGGATGATTCCAGTGGGTGATGCCGGGCAGGATGATGCGCTCGAAGTCGGCCAGGATGTCGTCCATCGCCTCGCCCTCAGTTGGCGGCGTCTGGGGCAGGGCGGCCTTGACATCGCCGGGCGCGACCTGGGACAGGACGGGGTAGCGCTCCGGGTGGGCCAGATAGTCGGCGATCCAGTCCACGACCTGGTGGCCCAGGCGGCGAAACTCGGCCGGGTCCATGTCCGTCAGTGCTTGCTGCGTGAGCTGCTCATCCTGCACACGTTCTCCTTACCTCGCCTGGGCACTCAAAAAGCGCGCCCTGGGAGCCAGACGCGATGTCGGTCCCGAGGCACGCCTTTGGAGGACAGGTCAACATCCGTGGAAGACTACTAACTTCTAACACCATTATATCCCATCGTGGTCCACTTGCCCAATTGGACGCCGCAGGCATGGGAAACATTACGTGAAGTGTAGGAGATGACCACCAACCATTGACCACGGGCGCCAGCATGATTCGGTGATCGGTCGTCCCGAGCCGCCTCACAGCGTCGCCGCGAGCTTCTTCACCGCCGCGCTCGCTGCTCGCGTCACAGGCGCGCCGTGGCCGATGCCGAGCGTCTCGAAGTCGAGAGCCGCCATCTTGTGGACCGACGCTTTCGCCGCCGGGGTATCCATCGTCAGGAAAGCAGGCGGCAGGCGGAGCCGACCCAGGTTGGACACCGCGTCGCCGGCCAGCAGCACGCGCCGCGCCGGGTGATACAACCCCACCAGGCCCGGTGTGTGGCCGGGTAGATGAACCACCCGCCAGCCATCGGCGACTGTTTCGCCATCGACCACAAATCGGTCGACGGTCGCCGGCGGCGCTTTGATCCAGCGCGTGCGCATGATAGGCTGCGTGAGAGGGCCAAAGATGGCCGCCACCGGCCCCGTGCCCGTCGGGCGCTGGGCGCGCCCCGCGATGAAATCGAGATCCGCCGCATGGGCGAGGATGGGCGCACCACTGGCCCGCCTGAAGGCGGCGGCCCCACCAACGTGGTCCATGTCGCCGTGGGTCAGGAATATGGCGCACAGCTGTGACAGATCGAACCCCATCTCCGCCAAGCGCGTTGTCAGGCGCGACGTATCTCTCGACATGCCGGTATCGACCAGCATCGGGCCGTCGGTTGTCTCCACCACATACAGGTTCACCATCGCCGTCGAGATCAGGTGCACGCCGGGCGCGATTTCCACGCTCAGGCCTCCTCGTTGCTCAGCCACTCGCGCAGGCCGGGATACGTCGAATCTTGCGCGTAGATACGCTCAAAGTCCTGGCGTGCTTTCGCCTTCTGACCCTTCGCGTCGTAGATCATGCCACGGGCAAACAAGGCGTGGTGAATCAGACCCGATGGGCGTTTGCGCCGGTCGCGTAACAGATTGTTCGCCACGTCCAGCGCGGCATCGACACGCCCCTGGGCCAGCAGGGCCAGCGCACGATACATCAACGCCGCGTAGCTCACGTGATCGTCCGTCGTCATGCCATCGGTGATCTGCACGACGGCATCGTCCAGCCCCTGACAGTAGTACAGCTCCGCAAGGGCCAGCCGCAGCACCGGGAGAGTCGGCGCTTCATCGAGGAGCGCCTCCAGCACCCCCGTCGCGCCGAACATGTCCCCAGTGTACTGGTACGCCTCGGCCAGCAAAAGGGTGGCCCCGATGGTGGACATGGGCATGTTGACGACCACGTGGGGCGAGATCTCGGCCGGCACACGCACCTGCGCCGCATACTTGGTCATCATCTCGTCGGGGAGGTCCGTCTCCGCGGCGACCACCTTTTCTAGGTAGGGGATGGCCGCCTCGGGGTTGCCCAGTTGCAGCAGCGCGATACCGGCCAGCATGTCGTCCGACACGCGGCGGTCGTCGCCATCGACCGCCGCCGCCGCCTGGAAACGCTCGGCCGCCAGCGCCGCGTCGCCTTCCAGCAGCGCGCGCAGGCCCTGGGCGAAGCGCTTCTCGGTTGCCGAGGCAAAGAAGCCCGGCGATGGGACAGGTGGTGGCGCAGTCTGTTCGGGGGATGGAACGGACGAATCGGGGGGTTCGTCGACGACGGTCCGCGCCCGCGCGGGCTTCTTGGGTTGATTGATGATATAAGAAACACCCCGGCCCGGCAGGTCAACGGTGATGCGCCGACCACGCTTGCCGAAGTTGATGCTCAACGGCCCCGGACTCACCGTCCAGCTGATGCCGCTCTTGCTGAGATTGACGTAGAAACCGGGGCCTAGCTGGATGCGCCGCCCAAAACGAAAGTACCCCATGGGCGGCTACACCAGAAACTTTCCGTTTTCCATGGCCAGTTCGCCGTCCAGGTAGATAGCGCCTTCGCTGCGCAGATCCTTGACGATGTCCCAGTGAATGGCCGAGTCGTTATGTCCGCCATTCTCCTTGTAGGACTGGCCCAGGGCCAGATGAATCGTGCCGCCCATCTTCTCGTCGAACAGGGTCTCGTAGACGAAGCGGTCGATGCCATAGTTCCAGCCCACGCCGAACTCGCCGATGTAGCGCGCCCCTGTGTCCGTCTCAAGCACTCTGAGCAACAGGTCCTGGTGCGTGCGCGACGTAGCCTCGACCACCTGACCGTCCTTGAACACCAGGCGGATGCCATCGATGGGCTGCCCCTGCATGATGCCGGGGAAGTCGAAGGTAATGACACCGTTGGCGCTGTGCTCGACGGGTGCGGTGAAGAACTCGCCATCGGGGATGTTGTTCTCACCGCGACACTGGACGTAGGTACGGCCGCCGGTGGCGAAGGTCAGGTCGGTATCGCGGCCCACCAGGCGCACCTGGTCATGCGCCTGGAAGACATCGCACACCCGATCCCATCTGGCTGAGACCGCCGGCCAGTCCTGGATAGTGGCATTGAAGAAGAAGTCCACCGCCTCCCGGTACGGCATCGATGCGCTCTGGGCGAAAGCCTCCGTCGGAACGCGCGTACCAACCCAGCGCGTCTGCTGGACGCGGTAGAAAGCCAGCTCCGTCAGCACCGCCGAGCGTCTGGCGCGGCGCTCGGCCGACAGCCCCGCCAGGGCGAAGGGGTTCTTGACCGCGCTCAGCCCAATCCAGGCATCGGCCCACTCGACGCCCCAGCGGGTGACGGCGGGCGTCAAGGCGATCTGCTCGTCTGAGCCGTACTTGAGCAGATCGTACTGGAACTCCATCGAGGCGAAACTGACCTCCACATTCGCCCCGGCCTTGATGCCCGCGCGATAGGTGGCGGACACCAGAGGCATCGCCTCAGGCTCGCCCATGGCGATAAGCAGGTTCTCGCCGGGCTTCACGGCGACACTATAGTTGACCAGGATGTCAGCCAGTTGATCGTAGCGGGGGTCCATGCATCTGTCCTTCGGGGTATCGACGGGGTAGCAGCCCAATCGGTGCGCTAGAGAAACTCGACTTTTCCCTAGCTGCCATATGTCAGTAACCCACTCCGGGGTCGGCCCGCTGCTCGCCCTGCAGCTCGCGCACCACCTTGACACCAGCGCTCGCGCCGATGCGAGTCGCGCCCGCGTGCGCCATCGCCTGGGCGTCGGCGAAGGTCTTGACGCCGCCCGCCGCCTTGACACCCGGCGCGGGGCCGACCGCCTGGCGCATCAGCGCCACGTCGGCCGGGGTCGCCCCGCCGCCGCTGAAGCCGGTGGAGGTCTTCACGTAGTCAGCGCCCGCCGCGACGGCCAGCCGTGACGCGCGGACCTTCTCCTCATCGGTAAGAAAGACCGTCTCCAGGATAACCTTGAGCAGCGCGCCCCGCGCGTGGCAGGCCTCGGCCACGGCCTCAATGTCGCGGCGGACCGTCTCGTCGTCGCCGCCCTTGAACGCCCCAACGGCGATCACCATGTCGATCTCATCCGCCCCGGCGTCGATGGCCTGCTGGGCCTCGAAGACCTTGCTGGCGGTGGTCGTCGCGCCGAGGGGGAAGCCAACCACGGCGGTAATACCCACACCGCTGCCCGCCAGCTCGGTGTGGCACAGCCCGACCCACATCGCGTTGACGCACACCGTCGCGAAGCCGTACTCACGGGCCTCGCCACACACGGCGCGAATCTGCGCCGCCGTACTATCAGGCTTGAGCAGAGTATGGTCGATCAGCGCGGCAATGTCGGGCGCACGACCACCCGCAGTCGAGGGGTCATAAGCGGTGACCGCCAGGGCCGCCGCCCGACCGCGCGCTTCGCGGGCCGCGTTGCGCGCCAGGCGCGCCTCATCAGCCTGGTTCATGAGGATGGCTCCATCCGATTCGCAGCGAGGTTACGGCATGCCCGGCGGGAAGGTGTAGTTGGGGACCATGCCCCAATCCTTGAACGGCCAGTAGACAACCCACGCCTTGCCCTCGATGTTATCCTTGGGCAGCGCGCCCCAGTTGTGGGAGTCGTTCGAGTTGTCACGGTTGTCGCCGAGGACGTAGTATTCCTCAGGGCCAAGCGTCACTGGCGGCCGCGTATAGCTGCCCAGACGCTGCAAGTACTCCTCGGCCAGAGGCTTGTTGTTGATGTACACGCGCCCCGACTTCACCTCGACCGTCTCGCCCGGCAAGCCAATCACGCGCTTGATGTAGTCGCGGTCGGGGTTGTTGGTCGGCTTGAGCACCACGATGTCGCCCCGCTGCGGTTCCGAGAACCAGCGATACAGGGCGCGGTTGACGATAATGAACTGGCCGGTATGCAGCGTCGGCTCCATACTGAAGCCTTCGATGCGGAAATTCTGGAAGGGGATGCGAATGAGGAAGAAGATGGCCGCCGTCAAGACCAACGTCTCGATGATCTCACGGGCGACCGACCCCACCCCCGCCCAGCGACTGGCGGCGGGCGGCGCTCCCTCGCCGGCCACGTCGGTTGACGCGGCGTCGGCCACCGGCGTGGCAGCCGCCTCAACGGTGTGGCCCGGCAGCTTCTCCCACGGCCCCGGCGGCCAGGCCATCCCATCGCGCTCCAACTGATCCAACGTCCAATTCTGCTTCCCTGGCATTCCCACTGGTGGCTCCCTAACGGCGGTGACATTCGATTATCGGGGATTATACTCCAGGAGTGGAGGGCCGGGCAAGTATAACTCGCAGCAAGCCCGGTTATGGTATAATGACTCTATGGTGGGCTTCAACTCAACCGTCGACCTCATCGCCCTGAGCGTGGCCCTCTGGCTGGGCGTCTATCTCGTCACGCGCAGCCGGCGAGCCACCGCCTGGCTGGCGGCGGGCGCCTCATGGTCGCTGGTCGGCTATTTCCTCAATCGGTTGATCAACCTCAACTTCATCGGCTACCCGGCGATAACCCTGCTTGGCGGCTGGAGCGCGATACTCGTCGCGCCGCTCTGGTACCATCTGTCCACCCAATTCTACCCCGCTGCCCCCGGTCGGCGCTGGCTGGTCCCGCTCGGCTACCTGGCCAGCCTCATGTTCCTGGGCTTGATGGTCGCCACTGATCTCGTCTTCCGTGGCCCCGGCGCATTCCCTGCCACGACAGGCGCAGCCGCCGGCGCAGGGCCACTCTACGCCGCGCTTGCCGTATTCCTGACAGCGTACGGGCTGCTCGCGCTGTGGACCCTGCAGCGCGCCAGACACCGCGGCCCCCGCCTCCACCAGGCCCAGCTCACCGTCATCTTCTGGGCGACAGCTATCGCCGTGATCGGTGCGGTGTACCTGACTCTCATCTACCTGTTCCGCCTCGCCGCTCCTGTAGTGGTGGGGGATACGCTGCTCGCCGTCGCCATCGTGGTGCTGGGCTACGGTGTGGCCCGCTACAACGCCCTCCTGGACGGTCGGTCTACCGGCGGCGACCTCGGCTACATGGCCGCCGTGATCGCCGCCATTGTGGGCGTCTACGTGCTCGTCATCGGCCTATTCTTCGAGGCCTACGCCATCCCGCTGGCCGCCCTCGTGCCCGTCATCATGCTCGTTATCGTCTCACATACCCTCTACGATGGCTTCCGTAGCCGCCTGGACCGCCTCTTCTACCGCAAGTCGTCGGTCGAACTGCGCGACCGCCTGCGGACCCTCGCCCGCGAGACCGGAACCGACGAGGTCGGGGGGGCGTTGCGCGAGGCGCTGGCGGCAGCCTGTGCCGACCTGGGCGCCGATCGGGGCCTGGTGGCGCTACGCCGCGACGGCAGCCTGCGTGTCGTCGCCAGTGTGCGCGCCGGTGCGCCTGGCCGCGAGGTGGCCCAGTTCGCCCTGCCCGATGACGCGGAAGCGCTGACCGCCCCGCCCAGTGCGCTACCGGATATGGCAGCCATCGCGCCCCTGGTCTGGAGCGGTGAGACGCTGGGCTTCATTGCCGTCGGGCCACGCGCGGGGGGCTACAGCCGGGGCGCCCTGGGTGAGCTGGCCGATGTCGCCGATCGCATGGCGGCGGCGGTCCACGCCGCCCAGGAGTCGGAAGCGGCGGCGGTGTCCCTGACCACCCAGGTCGAGACCCTGCAAGCCCGTGACCGTGAGTTACACCAGCAGGTGCAGGCCATGATGGCAACGGCGCCACCGACCGGCCCTGAGCCATTCTCGGCGCGCGAGGTGGAGGATGCGCTGCGCCACCTGTACGACTTCCCCTACCTCGGCGCGCACGCCCTGGCGCGCCTGGCAATCGTCACCGCGGCCGCGGCCAGTCGGGCCGACGGGCTGCCCACCGTCATCGATCGTGGCCAGGCGCTGCGGGACGTGCTGCTGCGCCACCTCGAACGGTTGCGGCCCTCAGGCGCTGAGCCGAAGGGCGACACGGTCGCCGGCCGCCGCGAGTGGCATGCCTACCTGGTGCTCAAGGAAAGCTACGTCGACGACATTCCGACGCGGGACACGATGAACCGCCTGCTACTGAGTGAGGGGACTTACAACCGCACCCGGCGGCAGGCGCTGCGCGGCGTGGCCCGCTCCCTCGCCGAGGCGGAGTGCGCCGCCAACGACAAAGCATAACATCATTGGCCCGGGACCTGGCGGTTTCTGGCGGTCGGCGGGCTGTCTTTGGCGGTTCGGTGGTGGTGTACTGGACACATGTAACCCGTGGGCCACCGCAAGGAGACGATCATGGACAGCCTGTACTACACGGATTGGAAATGGGCCGCCCTGCGCGGCATACTGCACAGCGTCGGACGCACCAGCGACGGCATCGCCCTGGGGCTGGAGCGCGGCTTCGACTCCGGCGAGTCAATGGAGTACATCTATCGCAATCAGCCGAGCGGGCGCTGGAGCATCGGCTGGCTGGCCGACTGGATGTACCTTCAGCAGATCGGATGTCGCGGGCTGCGCGGGCGCAAGCGGCAGTTGCAAGACGCGCTGCGCGAGGCTATCGCCGCCAACCGCGTCGCCGGTCAGGCCACCCATATCCTCGACGTGGCGGCCGGCCCGGCCGACTATCTCCTGGAAGTGTTTGCCGACGACGGCGGCGATGACCTGTCAGCCGAGTGCCGCGACCTGGACACGGCTGGCCTGGCGCGCGGTCGACAGCGGGGCGCGGCGCTGGCCTCGCGGGTGCGCTATGTTCGCGCCGACGCCCTCGACCCGGCTGCCTTTGCCGCCCTCAATCCCACGCCCAACGTCGCTATCGTATCGGGCTTCTACGAGATTCTGCTCAGCGACGAGCAGGTGCGCCGCTCGCTGCGGCTCATCGCCGGCGCGCTGCGGCCCGGCAGCACGCTCATCTTCACCACCCAGGTGCAGCATCCCCAGTTGGAGATGATCGCCCACGTGTGCAACAACCGCTACGGCGAGCCGTGGCTGATGAAGCTGCGCGCCGCCGAGATGGTAGCGACCTGGGCGGCCGAGGCAGGCTTCGTCGATCCCCGCACGCGAATGGAGCCGCTCGGCCTATTCACCGTAACGACCGCACGACGGGCATGACTCGCCCACTTGGCCCCGTGCGCTGCGAAGGCTACAATCTAGGGAAGCCTTCGCGCTAAGAGGAAGCATGGACAAAGCCCACCTCACAACCGTGGATGAGAACCCGCTCCTGGCAGGCCTGCGCCTCACCCGCACACCGGAGCCGGCCATCATGGTCATCTTCGGCGCGTCGGGCGACCTGACCCAACGCAAGCTCATGCCAGCCCTCTACAACCTGACGCGGGAAGGCTTGCTACCGGCCCAGTTCGCCGTCGTCGGCGTGGCGCGCACCGAGATGGACGACGCGGCCTTCCGCGACAAGATGCACGCGGCGGTGGTCGAGCACTCACGTAGCGGCGACCCGACTCCGGTCGTCTGGGAGAGCTTCGCCAACCGCCTGTTCTATCTGCCGCTCAGGGCCTACGACGACACGCCGTCGTATGAGGCGCTTAGCGCCCGGCTTGCCGAGCTGGACGTGCGGTTTGGAACGGGGGGCAACCGGCTCTTCTACCTCTCCACGCCACCCAGCGTCGCGGGCGAAATCATCGATGGCCTGGACCACGCGGGGTTGGCGGACCCGAGCGACGGCTGGCGACGCATCATCGTCGAGAAGCCTTTCGGCTACGACATCGACTCGTCACGCGAATTGAACGGCCATCTGCTGCGCGTCTTCAGCGAGGACGAGGTATTCCGCATTGACCACTACCTCGGCAAGGAGACGGTCCAGAACCTCCTCGTCCTGCGCTTCGCCAATACCATCTTCGAGCCGATCTGGGACCGCCGTTATGTCGATCAGATTCAGATCACCGTTGCTGAGCAGGTCGGCGTCGAGGGGCGCGGCGGCTACTACGACGAGGCGGGCGCGCTGCGCGACATCATCCAGAACCACGGCCTGCAGCTCCTGTCGCTGACGGCGATGGAGCCACCCATCGCCTTCGACGCACGCCAGGTGCGCGACGAGAAGCTGAAAGTCCTGCTGTCGGTGCAGACCCCTGGACCGGTCGAGGCCGCGCGCCAGACCGTGCGCGGCCAATACACAGCCGGCATCATCGGCGGCGAGCCAGCGCCTGGCTATCGCGAGGAGCATGGCGTCCGGCCCGATTCGACGACCGAGACCTATGTGGCAATGCGGCTGGAACTCGATACGTGGCGCTGGGCGGGCGTGCCCTTCTACCTGCGCACCGGCAAGCGCCTGCCCAAGCGCGCCACGGAGATCGCCATTGAGTTTCGCTCGCCACCCCTGATCCTGTTTCCCACCACCAGCCTCGGCAGCGTGCGCCCCAACCTGCTCGTCATCAATATTCAGCCGGACGAAGGCGTGAGCATTCGCTTCGAGGCCAAGGTACCGGGTCAGGCGATGTGGATGCGGCCGGTGTACATGGATTTCCGCTACGGCGCAACCTTCGCCGAACAGCAGCCAGAGGCCTATGAGCGTCTCATCCTTGATGCGCTGCTGGGCGACGCGACACTGTTCACCCGCGCCGACGAGGTTGAGGCGCAGTGGAACATCATCCAGCCGATTCTGGACGGCTGGCAGCACGCGCCCGCGCCCGAAGGCTATCCGTCGGGAAGCTGGGGGCCGGCGGGGGCCGATGCCTTCATCGAGGCGAGCGGGCGGCGCTGGCGACGCTTGTAGGCCACGGAGAGGAGCCTGGCGATGCTGGAAGAGAATCGGCGCGTGACGCCCGCCGACGTGGAAGATGAATTGGCTGCCCTGCGGCGGAGCATGGTCGGCCAGGCCGACAGCCCCGCTACGCTGGCCGCGTCGGTACACAATCTGGTGGTCATTCCCCGTGGTCCTGTCGGAGACCTGACCGCGACCCTTGCCAGCGTGGTCGACAGCCACCCCGGCCGCGTGATCGTCCTCGAAGGCGGCGCGGCTGAGGAGGATACGCTGGAAGCCGAGGTCGCCGCGCTGCGCGTGCACGCCCGGCGACCCGTCTATGCCGAGTATGTCGCCATCGAGGCCAGAGGGCGCCCGGCCGCCTATCTGCCCGAACTGGCGCTGTCCCTGCTCGTCTCCTCAGTGCCTACCATCCTGTGGTGGGCAGGCGCGCCGCCGTGGCAGGATCCGTCGTTCGCGCGGCTGGCGACGCTGGCCGACCGCGTGATCGTCGATACGGGGCGCTCGGTCGACGGCCTCGCCGATCTGAGCCACCTGGCTCGCCTGTCGAGCGAGGGGGGCCGCTGGGAAGGCCTGGGTGACCTCAACTGGGCGCGCCTCACCCCCTGGCGGCAGATGGCGGCCCAATTCTTCGACGTTCCGCTGACGCGGCCGCTCCTGAATCGCATCGATCAGGTCCACGTCTTCTACGGGGCGGACGGTGCGCCGGTCCGGCCGCTGTTGTTCATTGGCTGGCTCGCCAGTCGGCTGCGGTGGGAGTTGGAGGACGTGGCGAGAAGCGGCGGTAGCTGGAGAATCAGCTATCGCCATGGCGCGCGCTCGATTCAGGTGAGCCTGGTGGCCGACTCAGCCTTCGCCGACCTACCCGGCGCTATTACGGGCGTCCGGCTCGCCACGCATGGCCCAACGCCGGCCACCTTCACCGTGCAGCGGATGGAGGATCGGCTGTGCCTGAAGGCGGAGGCTGTCGCGGGTAACGCGCTCCTGGGATCACGTATCGTGGAGATGCCAGAGCTGGATGACGCTGACCTGCTGCGCGACGAGATGGCGCGCGTCTATCGTAACGCGGTCTACCATGCCGCGCTGCGCGAGGCGGCGGCGACGGTCCGCCAAGGGGAGGGGCAGACTCGAGATTTGAGATTAGGCATTGGGGAGTAGAGGTTGGGGGAAGTCAGGCTGCCACTCGCCAATCTCTGATCTGTCGCCCCGCGTCACCCCAGCGGCAGCTTTGCCTGATACAGTCCCTCCCTCAGCGCAGCTCGAACGAGGGCAGCGACCTCGCTGACGGCGTGGGGGTCGGCGGGAAAGTGGCGCACTCCCGTGTCCACTGTCACCACGGGGCAGGCCTGGTAATGCTCAAAGAAACGTTCGTAGGCCACTGACAGCCGCGCAATGTAGGCCGGGTCCATGTTGCGCTCGTAGGGGCGATCGCGAAAGGCGATGCGCTCCATGAGCGTGTCCAGGTCGGCGCGCAGATAGACCACCACGTCGGGAACGCGAATCTGCTCAGCGAGCGCGTGATGGACGTTCTCGTACAGCGCCAGCTCATCCCCCCCAAGGTTCAGGTCCGCGAACAGGCGATCCTTGGCGAAGATATAGTCGCTGACCAGGTGTCCCTCGGCCAGGCCGCGCGGCACCTCCGTTTTCTGGTGGTGGTAGCGGCTGAGGAGGAAGAACAACTGCGTCTGAAAGGCGTAGCGGGCGCGGTCGGCATAGAAGGCTGCCAGAAAGGGGTTCTCCTCGAAGACTTCGAGGAGAACTGTGGCATTGAAGTGGGGTTGGAGCAGGCGCGTCAGGGTGGTTTTACCAACGCCGATGGGGCCTTCAATAGCGATGAAGCGGGAGGATGCCATAGAGAATAGAGTCTTTGTCGGTGAGACGGCGGATTGCCTCGGCCCGCGTGAAACGTGGTGCGTGAGAACTCTCTAACTGGCTCACGCGCCACGCTCAACACATCCGTTACTGACACCAGCCATATCAGCAGTCAGGCAAACCTAGCCACTCGTGGTGGGCAGCGCCGCCTCCGCCTGCTGGCGGGCGTAGATGCGGTCAGCGAGGCGGATACTGATCTCGAACAGGGCCACCATGGGCGCCATGATCATCATCGGCGCGACGATGGGGTCGGCCACCGGCGTGATAATCTCGGCGAAGACGAACATCACGAAGTAGGCGACGCGGCGCTGCTTGCGCAGCGTCTGCGGCGTGAGCAGGCCCAGGTGTACCAGGGCGAGGATGACCACCGGTGTCTCGAAGGCCAGCCCCCACGCCAGCAACAGGAACACCACCAGGGAGACATACGAGTTCGCGGTCGGCAAGTATTCCAGTTCCGAGCCCATCATGCCGATGAGAACGTGGAACGTCGCCGGCAGGCTCAGATAGCCCAGGAACGTGCCAAACAGGAACAGGCCCACCATGGCGAGCAAGCCCGGAATCATGAACTTGCGTTCGTGGTCCGTCAGGCCGGGCATGATGAACATGATGGCCTGCCACGCCAGGAAGGGCGCGGCCAGGACGATGCCGCCGTACAGGGCGACTTTCCAGCGCACGACGAAGCCATCCATCGGGCCGAAGACTACGAACTTGTCGATGTATTCGCTCGCCGGCGCGCGAAGCCACTCCAAAATCTGGTTGCTGAAGATGTAGCAGATGACCGTGGCGACAAGAATCGCGATGATGCACTTGATGAGCCGCGACCGCAGCTCATCGAGGTGCTCGATGATCGTCATCCGCGCTTCATTGCCCGCCATGTTCGACTAGCTCTTAGGCGCGTCGGTCGGCTCAGCGGCCACGCCGTTGTCGGTCGTAGCAATGGGTGGCTGCGCCGGGGGCGCGATCGTGGGCGGCGGGGCTTGCGGCTCGCCGCTGACCGCATCCGTCAACTCACGGCCCGCCGACTTGAACTCGTTAATAGCCTCTCCCAACGAACGGCCCAGCTCTGGCAGCCGCTTGGGTCCAAAAATCAAGAAGGCAACTATCACGATGATGAGAATGTGAAGCGGTTGAATCCCGAACATGGTTTCTCCTTCCACTTCCAGCGCGCGCCATTGCCTGCGCCAACTACCAACAATTATACCACACATCGCAAGTCAGCAGCTAGCGGGCGGATAGCCGAGCATAGCCGAGCCTTGCCTGCTCTCGGCCATGGGCCAGCCGCCAGCCGCCAGCCGCTATCCATCAGCCGCCATCTGCTAGCCGCTACCGGGCCGCCGCCATAAAGCCGTCCAGGCTGGCGCGGAAGGGTCGCTGGCGCGGCTTGACCACGCCCCGGAAGTTGTAGTCAGTATAGTTGGGGAACACCTGATCGAGCATGTGGTTGCCGACGCGCAGCTTGAGAATCTCGCCCAGCACGTCGCGGAAATCCGTCGTAATCGCCAGATCGCCGGGGCCGTAGAGCTTCTCTGGGGCCAGACCGGGCCAGTCGCCGTGAACCTTGCCGCCAACCACGCCGCCGCCCATCACGAACATCACATTGCCGTGACCGTGGTCGGTCCCATTGGAGGCGTTGTCGGCCAGTCGCCGCCCAAACTCCGACATCGTGATGACGGTGATATTGCCCATGCGGTCCGCGAGGTCGGTGTAGAGGGCGTACAGCCCCGCCTGGAGGTCATTCAGCAGCGCGGGCAGGGTGTTGTTCCCCTGGCTGGGATCCGTCGTCCCCTGGCCCGCGTGGGTATCCCAGCCGCCCTTGTCGACACAGGCGACCTCCAGCCCCACGTCGCTCTTGATGAGCTGGGCAATGGTCTTCAGCGCGTTGCCAAATGCCGAATTGGGGTACTGCGCGCCGTTGGCAGGCTGATACGCCCCGCCGGCGGTGACTTTATCGAGGATCGACATCGCCTCGAAGACCTCCGTCCCCTGGGCCTCGACGAAGCCACTGCCCTGGTACATCGACGCTACAGTCGCCTGGAAGCGAGCGATGTCGGACGACGCCCGATTGGGGTCCAGGTGGAATTGGGCGATGCTCTCCAGAGCCAGGGCGGGCACAGGACCACGCAACGCGGCCTGGACGACGCTACCCATGCCCACCGCGCGGAACGGCGAGTGGTTCTCGTTGGCGAGGGTCTGCAAGTGGCGGGCCAGCCAGCCCGTCTGAAGCTGCTTCTCGCCCGGCGTGCCGCGCTCCATGTAGTCCATGGCATCGAAATGGGAGTGGGTTGGGTCAGGCGAACCGACAGCATGCACGACGCCGAGCTGGCCCTCGTCCCAGATTTCCTTCAGTGGGCGCAGCACAGGGTTCAGGCCGAACTGCCCATCAAGGTCTATGACCGAGGCGGGGTTGCTCGCATCCGGCTGGGCGATGGCGATGCGCGGCCGCTTGGCGTAGTACTGGTCCGCGCCGGGCGCGGCATGTGGCACGATGATGTTCAGGCCATCATGCGCGCCGCGCAGGAAGATGACCACCAGCGTATCCCCGCGTGGCGAGCGATCTGGCGGCCCAAAGGCCACGCGCGGCATCCACGACGGCCACGCCAGGCCACCGACGGCGACAATGGCTGACTTGAGGCTATCCGACAGAAACGCGCGTCGAGAGGGAAGAGACATGGGCTACTCCTTATGTCACTCTACCGCGCCTGGAAGTAGGGCGAGGCGATCAACAGGGCCGCCACGTCGGGGGCCTTCTGGTTGCGCATGGCGGTGTCGATAGGCGTCGCCGCCCCTCGCCCCGTCGAGGCGTAGTCAATCAGGGCGTCGCGGTCGGCGCTATCGATGGCGTAGCCCAGCACGCGATCGATCAGGGCATCCACCAGGCCCGCCGCCGTCTTGTTGGTCAGGCTATCGACCCACGGCCCCAGGCTGACCATCCCCTGCTGACCGAGGCGGTTCTTGGCCAGATTGAGGCCCAGGTTCCAGCGCGATAGCAGGGCATTCGTGTTGACCCACTCGATGCCCACGTCGGCATAGCCGTCAGGGAACACGCGCCCGTAGAGCGGCTGGCCCATCGGGCGCACCGCGTTGTAGAGGTTGTCGAGGCCGCGCGTCTGGCCGCTGGCCGCCGAGATTTCCGTGCCCAGGGCGCGCGCCGCTGCCACCACGAAGTCCAACGGCCGCTTCGTCTTCTGGCCCGCCGACTGACGGAACTCGTCGGAGGTGTAGATGAGGCGCACGAGCTGGGCAATCTGGTCCGGCGCATCCGCCGCTGCCAGGAACGTGTCGGCCACGCGGTCGACCAGAGCCTGGGGCGGATCGTCGGCGACGAGCTTGCGCACCAGCTTGGTGGCAATGAAGCGCGCTGTCGCCGGATGGGCGGCCAGATAGCCCAGCACCTCCTCGGCTTCCTGGATGCCCGCCGCGCCCGTCTTGCCGATGATGGTGCGGCCAAGCAGGGTCTTGTTGGCGGTGTCGTGGTCGTTCGGGTTGAAGCGGAACTGCCCCGCCTGCGGGTGGGGCTGCCCCGCCTGCCGCATCGGGTAGACCGTCCAGCCAGTGAAGCAGCGGGCCAGGGCCTGCACGTCGCTCTGGTTATAGGGGCCGTTGACGCTCAGGGTGTGCAGTTCCATGACCTCGCGGGCATAGTTCTCGTTGGGGGCCTGGCGACGGTTGGTGTTGTTATCCAGGTAGGTGATCATGGCCGGGCTGGCCGCGCTGGCCCGCAACATGCTGTGGAAGTTGCCCAGGGCGTTGGCGCGAATCACCTCCCGGTCGTCGACGAGCTTGCCCCAGCGTTGCAGATCGTCGTACAGGTAGATGTTGAAGTGGTCGGTCCAAAAGTCGATCATGACCTCGCGCAGCTGCCACTTGCTGTATACCTTGCGCAGGATAGTGGCGCGCAGCAGCTCAGGGATGACGACGTTGTTGACGGTCGGCCCCGTCACACCGGCCATCGGCGCGGGGTAGTCGGTGATGAGTTGGGTGATGTCCTTGCCGAGGGACTCGAAACCCGCCAGCCGGTCGGTGAGGGCCTGGTTCTCCGTCGCGTCGGGCGCTAGCTGCTGGTTGAACCAGGCATCAATGTCCAGGGTCCCCGCGCGGATAGCGTCCAGATCGGCCTGGGTGTGGCCGTAGGCGAGGCGGCTTAGGGCGTGAATCGGCAGGCTGGGCGCGGCCGCCTGCGACGCCCGCCACGGGAAGGCCGCGACTGTGCCCAGGTCGGGGGCGGCCGCGCCGGTCGGCGCGCTCTCCGCCAGGCCCGCCACAGCCACCGCCGCCAGCGCGCTGACCTGCAAGAAACGTCGGCGTGTCATGTCCTGCGTCATGCCTGGGTCTCCTTGTCGATTGAACCGCATACCGCATACGCTCAAGTAAGGCCCATTATAGCAGAAATGTAGAGCATTGATGTTAGCCCTGGGTCACCAGAGTGTAAACACGATGTAAAGTGGCGGCTTCTCTCTGATCGGTGGCCAAAGGTTCACCAGCCGCCCGGCATTCTCATGATATGCTGTCCGTGTCCCCCAGAATGCCACCATCACTGTCTAGGAGGCTATCATGGACGATTCAACACCTTCTCTGCCACCCATAGAAGAGCAGCCCTCCACCGCTGAGCCTGAGGCAGACAAGCCCGCGCCCCCGTCCCCAGCAAGCGCTAGCCCTGGTCCGGACGTGGAGCCCCCGGCGACCTCAGCCCCGGCGAACGCCGGCCCTGCCTCGGCGCTGGAGCCGCCGGCGACCCCAGCCCCAGCCAGCGTAAGTCCTGCCCTGGCGACAACACCCCCTGCTCAGCCGACAGCCCTGGACATGCAGACGGCGATGGCGCGCGCGGGCGCCCAAAATCGTGGCTTCACGGGGAATGCCATCCTTGCCCTCATCCTGACTTTAGTGTTCTGGCCCATCGGGTTCATCTACACCTGGATCTTGCGCAACGATGTGAAGAAGACGACTTCTCTCGCTGGAGCAAGCCCATCTGGCGCTGGCTGCATTGGCGCGCTGTTCTGGTTCAACATCGTCTGGGCGCTCGCTACAATTGCCCTCGTCCTGGTCATGTGCGGAGGCATCGCGGCCAGTGGCCGTTAGGGGTTAACTTTCTGGACATCAAGAATAAACCAGCGGCTTGCCCCTTGACAAGCCGCTGGTTCTGCGCTATACTGCCCCCAACATCGCACAGGCTGAGATCAGGAAGAGTAGCCCCCAAAACGAGGCTTCAGAGAGTCGCCGCTGGGTGTGAAGGCGACGCCGACGCTGAGGGTGAATGGGCCTGGGAGCCGCGGCCCGAACAGCGCGCCTGCGCTCAGTAGTCACCGCCGGAGACGCCACCGTTATCAAGGCCGAGGGTATCGGGCGTGGTCGCCCCGTACCTGCAATGAGTGAGGCTGGCCCTGGACAATTGTCCCGTCTTCGCGACGGGGCTTTTTTGTACAGCGGACGCCTAACAGGGGTGGCACCACGGGAGCCTGAGCGGCCCTCGTCCCTTCCAGGGACGGGGGCTTTTTGCATTTCCATCAGGAGGGACACATCATGCTGACGACACCCGTTGTTCAAACCGCCGAGCCGCGCGCTCACCGCCCGCTACGCTTCCGACCCTCCCTCGATGAGGCGCGTGCCCTGGCCGACCGGGGGAACGTCCTCCCCGTCTACTGCGAGTTGCCCGCCGACCTGGAAACGCCAGTCTCCGTCTACCTCAAGTTGCGCGGCGACGGCGCGTCCTTCCTGCTGGAGTCCGTCGAGGGCGGCGAGCAGATTGCCCGCTACTCCTTCCTCGGCATCCACCCCGCCGCCCGTCTCGTCGCCGACGGCCACGGCGTGCGCCTGACCAACGGCCACGACGAAGCGATCGCCACGGCGGGCGACCCGCTGGCCGCCGTCAAGCAGGTCATGGCGCGCACCAGGATGATAGAGTTGCCCGGCCTGCCGCGCTTCGTCGGCGGCGCGGTCGGCTACATGAGCTACGACCTGGTGCGCTACTTCGAGCGCGTGCCCGACACCGCCATCGACGACCGCGACCTGCCCCTCTGTGACTTCCTGTTCACCGACAGCCTGGTCATCTTCGACCACGTCAAGCACCGCCTGCTGGTCGTCGCCAACGCCTACCTGGACCGCCCCAGCGTCGACGGCGACCCGGTCGGCGCGGCCTATGCCGACGCGGTGCAGCGCATTGAGACCATCGTCGAGCGACTGCGCCAACCGATGCCGGAGGCCATCGTCGACCCGACAGGCACGACCTACCCACTGACCTCCAACACGACGCGCGAGAAGTACGAGGGCATGGTCGAGGCAGCCAAGGAATACATCGCGGCGGGCGACATCTTCCAGGTCGTGCTGTCGCAGCGGATCGAGCGCGAGACCGACGCCGAACCCTTCGCCATCTATCGCGCCCTGCGCATGCTCAACCCCTCGCCCTACATGGTCTTCCTCGACCTGGGTGAGACGAAGGTCATTGCCTCGTCGCCGGAGATGATGACCCGCGTCGAGGACGGCGTGGCCGAGGTGCGGCCCATCGCAGGCACGCGGCGACGCGGCACAACCGAGACCGAGGACGCCGCCCTGGCCGAGGAACTCCTGGCCGACCCCAAGGAGCGCGCCGAGCATGTCATGCTGGTTGACCTGGGCCGCAACGACCTCGGCCGCGTCTGCCAGTACGGAACGGTGCGCGTCCCCGACCTGATGGTCATCGAGCGCTACTCCCACGTGATGCACATCGTCAGCCGCGTGCGCGGGCAGATGGTGGGCGGCAAGGATGCCTTCGACCTGGTGCGCGCCACCTTCCCGGCCGGCACCCTGTCCGGCGCGCCCAAAGTGCGAGCGATGGAGATCATCGAGGAGCTAGAGGGCGTGCGGCGCGGCCCCTACGGCGGAGCCATCGGCTACTTCGGCTACACCGGCAGCCTCGACTCGTGCATCACCATTCGCACCATCATCATGCGCGGCCGCCGGGCCTACATCCAGGCGGGCGCGGGGATCGTCGCCGACTCCGTACCCAGCCACGAGTACGAGGAGAGCGTCAACAAGGCTAAGGCGCTGGCCGTCGCCATCAGCACGGCGGAGGAAGGATTCTGATGCTCATCGTGATTGACAACTACGACTCCTTCACCTACAACTTGGTGCAATACCTGGGCGAGCTGGGCGCGGACTTGCGGGTGTTCCGCAACGACCAGGTGACGGTCGAGGAGGTCGCCGCCCTCAACCCGACCGGCCTCGTCATCTCGCCAGGGCCGGGCGACCCGACCGACGGCGGCGTATCCAACGCCATCATTGACCGTTTCCATACGCAGGTCCCGGTGCTGGGTGTGTGCCTGGGCCATCAGTGCATGGGCCACGTTTTCGGCGGCGTCGTGACCCGCGCGCCGCGCCTGATGCACGGCAAGACGTCGATGATCTACCACGACGGCAAGGGACTGTTCGCGGGCCTGCCCAACCCCTTCGAGGCGACCCGCTACCATTCCCTCATCGTCGAGGAGCCGCTGCCCGACGACCTGGAAGTGACGGCCTTCACGGCCGAGGGCGAAGTGATGGGCCTACGCCACAAGCGTTACCCCGTCGAGGGCGTCCAGTTCCACCCGGAGAGCATCCTGACGCCCAATGGCAAGGACATCCTACGCAACTTCCTCGCGCTGCGACCGGCCCTGGAGTACGGGAGCCATGCTCCCGCTGCGGCAGCACGGCTGCCGCACTCCAGCTAGCACCCGAAGGCAAGTATGACCATCAAAGACGCCATTGTCACTCTCGTCGACGGCGCGCACCTGACCACCGCCGAGGCCGACGCCGTGATGACCGAGATCATGGCCGGTGATGCGACGCCCGCCCAAATCGGCGCGTTCCTGACCGCGCTACGCATCAAGGGCGAGACCGTGGACGAGATCACCGGCTGTGCCCGCGCGATGCGTCGCTTCGCCCTGCCCGTGCGCCCCCGGCGCACCGACCTCATCGACACCTGTGGCACGGGCGGCGACCGTAGCGGAACCTTCAACATCTCCACCACCGCCGCCTTCGTCGTCGCGGGCGCGGGGTTGGGCGTCGCCAAGCATGGCAACCGCTCGGTATCCAGCCAGTCGGGCAGCGCGGACGTGCTACAAGCCCTGGGCCTGAATCTAGACCTGGAGCCGGAGCGCGTCGCCGACTCCATCGACAGCATCGGCTTCGGCTTTCTGTTCGCGCCGAAGCTCCACCCTGCCATGCGCCACGCCATCGGCCCGCGCCGCGAGATGGGCATCCGCACCGTGTTCAACCTGCTCGGTCCTCTGTGCAACCCGGCCGGCGCGCGTACCCAGGTCATCGGCGTCTACAGCCATGCCATGACCCAGCCCCTGGCGGATGTCCTCAAGTCCCTCGGCAGTCGCGCTGCCTACGTCGTCCACGGCGCGGACGGGCTGGATGAACTATCGACGACCGGCGTCAATCAGGTTGCCTACTTCGACGAGGATGGCGATATGGTTATCATGGGTACGCTGGATGGAGCCGATTTCGGGCTGGCGCGCGCCCACCTCAGCGACCTCAAGGGCGGCACAGCCGAGGAAAACGCGGCCCTGACGCGGGCCGTCCTGGACGGTGAGCGTGGCCCGCGCCGCGACGTGGTGCTGCTGAATGCCGCCGCCGCGCTGGTCGCCGCGGGTAGGGCAGCCAGCCTGCGGGAAGGCATCCCCGCTGCCGCCGCCGTCATCGATAGCGGGGCAGCGCGCCAGACCCTGGACCGCGCCGTCGAGTTCAGCCGCGACCACGCGGCGAGTTGAATGTCTTCCTGGCGCGCGGCAGCCATGCTGCCGCGGCGGGAACACAGTCCCCGCGCTCCAAGTGAGGGTCCATGATTCTTGACGATATCGTAGCTCACAAGCGCGTCGAGGTCGCCGAGCGGCAGGGGCACACCCCCCTGGCGATGCTACGCGCTGCCGCCACCGACGCCTGGCCAACCCGCGACTTCGCCGCGGCCCTGGCCCAACCCGGCGTCAGCCTCATCGCCGAACTCAAAAAGGCGTCACCGAGCAAGGGGCTGCTGCGCGCCGACTTCGACCCGCTCGCCCTCGCCGAGGTGTACGCGACCAACGGCGCGCGCGCCCTGTCGGTGCTGACCGACGAGCGATTCTTTCAGGGCAGCCTCGCCACTCTGCGCGGCATCCGCGCCGCCCAGGCGACAGGGGACCAGCCCGCCGTGCCACTGCTGCGCAAGGACTTCATCATCAGCCCCTACCAGGTGTGGGAGGCGCGGGCCAACGGGGCTGACGCTCTGCTCCTCATCGTTGCCTGCCTGGATCAAGGCGAGCTGGCGGATCTGCTCGGCCAGACCCATAGTCTGGGCATGACGGCGCTGATCGAAGTCCACGACGAGGCCGAAGTCGAGCGTGCGCTCGCGGCGGGCGCGCGTGTCGTCGGCGTCAACAACCGCGACCTGCGCACCTTCCAGGTCGACGTGGCCACCACTCACCGCTTGCGCCCCCTGATACCGCCGGATACAATACTGGTGGCCGAGAGCGGTATTCATCGCGCGGCCGACGTGATCGCGCTGGCTGAGGCGGGCGTTGACGCCGTGCTGGTGGGCGAAGCCATCGTCACCGCCCCCGACACCGCCGCGAAGGTCCGCGAACTAGCGGGGGTTTGATGCCGACTCGGGTCAAGATTTGCGGGATTACCAATAGCGAGGATGCGCTGGCGGCGACGGCGGCGGGAGCCGACCTGCTCGGCTTCATCTTCTACGATAAGAGTCCGCGCTACATCGCGCCGGAGCGTGTCCGCGCGATTACCGACACCGTGCGCGCCGCGACCAGCCACCCGCCGCGCTTCGTGGGCGTTTTCGTTGATGAGGACTGGCAGCGCGTCGCGGCCAGCCTCGACGCGGCGGGCCTGGACCTGGCCCAATTGCACGGCAGCGAGCCGCCGCTGGAAGTCGGCCTGCTGGCGCCGCGCGCCTTCAAGGCGCTGCGCCCGCCCAGTCGCGGCGACACCGACCCGATGGCCGCCATCTACGCCGACGTGCTGCCGCCCATCGACCCTGCCACGGCGCTGCGCCCGTCGTTTCTGCTGGACGCCTACCACCCCTGGCAATTCGGCGGCACGGGACGGCGCACCGACTGGCAATCGGCGCGACTGCTGGCGACCCGCTACCCAATCCTCCTGGCGGGCGGGCTGACGCCAGACACGATCGAGGCCGCCCTCGCCGAGGTCGAGCCGTGGGGCGTGGACGTATCCAGCGGCGTCGAGACGTCACCCGGCCACAAGGACCATGCCCTCGTGCGGACCTTCATCGAGCGCGTCCGCCGCACCAGCGCGTAGACCACTCACCCACGAGGCCCCGTGCGCCTGAACGACCTGCTCGCCCAGCTTGAGACCAGCCTGAACGTCGCTGCCCACCGCGATGTCTGGCCAACCCTCGACGCCCTCAATGCGGGGCTGGCGGCAACGGCATCGCCCGAACTACGCGAGCGAGGCAACGGCCTGCTCCTGCGCGGGTCGGACGAGGTGGGCGAGGTGTACACAGCGGTGTTCCCCACCGCCGGCATCTTGGACGGTATCACGGCCCGCGCTCTACCGGGTAGCCTGCTCATCAGCCACTACCCGCAACCCTACGACGGGCGCGCGGGCTTCCAGGCGCTACCCACCGAGAGCGTAGCGGCCTTTGCGGAGCGCGGCCTGTCGCTGTATGTGCTCCACGCGCCCCTGGCTTACGGTGAGCGGTTATCCACCTGGCGCGCCCTGGCCCGCCGCCTGGGCATCAGCATCGAGGGTCAGCTGGATACCGAGGTCGGGACGGTCGGCTGCTACGGTCCGCCCCACATCGATGCCGCCATTCGCAACGCCTTCGACTTCGCCAGCCTGATCTATCGCGTCGAGCAAGAGTTGGGCATCAAGAACTCGCAGGTCGTGCGGCACGGCTCGGCGGTTGTGACTCGCGTGGCCGTCGTGCCTGGCGACGGCGCTGATGTTGCCGCGTTACAGGCGGCATGGCACGCCGGCTGCACTGCTTTCGTCACCGGCATGCTAAACACCGAGATCGACGACCCGGCGGCGCAACAGCGCAGTCAGAACTTCATGCTCGCCGCCCTGCAACTGGACATCGACCTGATCGGCGCGTCCATCTACGCTACCTGCGCGCCGGGCATGACCTTGCTGGCGACATGGTGCCAGAGCCTGGGGCTTCCGGCTGCCTTCATCGAGGGCGAGCCGGAACTGGCTGAGTTCATGGAGGGGTAGCATTGGCCGGTTTGGAGTGCGGGAGCCGTGCTCCCGCATGTGGCAGCACGGCTGCCATACTCCAGGTGGGTGTGAGCGAGAAAGGGCGACGACCATGGATGTAACCCCCGTCAAAACAGTACCTGACAGCCGCGGCCGCTACGGTCCCTATGGCGGACGCTTCGTGCCTGAGACGCTCATGGCGGCCATCACCGAATTGGAAGCCGCCTACGGCGAGGCGCGCCGCGATCTCGCCTTCAGCGCGCGGCTCGACGAGTTGCAGACGACCTATGTCGGCCGTCCGACCCCGTTGTACTTCGCCGAAAAGCTGACGGCCCACGCGGGGGGCGCGCGCATCTATCTCAAGCGCGAGGACCTGGCCCATACCGGCGCCCACAAGATCAACAACGCCCTGGGGCAGGCGCTCCTGGCGCAGCGGATGGGCAAGCGGCGCATTATCGCCGAAACCGGCGCGGGCCAGCACGGTGTCGCCACGGCGACGGTGTGCGCTCTACTGGGCATGGACTGCGTGGTCTACATGGGTACGGAGGATATGCGCCGCCAGGCTCCCAACGTCTTCCGCATGAAGCTGCTGGGCGCAGAGGTGCGCAGCGTCGACTCGGGCAGTCGCACCCTCAAGGACGCCATCAACGAGGCCATGCGCGACTGGGTCAGCACGGTCAGCGATAGCTACTACTTGCTCGGCTCGGCCCTCGGCCCACATCCTTACCCGCTCATCGTGCGCGACTTTCAGAGTATCATCGGCCGCGAGGCGCGCGTCCAGGCGCTGGCCCAAATCGGCCGCCTGCCCGACGCCCTGGTCGCCTGTGTCGGCGGCGGCTCCAACTCCATTGGCCTGTTCTATCCCTTCCTGAAGGACAATGTACGTCTGGTCGGCGTCGAGGCGGGCGGCCACGGTATCGCCAGCGGCCAGCACGCGGCGCGCTTCGCCGACCCGGCTCTAGGCCGCCTGGGCATATTGCACGGCGCACAGACCTACGTCCTGCAGGACGACGACGGCCAGATCGCCATGACCCATTCGGTCTCAGCCGGCCTGGACTACGCCGCTGTCGGGCCGGAGCACGCCTACCTGCGCGACCTGGGCCGCGCCGAGTACACCTACGCCACGGACGACGAGGCTCTGGCGGCGTTCCAGACCCTGTGCCATACCGAAGGCATCATCGGCGCGCTGGAGTCGGTCCACGCCATCGCCCACGCCATCAAACTCGCGCCTGAGTTGGGCCGCGACGGCGTGATGATCGTCAACCTGTCGGGGCGCGGCGACAAGGACCTGCAAACTGTCGCCACCGCCCTGAACGTCGAGGTCTAGCCGACGCGCATGTCCAACCCGCCCCCGGCCTTGCCGCCCTTCCCGCCCGGCGCCCCCGTCGCGGTTGAGACCGCGCCCCAGCCGCCAATAGCGACGGGCTGGGGGCCACCGCCGCCTGTGCCCTGGACCCTGCGCGACGTCTTCATTGGTCTACTGGTTCCGTTGGGCTTCTACGCCATCGCCTTCGCCTCGCGGCGGCTGATGGGTGACCCACGCACGGAAGCGCCGTCGATGAGCGGCGCGTCGCGCCTGCTGGCGGGCGTGCTCATCATCACTTTCCAACTGTCGCTGCTTGTCCCTGTCTGGTGGTGGGGGTTGCGCAAGTACAGCGTCGGTCGGGAGGCGTTGGGCCTGCGTCCCTTCGCCGCGCTGCCCGGTTGTGGTTTGATCTTCGTCGCCCTGGTCGTCGGTTACACGATCACAGGGATGTGGGGGCTATTCCTGATGCGCTACGGCCTGCGTGCCCAGCCCAACCCGCTGCCCTTGTTCGGCGAGGGTGCGGCAGGGCTATTGCTGGCTCTCCTCGCGGCCGGGCTGATCGCCCCGTTGACGGAGGAGATATTCTTTCGCGGCTTCATGTTCCCGGCCTTCCGCGACCGTCTCGGCGAGTTCTGGGGCATCACCCTCAGCGCGGGCATCTTTGGCCTGGCCCACTTGCAGCCGCTGGCGCTGCCCGCCCTATTCGGCCTGGGCGCGCTGCTGGCCTGGCTGTACCAACGTACCGGTTCATTGTGGCCGGGTATCATCCTGCACGCGACCATCAACAGCGTCGCGATTCTGGCCTTGTTTGCGGTGGGCAACTCCCTGCCGCAACCCTGATACTTCCCGCTCCCGCTCCCGGCGGATGGGCCATCCGCCGCCCCGAGAGCGCGGGATGTCACCATCCTGCGTAAGCGGCGAGCGGGGCAGCAAATGCGAGACAGCGTATGAGCCTCACTATCATCGTCGGCGGGCAGGGCGGCGAGCCGAAAGGCAAGGTAGCCGCCTACCTGGCCCTGGCCGACCAGATTATGCTGGCGGCCCGCGCCGCCGGCGCGACCGCCCACACCATCGAGTGGAACGGCCAGCCCCGCACGACCAACTGGCTGTCGTGCGCCTTCGTCCAGCCTGACACGCGGCTGCTCGTGGGGCCGGGCGCCACCATGAATGCAGGCGACCTGCTGGACGAGATCGAGCGTCTCGGCGTCGCCGACCGCGTTGGCATCGACCGCTTCTGTCGGGTGGGGGAGGGTCGCAAGCGCGCCGCCGACATCGCCGCCCTGGAGCCGTTCCTGACAGATGTACCCCTGGAGTTCAACGTCGCCGTGCGCGGTGGGCGCTCGGCCCTCATTGAGGCCGATGGCGGCTTCAGCCGCTCACCCCTATACAGCACAGCCGACAATGCGGCCCCGCGAGACACCACCGCTCAGCAGGCGTGCGTGGACACGGGCGTCGGTCCAACGCTGGTAACCGACGTCTACCTGGTCCTCACCGCGCTCATGCCGAGGGCAGGCGACGCCACGGAGACGCCCATCGGGCGCGACCCTCTGCCGGCCGACTTTGACGCGGCGCTGGCGCGCGCCGCCGTCATCGCCAACGGTGCGACAGGCATCGTCCTCAGCAACCTGGAAGCCCGGCTGTCTCGGGCCCAGGGGATACAGCGTCGCAGTCACCTGCCCAACGAAGCCCGCGACTTCATCGATCGGGTGCAGACCCTCCTCGATCTGCCCGTCGTTCTGGTATCGACGGGGCCATCGGTCGAGCATATCGTAGATTTGAGGTAAGGAGACCACATGAGTAAACGAGCCGAGTACCGCCGCAAGGGGCGCAGCGCTCAGGCCAACGCGAACCAGTCCAATCTGGGCACGTGGCTCACCATCGGCGGCGTCGCCCTGGTCGGAGCCATCATTCTCGCCCTGATTGTGACCCGCCAGGCAAGCGCGCCTGCCGCGACCACGGACCCGATTCGCACCCAACCCAACCCTGAGATTCCACGTGTCGCGGTGGCCGACGCGCAGGCGAAATTAGGACAGCCGGGGGTCGTGTTCGTCGACACACGCTCGCCCCAGGAATTCAGCGAGTCGCACATTCCCGGCGCGGTGAACATGCCACTGCCGGACGTACCCAACCGCTTCAGCGAGTTGCCGCAGAACGCCGAGATCATCACCTATTGTACCTGACCGCGCGAGGAGACCAGCGCCGGTGCGGCGCGTCAACTGCAGGACCGAGGTTTCACGAATGTGAGTGCGCTGCTGGGTGGCTATGCGGCGTGGACGAACGCTGGCAACCCCACGGAGAAGAAGTAATGTCGCGCCTACAGGCGACCTTCGCCCGCCTGGCGAGCGAGAGTCGCGTCGCTCTCATGCCCTACCTGTGTGTCGGCCACCCGTCGGCCGATGCGCTGCTGGACATTGTTCCCGCGGCCGAGGCGGCCGGCGCCGACCTGTTCGAGTTGGGCGTACCCTTCTCGGACCCCCTCGCCGACGGCGCGACCATTCAGGCCGCCACCCAGCGCGCCCTGGAGCACGGAACGCGCGTCGAGCAATGCTTCGCCCAGGCACGCGCCCTGCGTGAGCGCGGCGTCACCGCCCCGTTCACCTTGATGGGCTACTACAACCCGGTGTTCCAGCGTGGGCTGAATCGCTTCTGCGCTGAGGCCGCCGCCGCAGGCGTGGACGGACTGATCGTGCCCGACCTGCCGCCTGAAGAGGCCGACGACCTGGTCGCCGCCGCGCGCGCCCACGACGTCGACCTGATCTTCATGCTCGCGCCGACCAGCACCAATGCGCGGGTACGTCTCGTGGCCGAGCGGGCATCGGGCTTCATCTACCTGGTATCGCTGGTGGGAGTAACGGGCGCGCGCAACAGTCTACCCGTGGCGCTAGAGGCGTTCGTCGAGCGGGTGCGCGCGGCGACCGACCTGCCGCTGGCCGTGGGCTTCGGTATTGGCGACGCGGCTCAGGCGGGGCGTGTCGCCCGCATCGCCGATGGCGTCATCGTCGGTAGCGCGGTGGTGCGGGTCGCGGACCGCGCCACCGACCCCGCTACGGAGGTGGCGCAGTTCGTGAGCGAGTTGCGAGGCGGCATCGACGCGGTAACCAGCGCAACCTAGTGGGGCCAACTCCGCATGTAGGCTACAATATCCGCGATCTGCTGGGCGTCTAGCGTCCCGCCGCGTTCGCTGGCATAGGGAATCATGGTCGTTCCGCTGCGGCCGTGGGCGATGGCATAGGCGATGAAGGCGTCCGACGCCGTAGCCAGGAACTCGGGGTGGCCGATGGACGTGCCTTCCAGGGTGAGTCTGCCGCCCGTCAGGCCGTCCGGCCCGTGGCATGTTACGCAGAATTGGGTGTACAGTTCCTGGCCGCGCGCCCTGTCACCGACGGCAGGCCTGGCGTCGAGAACGACATTGGGCTGGGTTTGCCAGCGCCGGATATACTGCACGAGGGAGTCGATCTGGGCTGGAGTCATGCCATTCTCTTCCCAGGCCGACATGGTCGTGCCCACCCGCCCCCTGGCGATGGCAGCGTGCAGGAATTCATCGGTCACCGTGGTCAGCAACTCCTGGCTGGACAGGGACGGCCCAACCTTACCCTGCCCCTCACCGCGTGCACCATGACACAGGACGCAGCGTTCCACATACAGAGCCTGCCCGAACGAGGGCGGGGCGGTCGGGGTCGCGCGCGGGCGATACGTGACCGTGGCATCGGGAAAGACGCGACAGCCGGCAAGGACAACGATGAGAATCAGGGCGGCGCTCAGGGCCAGGGCAACCGGGGGGACGCGCATGAACAACCTTTCAGCAATGGGCCATAATGGGGTACGTGCGGGTGAGGCGCGCCGCGTTGGGCCGCCACAATCATTTCCGCGTGTCTAACGCACAACCTCAGTCCTTGGGTACGGGCGAGGGGAGGGCGACGCCGAGTCGTTGCGTGTGGGTGTACGCGCTCAGGCGGCGGCCACGGGCGTAGCCGACCAGGGTAATGCCCCAGGCGTTCGCAAGGCGGACCGACAACGCCGTAGGCGAGGTGCGGGAGACCACAATGGGCGTCCCCATGCGCACCGCTTTGGTCATCATCTCCGACGAGACG
The DNA here is from genome assembly GCA_034431435.1 of Anaerolineae bacterium. Classification (GTDB taxonomy): domain Bacteria; phylum Chloroflexota; class Anaerolineae; order Epilineales; family JAHCIE01; genus JAHCIE01. The sequence continues at coordinate 70,841 of DAOUDG010000094.1, read as the reverse complement.
CGCCCCGTCGTCACCAGGATGCGATCCTGCGTGGGTAGTCCGGCCAGCAGCGCCGCACCGCGAATCTTGTCCAGGGTGTTGTGACGCCCAACGTCCTCTTTTACTACCAGCAGGCACGTCGGGTCGGCCAGGGCGCTGGTGTGGACTCCTCGCACCTCGCGGTAGAGGATGGCGCGGTCGTTGAGTTGACGCACCAGGTCCATCAGCTGCGCGGGCGTGGCCGTCAACGGCGAGACAAGCGGTCGGCCCGCCTGCTCCAGGTCGCGGAAAGTCACGCCGCCGCCACACCCGCTCGTCAGCGTCTCCGGCGGCAGATCATCGGGCAGCGGGTGGGTCAGCCGAACGTCGATGGCCCCCACCGACTCCTCGCATACCTGCATCGTCAGCACGCCATCCATGCCCAGTTCGGGCATATACCAGTAGACGCGATGTTCACCCTCGTAGACCTTGAGCGAGATGATGTCGGCCAGGCCGCCTATCAGGTCCTCGCCCAGGAGGAAACCCACCGCCAACTCGTGGAGATCAGTGGGGGTGCACATAAAGCTGACAAGGTGGCGGCGATTCACGTACAGCCGCCACTTCGCCTCATTGATGACCGCGCCCTCGATCGCCTCAACGCCGCCATGCTCATCACACTGAACATGCTGCCAGCGGACCGTCGCCTCAGTCATTCAGGCGCTCCTGAACCGCGCGCCAGTCATCCGGCGTGTTGGCATTGAAGAACGACAGGCCCTCGGCGTCGTAGCGAGCGGTCTCCTCGCCGCTGACGAGACGGACCCGCACCAGCGGCAGGAAGCTGATCATGCGCAGATCAGCCTGGCGAATACACTCGCGAATCGCGATGGCGACGCGGCGATGATAGACAGCATGCAACGGCTGCAAGTCGGCGTCTCTCGCGGTCGGCGTGTGGCCGTCGCGGCCGGGGTGGGCCGTCAGGCCGAACGGGTTGACCTGCGGCACCGTGGCATCCCAGTCGCGCCCCACGCGAATCAGATACCTCAGCAGGTCGGGGTTGAGGAAGGGCATATCGACAGCGACAGCGACGGCGTAGGGATGGCGCGCCGCCTGCAAGCCGCTGTACAGGCCGCCCAGGGAACCAGCGCCCGGGAAGGCATCGTGCACGACCCGCCAGTGAGGGCTGCGGTAGCGATCGGCGTCGCGTCCCACCACCAGCAGATCATCGGCCACTTCGCCCAGCCGACTGGCAACGCGATCTATCAGGCGCTGCTTGCCCACGGGCAGCAAGGCCTTGTCCTGCCCCATGCGGCGACTGCCCCCCCCCACCAGGATGATTCCCGAGACAGGCATACTCCACTCCGCAACACCTGAGCGGCCGCCGGATTGAATCAGGCACACACCCAGACACCCATCCTACTGGCCGAGGATGAGCGGAACGGGGTATGTGCCTGGGCCAAACCTATCGGCTGTCGCCTGTCCCGCTACGCCGCCTGATGCGACTGTAGATACGCCACGGCCTCTCCGACAGTGGTGATGCCCTCGGCTTCCTTGTCCGAGATCTCACCACCAAACTCCTCCTCGAAGCGCATGATAAGCTCTACCAGGTCGAGCGAGTCGGCGTGCAGGTCTTCGCGGAAGCGAGCAGCGGGAACAACAGCGTCGGCGCTGACGCCAAGCTGATCGACAATGATGTCGCGGACGCGCTCGAAGATGGAATTGTCCATTCGTGGGAACCCCCATGTCTGTAGTATGGCTCGCGGGATCAGGGCAAGTATAGCCACGCCGCCGGTGAATGTCAACGCATCGACTATCGCTGCTGCCATGAAGGCAATCTGCGAGCGATTGACAACGGCCAGGGGCAGGGCTACCATTTCAGATGTGCGCCCCGAACCCACGTGGCTGCTGAATGTAACCCCTTGCCCGCAACGGAGTTACGCCCGCGCCAGCGATTGATTCAGAAACACAGCGCCGCTCTGGCGGCTGAGCAGGTTCCTATGCATTCCCAGCGTAAACTGGAGCACTTGCGTGTCAATCTCGAAGACAACGTTCAATTCCCCAATCTGACCACCGGCTTCGAGCGCTACGCCTTTGTCCATCAGGCGTTGCCCGAGCTGGACCTGGCCGCCGTCGATACGGCGACCACCTTCCTGGGCCACTCGCTGCGCGTCCCGCTGCTCATCTCGTCCATGACCGGCGGCACCGAGCGGGCGCGGCTCATCAACGCCAACCTCGCCGAGGCCGCCCAGGCGGCCGGTATCGCCATGGGCCTCGGCTCGCAGCGGGCCGGTCTGGAGCAGCCCGAAGTGGTGGCCACCTTCGCCGTGGCCCGCGAGCGCGCGCCACAGGCCGTCATCTTCGCCAATCTCGGCGCGGTGCAGTTGAACTACGGCTACGGCCTGGACCACGCCCGGCGCGTGGTGGATATGGTGCGCGCCGACGCCCTCATCCTGCACCTCAACCCCCTGCAAGAGGCCATTCAATACGGTGGCGACACCAATTGGTCGGGGCTGATCGCCAAGATTGGCGACCTGGTGCGCGCCCTGAGCGTGCCTGTCATCGTCAAGGAAGTCGGTTGGGGCCTGTCAGGGGACGTGGCGCGCGCCCTGGCCGGGGTGGGGGTGGCCGCCCTCGACGTGGCCGGCGCGGGCGGCACATCCTGGAGCGAGGTCGAGCGACGCCTGACGCCCGACGAGAATGTGCGCCGCATCGCGCGCCGCTTCGCCGATTGGGGCATCCCGACCACGGAGTCGCTGCGCATGGTGAAGGAGGCCGCGCCGGATATGCCCACTGTGGCAAGCGGCGGTATCCGCAGCGGAGTGGACGGGGCCAAGGCGCTGGCCCTGGGGGCGGACCTGTTCGGGCTGGCCTCGCCCTTCCTCAAGGCGGCTGCTGTCTCAGCCGAGGCGGCGGTGACGACAGCCGAGGAGATCGCCCGTGAGCTTAAGATTGCCATGTTCCTGATTGGCGCAGGCAACATCGACGCCCTGCGGCATACGTCTCACCTGCGTCGCCTCTCGCCCGAAGAGGCCATCATCATGGCCCGTAGCGCCGAAGCGTCGGGCTGAGGAGGGAACCATGGGCGCACTGGGCGCGGCCCTCGGCCTGGGGCTGGGTGTGGTCGGCGGAATGGCGCTATTCAATGCCGTCCAGGACCGCCGGGCCGGGCCGCTGGTGAGTGAGGTTCCCGGCGCGACGCGCTACTGGCCGTCACCGCTGGGGTCTGTCTTCTGCAAGACGCTGGGCGACGGCCCGCCCCTGGTGCTTCTCCACGGCTTCCACGCCGGCGCGTCATCCTACGAGATGCGCCGACAGATGGGGCCACTGGCCAGACATTTCCAGGTCTACGCGCCCGACTGGCTGGGCTTTGGCCTGTCCGATCGCCCCGCCATCCTGTACACCGCGCGCGTCTACATCGACCTCCTGGAGGCGTTCATGCGTGACGTGGTGCGCGAGCCGGCCCACGTCATCGCCAGTTCCCTGGCCGGGGCATACGTGATCGATGTGGCGGCGCGCGTGCCTGACCTGTTCCGCCGCCTCATTCTCATCGCGCCAACCGGCCTGACCCATCTTGTGTCAGAGCCAGACGAGGTGCAGGCCGGGCTGCGTCGCTTCGTCGCCTCGCCTTTCCTGGGCACGACCGCCTTCAACCTGCTCGCCAGCCCACCCTGCCTGCGCTACTTCCTGGCCCGGCAGGCCTACTACGATCCCGCCTGCATCACCGACACGATGCTCGACGCCTATTACGCCACCAGCCACCAGCCGGGGGCGCGCTACGCGCCGTCGTCCTTCGTCGGGGGCGCGCTCAATCGCTCCGTCAAGAGTAGCTGGCCCCGCGTCAGCCACCCCACGCTTCTCGTCTGGGGGCGCGACGCCATCACAACCCCCGTTACCGATGCCGAGGCCTTCCTGGCGCTGCGGCCGGAGGCGCGGCTGGAGATTTTCGACAACGCGCGGTTGTTGCCCAACGACGAGTACGCCGAGCGCTTCAACGCACTGGCCGCCGACTTCCTGGCGGCCGAGTAGGAGACATCGATGGCGGACGCTGCGCTGCTCAAGAAACTCCTCGTCAAGCCCGGCCAGCGCATCCTGGTTCTCAACGCGCCGGCCGGCTACATCGCCCGCCTGACTCCGCTCCCCGACGATGCGACCGTGGCCGAGACGCCTGACGGCGCATATGACGCCGTCCACGCCTTCGTCGGCAGCCAGGCCGACCTGGCGCGGCTATGGCCCACGGCCCGCGCCGCTATCCAGCCCGGGGGCCTGATGTGGTTGGCTTATCCCAAGAAAAGTTCGGGCATCAAGACCGACATCCACCGTGACGCCGGTTGGGACGTGGTTGCCGCCGACCAGTGGACTGGTGTGACGCAGATCGCCATCGACGACACGTGGTCGGCGCTGCGTTTCCGCCCTGTCGCCGACATCCCGACCCTCACGCGGAAATTCTGAGCCAGGCTGTTGGCGGCGTCGGGTGTCGCCAGGCTGGCCCGCTGGTCGCCCATCCTCGGCACGCTGGCGTTGACCATCGCCATCGTAGGCAGCCTGTACAGCCTCAACCTGCGGTAGCCGCTCCTCGTCTAGGCTGATGAGCGCGACCGGCGGCGGGCGGGCCGCGCCGTGACGCGCAGGCTGCCACTTACGTAGCAACCATCCTGCACCGTAAGTTCAACCCTCGCGTAGGGATAGCGCGCCGCCAACTGCCGAAATGCCTCGCTGCCCGCCACCTGCTCCAGCGCCCGCTCGATGCTTGCCTGGTCCTCGTCCCGCTCCATGTCGTAGCTCCTCACCCTCTCTGATTAGAACAAATGTTCTGTTGTCATTATACGCGAAAGGCGTTCGGCCTGTCAACGGCCCAACGCCCATCCAGCGCGCGCTCAATTATCACGTCATACTTTTGCTGCTGCGCCACCGGCCTCGTCGGCCGTCGCCGTCACCACCTTTGCCCCCGTTACCTTTATCAGGTCGGCGACCGCCAGCCCAAGCTGCACGCCCCGCCGCCCCGCGCTGACGTACACCCGATCGAGTCGTAACGCGGGCGCATCGATGACGGCCTCGAAGCCCTTATTCAGCAGCGCCAGCGCCGAGATGCCCCCCACGGGCAAGCCGGTCAGCCTCTCAGCCTCCTTGAGCGTCGCAGGCTGGAGCTTCTTGTCACCGGTCGACTTCGCCAGCCGCCGCAAGTCGATCTCTCGGTCGGCCTGGACCATCACCAACAGCGGCTTACCCCGCTCGCGCAGCACGACGATGGTCTTGTATACCTGCTCGACCGGCTGGCTGAGCATCTCGGCCACCTCGACGGCGGTGTGGAACTCGTCGGGGCCACCGTAGCGTACCGCCTGATAGGCGATTCGGCGCTGCTCCAGGGTACGCATGGCGTTGGTCTTCTCGACGGGCGCATCGGACATGGCAACCCTCACGACGCAGGCGGCTGGGGTTGGGGCGGCGCGGTATGCGGCACGGCCTTGTAGGTCAGGTAGCTCGCCTGGCTGATGCCCAGCAGCGCCACCACACTCTCGCTGAGGGCCGGGAACGCGACGATGCCCGCCGGTCGCGCCGCTGCGAACATGGCTCCCAGGGTGGCTGCATAGGCGAGGATAATCATGACCGTAAAGAAGAACATCTGCACCTTGCTCAGGTCGATCTCGGCAAAGTTTCCCACCTCATCGCCCATGAACAGGTCGGCGAGGCTGGCGTCGTGGGAGGATACGTTGGCGACGACCAGGCCGCGACGGGTCAGGCCCATGTCCTGCATCATCGATGTCGTCATCGTCACCCCCATCTCGCCATCGACCGTCGCAACGGCCCGCCCGCGCCGCGCCGCCGCCAGCTGCATCTGGCCCATCGCCTGTTCCGCATCGGGCGGCCGGCTCATCTTCGTGCTCAATACCAGGGGCGTACCGACCAGCGCCGTCGCGCTGATGCCGAGGAGGAGCCACAGTTCCATGGGCAGCGCGATTGTGAGCGGGTCGGCCACGCCACTGGCGAGATTCCACAACACCGCCGTCAGCCAGGCCGACAACACCAGAATCGTCCAGGCGATGAGTTGCAGGCGGGACAGGCTCATGCGATTGCGCGCCCCGATGAGCGCACCCAGCGGCCGACCCACGATGCCATGACCCAGGATGAGCACGAAGGCAATCAAGAGAACCGCCACGATCGACCACGTCACGAGCGCGCTGCGAGAGTCGCCAGGCGTCAGGGGCCAGCGTAGCGGCGACAAGGCCAACCCCGCCAGGAGGAGCGCGATGAGCGCGATACCCAACGTGTGCCAGCCTGACCAGAAGGGGACGCGGGCGGGCGGGACAGCGGCCATCTCTACCTCCCCAAAGTTATGTTGTGCTGAGTATAGCGCGGCGCTACCTCCCTCGTCAAGGGCTGCGCGCGCGCCGACTGCACGAACAGGCTGAGGTAGTGCTACAATGTGAGGCAGTCAATTCCCTACGCCAAAGGTCGTGCCCCATGTCCGCACCCGCCCTGCCTGCCCTCCGCTTCGTACCCGCCGAGTCGCTGGTTCTGCATGAGGATGCCGACCCGCGCCGCGTCGCGAAGCTGGTCGAGCGCCTGCGCCTGGAGGCCACACTGCGCAACCCGCCCATCGTCGCGCCGATGGGCAATGCGAGCTATGTCGTTCTCGATGGCGCGAATCGCGTTTCGGGCCTGCGCGCCCTCGCCGTTGCCCACCCCGTCGTGCAGGTGGTGGACTACGACCAGGTTGAGTTGAGCACCTGGCATCACCTCGTCACCGGCCTCAACTGGACCACCTTCTTCGATGCGCTGTGCGCCGTGCCGGGCGTCCGCCTCACGCCCACCGACCTGCTCACCGCCCGCGAGGCGCTGGTGCGCCGCCGCTGTCTGGCCTTCGTCGTCTCGCCGGCCGACGAGGTATTCACCCTCGACAACGGCTCCTCCTTGCGAGACAGCGCGCGCCTGCTGCTAGACATCTCCAACCTCTATCGCGGCGATGGGGCGATTCACCGCATCCGGCTCGACAATGTGCGCGCCTTGAGCGGGATGTATGACCGCATCACGGCCATCCTGGTCTACCCGCGCTTCACCCGCCAGGATATCCTCGAACTCGCGCGCGCCCACGCCCGCGTACCCACCGGCATCACCCGCCATATCATCCCCGGTCGCGTCCTGCGCATCAACCTGCCCCTGGCCGGGATGGCCGACCCGCGCCCGCTGGCCGAGAAGAACGCCTGGCTGGAAGCGTGGATGCGCGGCAAGTTCGCCGATCACAGCATCCGCTTCTATGCCGAGAGCACATATTCGTTTGACGAATGATGAGGTGGACGAAGGACCCAGGGCCAACGGGCTAATCCTCCTGGTCCTCGGTCCTACGCCGTTGGTCTGTTGCGCTCGCTTGACAAGACGCGCTCTTTCTTGTACAATGCATCTGTGGATAGTTCATCTCTGTAGGAGTTATATGTTCTGCGTCGTGTCTTGCACCTGTCGCTAGCGGGGCAGCAGGTCAGCCTGCCGATACTGGGGCGGAGTCGCCCTGGTTGAGGAAACCCAGGCTCACCGACTGATCCCGCGTTGCCAGGGTACGCCAGCGATGAGCGCGGGCTGACTCGCAGCCCGGCCTGTCTGGACGCAACACGGCCCGACTTCTTGCGGTTTTTCCGTCCTTCGACCCTGCGTCGAACGGCCTTCCGATTGACAGCGACCTCATCGCTTGCGGCATCCACCGCAGCGCGATGAGGCTTTTTGTTGGTTTCGTCCGGCTTCGCCGGCCTCAATCTTGACCCTGAGAGGAACAGCATGGCCACCGTCTTTCTTCCCACCCCGCTCCGCCGCTACGCCGACGGCCAGTCCAAAGTCCAGGTCGACGGCGCAACCCTGGGCGACATCCTCACCAACCTCGACACTGCCTACCCGGGCCTCAAAGATCGCCTGTTCGACGAGAGCGGCGAAATCAAGCGCTTCATCCAGGTATTCGTAAATGAGGAGGACGTCCGTGCCTTGCAGGGCCAGGCCACACCGGTTGGCCCCCGCGATGAAGTCTCCATCGTGCCCGCCATGGCGGGCGGTCGCCAGGCCCTGCCCGACATAGTAAGGAGCGACAGCGGGGGACGGTCTAAAGGGTATCTGGCTGAAGGCTGAACCCCGACAAGGAGGCATGTACCATGACCGAGACTGGCAGCATCATCAACCCGGAACTGATGGCCCGTGAGAGCGAGCTGCGCGAGTCGCTACGCGAGATTCTCGACCCTGAGATCGGCATGAGCATCATCGATCTGGGCCTGATTCGCAACATTGAGTTTACCCCCGACGAGACCGTCGTCACCATGATCATGACGACACCCTTCTGCCCCGCTGCGGGCTGGCTCATCGACCAGGTGCGGACCAAAACCGCCGATACGACCAACGGCCCGTCGCGCGTCATCCTCGGCGACGAGATGTGGACACCGGAGATGATGGAGGTCGACGACTGGGGCCTGGGGCTGATGTGAGATAGCCCATGTTAACGTTGGAGCATGCGACAACGACGCCAGACCGCCCGCACGGCGGGTGGCGTCTCCTGGACCAGATCGGGAATACCCCGCTGCTGCGCCTGAATCGCGTCGCAGCCGGGCTGGCCCCGGCCGTCGAGGTGTGGGCAAAGGCCGAGTGGTTCAACCCCGGCGGGTCGGTCAAGGATCGCGCCGCCGCGCGCATGCTCCGCGAGGCCGAAATCAGCGGTACGCTGACTCGCGACAAGACGATCATCGACTCCACGTCGGGCAACACGGGCGTCGCCTACGCCATGCTCGGCGCGGCGCTCGGCTACCGCGTCGCCCTGGTCATGCCCGCCAACGTCAGCGCCGAGCGCAAGGCCATCGTCAGAGCCTACGGCGCGGAGCTGATTCAATCTGACCCGCTGGAAGGCTCCGACGGGGCGATCCGCATGGTGCGGGCTATCGTAGCCGACCAGCCGGAGCGCTACTTCTACCCCGACCAGTATAGCAACGACGCCAACTGGCGCGCCCACTACGACACCACCGGCCCCGAGATTCTGGCCCAGACCGACGGTCGCGTAACCCACTTCGTGGCGGGCCTGGGCACAACGGGCACATTCACTGGGGTGATGCGTCGCCTCAAGGCCCACGACCCGCGCATCCAGGGTGTCGCCGTTGGCCCTGCCGACGAGCTAGAAGTCATCGAGGGTCTGAAGCACCTGGAAACAGCGATTGTGCCCGCCATCTATGACCCGTCGCTGCCCGACCGGGACGTGCCCGTCGCCGCGTCGGACGCGCTGCACATGACCCGCCGCCTGGCCCGCGAGGAGGGCCTGTTTGTAGGCCTGTCGTCGGGGGCCGCCGTTCACGCTGCGCTGACCGTCGCCCGCGCGTTGGACCACGGCGTCCTCGTGACTCTGCTGCCCGACGGCGGAGCCAAGTACCTGTCGCTGGGCCTGTGGCAATAATCAAGGAACACCCATGCCAGTGAACTACGCTGAATTGGCGGAGGGGGTCTCCCTCTCCAACGCAGAAATCAAGCGCTACTCGCGCCATCTCATCATGCCCGAGGTGGGTCTGGCGGGGCAGAAGAAGCTCAAGGCGGCCAGCGTGCTGTGCGTCGGCACGGGCGGCCTCGGCTCGCCCCTCGCCATGTACCTAGCAGCGGCGGGTGTCGGCAAGCTGGGCGTCGTCGACTTTGACGTGGTCGACTACAGCAATCTGCAACGCCAGCTGCTGCACCACACCCCCGACGTCGGCCGGTCCAAGATACAGTCGGCCGTCGATAAGCTGCGCGCCATCAATCCCACCATCGAGATTGTAGCCCACGAAACGATGTTCACCGCCGAGAATGCGCTGGACATCGCCCGCCAGTACGACATCATCGCCGATGGCACCGACAACTTCCCCACCCGCTACCTCGTCAACGACGTGAGCGTGCTGCTGGACATCCCCAACGTCCACGCCAGCATCTTTCGCTTCGAGGGCCAGGCGTCGGTGTTCTGGGCGTCCCAGGGGCCTTGCTACCGCTGCCTGTACCCCGATCCCCCGCCGCCCGGCGAGGTTCCCTCGTGCGCCGAGGGCGGTGTGCTGGGCATCTTGCCCGGCCTGCTGGGGACCATCCAGGCCACTGAGGTCATCAAGCTCATCCTGGGCATTGGCGAGCCGCTGATCGGCCGCTTGCTGCTCCTCGACGCCCTGAGCATGGATACCCGCGTCGTCAGGCTGCGCAAGAACCCCCAGTGCCCCATCTGCGGCGAGCAGCCCACCATCCACGAGCTTATCGACTACGAAGCGTTCTGCGGCGCGCCCATCGGCGGCGAGACGCCCGTCGCCGACCAGACCGACCCGCGCTGGCAAATCACGCCCATCGAGGTGCAGCACAAGCTGGCCGAGCACGACCCGCGTTTCGTTCTCATCGACGTGCGCGACCCCCACGAGTGGGAGATCGCCCACATCGACGGCGCGAAGCTCATTCCCCTGCCGGACCTGCCCGCCCGCATGAACGAGTTGGACACGCGCGACGAGATCGTCCTCCAGTGTCGCACCGGTGTGCGCAGCATGAAGGCCCTCGGCCTGCTGCGCGACAGCGGCTTCACCCGCCTCAAGAACCTGACCGGCGGCATCCACGCCTGGGCGGAGGATGTCGAGCCGGATATGCCCATCTACTAACTACGAGGACCTCATGAACATCGCGAACAATGTGACGGAACTGATTGGCAACACCCCCCTGGTCAAGTTGAACCGCGTCACCGACGGCGCGGTGGCCGAGGTCGTCGCCAAGCTCGAATTCTACAACCCTGCCCACAGCGTCAAGGACCGCATCGGCCTGTCCATGATCGACGCGGCCGAGCAGGCGGGCAAGATCGGCCCCGATACCATCATCCTGGAGCCAACCAGCGGCAACACCGGCATCGCGCTGGCGATGGTGTGCGCGGCGCGCGGCTACAAGTGCACCCTGGTCATGCCTGAGACCATGAGCAAGGAGCGCCGCATGCTCCTGCGCGCCTATGGGGCAGACCTCATCTTGACGCCTGGGCCGGAGGGCATGAACGGTGCGATCGGTAAGGCCGAGCAGATGGCCGCCGCCGAGCCACGCTACTTCATCCCGCAGCAATTCGAGAATCCAGCCAACCCGGAGATTCACCGCCGCACCACCGCCGAAGAAATCTGGCGCGATACCGACGGCCAGGTAGATATCCTCGTGTCTGGCATCGGCACCGGTGGCACGATCACGGGCGTCGCCGAGGTCATCAAGGGCCGCAAGCCATCCTTCAAGGCCATCGCCGTCGAGCCTACCGCGTCGCCCGTGCTGTCGGGCGGCCAGAAGGGGCCGCACCCTATCCAGGGCATCGGCGCGGGGTTCGTGCCCAAGGTGCTGAACACCAAAATCTACGACGAGGTCATCCAGGTCAAGAACGAGGACGCCTTCGACCTTGCCCGCCGCATGGCCCGCGAGGAGGGGCTGCTGGTGGGTATCTCGTCGGGCGCGGCCACCTGGGCCGCCATCCAGGTGGCAAAGCGGCCAGAGAACGCGGGCAAGCTCATCGTAGTCATCATCCCGTCGTTCGGCGAGCGCTACCTGAGCACGGCCCTCTTCGCCGACCTGGCGCAGTAGCGACAACCGCGTCCGTTCGGAATCGATGCGATAGACTGAGGTGATGCGATGTTTGACACGCTCCGCAAGGATATTCAGTCCGTCTTCGACCGTGACCCGGCAGCGCGTAGCTCGGCCGAGATTCTCTTCTTCTATCCGGGCCTGCACGCGCTGTGGGGCTACCGCCTCGCCAACAGGCTGTGGCGGCGCGGCTGGCGCTTCGCCGCGCGCGGCGTCTCTCAGCTCACCCGCGCCCTGACCGGCATTGAGATTCACCCTGGCGCGACCATTCAGGAGGGCTTCTTTATCGACCACGGCATGGGCGTCGTCATCGGCGAGACGGCCGAAGTCGGCCCCAATGTCACCCTCTACCACGGCGTGACCCTGGGCGGCACAAGCCTCAACAAGGGCAAGCGCCATCCAACCCTGGAGGAGGGCGTCGTCGTCGGCGCGGGGGCTAAGATTCTCGGCGCGATCACCGTCGGCGCCAACAGCCGCATCGGCGCGAACGCCGTCGTCGTCAAGCCCGTGCCTGCCAACTCGGTTGTCGTTGGCGTGCCCGGCCAGGTTGTCATGCGCAGCAAGCCGCGCCCCCTGGTCCCTGACCTGGATCACAGCCTGTTGCCCGATACCGTCAGCGCCGCCCTCGTCTCGATCATGGAGCGGCTCGACGACCTGGAGGAGCGCGCCACTAACCATGTTGTGCAGCACCCGCATCACCTGCACGAGGTCCACGCGCCGCAGAACGGCGTGTGGCGCGGCGAGGATTTCATGATTTGACTACCGACCACAGCCCACCGAACTGCCGCATCGACTGCGTCCGTCAGATAGCTCGTGGTCGGTAGTCCCCAGTCCGTGGTCGACCCAAGGAGCCATACGCATGGAGCTACAACTTCGCCCCCTCGACCGTAATGCCCTCCGCTTCAACCAGGCGGCCATTATCGCCTGCCTGGCGCTCGGCTTCGTCCTGAACCAGCCCTGGCTGGTGGCCTTCGTCGCCGCAGTCATGGCCATCGGCACGATCTGGCCCGGCGCAGGGCTGTTCAAGAGCGTCTACCTGTCGGTCCTGCGGCCCCGTGGTTGGGTCAAACCCGACGTGGTAGAGGATACCGCCAATGCGCACCTCTTCGCCCAGGGTGTGGGCGCATTGTTCCTCATCGCCAGCAGCGTTGCCCTCTTCACCGGCGTGACGACGCTCGGCTGGGCGCTGGCATGGATCGTCATTATCCTGGCCGCCGTCAACCTCTTCTTCGGCTTCTGCGTCGGCTGCTTCGTGTACTATCAGCTCGCGCGCCTCGGCGTGCATATCGCCCTGCCCACCTGGTCGTAAGCCATGGATGGCATCACCGTCGTCGAACGCCTCCTCGTCGCTGGGTTACTGTTCGCGCTGCTGGCGCTAGTCCCCTTCGCCACGCGCAGCCTGGGCAGGCTGACACGCGGCCGCGCCCAGGCTGCCGCCGACAGCGTCGCCCTGCCCCTCGATCCGGCGCGGCCCACGATTCTCTACTTCTGGACGGCCAACTGTCACCAGTGCCGCACAGCGCAGGCCCCAACCTTGCAGCGCCTGGCGCAGCAGGCGCCCATCCACGTCGTGCCCGTCGACGCTGCCGCCGAGCGCGGCCTGGCTGACCGCTTCGGTGTCCTGACCGTGCCGACCACCGTCGTCCTCACCCCCGACGGGACGGTGCGCGCCGTCAATCACGGTTTCGCGTCCCTATCTACCTTGCGCTCTCAGGCCGCCTGAGGTACACTGACAGCCATCCCACCCGCGACCCTGTCGCCGCCTCAGGAGGCTGTCCGTGCGCGCCTGGCTATCTCCGTCTCTACGCCGTTTCTACCCCCGCTCCATCGCCGAACCGGCCTTCCCGCTCACTCTGGACGCCGCCGGCGGCGAGCGGCTCTCGTTCCAGGCGTGCCTGCGTGTCGAGACCGGTGACGCTCGCATCCACGCCGATGTGGACGCTCCTGACGCCCTCGCCGTGCGCGTCCGCCGCGTCGGCTACGTGCCTCTGACCCACCTGGCGACGCACACCGAGCCGGACGAAATCGAGGGCTTCGAGCACCTGCCAGGCCTGGTTCCCGACCCGCTGTTCCCCGACGCCGAGGCCCACGCCGGGCCTTACGAAACCACCACCTTCTGGGTCAGCGTCATCGTCGCACCCGACGCGCCGCCCGGCGATTACGCCGTTACCGTGCGGCTGGCCGTCCACGACGGGCCAACCTTCACCTTGCCGGCCACCGTGCGCGTCAGCCCCGTGCGCCTGACCGAGCGCCGCGACTTCCCCGTCACCCACTGGCTCTACGCCGACGCCCTCATGGACTGGTACGACGCGCGGCTCACCGATGACCGGTTCTGGCGCATCCTCACCCCCTACCTGCACAACCTAGCCGCGCACGGCTCAGACACGCTGTACGTCCCGACCCTGACGCCCTCGCTGGATGGTGTCAAGCGACCCACCCAACTCCTCGGCATCCGCCGCGACGGTGACGGCTATAGCTTCGACTGGTCGCTGGTACGCCGCTGGCTCAAAGCCGCCCAGGCAGCCGGGCTGCGCCGTCTCGAATGGGCGCACCTGTTCACCCAATGGGGCGCGCGCCACGCCGTGCGCGTCTACCTGGGCCACGGCGAGAACGGCGACCTGCTGTGGTCGCCGGAGACACCCGCCACGTCAGACACCTACCGCACCTTCCTCACCCAATACCTGGGTGAGTTGTGGACCCTGCTGGGTGACGAAGATCTGCTCGACCGCAGCTTCTTCCACCTGTCCGACGAACCCCACGGCGCAGAACAGCTGGCCTCCTATGGCGCAGCGCGGGCCATGTTGCGCGACATCGCGCCGTGGCTGCCGGTCATGGACGCCCTGACCGAGATCGACTTCGCCCGCCAGGGTCTGACCGACATCCCCGTACCCTCCATTACCACCGCCCCCGACTTCGTGCGCGAGGGCATCCCTGCCTGGGCCTACTTCTGCTGCTGGCCCCGCGGCCGCTACCTCAACCGCCTGCTGGACACGCCCCTGACCAAGATTCGCATGTCGGGCTGGCTGCTCTACCGCCTCAAGGCGTGTGGCTTCCTGCACTGGGGCTACAACTACTGGTATCGGCGCGAGACGACGACTCTCATCGACCCATTCACCGTCAACCACGCCCACGGCTGGCCCAACTGGCCAGGCGGCGACCCCTTCCAGGTCTACCCCGGCCCCGACGGTCCCATCGACTCGCTGCGCTGGGAGGTCTTCGCCGAGAGTCTGCAAGACTACGCGCTGCTCCAGGGCGCCGGCATCGACCCCGACGACCCGCGCCTTGCCGACATCCACGACTACGCCGACTTCCCGCGCGACGCGGGCTGGGCGCTGGAACTGCGACGGGAACTCTTGCGAGGGTAGTGCCACCGCGACTATCACGCCGAGCGCAGCAAGGGGCTTCTGGCGGGCTTCAGAGACGAAGCTGCCTGGAAATGCTACTGATGGCCTTCGACTGTGCTAGAATGGGGGCGAGGAATCGCGCAGAATGAACATGCCGCGCCTGCTCGCCGACCGCTACCTGATTCTGGAATCCCTGGGAACCGACGCCGACGGCGAGCGGTTCCGCGCCCGCGACGCCCGCCTCGACCGTATCGTCGAGGTGCTGGCCCTGAGTGCGCCGGCCGGGTCGGCGGCCGCGTCGGCGCGGCTGGCGGCCGCGCGCCAGGCCGCCGTTCTGCTTCACCCCAACATCGTGCGCATCTTCGACGTCGCCGAGGACGGTTCGCTCGCTTACATCGTTAGCGAAGCCGTCGAAGGCGGTACGCTGGCCCAATCCCTGGCCCGTGGCCACCCCTACCGCCCGGAGATTCCCACCTCGGTCGCCGGCCAGATTGCCACCGCGCTGGCCGCCGCCCACGGTCAGGGTCTCGCGCACGGGGCCTTGACGCCCGAGCGCGTGCGCCTCACGCCAGACGGTCACGCCTGCGTCGAGGGCTTCTGCCTTCCCCATCCCGCGCCCGGCCCACCGTGGGCGGCGCCGGAGGTCATCGCCGGTGCGCCCCCCACCCCGGCCGCCGACGTGTATGCCCTGGGCGCGATGCTGTACGCCCT
This sequence comes from Anaerolineae bacterium, assembly GCA_034431435.1. GTDB lineage: Bacteria > Chloroflexota > Anaerolineae > Epilineales > JAHCIE01 > JAHCIE01. The sequence continues at coordinate 55,272 of DAOUDG010000094.1, read as the reverse complement.
CTTGAGCGGGCAGGCGCCGCGCCCTGGCAGCATGACGCTGCCGCCAGGCATTCCCGACTCCCTGCGCGGGCTGACCGCGCGCCTCCTCGCTGAGACGCCCACCCAGCGCCCGACCGCCGCCTGGACCGCCGACGCCTTGCGTCGCACCGCCGAGGACGCCGCCCGCACCACCGGCATGGTCGCCCCGGCCCCGGTCGCCGCCGCGCCAGTTCCCACGCCTGCGCCGCCCCCGGCGACGGCCCCTCGCTCCGCGCCGCTGCTATCGTCCGCACCGCCCGACCAGTCCAGCCACGGGCGGCGACGATGGCTGACCGCGCTGGTCGTGGCCGGTGTCCTGTTGGCCGCCCTGGCGGCGACGCAGATTCTGCGTGGCCCGGCCGCTCCGCCGCCAGCCGCCACCGCCACACCCTTTGTCGCCGGCGGTGTTACTGCCACGCCAGGCGCGTTCCGGCGCGTGGGCCGCGTCGACGCCATCGACGGCGCCAGGTGGACCGTGGATGGGCAGGTGATTCAGGTTCCCTTCGCCATCAGCAACAGCCCCCGCCCCGGCGTGCGGGCCACTGTCGAGGGTGTGATTCGCCCTGACGGCCAGTGGGTGGCGACACAGCTGACGTGGGAACCATGAGAAACGCAACGCGCGGGATGTGACCATCCCGCGCATTCTCCGCCGATCAGCGCCCCTACTGGGTCGCCGTGGACAGCATCTCATCCCACTTTTCCCACGCCAGATTGCCCTCGACTTTGCGGCCGTTGACAAAGAAGGTCGGTGTGCCCGCGAGCTTCAGGTTAGTCGTAGCATCCTGGGTGGAAGCGCGGACAGCGGGCAGATAGCGCCCTGAGTCGAGGCACTGGGCAAACAGTTCGGGCTGGATGCGCCCTACCTCGTCGGCCATCGCCTTCAGCGTCGCGGGCGTGAATGCGCCCTGGTTCTGCCCCTGTGCCCGCGCGAAGAGCAGGTCATGGTATGGCCAGAAGCGACCCTGCTCGTGGGCGCACAGCGCGGCCGCCGCGGCTGCGTCGCTTTCCGGACCGCGAATCGACATGTCACGCCAGATCAGCCGCACTTTGCCATCCTTGAGATACTTCTCGCGCATCTTGGGCAGGGTGTCTTCGGCGAACTGGCGGCAATAGGGGCACTGGAAATCGGCCAGCTCCAGTATCGTGATCGGCGCGCTGGCCGCCCCTTCTGAGGGGAAGCCCTCGGCCGTCGAATCGGTGCGATTCGCGCCGCTGGGATAGACCACCTGGGCCTGTTGCTGGGGCGCTTGAGCAGGCAGCTGGACCATGCCGTCCTTGCCGGGCTGAACCTGGATGACATTGCCCTGGGGCAGGCTACCCGGCGGCAGAATGTTGGCCGACCCCGACTGCACGGGGGCCGCGCCGATCTGCGGGGCAACCTCTTCCCCGGATGACTGCTCCCAGACTCGGCTGAAGGCGAGGAAGAAGGCGCAGGCGATCAGGATCAGGATGGCAATCGCCAGAGCATGAATGGGCTTGACGGTGATATCGCGAACGTGCGCGTCCTCTGAGTGGTGCTCAGAGGCGGTTTGCTTCTGACCAGAGCGAGATTTTTTCGACATGGGGGGCTTTCATTTGCGCGCGATGACGTCCGCCACCATCCGCTCGACCTGCGACACGTCCAGGAAAGCGCCGCGCCGCACCTGGCGTAGCGTCCCGTCCGCGTCGACCAGCCAGGTGGTGGGGTAGCCCGTCACGCGGTACTGGCGGGCGACATTGGTCTCCGCGTCCAGAACGCTGGGGAACGATAGATTGTTACCCCTGAGGTACTGAGTGACACGGTCCCCGGTCTCACCCTGATTGACGCCCAGGACCACCAGGCCCTGGTCTTGATACTTGCGATAGATCTGCTCGAGGGCTGGCATCTCGATGGCGCACGGCCCGCACCACGTCGCCCAGAAATTGAGCAACACAGGCTGGCCCTTGAGGGCAGACAACTGCATCGTCTGGCCGTCGGGCGTCTGCAATGTGAAATCCGGGGCGGGCTGCCCGATTGTCAGGCCCACGGCCGGGGCGCTGGCAGCGGCCGCCTGAGGCGCCGCCGCAACCGCGGCCGTCGCCGCCTGGCGCGGCAGTTCCACAACGTCCGAGTCGGAATCCGTTATCCACTTACCAAGAACGAAGCCCAGCAGGAGCACCCCCAGGATGCCCACCACCGTCGCGATGCCCCACACCAGGCCGCGACTGCGTAGTACGCCGGGGTCTGCCACGCGCACTGTTGTCGTATCAGGAATCATAAACTCTGTCCCGTCCGTCCGAGAGCAACATAAAACCGTCGCAGAAGCGGCGGCTTTGCACTCTCTGTAACGCCGGTCGGGCGCGCGAGATACGGCCTACGCCTTCTTTCCCACCTTATAGGTAGCCTGTGTCGGTACGTACTCGCTGGTGAACTTCTCGCGAGCGACCTGCTGCCCGCCCTGCTTGATGACCCGGTAGTACTCGATGTCCATGCCTTCGCGCGGCCACTCCACCTGCTTCGTCTGCCCGGCGGCTAACGTGGGGTCATCCTGATACACGGGCGGGCCGGGCGCCTTGCGATTCTTCACCGCCAACCCCTCGAGCGCCACCTCTCGTTGCGGTTTCGTTCCATACAGGCGCACCGTCAGGCTTGAGTTGGCCGGATTGACGGACGTGTGCATCAGCAAGGGTGCGCCCGTATCATTCTTGAACTTGAGGTCGACTGAGGGCTGAAAGATAGTTGCCTCCAGGCCCAGCGGCTTGTTCCCCTGCTCGTAGTAGCTGACGCGGTAGGCATGAGCGAAGCGCTCGGCGATGGGCAGGCCTGCCCAGAAGGCCGCGCGAAATACCGTCGTCGAGACCTGGCACACCCCACCGCCTGCCCCACGCTGGGTCTGGTTATCCACGATGATGAGCGTCTCATCGTAGCCCGTCTTGTTGCTGATCTCACCTACCGTGTCGTTGAAGGAGAAAGTCGCGCCGGCCGGAATCACCACCCCGTCGAACTTGCTCGCCGCGAGTTGAATGTTGCGCAGGCGCCCCGGCTCCGACCCTGCAAAATAGCTCGTCTCCTCCCAGACCAGTTCCTTGATGCCCAACTGGTCGACGCGCGATGTATCGACGCCAGGGGGCACACCCCGCACCACGGCATCCACCCGCCGCTCAGCTAACGGCGGCGCGGCCTGGCGCAGGCTGGCCTGCGCAGTCTCCATAATGCGCGCCGTCGAGGCGAGGACATCCAGGCTCAACCCCTCCTGGCTTGCCTGGGTCGCCAGCGGCCGCCTGGCAGCCGCGTCCCAGCGCAGGCGGCCATCCCTGGCCGGGCGGTCGATATCGGGACTGAGCCGCGCCACCCACGCCTGCACCCGGTTGCGGTCCAGGGTCGTCGTCAGTCGGCCCGCCTCGTCCACACTGTAGACGAGCATGGCCTGCAAGTCGGCCGGCTTGAGCGTCCAGGCGCGGTCCCCGTGGACCAGGCTGATGGGCGCGCCCGTCAGCCGTAGCGCCTGTTGCGCGGCCTCGCTAGAGTCGCTGATCTGAGGTAGCGCGTCAGTCATCGGCAAGTCGATACTGGTGGTTGCGCCCGCGCGCAGCGTGGCCTGGAGCTGGAGAACCAACGTGGGCACATCGAGACGTTGCCCCGACTGCGCAGGCACAGCATACGCCGTTGTGCCCGAGGTCGCCACCGACGCATTCGTCGGCGCTACCGCCGTATCGTTCGCCAGGCGGTTCAGGTACGCATTGAAAGGGCCGGGGTCGATGGCGACCACAGGGGCCAGGCTGGCGGGGGCCAGGGGCAAGGCCAGGGCACGCAGCAACCCCAGCGGGTGCTCGCGCCCGACCCGATAGGCGGCGTCGGCGGTTGCCTCCGCGTCCAGGCGCGCGCCCAGACTCTCGTAGGTAGGCGCCCAGATGCGCCCGCTCCCACGCAAGGTGAGAGGAAGGCCCGCATACGAGGGCGCTGCCTGGCGGCGTAGCAGGTCCACCGCCTGGGTGCGCGTCAAGCCGCCCAGGTCATAACCGGCGCTATGGACGCCCAGGTAGACCCGCTCGCGGTAGAGCAGCCAGTAAGCCAACAGGCCGACGACCGCGAGAGCCGCCACGACAAGAGTCAAACGCTTCATAGACGGAATTGTAGGGAGCAACGCCGAGCAGGTCAAGCGGTTGGCGTAAGGCCGCGTAAGGCTTCTTCCCAACCGTCACCAATGGTTAGCGTTGACTTACGTTGGTCTATATGCTAGAATGGATACCGGGGGTAGGGCGATAGCCAGCATGGACCGCTGCGTGCGATTCCCTCCAATGCGCTTCCATCCATCCAATCGCACCCTGTACCAGGTATGGCTCATGCAGCCCGCGCCACAGCTCACGCCAGCCGTGCGGCCCACGCCGCAACTCGTCCTGACTCGCGAGCTTCTCACCCTCGCCGCTGACGATCTCGCCGCCCGCATCGAAGCGGAAATGGCGGATAACCCGGCGCTGGATTGGGTGGAGGAGCCAGCGCGTGAGCGACGTTCAGCCACCGCCTCTGCTTCGCGAGCGTCGCATGCTGATACCATTGATTACGACTTCCGCGCGCCGCGCAGCCTGGCGGACTACCTGACCGAGCAAGTCCGCGTTCATCCGAGCTTGCGCCATGTCTCAGTCGCCGTGGAGATCATCGGCAGCCTCGATCACCGCGGCTGGCTGGCCGAGAGTATCGCGGCCCTCGCCGAGCGCCTCGGCGTCGCCGAGGAGATTGTGTCGGACACACTGGCTGTGGTTCAGTCTCTCGATCCGCCCGGAACCGGGGCGCGCGACGCCCGCGAGGCGCTGCTCATCCAGCTTGACCAGCTGGACGGAGTGCAGCATGCCCGCCGGACGCTGGCCCGGCGCCTCGTCGCGGACCACTGGACCGACTTCAGTCACCAGGCCTGGTCGCGCCTTGCCCGCGCCCTCAAGACGCCGGAGTCGGACATACGCGACGCGGCAGCGTTCATCCGCGACAACCTCGCGCCCTACCCCGCCCACACGTTCTGGGGCGAAGATAACGCTGACCCGGTTCTGACCCCGGATGTAATCCTGCATCTGGACCCACGCGACCCGGAGGGACCGTTCAAGGTGACCGTCGTTGAGGCGACGCGCTACAGGCTCCACGTCCCACGCCCGATTGCCAGCGCCGCGACCCACGCGCCGCAGGTAGACGAGTACGTGACCCGTGCTCGCCTGTTTATCGCCAGTCTTCACCAACGCTGGCGGACCATCGCCCACATCGCGTTGGCTGTGGCCGAAGCCCAGCGTGGCTTCGTCCTGGGTGGGTCGCGCGACCTCAAGCCGCTCACTCAAGTCCAACTGGCCGCTGAGTTGGACATTCACGAGTCAACGATCAGCCGCACTATACGGGGCAAGTTTGCCCAGCTACCCGACGGGCGGATCGTGCCCCTGTCCGCCTTCTTTGCAGCGGATGGATCGGCGAAAGACGCGCTGCGCTCCCTGGTCGCTGGGGAGCAAACGCCGCTTACTGACCAGGAACTGTGCGAGGCCCTGTCCAGGCAGGGCCACCATCTCTCGCGCCGCACCATCGCCAAGTATCGCGACGAGCTGGGCATCCCTGCCGCCCATCGCCGCGCCCGAACTGCCCGCTCATGCTGACCCGGCTACTTCTCGCGCTCCTGATCGTCGTAGCATTCCTCCCCGCCACCGCCCACGCCCAGTCACCGACGCCAACGGCGCCCTTTGGCTTCCGTCCCCTCGGCACGCTCCCGACCGAGGCGGGCCTGTATCCCAACCCCGCACGGTCGGCCCCGCCGCGTATGCTCCCCCAGGGAACGCCGCTCCTCAACCTGCTGGCCCGCACCGAGGACGGCTGGCTATGGGTCCTGACGGGCGAAGGCCTGGGCTGGCTGGCCCCTGACACCCCCATGGCCTTCGACGGCCCCGCTCCCGTCGCGCCTATCTTCGTCCCGGAGCGCCCTGCCTCGGGCCTCTCCTCGATTGCCCCCGTGCCGACCCCGACCCTCGAACCTGAGCCGGCCCTCGTCAGCGGCCCCTCGCGCGCTGTGGAGGGGACTGGGGCGCTGGTAATCGAGCCGCCCGTCGGGCCTTTCGGGCGTTACACGTGGCCTGCCCTCGCGCTGGGCCTGGGTGTGCTGACACTGGGCCTGGCCATCGGCGCTACTACTGTGTACTGGCAGCGCCAGATGCGCGCCGAGGCGACCCAGCGCGCCAGTGTTGAGGCCCAGCTACGCGAGATCATCCAATATTCCGACGACGCTGTCCTGATGACCGACACTCAGGGCAGCATCGTAGAGGCGACCGCGCCCGCCGTCAGCCTCCTCAGTCAGCCCGCCGTTGCCGGCCAGTCCCTGGCCGCCCTGTTCGACGTCGACCCCGGCCCACTCATCGAGGACGCCCTTATCATGGGTTATGCCCACCGCGAGGGCGTCGGTCTCAAAGACAACCCTCGCCGCCTCATCAACATCGAGGCGCGTACTGTCAACCGCCAGGGCAAGCTCTACGCGCGGCTCCTCTTGCGCGAGGTTAGCGCGACGTCCGCCGAGGAAGAGGAACTCGCCCGCCGTCGCGAGCTGGCCCTGTACGATATCGCCACGACCATCAGTCGTTCCCTCGAGCGCGACAAGGTTCTGGAGATCGCCCTCGACCGCCTCATGCGCCTGTCGGGGGCCGATGCTGGTGCGATCTTCATCCGTAACGGCTATGCCCGCCTATGGGCCGCGCAGGGTTTCAGTGACGATTTCTGTGCCCGCATCGACGCTGTCGCGCCCGATACGGGCCTGCTGGGTCAGGTGCTACACAGCGCCACGCCCTGGCTCATGCCCAGCCTGCCCTACTCGCCAGACAGCCTGGCTCAGGCCCTCACCGGCGAGGGCGTCGCCAGTCTGGCGGTGGTGCCTCTCCTCGCCCACGGCGAGGAGGCGGGGGTGATTCTGCTCGGGGCGCGCCGCGCCCAGGCATTCTCTTCGCGCGACGTCCCCCTCTTCGAGGTCATCGGCGCTCATATCGGCGTCGCCGTCGAGAACGCCCGCCTCTTCCGCGAGTTGGGGGACACGGTCGGCAACCTGGAGCAGGTCAAGCGCTTCAGCGAGAGCGTCTTCCAAAACATGACCAACGGCATCATCACGCTCGACGGATTGGGCTGTGTGACATCCCTCAATCACGCCGCCGAGCAGATGCTCAAGCTCAACATGGACGACACCGTAGGCCAGACGCTGGAGGCCGTGCTTCAAGCGCCTGGTAGCCTGGCCGCCATGCTGCAGCATGTCCTGCGCCTCGGCACGACCTTTGCCGGCCATGAGCTGGTCGTGACGCGTACCGACGGCCAGAGTATCCCTCTGCGCCTCAGTATCGCCCCGCTACGCAATGACAAGAACGCCATCATCGGCGCTGTGGTCGTCTTCGACGACCTGACTGAGCAGCGCACCATCGAGGAAGAGCGCCAGCGACTGGACCGCCTCGCCCTATTGGGCGAAATGACGGCCGTGCTTGCCCACGAGCTGCGCAACCCCCTGGCCAGCATCTCCAGCGGCATCCAGTACCTGGCTCAACAGACACCCCCCGACCAGCCGAACCATGACGCTCTGGCCCTGGTCTTGAAGGAGAGCACGCGCCTCAACCAGTTGCTAGAAGACATCCTGGAGATGTCACGCACCCCACGCCTGCAACTCGGCCTGAACTCCATCACCGACATTCTGGACGACATCCTGACACGGCGGTACGCCACCGCCGCCCTGCACCAGATCCGGCTGATCAAGGACTACGACCCTGCGACGCCCATCATCCGCTGCGACCCGCTACGCATCGAACAGGCCATGTCCAACCTGATCATCAACGCCATCCAGGCGATGCCTGGCGGCGGCGTCCTCACCGTGCGTACCCGCCTGGAATCCGACCCCGACTCGGGCCTGGCTTTCCTGGCGGTCGATATTGGCGATACCGGGCCTGGCGTCCCGCCCGCGATCCTGAGCAAGCTCTTTACACCGTTCTTCACCACCAAAGGCAATGGGACCGGCCTGGGGTTGACGATTACCCAGCGGGTCATCAACGAGCATGGGGGCCGCGTGACCGTCGACAGCGTCGAGGGTCACGGCGCGGTCTTTACCGTTCGACTGCCCGCCACGCCCTGACCAACGAGGGGAGATGCGATCGTGCCCGCCTCTATCCTGATCCTCGACGATGAGAGCACCCTCCGCACCTTTCTCACCCGCGCCCTCCACGACCAGGGCTACGAGACGCTGCCCGCAGCGACCGTCGCCGACGCCCTCGATCTGGTTCACACGCGGCACATCGACTGCGCCCTGCTTGACCAGAATCTCCCCGACGGTCGCGGGCTGGATGTGCTGCGCGCCCTCAAGAAGGTGGATGCCGATCTACCGGTGATCGTCATGACCGGCTACGGCTCGCTGGACGGCGTCAAGGCCGCCATCCGCCAGGGAGCGTACGACTACCTGACCAAGCCGGTCGACCTGACGGAGTTGAAGCGCCTCCTCGGCCAGGCTCTGGAGACGGTCGGCCTGCGCCGCGAGATTCGCCGCCTGCGCGCCGACCAGCTCCAGCAGGCCAGCGACGTAGTCATCGGTCGCAGCTCGGCCATGCACGAAATCACGCACCTGATTCAGCGGGTCGCCGCCAGCCCGGTGAGCGTCCTGATTCAGGGCGAGAGCGGCACCGGCAAGGAGATTGTCGCGCGCCTGATCTATCACAACAGCCAGCGCGCCGCCCAGTCGTTCATCGCCATCAACTGCGCCGCCATTCCGGAGCACCTGCTGGAAAGCGAATTGTTCGGCTACGAGGCGGGCGCGTTCACGGGAGCCAAGCGCCAGAAGAAGGGCATCATTGAACTGGCCGACCGAGGCACGCTATTTCTCGACGAGATTGGCAGCATGAAGCTGGAAATGCAGGCCAAGCTGCTGCGCGTGCTGGAGACCCGCGAACTGCGTCGTTTGGGTGGTACACAGGACACGCGGGTAGACCTGCGTGTCATTGCGGCCACCAATCGCGACCTGCGCGTCGCCATCGAGACGGGCGAATTCCGCGAAGACCTGTATTGGCGGCTCGCCGTCGTCGAGATTGACCTCCCTCCGTTGCGCGACCGCGTGGAGGACATCGACCTGTTCGTCGCCAAGTTCGTTTCCGACTTTGCCCGCGTCTTCGCCAAGGATATCCGCGATGTGTCGCCCGAGGCGCTGGAGGCCCTGCGCCGCCATCGCTGGCCGGGCAACGTGCGCGAGTTGCGCAACGTGCTCGAGCGCGCCGCCATCCTCTGCGAGGGGCCAGAGATCACGCTAGAGCATCTGCCCGCTGATCTGGTGGCCCACCACAAGGCCGCCCCCTCACCGCTCCAGCCCGGCGTCGCACTCCCCCCCGGCGGTGTCGACCTGAAGCGCACCGTTGCCGACCTGGAGTATCAGCTCATCACCCAGGCTATGGAGCAGTCAGGTGGCAATCAGACCCTGGCCGCCCAAATCCTGAACATCTCACGCGATGAGCTGCGCTATCGGCTACAGAAGCGACGAGACGCTGAGCGCCAGGAGGCCTGATTCGACCTGCGTCCCTCATGGGGACGCAGGCGTCGTTGTCTCTCGCGCCGCGTTGGTTTCCCCACTGTAACCCGGCGACGCGGAATATTCCCCAACCACCGTCCTATTCGCCCCTCGGTTTCGGCAATTTCCCCAACTATGCCGCATCTGCCGCTGGGTCTTCCCTCCCTGGCTACATCGCGCTAACCCCCGACCCACCCCCAAACCCCGGCCGCTGCCCCCATAGGCTGCCCGCCCGTGGCTGATCGAGCTTCGCTGCGCGCCGGTCGCCGTCGCCGCCAGCGCCCCACGACCCCCGGAGCCTGGCCTTGCCACCAAGTTTCGGCAAATTGACGAATCCAATACGCGAAAAGCGGCGATTGGCACACGTTTTGCATACATCAGGGATAGTGAACGGGGGGGTTGAGTGTTCACCCACATGGAGGTCCTGTGAGCGCGCGTATTCTGATCGTGGATGACGAAATCAGCCTCGGCCTGCTCCTGCAGCGCTACCTGAGCGGGCTATGCCCCGGTGGGCAGGTCGATACCGCCGCCTCCGGCCAGGCAGCCCTGGAACGTCTGGCGTGCAATCGGTACGATCTGGTCATCGCCGACTACCTTCTGCCCGACGCCAACGGCTTCCAGGTTCTCCGTCAGGCGCAGACACAGCAACCACCTGCCCAGGGCATCCTGATCACAGGCTGCCCCTCGCCAGCCCTCGAACAGGCCACGCTGATGCTGGGCGCAGCCTGGCTGGCTAAGCCGTTCGACCTGCGCGATCTCCGCCAACTCGTCCTGGACCGCCTGGAGCGGGCAAGCCACCTCAGACCTAGCGGCGATGTCGCCTTCGCCGCCGACTAACCCGTGGAGTACAGCACATGGTGACCAGCATTCAGCTTCTGATGGCCCTCGTCCTGTTCGGTCTCGGCATTGCCACACTGCTCGGCGGCCTGTGGACGATTCTATCCCGCGAGTATCAGACCACGCTCCGCAGTCTCGCCGCTCAGTCTGCGCTGCTCGGTAACCGGGTGAGCAGCGACACCACGCTGACGCCGATTCTCGACTCCATCTCGCGACTGGTCGAGGCGGTAAGCCAGCTGATTCGTACCGCTGTCGGCGTCGGCGTCTTTCTGTGCCTGGTCGGCCTGTCCATGTGCGTCCTGGCCTTCTGGATCATTACTCACCTCAACCCCTGGTCGTGACCAGGGTAAACTCCCGATCGGCCATCCGCCACTGAGCCTGAAAAGGAGACGGAATGTCCTCCCAACCTGCACGCAGTTCTACGCTACTCACTTCGCCCATCGTGCCTGACACGGCCACCCACCGGGCGCAACCCTCGGTCGCCTTCGCGGCCCACCTGGCGTTGCGCCCCGCTGGGCCGGCGACGGTCATCGTCGCGCCCCCCGGCAGTGGCAAGTCCAGCCTGCTGCGTCACTGGGCCAGCGCCGAGCCACGACGCCCCGTCATCTGGCTCGATCTCGCCGCATCCCGACCCAGCCTGAGCGAGGCCGCCCGACTGTCGGGGGCGCTCGTGTGCATCGACCACCTGGAACGACTGCCCGCCGAGGGGCCAATCTACGACGAGGTGGCGACGGCTTTGGCCCGTGGCAGCGTTGTCGTCGCCGCCTGTCGGCGCGCCGAGTGGCCCCGCAGCATGCCGCGCTTCAGTCACTTTAGCGTACTGGAGTTGCCTCTGTTCGCCCCGGACGCCGTGATCGATAGCCTGGGCTACCTGCCTGTCCATCGGCGCGAGTGGGCCGTCAGCCTGATGGCCCGCGATCCAGCCGTCGCCGCGCTGGCCCGCCGCCCCTTCGGCCTGGCCGCCCTGACGCGCGTCGCCGAAGGGGCGGCGGATGCGGGCGAGGTCAACCGCGCCAGCGTTACGGCCCAGGCCATCGAGGCGCTGTACGGCGGCCCCTTGCCCGTGGAGTGGGAGACCATCCTCGGCCACCTGGCGCTACGGCGACTGCTGGGCGATGGCTCCAGCTCCGACCTGGCCGACACGGCTACGATGGCTGCATTCCGCGCCGCCGGCTTGCTCGAGGAGGACGAGTTCACCGACCCCCTCCTACCGGCCTACTGGACGGCGCGCATCCTGCTGGAACGCAACGCCACACATCGCTTGTTCGCCGCCTGGGGACCGACGAGCGCCGACATCTTCCTCCAGGCATTCGACCTCAGCCCTGACCGGCGCGGTCTCCTGGGACGGATGCTAGAGGCGGTCGGCGGGGCGGGCGTCGCCACCGCTGCCCGCTGCCTGGTGAGTGCGCCTGGCCTGGCGCGCAGCCTGGCTGCCGACATGGTCCGGCCCGATGTGGCCCTCGCCCTGGCGCACGCGCTGGCCAGCGTCGACCCCGAAGCGGCCGCCCTGCTGCTCAGGGCCATCAACCCCGAGGCAGGTATGCTATTGGCGGAGACAGACCTGCTCTCGACGGCCATGTTCCAGGCCAATCGCGGCCTGGTCGAGTTGCGGCGGGGCGACCCCGATGCCGCCGTCAGCCATTTCGACCGCGCGATGGCGGGCCTGAACAGCCTCGCCAGCCGCGTCCACACCTGGACCGGTTGGGCCGAGATAGATCGCGGCTGCCCCCTGACGGCCGAGCGCGAGTTCCAGCAGGCGATCAGCCTGGACCCGGCCCTCGAGGCGCGGCATGGCCTGGGTGTCGCCCTGGCCGCGCAGGGCAACACGGCATCCCTGACGACCCTTCAGCGCGCTGTCGACGAGCTGAGTCCCGCTGACCCGCGCAAACCCGCCGTCCTGGCAGACCTGGCGCGGGCATATGCGGCAGCCGGCTGGCCCCAGGAGGCCTATGCGAGCCTGGCCCAGGCGTGCGAGGCCCGCCCCTATAATCCCGACCTCCACCGCGAGACGGCGGCTCTGGCCGCGCTCATCGGCGACAACGATGCGGCGCGCGCCCACCTGCGTCACGCCCTGGCGTTACAGCCGGGCCGCTCCGATTGGCGCGCCGCCCTGGCGCGACTGCTCGCCGACGCCGGGTGCTGGCGCGAGGCCACCGATGAACTGACGCGCGCTGCCAACGATGCGCCCGGCGAGCCAATGTACCGCGCCGAGTTGGGGCGCGCCTGCCTGGGCCTCGGCCGCTGGGCCGACGCTGTCCAGGCGCTCCGCGCCGCCATCGCCATCGAAGGCAGCGTCGCCGAGTGGCACGCTCTGTGCGCCGAGGGTCTGGCGCAGATGGGCGACGGCCAGGCCAGCGACCCGACGCTACGCGCCGCCAGCGAGTACCTGGCCCAGGCAGTGCGCCTGGCCCCCGACAACACCCTCTACCAGCGCCGACTGGCCGCTCTCCAACGCCGGGCCGGCGACCTTGCCGCAGCCCGCGCCACCCTCGCCACGGCCTTGAGTCGCACCCCTGACGACGCTGACCTGCACGCCGAGTTGGGCTTGACGTGCGAGGCCGACGGCGATTACGAGGCCGCGCTGGCCGCCTTCGAGCAAGCCATTCGTCTCGATCCCATTGCCAGCGCGGCGCGCGCCGGCGCGGCGCGCGCCCACGCCGCACGCGGCGAGTTCGCGGCAGCCGCCGATCTCCTGGCCGAGGCCGATTCCGACGAGACGACTCAGGCGCAGCGGCTACTGTACCAGGCCGAGATGGAGGTCGCCGACGGCGCGACTCAGCGCGCGCTGGCCCTGCTCGAAAACGCTGTCACGCTGGACCCCAGCGCCGCCCGCCTCCAGGCGCGCTACGGCGCGCTGGCCCTCAACAGCGGACGCATCGACACCGCCGTCGCCGCCCTCGAACAGGCGGTCGCCCTCGACCCAACGCTGGTCGAAGCCCAACTCGATCTGGGCCGCGCATACCTGCACAGCGAGGACTCCCTGGCCGCGCTCGCAGCCCTGCGCCGCGCCATCACCCTGGAGGCCCGCAGATCTACGTCGCGTGGCGTATCGGCCGCCACCACGGCCGATACGACCGAGAGCGACGCCTCCCCCGGCGACGACATCCTGCTGCTCGCCACCGCCTATAGCCTGCTGGCCGAGGCAGCGGCTCGCCTCGGTCGGGTCAACGAGGCTGGGGCGGCCACCGCACGAGCATTGACTCTCGCGCCCACCGCCGCCCAGACTTTCGTGGCCCAGGCTGAAGTCGCCGCCGCACGCGGCCAGATGGCGAGCGCCGTCAACTGGCTGCGCCGCGCCGTGGCCGCCGCCCCCATGGACAGCCGCTGGCGACTCGCCCTGGCCGACCGACTGGCCCTGCTGGGCCAACATGACGAAGCGATTGAGGAACTGGAAGCTGCCCTCGAGGCTGACCCGCAGAACGATATCCTGCTGGGGCGGATCGGGAAGCTGTACGCCGTAACTGGCGCAACCCTCGTCGCCGCCGAGGCCTTCCAGGCTGCCGCCAGCCTCAACCCGCGGCAGGCGGAATACCAGTGGCGGCTGGCCGCTGCCTATCGCGCCAGCAATCGTCTCGACGACGCCATAGCCGCCGCGCGCCGCGCCATCGACATCGACCCCCTCTGCGCCGAAGCCCATTATGAGGCGGGCCTCGCGTTCCTGGCCCGTGATGACGACGCCCGCGCCCTCGCCGAGTTGCTCACCGCCTCCCAGGCTCGACCGGACTGGGCCGATGCCCTGTATCACCTGGCCGAGGCGCGCCGCCGCCGTGGCGACCTGTACGGCGCTGTTGACGACCTGACTCACGTGCTGAGCCTGGAGCCGGACTGGGCGCGCGCCCACTATCGCCTGGGCCAGATTCTTGCCGCCGAATCGGACTGGGCGGGCGCCCTGCGCGCGTATCACGCCGCCTTCGCCTGCGACCCTGACGCCCTGGAGTATGCAAACGCGGCCGCCGAGGCGGCTCTGGCCCTCGGCCAATGGGAAGCCGCCACCGACCTGCTAACCGGCGTCCTCGTCGACCAGCCCACCTGGGCCGACGGCCATGCCGCCCTGGGGGCCATCTACGCCACCCGCGGTTGGTGGGTTGAGGCCATCGACGCCTATCGGCAGGCGCTGAGCCTGTACGAACCCGAACCCGAAGCGCCCCGCCAGCGCGCCATTGTCCGCGCTCTTGCCGATGCCTACGCAGCCCACGGCGACTGGCTCGAAGCTATTCGCCTGTACGAGAACCTGCTCGCACAGCCCGATACTCTGGATGGCGCGGGCATCGCCCTCAGCCTCGGCCAGTGCCACCGCGCCCTCGGCAACAGCGAGGACGCCCTGGCGGCCTTCGAGATGGCGCAGCGTCTCGGCGCTGACCCAGCCATCGTTACGCCTCTCCTGGCGGAAGCCCTGGAAGCCGCCGGAGACCTGGACGAAGCCGCCAACGCCTGGTTCGAAGCCGCCCGCCTTGCCCCCGACGATCCGGAGCACTGGCACAGGGCCAGCGCCCTGTGGATCGCCCTGGGTGACAGCCGCGCCGCCCTGGCCGCCCTCCAACGGGTCGTGGAGCTAGAGCCGGACAACGGCGCCGCTCACGCCGACCTCGCCCGCGCCGCCACGGCCGTCGGAGAACCCGAAATCGCAACACTGGCCTGGGAGCGGGCCGCCGCCCTCGACTACATGCCCGCTACGGCCTACTCCAACCTGGCCGCACTGTACCAGGCATCGGGCCGCGCCGAGGCCGCGCGCCTCGCCCTGGAACGCTCCCTGGCCCTCGACCGTCGCCAGGCGCACCTGTACTACCAGTTGGGGCAGATGTACGCCAGCGACGCCGCCCAGGCCAAGGCTACCAACGCCTTCCGCCGTGCCGTCGAGCTGGAGCCGGACCGGAGTGAGTACCAGGCTGCGCTGGGCATGGCGCTACTGGCCGAGGGCGACAGCCGCGCGGCCCTCGATGCGCTGCAGCAAGCTCGCCACATCGCCCCTGACAATGCGTCCACCATCAAGGCCCTGGCCGTCGCCCTGGCTGCGACGGGTGACGCTCGCGCCGCCGCCGAGCAGGCCCTCTCGGCCGCCGCCCTCGCACCGACCGATCCCGAGGCGCTGCGCCTGGTTCCGCGCACGCTATGCGCCCTGGCGGAGGCCGAGGGCGTGACGGCGCTAACGCCTCAGGCTTTGGAGACGGCCGACCGAGCATTGGCGCACGCCATCATCCTCACCGAAGCCAGCGCCCATGACTACCGCATGGCTGGCTGGCTGCACCTCGTCGAAGGCCACCCCGCCGACGCCGCCCAATCCCTTGAGGAAGCGGTTCGTCTCGACCCTGATGACGCGATGAGCTACCGTTACCTGGGGCAGGCCCTCGGCGCGCTCGGCCGCACCTCGGCCAGCCTGGCCGCCCTACGCCGCGCTACGACCCTCGCCCCTGATGACCCGGCGCCTCTCGCCGCCCTCGCCCAGGCCCTATCGGCCGCGGGCAAGCCCCAGGATGCCCTGGCCGCCGCCTCCAAAGCCACGGAGTTGGCCCCCGGCCAGGCGGCCGGCAAGTACGCCTATGCCCTGGGCGAGTTACTCCTGGCCGCCAACCGCCCCGACGACGCCATCCGCGCCTTCAGCCAGGCGGTCGCCGCTGAGCCGGACCGCGCCGCCTGGCACGCGCGCCTCGGCGACGCCCAACTCGCGGCGGGGCGGCCCGGTGCGGCAGTGAGCGCGTATCGCAGCGCCGCCGAGCGCGACCCCAACGACGCCGGCTATCTCCACGCCCTGGCCAGTGTCTACCGCGACCTCGGTCAGAATGACGTGGCGGCCGACACTCTCGCGAAGGCCCTCGCCCTTGACCCCACGCGCACCGAGTGGCGAGCCGAACTGGGCGACATCTACCTGGCAGCGGGCGACCCATCCCGCGCGCGCGCGACGCTGCAAGCCGCCCGCGACATGGCCCCTCAGCAGGCCGCGTATCACTTGCGCTACGCGGCGGCGGCCCTGGCCGACAACGACCCCGGAGCCGCTGAGGCAGCCCTGGCGACGGCCCTGGCCCTGGACGCCAACGCCGCGCCCACCCACGCCGCCCTGGCCCAGGTCTACGAGCGGCAGGGGCGTCTGGAAGACGCGCTCTCAGAGTATCAGCGCGCCGTGGACATTGCCCCCGCTGCCGGCGAGCTGATCGCCGCCGGCCGCCTGGCGCGACGATTGAGCTATCCCCACGACGCCCTGCGCTACCTCACCCGCGCTGTGCAGATCGCGCCAACCGCCGAGGTGTACGCCGAGATGGGCCAGGCCTACGAGGCGGAGAATCGCCTCGACGAGGCCCTGCAAGCGTATCAGCAGGCCGTGGTGGCCGCGCCTGACACCGTGCAGACCCACCTGCTCATGGGTCGCCTATGCCTGCGGTTGGGCAATCTAGAGAAGAGTGCGGCCCACTTCCGGCGGGCCGTGACGCTGACCCCTGACGAGGCCACCGTGCACGCCGACCTGGCGCGCTGCTACGAAGCGCAAAACCGTCACGACCAGGCTCTCATCGCCTACCGCAAAGCCATCGAGTACGCCCCCCAGGACGCCGCCCACTATGTCGGCGCGGGGCTGGCATTGAAGCACCTCAAGGATTACTCCGAGGCCACCGAAATGTTCCGCGCAGCGTTGCGGCTGCAACCCGGTCAGACCGAGGCCTTGCGTCAAATGGCCGCCGTCGGCGCGCTCGGTTTCCTGGACCGCCATCAGCGCAAGCACGTGAGGGACTGATGACCGCTCCAAGCACCGACCTCGATCTGAACGGCGCGCGCGCGGTCCTCGACCACCTCGCCCGCAGCCTGGCACCGGCGATCAAGCCGCGTGCCCTGTCCGACCACCTCATCCTTGCCAGCCGGGGCGCGGTGGAGGCCAAGTACGGGCCATCCGCCTTCCGCACCCTCGACGCGGCGCTGGGCGAGCTGGCGCGGGTCTCCGGCGGCAGCCTGCTGTACGTCGACGACCCTGTGAGCGCAGCGACGGTGGGCGTGGAGCCACTCGATCAGACGACCCGCGCCGCTGCCTGGGCCGCCTGGCTGGACAACGTCGCACCTACCGCGTCGAGCGTCCTGCTCGTCGGCGGCCCCGATCTTGTCCCCTTCGGTGTCGCCCGCAACCCCAGCGACGACGACGACGGGCCACTGGCGACGGACGCGCCGCTGGCAGGAGGCCGACCGCTGGAGCCACAGCGGGCCGTGGGGCGACTGCCAGACGGAGGTGACATCAGCTACCTTGTTCGCCTGGTGCGCGCC
Source organism: Anaerolineae bacterium (assembly GCA_034431435.1). GTDB lineage: Bacteria > Chloroflexota > Anaerolineae > Epilineales > JAHCIE01 > JAHCIE01. Next base: position 37,684 of record DAOUDG010000094.1, on the reverse strand, counting down.
ACTACCGAGGCCCACGCCGCCACTCGCGCGCCCCGCTGGGCAGCCCGCCTCCGCATCGAGACGCCAACGGCCATCGGCTACACCGCCTCCATCTGGCGAAACGCCGCCCGCGTCGTCTACGGAGCCATCGACAGCCCGCAGCGACTGCGCATGTCGCCGCCACTGGACCATACCGCTGCGCCAGCCATCACGGCCCAGGCCTTCAGCCCGGCCTACTTCAACCTGCACGGACTGAAGGATGACGCCGGCTGGTACGGGCAGCGCGACCCACTGCTGGCCGCCGACTACGCGGCCTTCCCGCTGGCCCTGTCGCCGGATCAGCTTGTGCCAGCGCCGCAGCGCCGCCTCGTCGCCTTCAGCGCGGCCTGCTACGGCGCGCATATCGAGGATAAGGGCGCGGCCAACAGCATGGCCCTCCGCCTGCTGGATACCCACGCCGCCGCCTTTGTCGGGTCGACCGCTGTGGCCTACGGGGGCCTGGCGGAGCCATTGCAGGCCACCGACCAGCTGGCCCTGCTCTTCTGGCAGCGACTGCGCGGCGGTCTGCCCGTCGGCGAGGCGCTTCGTCAGGCGAAACTGGGCCTCATTGAAGAGATGCAGCGCCGCCAAGGATACATCGATGCAGAAGACCAGAAGGCGGTCCTGTCCTTCGTCCTGTATGGCGACCCATCCCTGCGGCCCTTCCGTGCCTCGTCGGGAGACTCGCCCGCCGCCGTCGCCTCGGCTGCGCCCGCGCCCGACCGCCCTAGCGGTCCCAGTCTCAGCTTCGGCGCGCCAGCTATCGAGCCGACAGCCGAGACCCTGCGCCGCGTCGAGTGCGACGTGCGGGCGCGCCTGCCCGACCTGGGGCCGGTGCGCATTCAGGTCGCGCCGCGCCTGCATCGCAAGGGGAGCGGCCCCGTCGGCCCAATGTTGACGCTCACGGTGGTTGAGGCGGCGGCCCATCGGCCGTTTCGCCACCTGGTTCGGGTCACCCTCAATGCCGATGGCGCCATCGCCAAGCTGGTGATGGCGCACGGATGACAGCATGTTCTACGGTGAGTATGGGCAGGCGCTGGACGCGGGCGGACGCATGGTCATGCCGTCTCCTTTCCGCGCCGACCTGGCCCAGGGCCTGGTCGTCACGCGGGGCCTCGATGGCTGTCTGTTCATCTACCCGGCGGCAGAGTGGGAGCGCGTCGCTGACGCTATCAGCGCCCTGCCGCTGACGCGCGGCGTCGCGCGCGGGCTGATGCGCCTGATTCTAGGCGGCGCGAGCGCGCTGGCGCTGGATGGGCGGGGCGGGCTGGTCCTGCCCGAAGCCTTGCGCCGCTACGCCCGCCTGGACGAGGGAGCTGTGATCGTGGGGGCGGGTGACCGCCTAGAAGTCTGGTCGCAGGTGACGTGGGATGATCTGACGAGCCGCCTGGCCGCCGAGAGCGGTGACCTGGCCGAGTCGCTGAGCCAACTCGGTTTCGCGCTGACGTAGGGCCAGGCCCAGAGACCTGGCCTAGAAGAAGGAGACGCTGATGAGCCTCAAAGTCACCCCACCCCCGCCCGCCGTGCTGAGGGTTGTTGGCGTCGGCGGGGGCGGCGGCAATGCCGTCGATCGCATGATTCAGTTCGGCCTGGGCGGCGTGGATTTCATCGCCGCCAACACCGACTGCCAGGCATTGGAACGCAGCGAAGCGCCGACCCACTTGCATCTCGGCCCCCTCGCGACGGCGGGCCTGGGTTGCGGCGGCGATCCGGCGCGCGGTGAGGCTGCCGCTGAAGAGAGCCGCAAGGACATCGGCCGGGCATTGGCCGGGGCGGACGTCGTCTTCGTCGCCGCTGGCATGGGCGGCGGTACCGGTACGGGCGCCGCGCCCATCATTGCCGAGGTCGCCCGCTCGATGGGCGCGCTTACCATCGCGGTGGTGACGCGGCCCTTTCTCTGGGAGGGCGCGCGCCGCCAGCGCGCTGCTGAGCAGGGCATCGCTCGCCTGCGCGAAGCGTCGGATACAGTCATCATCGTGTCCAACGACCGCCTGGCCCACCTCGCCGACCGTAACCTGACCCTCGACATGGCGCTGCGGGTCGGCGACGACGTGTTACGTCAAGCCATCCAGGGTATCTCCGAATTGATCACCCTGCCAGGGCTTATCAATCTCGATCTGGCCGATCTGCGCGCCCTCCTGAGCGACGCCGGCTCCGGGCTGTTGGCCATCGGCCAGGGTCGAGGGCCGGACGCCGCCGTCGCCGCCGCCCGCGCCGCCCTCAGCAGCCCCCTGGTAGACCCCATCGCAGTATCGGGTGCGGGAGCCGTGCTGGTCAATATCACCTGTGGCCCCGACCTGCCCATCCTGGAGGCGCAAGCCGCCGTCGACGTCATCGCCGCCGCCGCGCGGCCCGACGCCGACATCCGCTTCGGGATTCTGATTGACCCGCGCCTCGCGGGCAAAGCTCAGGTCATGCTCGTCGCGAGCAGCCTGGCCGTGGCGCGACGCACTGCCGCCGCACCGCAGCGTATGGCCGCCGCAGGCTAGAGGCAGCGTAGTTGACTGGTCTGGGGAACGGCCGGTGGGCCGCTCTGGAAGAGGCGGCCGGCGGCGGTTCCACCGGCCGTTCCTCGGGACAGTTAACCCCATGATGAGCGCGCGAAGCCCCGGTGAGCCACAGCCTGGGCCTGACCGCTCCCACGGTCAGCCCATCTCCTCCCAGGCGGCCCGGATGCTCGCTGCCCCTGCGGCCGCCGCTCACCTATCGCGCGAAAGACAGGACGCGGCGGGCCGGCTCCCCGGCCGGCTCGCCGCAAGGAGGAACGTATGACAGCCACATCCGGTACCAGCGCCCGCAAGCCGCCAACCATCACCGCCATCACGCGCCGCGTGATGGCCCACGTCTCGCGCCGCTTCCCCGAGATGCGAGGTGTCGCCCCTTCGACGACAAGCGGCCAGAGCGCCGGGCAGATGATCTATACCTTCCGCACGCAGGTGGAGCTAGACGCCGGTCGGATGACATGCATCGTCCGCGTCGTCGTCGACGAGCAAGGCCGCATCCTGCGTACCATCAGCTCCCACTGAGGGTACACCCGTGGCCCCTCACGGCCGGGCGGGCGTCGGCGTGCCCGCTGCGATGGTCACTTCCACCCGGTCCGGCACCAGTCGTTTCTGCAATGTTTCCGGCGCAACTGTCACCTGCGGCGTGATGGTGTACACGCCAGGCCCCAACCCGGCCAGGTCGACCACGATATTCACATCGCGCTCAGGGTCGAGCTTACGCAACTCAGGGATAGGACCGGATAGAATTACCTGCGCCCGCTGTGGCGCGACACTCGCCGTCAGGCCAGGCGCCAGGTTCCGGATTTCGGGCGTCCTCTCGATTGTTCGGCCGCTGCGCTCGACCTCCACATCCACCTTGACCATCACCGACGGGTCCGACCGCCCCACCAGCGTCACCCCATCCGGCATGACCAATGGCATGCGCCGTTGGAAGCTCTGCGTTACGTCTCGTTCCACCAGCGGCGTCGTCTGAAGTGAATTGGGTAGCGACTTGATCAAGGCCGGTGGGCCGTTCACCGTCACCGTCGGTGGATCCACCGTGATATTGCTGATCCAGTAGCCCGTCGATGGCTGGATGTCGCGCACAACCGTGACCGCCAGGTCGCGGAAACCCTGCTCCTGCTCGACAGGGATGCGCACGGCCACCTGCGGCGGCTCGATGGCGATACCCTTTACCTCGTCGCCGTTCTTGTCGACGGCAAAGACGTCCACGGTGCGCTCAACCGGCGCACGCGCCGAGTTGACAATGATGGCCCCCTGCACTTTGGCAATCGAGTCGATGGCCGAGCGTGGCCCGCGCAGCGTAACCTGGGACGGGGTGATGATGGGGCGTTGGAGAGCATAGCCCAGTGCTGCCTCGCCAATGATGTTGAGTTGGACCTCCATCTCGCGCTGGGAGGTCGCCTCGAGGCGCACCGCCACCTGCTTGGGGGTGATATTCACGATACGCGCCCGATTCTCATCGCACGAGGCGCAGACCACCTCGACCGGCAGACTATGGATGCCCGGCTCCAGGTCCTTGAGGTCGACAAAGGCGCGAAAGTCGGCTGATGGTATCGCATCCCAGAACGTCTTGGGCGCCAATAGCCGCACCTGAGCCAGCTCCCGTAGGCTTCCATACAGTTCTAAGCCTGTCGGCATATTGATGGCTTCAATCGGCGCGCCACTCGGCGGGTAGGCTCCCTCCTGGAGTGGATTCGTCTCGTTCACAGCCACGAACCACACCATCACCGCCAGCAGGCCCGCCAGAATAATGGACCCCGCGTTGCCGAGCCATTCTCGCATTACCCGTCAGACCTCCCCACTGTCGTCGGCTTCTCCAAGGCTGTGTCGTCTTCGGCTGGCAATCCCTCATCGGGGGGCGGCGCAGGCCTGGGCTGCCCGTTCTGGTTGGGGCGCAGGAAGCGCGAGAACCAGTCGGGGCTGGCCTGCGTCTGCGCCTGATACCAGCGGTACAGGAGTCGCGATACCTGGCCCTCGTCCAGGCGGCGGCGGATGATACCATTGCGCACGATGGAGATGATGCCGGTCTCCTCAGACACGACAATCACGATGGCGTCGGTGCGCTCGGTCAGGCCAATGGCCGCCAGGTGGCGCGTTCCCAGGTGGCTATCCGGCTCGCGGCCCATCGCCAGGGGCAGCACCGAGCGCGCCGCCAGAATACGATTGCCGCGAATGATGACCGCTCCGTCATGGAGCGGCGTCTTGGGGAAGAAGATGGTCAGTAGTAAGTCATCGGACACCAGCGCGTCGAGCTTCTTGCCCGTATCGGCGATGTCCTGCAAGCCGGTATCGCGTTCCAGCACGATGAGCGCGCCGTGGTGTCGCCCCGAGAGTTCCGCCACGGCGCGCGTGATCTCCTGAATCACGCCCGGCGTCGTTATCTCGCCCATCGCGGGCGTCAGGAAACGGCCCGCGCGGCCCAGCCGCTCCAGGCCGCGCCTTAGCTCCGGCTGAAAGATGACGGGGATAGAGATGAGTAGCGCGGGGAAGGACAGCCGCAGCAGCCAGTTGAAGGCGCGCAACTGAAACACATTCCCCAGAATGACAACGATGAGGATAAACAGGAGCATCCCGCGCAGGAGCTGGACCGCCTGCGTGCCACGAATCAAGAACAGCAGGCCGTAGAACACCAGCGCGACCAGAGCGACATCGAGGATCGTGAAAATATCGATGGTCGATATGGCCCACTGAGCCGTCAGGCGCAGATTCTGGAACACTTCCACAGCGTTACACCTTGCCTAGCAACTCCACCAGAATCGCTTTCTGGGCGTGCAAACGATTCTCGGCCTGGTCAAAGACCACCGAGTTCGGACCATCCATCACCTCATCCGTAATCTCTTCGCCGCGATGGGCGGGCAGGCAATGCATCACCAGCACATCGGGCGTCGCCTCCCGCAGCAGCGCCGCGTTGATCTGGTAGGGCGGGAAGATGGTACGCCGCTCAGCCGCCTCGCCCTCCTGTCCCATGCTGGCCCAGGTGTCAGTATACAGCACGTCCGCGCCGCGCGTGGCCTCTCGCGGGTCGTCGAGCAGCGTGATGCTACCACCCGTCGCCTGGGCCAGGACACGCGCCGTCGTGACCGCGTCGGTCGGCGGCGCATAGCCGGGCGGGCTGGCGACGACGACATGCATGCCCGATAGCCCGCCGCCAAACATCAACGATGTCGCCACATTATTGCCATCACCGAGGTACACCAGCCGCGCCCCGGCCAGCGAGCCGCGTTTCTCGTAGATCGTCAGCATGTCGGTGAGGCCCTGACAGGGATGGCTGTAGTCCGACAGGCCGTTTATGACGGGGATCGATGCATAGCGCGCCAGGTCCACCACATCCTGGTGGGCAAAGACACGCGCCATGATTGCATCCACGTAGCGACTCAGCACCCGCGCCACATCGCCGGTGCTCTCGCGCTTGCCAAGTTGAATCTCGCTCGGCGACAGGTATAGCGCATGGCCGCCCAGTTGGAGCATCGCCATATCAAAGGACACGCGGGTACGCAGTGATGGCTTCTGGAAAACCATACCCAGGACCTTGTCCTTCAGCAGCGGCTCGCCGTGGCCCTGCTTCTGCTTCGCCTTGAGGGCCACGGCCAGGTCCAGCAGCCCCTGCAATTCACCTGGTGTCAATTGGGATAGGGTAATGAAGTCCTTCATTCTCGGCCCAGTCCTTGTTGTGTTCATTGTAGAAAAGCCTGTACTAAGTATTGTACCACCGTCGCGGCATTCCCGTAAATCGTTTCGCACTCGCGCCCAGGTCCTGCGAAGGCTGTATACTCGGACGGCGGGGGTCGCGGCACGCCCGGCGCCGTGACCCCCGCCCCTCATTCGCAGCGGATGAGACGTCAGGTCTCAGTACAGACGAACGCTGTTGATGACCAGCTCAAACTTCGCACCCAGGAAGTGGGTGGCGCGGCGGGCCATGACCATACGACTGAGGAAGATCTCGAAGTACTCCATGATCGACGCACTGTGGGTGTCAATCTCGATGTGGATGCCGATACGCTTACCGTCGTCGCTCACCTGCACGAAGGAGCGCGTCGCTGCGTAGTTCACCCGGTCGTGGATGTCGAAGTCAGCCGGATCAGGATTCTGCACGCGGCTACGATGCACGTCGGCCTTGTCGGCGACAATGATCGCCGCCCCCACCTCGCTCACCGGATCCCCCCGCTCCTCCTCATGGTTACCAATCGCTCCCATGATGATCGCCATCTCAGCCGGGTCCATGCCCAGCCGCTGCAGCGCGTCGAACGCAATCAGCGCGCTCGTCTGGGCGTGATGTTCACGATGGACCACGTTCCCGATATCGTGCAGGTAGCCCGCGATGGCCGCCATATCCGTCATGCGCTCGGGTCGCCCCTGCCGCTGTAGAATGTTGTGCGCGATGTTAGCGACCAGAGTGGCGTGCCGCTCGCCATGTTCCGTGTAGCCGATCAGCTTCAGCTGCTCATTGGCGCGGCGTATGAACGACTTGACGACCGGATCGCGGCGCAGGTCCTCCAGGGACACCACACGGTAGGCCGCGAGGGTGTTGGTCGCTGGCCCATTGGACACGCTATCGGCCTCGTGGTGCGGCTTGTCTCGGCTTGCCATGTGTTTCACCTATGGGCAGTCACCCTCCACCCGCCCACCCGGGGCAGCGGGTCGGGCGACTCGCCCTCTACAGTTGGCTACGGACGGACGTGCCCCTGGCCCAGGACAACCCACTTGTAGCTGGTCAGCTCCTTGAGGCCCATCGGCCCGCGCGCGTGGAGTTTCGTCGTGCTGATAGCAACCTCCGCCCCCAGGCCGAACTGCCCGCCATCGTTGAAGCGGGTCGAGGCGTTGGCAAACACGGCAGCCGCGTCCACCTCATTCAGGAAACGCATGACGGCGCTATAGTCTTCACTCAGGATGGCTTCCGAGTGCCCACCGTGCGCCGCGATGTGGTCGAGGGCCTCATCCAGGTGGTCCACCACCCGCACCGACGCCCGCAGGCTGAGAAACTCGAAGCCGAAGTCAGCCTGGGTCGCCGGTCGCACGTTGGGCCGCTCGCCGAGCGCCTTCAAGGCAGCCGCATCGACGCGCAACTCCACCCCCTCCGCCTGCATCGCATCGGCCAGGCGCGGCAGGAAGCTGTCAGCCACGGCGCGATGCACCAGGAACGTGTCCACCGCATTGCACGCCGACGGCTTCTGTATCTTCGCATTCACGCAGATGGGAATGGCCTGGTCGAGGTTCGCCGCCGCATCGACATAGACGTGCACCACACCGATGCCGCCCGTGACCACGGGGACTTTGGCGTGCTTGATGGCAAAACGATGCAGGTCTGCCCCGCCGCGCGGGATGAGCAGATCGATCACGTCGCGCGCTTCGAGCATCTCGCGCACCAGAGCGCGGTCCGCGCTACGAATCAGCTGGACACTGCCGTGTGGCAGGCCGGCCGCGATGCAGGCATCGTTGACGACCTGGGCCAGGGCGTGGTTCGAGCGCCGCGCCTCCTTGCCGCCCCGCAGCAGGGCCGCATTCCCGGACTTGATGCACAGCGCGGCAATATCCACCGTTACGTTGGGCCGCGACTCGTAGATGACGCCGATGACGCCCAGCGGCACACGCTTGCGGCCCACCTGGAGACCGTTGGGCAGCGTGCGCATGTCCTCCGTCTGCCCGATGGGGTCGGGTAGAGCCGCGACATGGCGCACATCCTCGGCGAGGGCGGCGACACTCTTGGGCGTCAGAATCAGGCGACCCAACATAGCCTCGCCGAGGCCCATGTCGCGGGCCGCCGCCATGTCGAGGGCGTTGGCTTCGACAATCTCCGCCTGGCGCGCTTCCAGGGCCGCGGCGATGGCTTCGAGGGCAGCGTTGCGTTGCAGCGCGCTGGTGAAGGCCAGGCGACGGGCCGCCGCGCGGGCCAACGCGCCCTTCTCGGCAATCTCGCTCGTAACCTGGGGCGGGGCGACAGTCATGGGCAGAGCCTCCTCCTGAGGGCAAGACAGAAGGCAATCTTAGTCGCGCGCCGAAGTGCGGTCAAGCCAGGCTACCGCTTCCCCGCCAGCCCCGCCACCGGCCGCGTCCAGCGCGGCCCCGGCGCGGCCAGCGCAGCCCCCTCCAGTAGCTGACTGGCGCGCAGGGCGTCCGTCTTGGCCGCCGGCCACCCACCACTGGTCTTCACCGCACCATTCGCATCCACCCAGGCCGCCCGTTCCACCCGCAGCGCGGACGGCTCGCCCTTGACCCACAGCGTCGCTACATGCACGCGCTCGCCGGCCGGCTTCGCGGCCGCCAGGAGCGACGCCGCCAGACGCGCGACGCCCGGCCGGGTTTCATTCCGCGCCACGAACGCACCCGTCAGTTCTCGGCCCAGCGTGAACGGCTCGCGGCCGACGACCTCGACCCGTCGCGGGTCGTAGCGTAGCGTCAGGTCTACACCCCGCGCGGCGCCCGCGCCATCGGCCCACACCTCCACCGCCTGTAGCCCCGTCTCCGCCTCGATGCGGGAGACGAGGGACGCGCGCGGCACACCCAGCAGGCTGGGGCCGCGACTCTTGGCGGCGACCGTCCACGGTTGCGGGCAGGTGGCCCCATAGTTCATCGCCACCAGAACCAGATCGCCAATATCCACGACGCCGCTATTGTTCAAGTCGACCACCGGGTCGGCCGACGCGGGCGAGTCATACAGATAGGCCACCCGCACCAGGTCGAACAGGTCGATGATATCAGAGGCATCCAGATCACCGGCCAGGAGGCGCACGGTTGGCGCAGTCAGCGTCTGACCCGTCGCGAGAGTCACGCCGCGCTCGGCGCACAGCCAGCCCGGCCGCCGCGCCGTGAGGGTATACGCGCCCGGCGCGAGATCGTCCAGCCGATAGTCACCGCTCGTATTCGTCGTCGTCGTCGCCGTCAGGGGGCCACTGACGCGCAGCGTCGTGCCAGCGGCATCCATTCGCCCTTGCGCTTCGGCCCGCCCACCCAGCGCGGGCGGTGCAACCCGCACCGTCACCGACGTCGCGGCGCGCTCGATAGGAATGGGCGTGCCGCCCTGGGCCGCTGCCAGCGCGTTGGTCAGCGTCAGCGGTGTCGAGCCGACCTTGACAGCGTCGAAGTCCAGGCTAAAAACCACACCGCTGCCTGACGCGCCCGGCGCTGGGGCCAGGCGCGTCAGTATCACCTGCGCCAGGCCGCGCTGCTCATCCACCAGATTGCGTGTCACTATCGATTGGCCTGCCAGGTCCAGGAATGGGCCGAGCTGGCTCTGCGTGGTACGCGGTTTCAGGATCGCCGGGTCGAAGCTAAGGCTGGCATCCATGCCGTACAGGCCCTCAACATTCTCGACCCACACGTCGACCCGTACCCGCTCACCCGGCGCGGCGACGCCCGGCATCGGTACGGGGCGCAGGGTCGCCACCCCTGGCCCAGGCTCCACGGCTGGCGGGCTGGCGCACGAGACAATGGCCGCCTCATCCACTCCAAACGCGGTAGGGTTGGCCGCATCCGTGGTCGCAGCGAAGGCGAGCCGCACCGCCTGATTGCTGTAGGGCAGGGTGGCGACCACCCGCTCCCAGACGTTCGCCGCGCTGGTTGGCTCAACGGTTTCCACCGTTCGCAGCAGCATCCCATTCTCGCCCGATAGCGTGACGCGCATCGTATCCGCACCCGGGTTCGCCTCCGGCACGCGCGCGCGCCAGTAGCTCAGCTGCGTAAAGCCTGCGCCGGCCGGCAGGTTCACCGTCTGCGTGATGGTGTCCAGGGCGCGATTGTAGCCGCCCAACACGGCGGCGCGCTGGCCGCTGAACGCGCCCTGCTGGGCAACGAAGGGGTCGCCTGCGCGGTCCCAGGCCAGGAAATCGGGAACGGCCTCGAAGCCGCCGTTCCTCAGCTCATCGCGACACGTCGCGGGCAGCGCATCGATGCGAAACTGGGCGCGGGCAACGTCCGCCCCGGCCAGGCGCGCCGTGACGGTATACGTCCCCAACGGCAGACCAACGCCCGGCAACGAGACCTCCAGGCTACCCGCCGTCGTCGCCGTTAGCGTCTGGCTCAAGTCCTCGCCGTCCGGCCGCTCCAGCGCCAGTTCCACCGCCTGCCCCGCTGGATAGCCCGCTCCCGTAATGGTGAAAGTGTGGGCCGGCGTCCCCGCGAAAGGATGCACCGTCAGCGCGGGCGCACCGGCCGCCTGGGCCATCAGTGTGACCCCGGCCAACGCCACGACCAGCGCCGCCATCCACCACGCCATCAGCGCCCCCAGGCGCACGCGGCGTGCGTTCATGAGTCTGTCCTCCATGCGAGTCAATGTATCCTGACGAGGATAACGTCTCAGGCGGGGAGTTTAGTACGCGCCGTCGACACCGTCGCGGGTCGCCCACACCAGGCTGTAGTAGGTCTGCCAGGTTCGCGTCTCGATGTTGCGAAGGCCCAGAGCCGCCAGGCGCGCGCTGAAGACCGACAGGCGAGGCGCGCGGCCCGGAAAATACATGCGGTCAATGCCGACGCGGGGTGAGACAAGCAGCGTACCCCCAGGCCGCAGTACCCGCACCATCTCGCGCAGCGCCAGGTCCGGATTGGGCAGAAACTCCAGCGCCTCGATGCACGTCACCGCATCGAAGCGGGCGTCGGCAAAGGGTAGGGGCGTGGCATCGTGGTGAGCGAGGGTGACGCGCTCGCCATACGCGGCCAGCTTCGCCTCGGCCTGGGCCAGCATCTCGCGCGAGGCGTCCAGGGCCACCAGCGTGCCCTGAAATTGAGGCTGGGCCAGGAGCGTCAGGGGCAGGCGGCCCGTGCCAGTCGCCACGTCCAGAACCTGGGCGCCAGGCTGTCCGGCGAGCCGCTCGGCAAGCGGCCGTCCCAGGTAGTCGGCGTCGTCGTCAGGGTCGAAGGCCTTGATGCGATCGTAGGACGCCGCGCTACGGTCATACAGCCACACGACGACGCCCCGTCCCAGATACACCCCTTCAGCCAGCACGAGTTGCCAGTAGGCCACGGCAACCAGGGCGGCCACGCCGACAATGACGGCGGCCACGATTACCGTCTGGGGCATACCTCGCCTCTCCCTTACCTGTGACCGATTTCACAGCTCCGTGTGAAGGCTCTTCACAGCGCGATGTCCGGTCCTGGGGTATGCTAGGCTCACATTCGCCCGCCTACAGCAGCACCAGGTCGTTGCGATGAATGACCTCGGCGCCGTAATCGTAGCCCAGGCGGGCCTCGATATCCGCCGACTTGAGACCCGCGATGACCCGCAGATCGGCCGAGTTGTACGACGTCAGCCCGCGCGCCACATCCTGCCCGGCCAGATCACATACCCGCACGGTTGCGCCTCGCGCAAAGTCGCCATGCACGTGGACGACTCCGGCCGGCAATAGACTCTTGCCCTGCTCCCGCAACGCGCGAGCCGCTCCCTCATCCACCACTAACTGGCCGCGCGCCGGATCCGCCAGCAGCCATCGCTTACGGGAGTCGAGGTGCGTTGCCTGGGCGACGAAGCGCGTGCCGAGAGCCTCGCCGGCGGCCAGTCGGGGCAGCACATCAGGCACACCCCCCGCCGCGACAATGGTCGTCGTGCCCGCCCGCGTCGCCAGTTCCGCCGCCTGAATCTTGGTGATCATGCCGCCCGTGCCACGCCCCGTGGCCGTGCCCCCGGCCAGCGCGCGCACAGCGTCGTCGATCTGCGCCACCTCGGGGATGAGAACCGCGTCCGGCGCGACCCGCGGGTCGGCCGTGAACAGCCCCGCCGCATCGGTGAGCATGACCAGCAAGTCGGCATCGATGAGGTTAGCAACCAGGGCCGACAGGTTGTCGTTGTCACCGATGCGCAGCTCCTCCACACCGACCACGTCATTCTCGTTGATGATGGGGATGACCCGCCGCTCCAGCAACGCCAGCAGCGTGTTCCGCGCATTGAGGTAACGGGTTCGGTCGGCCAGGTCGGCGCGCGTGAGTAACGCCTGCGCGACAGGAATGTCGTACAGGTCGAACAGTTGGCCGTACAGGTGCATCAGCCGCGACTGGCCGACGGCGGCCAGCATCTGCTTGAGGGGAATGCCGCGCTGCCGCTCGTATAGATTCAGCCGCTCGCGCCCCGCCAATACCGCGCCCGATGAGACAACGACGATCTCCCGCCCGCCGGCGTGCAGATGCGCCACCTGGCGCACCAGTTCCAGGATACGAGGACGGCTCAGGCGCGGCCCACCAGCCGTCAGGACATTAGTACCGAGTTTCAGAACAATGCGTTGGTAGGTCATGGCCCCAATTATAGCGAGTCCACCGCCATGACACTACCTTGAAAGGAGATGAGCCATGCTTGCCTGCACGACGCCCTCCCCCCAGGCGTCAGCCGGTCCCGCGCCGACGACAGGGTCTGTTCTAGCCGTCACACTGCTCGGCGCGTTTCAGGCCACCTTCGACGATCACCCGCTCGACAGCTGGCCCGGCCGGTTGAGCCGAGGCCTCTTTCGCTACCTGATTGCCCATCGCGCGCAACCCGTCCCGCGCGTAACCTTGATGGCCCAATTCTGGCCCGACGCGGACCCTCGCGCCGCACGCAATTGCCTCAACGTCGCGTTGCACGCCGTGCGCTCCGTCATGCGCACGGCCACCAGCGCCCCCATCCTGCTCTTCGAGAACGACGCCTACCGCTTCCACCCTACCCTTACCGTCTGGGTCGACACGGAGGAGTTCTGCGCACGCCTGGCCGACGCGCAGCGCCTGGCAAGGGATGGGCGACTGTACGCCGCCCTCGCCGAGTACGGGCAGGCAGCCAGCCTCTATCGAGGCGAGTTCATGGCTGATGAGCCTTATCTCGATTGGCCCATCGTGGAGCGCGTCCGCCTGAGAATGATGTACCTGGACACTCTTGACCAGCTCAGCCGCCAGTATCTGGAGCACGACCAAATCGCCGAGTGCATCCAGGCGTGCCACCTGATGCTGCGCCACGACAACTGCCACGAAGAGGCGCACCACCGCCTGATGCAATGCTACGCGCACCAGGGGCAGCGCCATCTCGCCGTGCAGCAATACCACATCTGCGTCGCCACCCTGCGCGCGGAACTGAGCGTCTCGCCCGGCGACGCCATTACCCGGCTCTATCGCGTTCTGCGCCAGCAACTTGCCACCTGACACCGATGAGCCACTTATTTCGGCTGCCGCGCCGCCTAAGCGAGCCGCTAAGCGTTCCCTAATCGCCGTTGCGTTTACTACAGACATGCTGAGACGGGAGACGGGCCCCTCCCACCAGCCATCAACCCAAGCGTAGGAAACACAAGGAGAGTGTGCGATGACGTTTGAAGTTCCCAACCCTATGTCTCTGGCCGGCGCCCTCAGTGCGGTCCTGATCGATCCTGGTCAGGCTCCCGCCACCATCGTCAAGACGACCGATCCCTTCAGGGTGCACGCCGACTGGTTCGTCAATGGGCCAGCCGCGGCGATCATGGGCGGCGACTGGCACCTGCGCGCCTACCTGGAGTCCATCGGCCCCGGCTTCGAGGGTCAGATTGGGCCGACGGTGAACGTACCCGTGGCCACTACCCCTCCGCTGCCCCTGCCCCGCAACTACCACGCCGACATCAACGTCGCCGCTGGCGCGGTGCCGGCCGGCACGTACAAGCTGGTGACGGTCCTGCTGTACACCAACGGCGGCTTCCCCAACGAGATCGCCGGCTTCAGCGAAGGGCCGCTCGTGCAGCTGTACGACCCAGTCTAGGATTCAGGTCAGTCCTGACAACCGCATAGGCTGAATACAACAGGGCTACTCGATGGCTGTCCATCGGGTAGCCCTGTCTTGAATGACTGGTCCGTCCCTATCACTGGCGGGTGTGACACGCCCCATGCCGGGCGTAGCGGTCCCAACTCAGCCAGGAGCTACTCGTCCTGGCCCCACCAGTCCTCGAAGCCCGCGTCCCGCAGCCAGCGGCGCAGGTCGTCGGGCAGCCGTGTCTCCCCCTCAGGCGATGGGCTGGCGTCGGCCGGCGGGAGAGTCCCCGCGCTGAGGCTTAGGCCCGGCAGCCCCTTCGCCCCGCTGTGCGCGACCCCCTCGTCGCCGCGCTCAAGGATGATCCGCTTGAAAGCGGGCATCCACTCCATGACGAAGCGCCGACCGCAAGCCGGACACAACCACTCTTCCGCGCCACTGGGATAGGTCTGGGATAAATGCATACCGTGAGGTGAAGCCTCGATCACGATGACCTCCTGAGCAGGGCCACGGCCCATGAGCCGGCGAGCATGAACGACACCAGGGATTATATGGACCTGGGGACTTGCGCGCCAATCCGCCTCGATGACGCCAGCCTGGACGGCCCCCACCTCGCGCGAGGTGGGGGCCGTGGCATTGGACCGTTCCATTCAGCCCCTGCTGTTCAGTCTGTCTCGCCTTGTCTGAAGCCTGCGGCGCGGCAGCATGGCTGCCGCACTCCAGGCGGCGGCTACTCGTCCAGCTTGAGGACCGCCATGAACGCCTCCTGGGGAATCTCCACGTTCCCCAGGCGCTTCATGCGCTTCTTGCCCTCTTTCTGCTTCTCCAACAGCTTGCGCTTGCGGGTGATGTCGCCGCCGTAGCACTTGGCGAGCACGTTCTTGCCCATCGCCTTGACCGTCTCGCGGGCGATGATGCGGCCGCCAATGGACGCCTGGATAGGCACGGGGAACAGCTGGCGCGGGATGACCTGCTTCAGCTTCAGGGCCAGCGCCGACCCCTTCTCGTAGGCCTTGTCGCGGGCCACGATCAGGCTCAGCGCGTCCACCGCCTGCTCGTTGACCAGGATGTCCATCTTCACCAGGTCCTCGACGCGGTTGCCCGCGAAGTGGTAATCCAGCGAGGCGTAGCCGCGGGTCCGGCTCTTGAGCTGGTCGTAGAAATCCACGATCAGCTCGGCCAGCGGCATGTCGAAGGTCATGTGGACGCGGGTCTCGTCCAGGTACTCCATCTTCTCCATGACGCCGCGCCGATTGCGCACCAGTTCCATGACCGTGCCGATGTACTCGGCGGGGGTGAAGATACTCAGCTTCATCCACGGCTCTTCGATGGCCTCGATGTCGGTCGGGTCGGGCAGATCGGCCGGGTTATCCACGATGATGACCTCACCATTGCGCTTGAGCACCTCGTACTCCACGCTCGGCGCGGTCACCAGCAGGTTCAGGTCGTACTCGCGCTCCAGCCGCTCCTGGACAATCTCCAGGTGCAACAGACCCAGGAAGCCGCAGCGGAAGCCGAAGCCCAGCGCCGCCGAGCTTTCCGGCTCGTAGATCAGCGACGCATCGTTGAGCTTGAGCTTCTCCAGGGCGTCGCGCAACTCATAATACTGGTCCGAGTCGACCGGGTACATGCCCGCGAAGACCATCGGCTTGGCGGGTCGGTAGCCGGGCAGAGAATGCTCCGCGCCCCCCTCCACCGTCGTCACCGTATCGCCCACCGACACCTCACGCACACTCTTGAGGCCCGTCGCGACGTAACCCACCTCGCCCGCCACCAGTTCCTGGACGGCGGTCATGCGCGGGCGGAACACGCCGATTTCCAGCGCGTCCACCCTCTGGTCGCCCGCCATCAGATAGAGCGGCTTACCCAGGCGCATCGCGCCGTCGATGACACGCACGTAGGCAATGACGCCCTTGTACGGGTCGTAGTGGGAGTCGAAGATGAGGGCGCGCAATGGTCCGTCCGCATCGCCCTGGGGCGGCGGGATACGCGCGACGATGGCCGCCAGCAGCTCGTCGACGCCGACGCCCTCCTTGGCCGACGCCAGGATGATGTCACCCTGGTCGATGCCGATGAGGTCCTCGATCTCCTGCGCCACCTTCTCCGGCTGCGCCGCGGGCAGATCGATCTTGTTGATGACCGGGATGACGGCGAGGTTGTTGTCCAGAGCCAGGTACAGGTTGGCAAGGGTTTGCGCCTCGATGCCCTGCGACGCATCCACCACCAGCACCGCCCCCTCGCACGCCTGCAAGGCGCGGCTGACCTCGTAGGTGAAGTCAACGTGGCCGGGCGTGTCGATGAGATTCATCTCATACACCTGGCCGTCGGCCGCCTTGTAGTCCATGCGCACGGCCTTCGCCTTGATGGTGATGCCTTTTTCCCGCTCCAGTTCCATCTGGTCCAGCACCTGCTCCGACATCTCGCGCTGGGTTAGCGTGCCGGTGCGCTCCAGCAGCCGGTCGGAGAGAGTGCTCTTGCCGTGGTCAATATGGGCAATAATGGAGAAGTTCCGAATGTGACTCTGTTTCATCGCGTTCCCTGGGTGTGCTGCAACGGACGCTAAAGTATACTCGGCAGGCGACGAAGGACCAAGGACCAACGACGGGGAGCGCAACACACTGCCGGACTACAGCGTGACTCCTCATCCCTTGTCTTGGCTCGTCGGGCAGACGCTCAACCCGGCAAGGCAGCTACGGCCGCCTCAATCGCCTCGTTTATGTCGACATTCGTCACGCCGCCAACGGTCAGGTGAGCCAGGAACTCGCGGTTGCCGGCGGGGCCCACGATAGGCGAGGCCATCACACCTTGCACGCCGTAGCCGTTGGCCGCTGCCCAGGTCAGCACGTCCCGCAGCGCCGCGCGGCGCTGGGCGGGGTCGCGGACCACCCCGCCCTTGCCCACCTGCCCCTTGCCCACCTCGAACTGGGGCTTCACCAGGGTCACCACGTCGGCAGCCGGTCGCGCCAGCCGCGGCACGACCGGCAACACCAGCTGGAGGGAGATGAAGGATACATCGATGACCACCACGTCCACCGCCTCGGGCAGACTTGCCAGATAGCGAATATTGGTGCGGTCCATGACCACGACCCGCTCGTCCTGGCGCAACTGCCACGCCAGTTGCCCGTAGCCCACGTCCACGGCGTACACCCGCGCTGCGCCGCGTTGCAGCAGCGCATCCGTGAAGCCACCTGTCGACGCGCCCACATCCAACGCCACCTTGCCAGCGACGGCTATCCCGAAGGCGTCCAGCGCGGCGGCCAGCTTCAGCCCACCGCGACTGGCGAACTGGGGTCGCGCCGCGACCGTGATCATCGCGTCGGCGGCGACCTTGACGCCGGGCTTGTCGGCCACCTCGCCCGCCACGCGCACCTCACCCGCCGCGATGAGACGCTGCGCCTGGGTACGGCTGTCGGCGAGTCCGCGCTGCACGAGGAGGGTGTCAAGACGCTCCTTCACAGGCGCTGCCCCGTCTTTTGACTGACCGCTGACAATGGAGTAGGCTTAGCCATATGGATGAACAACTCGTGACTCCACCGCCCCGCGCCGACACCCCCGTCGCCGCCAGCCCCGCCCGCCAGGCGCGGATGCTGTTCAAGGCCATGCGCCCCCGGCAGTGGAGCAAGAACCTCTTTATCTACGCCGCCCTGGTTTTTGACGCCAAGCTGTTCGATGTCCCGCTGTTTCTCAAGACCACGGCGGGCTTCGTCATTTTCTGCCTGTTGTCCAGCGCCGTCTACTTGATGAACGACCTGGCCGACATCGAGGCGGACCGGCTCCACCCCACCAAGAAGAATCGCCCGCTGGCCTCGGGTCGCCTGTCGCCGCCTGTCGCCGTGGTCACCGCCGTTGCCCTGATCGTGACGATGATTCCATTGAGCTTCTGGCTCGACTGGCAGTTTGGGGCCGTCGCCCTCACCTATCTCGTCGTCCAGGTCGCCTACACCTTCTGGCTCAAGCACGTGGTCATCATCGATGTCTTCGGCATCGCGGCGGGCTTCGTCTTGCGCGTCGCGGCCGGCGTCGTGCTCGTCGAGGCGCGCAATTTCTCGCCGTGGCTGTATATCTGCGTGACCCTGCTGGCCCTGTTTATCGCCATTGGCAAGCGCCGTCACGAGCTGACCCTGCTGCGCGGCGCAGCCGACGGCCACCGCAGGATTCTGTCCGAGTACAATCTGCGCCTGCTGGACGACATGATGGGCCTGGTGACGGCAGCGACAGCGGTCACCTACGCCTTCTACACCTTCTCCGCCCCCAACCTACCCGCCAACCACACCATGATGCTGACGATTCCCTTCGTCCTCTACGGCATCTTCCGCTACCAGTACCTCATCCACGTGCGCGGCGAGGGGGGCAGCCCCGACGAGCTTCTCTTCCGCGACAAGCCCCTGCTCATCGACATCGTGCTCTGGATTCTGACCGCCCTGCTCGTGATGTACGTGCTGCCCGCGTAGGCGACCAAAGGCGGAGGACCAAAGACCATCGGGCTAAGCCAATAGGTCCCTGGTCCTCCCTGAGCGAACCCCCGTTTCCACGCGGAAAACGGGGGTCATGGTGGCTCTCGCCTCAACGCGGCATCAGCGCTTGGTGTACTGAGGCCGCTTGCGCGCGCGCCGCAGACCGGGCTTCTTGCGCTCCTTCTCCCGCGGGTCGCGCGTGAGAAGGCCGGCCGTCTTCAGCATGGTGTGCTGGTCAGGGTTGGCCTTGTCCAGGGCACGGGCGATACCGAGACGAATCGCGCCCGCCTGGCCGTGGACGCCGCCGCCCGTCGTCAAGACGGTCACGTTGTAGCGACCCTCATTGCCCGTGGCGCGCAGTGGAGCCAGCGCCTCGTCGATAATGCGCTGGTTGCCGCTGCCGAAATAGTCGACGATGGTCTTGTCGTTGACCAGAACCGTGCCAGTGCCGGCGTATAGGCGCACCACCGCCGTCGCCGCCTTGCGGCGACCGACAGCATAGTGGTACGTACCGGGGAAACTCATGGGCATAACGTGTCACTCCTACAGAGGCAGCGGCTTCGGCTGCTGGGCCGCGTGTGGATGGTCCGCACGGGCATAGACCTTGAGCTTCTTGATCTGCTGGCGGCCCAACCGCGTATGCGGCAGCATGCCCCAGACAGCCGCGCGCACGACACGGTCGGGGTGCGTCGCGAGCATGTCGCGCAGCGAGACGGCCTTCAGGCCGCCGGGGTAACCGGAGTGCCGGTAGTAGAACTTGTCGTTGATCTTGTTGCCAGTCACGACGACCTTATCGGCATTGACGACGATCACGAAGTCGCCGGTGTCAATGTTGGGCTGAAAAATCGGCTTATGCTTGCCGCGCAGCACCCGCGCGATCTCCGTCGCCAGGCGGCCCAGCGTCTTGCCGTCCGCGTCCACGACGTACCACTCGCGCGTCACCTCAGCGGGCTTGGTCACGTAGGTTCGCACTCTAAGGCTCCTCAATAAATCACTCGCACCAGGCACAGACCCTGGGGCGGGGCAATCCCCCGCAGCTGGCCTGGGTCGGCCGATGCCACGATACTCGCGACATCCGAGGGGGATAGCCGCCCCCGCCCCACCTCGACCAGGGCGAAGGTCATTCGCCGGACCATGTGGCGCAGGAAAGCGTCAGCACGCACCGTGATCGCCACCTCGTCGGCGTGGGTTAGCGCCGCCACGGCAGTCACAGTCCGAACTGTCGATCCCCGCTCACGCATCGGCCGGCCAAAGGCACGGAAGTCATAGCGCCCCAGGAAAACCGCGCAGGCAGCCCGCATGGCCTCGACATCCAGAGGCCCCGGCACGTGCCACGCTGTGCGCGCGCGCAGCGGCGCACGCAACGGCCGATTCAAGATGGTGTAAACGTACTCGCGTTCCAGCGCATCATACCGCGCGTGAAACGCGGGCCGCGCCTCGGTCAAACCAACGACAGCCACATCCAGCGGCAGGACGGCGTTGAGCGCGCGCTGAAGATCCTCCAGCGGGCGGGGCCACTGCGTGTCGAAGTGAGCCACCTGCCCCGTCGCGTGCACACCGCTGTCTGTCCGCCCCGCCCCGACGATACGCCCCGCACTGCCCGTCACGCGCTCGATAGCGGCTTCCAGGGTATGCTGGACCGTTCGACCGTGTCGACTGGCCTGAGTCTGCCAACCGACAAAATCAGTCCCATCGTACTCGATATCGAGGCGCACCCGGTAAAAACCGGGCGGCGCGACCGATACCCGCCCCGTGAGCGTCTGGACAGGCGTGTCGTTATCAGGCATAGGACCGCCCGCCTGGCCCACCCGCGAGACGTCCCCGCGTTACACGATCTCCAGGAAGACCATCGGCGCGGCATCTCCCTGGCGCGGGCCAAGTTTGATGATGCGCGTATAGCCGCCCGGGCGGTCCATGTGCTGCGCCGCCACATCGTGGATGAGGCGGTCGACCACGGCCTGGTCGCGAATCGTCGACAGGATGACGCGACGATTGTGCAGCGCGGTCTGGGTGGCCGCCGTCTCCAGGGCCGCCGCGTCGCCCGCCTTGGCGATACTCAGCAGGCGGTTGGCGCCCGTCGCTCCCAGCAGCGCCGTCAACTGCTTGGCATTACCGGCTTGCGCCAGCGACACCAGGCGGCCCGGCTCGCCCTTCTTGGCGCGGGTAATCAGGCGCTCGGCTTCCGGCTTGATGGCCTTGGCCTTGGCCTCGGTTGTCTTGATACGATCATAGCGGAACAGGTCCGTCATGAGAGCGCGAAACAAGGAGCGGCGCTGAGCCACGCTGCGGCCCAGGTGACGCCCATATACTTGATGCGGCATGCTCTATTCCTCGTCTAGATCGTCTACGTCGTCGTCCGCGTCTTCGTCCAGCAGAGCGCCATTGGAAGAGGGCGGCGTGCCGACGTACTGCATCAGACCACGCACGGTGAGCGCGTCCTTCAACTCATTGAGCGACTTCAAGCCAAAGTTGCGAATGACGAGCATCTCGTCATCGCCCCTCGCCAGCTTCTCCAACACCTCGCCCACGCGCGTAATGCCCGCACGCTTGAGGAAGTTGTAGCCGCGCACTGGCAGCCCCAGTTCTTCGATGGGCGTATCATAGATGTCCTGCGGGATCTTCAGCTTGTGGTCCGCCTCTTCCGGCGCCACCACGTCACCAAACTGGGCGACCCGCTGGAACTCTTCTACCAGGCGGCGCGCTGCGCGCTGGACGGCCTCTTGCGGGGCCATCGCCCCATCGGTCCATACTTCCAGCACCAGCCCGTCGAAGTCGGTGGCCTGACCCACGCGGGCCGGCTCGACGCGGAACGACGCCTTGCGCACCGGGCTAAAGATGGCATCCACGGGCAACTCGCCGATGGACAGCCTACCGCTGTGACGCTCGGCCGGGATATACCCGTAGCCGCGCTCGGCGGTCAACTCGATATCAATGTGCCCGTCCCGGTCCAGCGTCAGCAGCGGGAGGTCGGGATTGATGATTTCCAGCTCACTGGGAGCTTCGATGTCGGCAGCGGTGACGACACCCTCGGCGTGCGCCTCCAGGCGCATACGCACCGGCCCCTCCGCGGCGGGGGCCATCTTCAACCGCAGTTGCTTCACGTTCAGGATCAGCCGCGTCGTATCTTCCTTGGCGGTCGGAATCGGCGAAAACTCGTGATGTACGCCGTCGATCTTGATGACCGTGACCGCCACGCCAGGCAGGGAACTGAGGAGAACACGCCGTAGCGCATTCCCCACCGTCGTCCCATACCCGCGATCGAGGGGGCCAATCCGGAAACGGGCATAGTTGCGGGAACTGGCTTCAATCTCGATCCGCACGTCTGTCGAGCGGTTGTTCTCAGCCACAGCTTCCCTCACTTCCCCTAGTCAAATGAACAATCAGGACTTACCAGGCCTCGACCCGGCGCGCCGAGAGACACGCGGCGACCGGCGCCGGCCCCTCCCGTCATCCCTGGTCGAGGATTCGCTATACTAGACGCGCCGTCGCTTGGGCGGGCGGCAGCCGTTGTGCGGGATCGGGGTGACATCGCTGATGGAGCGCACGCGCAAGCCCGACGCCTGCAAAGAGCGCACGGCAGGCTCGCGGCCGGGGCCAGGCCCCTTTACGAAGACGTCCACCTCGCGCACGCCATGCTCCATCGCGCCGCGCGCGGCGTTCTGGGCGGCGAGCTGCGCGGCATAGGGAGTGCTCTTGCGCGACCCCTTGAACCCGGCCTGACCGGCGCTGCCCCAGGCCAGCGTATTGCCCGTGAGGTCGGTGATGGTAATGATGGTATTGTTGAAAGTCGAATGCACGTGCGCCTGCGCGTGGGGCACATTCTTGCGTGGGCCGCGCGCGGCGGCGCGACGACCACCACGAGCCGCCGTTGTTCGCTGTCGGGGCATACTCGTTCCTTCTCCTTAGGACATGACAGACCGCACTCGGTTGGGATGGCCGCCCGAATGAGGCGCCGCGCGGGCCGCACCCCGCCCATCGCGCATGACACCGACCGCTCTGGCCGGCGCGCCATGCGCTGGAGGGCATGCAACCCGCCGCGCGTCTTACTTCTTCGCCTTAGACCGGCGGCGACCCGGCACGGTCTTGCGCGCGCCCCGCTTGGTGCGCGCGTTGGTGCGAGTACGCTGGCCGCGCGCCGGCAGGTTGCGGCGATGCCGCAGGCCGCGATAGGAGTTGATTTCCTGAAGCCGCTTGATGTTCTGACCGATCTCGCGGCGCAGATCACCCTCAACCTTCAACTCGCGGTCGATGTACGTGCGCAGTGCGCCCAGCTCCGCCTCAGTCAGGTCCTTGACGCGGCGCTCTTGGGCGACGCCCGTCTGGGCTACAATGCGCCTGGCCGTCGCCGGGCCAATGCCATAGATATAGGTAAGGGCAACTTCCACGCGCTTGTCGCGAGGGATATCGACCCCGGCGATACGAGCCATAACTGAATGCTCCTCCCTGACGCCTAACCCTGCCGCTGCTTGTGGCGGGGATTATCGCAGATGACCAGGACAACGCCGCGACGCTTGATAATCTTGCACTTCTCGCAGCGGCGCTTGACGGATGGCTTGACCTTCACGGCTGTACTCCTTCCGATTGCAAAACGGTATTCTACCACACTCTCACCGCTGAGTCAAGATTTCGCACCCTGACTCCGTCACCGCTAGAGAGTGCTCGAAATGGGCTGACCACGACCGATCCACGGTCACCACGGTCCAGTGGTCGGGCTTGACGTACGTTTCCCAGGCGCCGACCATCACCATCGGCTCAATGGTGAACGTCATACCCGGCTTCATGCGCACGTTGCGGGGCCGCGAGCCTTTCGCCACCCAGTTCAGTACATCGGGCGTCTCGTGGAGCTTACGCCCCAGGCCGTGCCCGTGGTACTGGCGGACCAGGTTCAACCCCTGGCCCTCGACGTAGTTCTGCACGGCGGCCGTCACGTCCAGCAGCCAGCCATCGGGCCGGACCTGCGCAATCCCTCGCCACAGGGCCGTTTCGGTCACATCGAGCAGGCGGCGCGTCTCAGGCGTGACCTCGCCCACCGGGTAGGTCCACGCGCCATCGGCATGCAGGCCCTTGTACAACGCCCCGGCATCGACGGAGACGATGTCCCCCTCGCGCAGCACGCGCCGGCCGGGGATGCCGTGGACAATCTCCTCATTGACCGAGATGCACGCCGCGGCCGGAAAGCCATAGAGGCCCTTGAACGAAGGGACAGCGCCCTGGTCGCGGATGACCTCATCCACGATGCGGTCGAGGTCGCCGGTGGTGACGCCCGGCTGTATGGCGGCCTGGGCGGCATCGAGGGCCAGCGCCACGATGCGCCCGGCCTGTCGCATGCTCTCCAGTTCACTCTTCGACTTTAAAGCGATCATTCAACCCATGCTGTCGGCGGCTTCACCCATGCCAGCGGCGTTAAGCACCACCTCATACACCGCCTCGATGGGTTGCTCGCCGTCAATCTGGCGCAAGATGCCTTGCCCCCGGTAGAACTCCTGCAGCGGCGCCGTCTGGCGGTAGTACACCTCCAGTCGGTGCGTCACTGTCGCCGCGCTATCATCCTCGCGCTGATACAGCTCCCCGCCGCACACATCACAACGACCGGCGACCGCCGGCGGATGAAACGCCAGATGATACGACGCGCCGCACGAGCGGCACATCCAGCGGCCACTCAGGCGTTCCACCAGAACATCGTGGTCCACCACCAGATCGATCACCGTCCGAATCGCTTGGCCTCTCTCAGCCAGGCTGGCCTCCAACGCCTCGGCCTGGGGGATGGTGCGGGGGAAGCCATCCAGAATCGCGCCGCGCGCGCAGTCCGCCTCGCCGAGTCGCCGCATCACCATGTTGACCGTGACGGCGTCGGGAACCAGTTCACCCTTATCAATGTACCACTTTGCTTCGCGACCAAGATCGGTCTGATTCCGAATGTGCTCCCGAAACAGGTCACCGGACGAAATGCGAGGGATGTCCAGGGCCGAGCTAAGCATCGCGGTCTGGGTTCCCTTCCCTGCGCCTGGCGCGCCGAGGAAAAGGAGGTACAACGGCTGATCGGCGTGTGCAACCACTGTGTTGCTCCCTCAGTCATCAGTCGGGTGTAGGGGCACGCACACCGCGTGCCCCCTATCACCAGTACAGGTGGCGCAAGGGCCAGTGGGCCTTACTTGATGAAGCCCTCGTAGTGGCGCATCAACAACTGCGCTTCGAGCTGCTTCATCGTGTCAAGCGTCACACCCACCACGATGAGCATGCCGCTGCTGGTCACCAGCAGATCACTGCTGCGGGTCACCTGCCCCATCCCAGGCAGCAAGCTGACCAGGTAGGGCAGGATAGCCACCAGGCCCAGGAAAATCGCCCCTGCCAGGGTGATGCGCTGCAGCACGTAGAACAGGTATTCCTCGGTCCGCTTACCCGGACGGATGCCGGGCACGAAACCACCCTGCCGCTGTAACGTCTCGGCCAGGTTCTGCTGGCGAAAGATGGTGTCGGTGTAGAAGAAGGTAAACAGCACCACCAGCGTGAAGTACAGCAGCCAGTAGAAGTTGCCCGTCACATTGAACAGGCTATAGATCGACGAGGCGGTGTTGCGCACAAAGTCATTCTGGCTCGCCAGGAAACCCTGCGCAATAACGCTCGGCAAGATCAGGATGGACGACGCGAAGATGAGCGGGATCATACCCGCCGAGTTGACGCGCAGCGGGACGAAGGTGCTCTGGCCGCCGTAGACGCGCGTGCCGCGCACGCGCCGCCCATACTGGACGGGGATGCGGCGTTGAGCGTCCTGCACGTACACGATCGCAGCCACCGTCAACACCGTAATCACCAGCATGATCAGCAGCCGCAGCCAGCCGCCCGATTGCAAGATGCCGAACATCTGCGCGGGAATCTGGGCCACGATGCCGCCGAAGATGATAATCGAGATACCGTTGCCGATGCCATCCTCGGTGATCAACTGGCCCAGCCAGATGGCGAACATCGTACCGGCGACCAGGGTGATGACGATGGTAAGCGTCTCCAGCGGATACTGCGTAAAGCTGAAACGCGGCAGCACGCCGCTCTGCGCCAGCAGCGCGGCCTGCGCCGCTCCCTGCAAGGCGGCTAGCGGGATTGTCAGCCAGTACTGGTACTGGGTAATGCGGCGGCGTCCCGCCTCGCCTTCCTTGCTCAGCTCTTCGAGGCTCTTGATGAGCGGCGTCAACAGTTGCAGGATAATCGACGCCGTGATGAAGGGATACACGCCCATCGCCAGCACCGAGAAGTTCTGCAACGCGCCACCCGTCAAGATATTGAGAAAGCCCAGCAACTCATTATTGCTGAAGAGGTTGCGCAGGGCGTCGCGGTCCACCCCAGGCACCGGCACGTGCGCCGCAAAGCGGTAGATCACCAGGATGCCAAACGTGAACAGCAACTTACGCCGTAGGTCGGGGACTCTGAAGGCGTTCTGTACGGCTTCGAGCATGGCCTGCTTCCTTTCAGGACTCGGCCGCCAGTTCCTCGACCCGCCCGCCGGCCGCCTCAATCTTGGCGCGCGCGCTGGCCGAGAACCGGTGTGCCCGAACGTTCAGAGGCTTGGTAATATCGCCGCGCCCAAGCACCTTGATCGGCGACTTAGCGTTGCGCACCAGCCCACTTTCGACCAGGATCTCCGGCGTGACCTCGGCGCCCGCCTCGAACCGCTCGGCCAGGCTGTCCAGGTTCACCTCGGCGTACTCCTGACGGAAAATGTTCACGAAGCCCCGCTTGTGCGGCAAGCGCCGCACCAGGGGCAGCTGACCACCCTCGAAGTAGGGGCCTTTCACCCCACCCGAACGCGAGCCCTGGCCCTTGCGGCCGCGGCCCGCATATGTACCCTGGCCGCTGCCAGTGCCCCGGCCCAGGCGCTTACGAGGCCGATTCGCGCCCTTCGGCGAGCGCAAGTCGTGCAGCTTCATACCTTGCCTCCTTCGACGACGGGCTGGCCGCTGGCCGGCGCGTCCTCGGCCACCTCGATCTCCGCCACGGAAACCAGGTGGATCACGGAGTTCACCATCCCACGCAGCGCCGGGTTATCAGGCACTTCGACAACCTGGCCGAGCTTCCGCAGCCCCAGCGAGCGGACGGTGTCCTTGTGGCGTTGGAGATTACCGATGGAACTCTTGACGTACGTGACGCGAAGATACTTAGCCATTGGTCTTACTCCACACCGGCCGCACCTCACTCACCGGCCGCCCACGGCGCTTGGCCTCAACTTCGGGACTCTTCAGTTCGCCCAGGGCCTGCACCGTCGCCTGCACCACGTTGAGCACATTATTGCTGCCCAGTGACTTCGTCAGAATATCCTTGATACCCGCCGCCTCGACCACCGCGCGCACGCTGCCGCCGGCGATAACGCCCGTGCCGGGCGCAGCCGGCTTCAGCATCACTTTCGCCGCACTATAGCGAGTGTTGACCTCGTGGGGAATCGTCGTCCCCATAATGGGCACAGTGATCAAATTGCGCTTGGCGCGCTCAATCGCCTTACGAATCGCTTCGGGCACCTCGCGGGCCTTGCCCACGCCCAGGCCGACACGTCCGTTATTATCGCCGACGACCACCACGACGCGGAAGGCGAAGCGGCGACCGCCCTTGATCACCTTGGCGGTACGGGCGATGTCGATGACGCGCTCGTCGAATTGTTCCTTGTCCTGCTGCTCATCGCGGCGGTCGCCTCGTGGCCGATCCCCGCGATTGCCCTGGCCGCCGGGGCCACGACCGCGATTGCCCTGGGCCGCCGGGCCGCCGGGGCCACGACCGCGATTACCCTGGGCCGCCGGGCCGCCGGGACCGCGTCCGCGCCCCCCAGCGCCACCTGGGCCGCCCGGCCTGCGTGTCTGTGCCGAATCCATAGCAAGTATTCCCTCTGTTTGCTCACGCCGGGTAGAGGCGCGGCTCGCGCTCGACTACCCGACTCGCTGACTGGTACGACGCCCCGCGCACGCACGCGACGCGCCCCTAAGCGCCACCCTCACGGGCGACGCGAGCCGATGAAACTAGAAGTCCAGGCCGGCCTCGCGGGCCGCATCGGCCAGAGCCTTGACCCGCCCGTGGTAGACGTAGCCGCCCCGGTCGAAGACCACCTTCGTAACCCCCACCGCCTGGGCGCGCTCGGCGACCAGCTTGCCGACGGCCTTCGCCTCGTCAGTCTTGGTCAGCTCGCTCATCTGCGGGCGCACCACGGTGTCGAGGGTCGACGCCGACGCCAGGGTACGCCCCGTCGTGTCGTCGATCACCTGGGCGTAGATATGCACCAGGCTGCGGTACACATTCAAGCGCGGGCGCTCGGTTGTCCCCTTCAGGTTCTTGCGCACCCGCTCGTGACGGCGCTGGCGCGACAGGCGCCGAGCCGAAGTCTTAGCCATGATTCCTGCTCCTGAGACCACCACCGCCCGGACCTGGCTATCCGACGCGGGAAGGCCGAGTTATGTTACTTCTTCGCCTTGCCGGCCTTACCGGCCTTGCGGCGGATGCGCTCACCAGCGTACAGGATGCCCTTGCCCTTGTATGGCTCAGGCGGCCGGACGCGGCGAATCTTGGCGGCAACTTCGCCCACCACTTCCTTATCGTTGCCGTCGATGGTCACCACGCGCGCCGTCTTATCGACGGCGAACTTGATACCGGCCGGCGGCGCGAAGGTAACGGGATGCGAGTAACCCACATTTAGCACCAGATTGGCGCCCTGGACCTCGGCGCGATAGCCCACGCCCTCGATATTGAGGACGCGCTGGAAACCGCTCGACACGCCGGTTACCATGTTTGCCAGCAGCGCGCGCGACAGGCCATGTAGCGAGCGATGCAGCTTGTTGTCCGTCGGGCGCGTGACATGCAGCGTCCCGTCGTCCTGCTCGATGCTGATCGCGGGATGGAAATCCCGAATCAACTCACCGCGCGGGCCTGTGACACTGACGTGACTGCCGTCAATAGTAGCGGTAACCCCCTTGGGCAGAGGGATTGGCATCTTCCCTACACGCGACATGGCGTCCTCCTCCTACCACACAAACGCGAGGACTTCGCCACCCACACCCTGGCGTCGCGCGTCCTTACCGGTCATGACCCCCTTGGGGGTCGACATGATGGCGATACCCATGCCGCTGAGAACCAGCGGAATCTCCTCGCGGCTAGAGTACACCCGGCGGCCGGGGCGGCTGATGCGCTTGAGGCCAGTCATCACTGGCCGACGCTCCTGAGTGTACTTGAGCTGCACCCGCAGCGTCTTCTTGACGCCATCGACGTACACCTCATAGTCCTGGATGAAACCCTCACTCTTCAGAATGGCGGCAATCGCTTCCTTCATCTTGGAGCTGGGCATGACGACGAACGCATGGCGCGCGAGCGCACCGTTGCGCAGTCGGGTCAGCATATCGGCAATCGGATCAGAGATCTGCATTGGATGACCTCACTTACCAGCTCGACTTCACGACGCCCGGGATCTTGCCTTCAAGGGCGTGCTGGCGGAAGCAGATTCGGCACAGGCGGAAGCGGCGCATGTAGCCGCGCGGGCGGCCGCAAACCTGGCAGCGGTTACGCACACGAGTCGGGTACTTTCGCTTTGTCTCGCGCGCCACCGACGACTTCTTAGCCATGATTCTCCCTCACTCTTACTGCCGGAACGGCATGCCCATCAGGGCCAACAGCCGCCGCGCTTCCTGATCCGAAGGGGCCGACGTGACGATGGTGATCTCCATGCCACGCACTTTGTCGATCTTGTCGTAGTCAATCTCAGGGAAGATCAACTGCTCCTTGAGACCCAGGGTGTAGTTGCCGCGCCCGTCGAAGGCATCGCGGGGCACGCCGCGAAAGTCGCGGGTCCGAGGCAAGGCGACGCGCACCAGCCGCTCGAGGAAGTCCCACATGCGCGGGCCGCGCAGCGTGACCTTTACGCCAATCGGGTTACCTTCGCGCAGCTTGAACGTGGCGATCGACTTCTTGGCGCGGGTAATAACCGGCTTCTGGCCGGTGATCGTCGTCAGGTCGCGCACGGCAGCGTCGAGCGCCTTCGGGTTCTGCAGAGCCTCCCCCGCGCCGATGTTGACCACGATCTTCTTGACCCTGGGAACCTGCATGATATTCGCGTACCCGAACTCCTGGAAGAGCTGGGGCACGATCTGCTCTGAGTAGCGATTCTTCAAGGACATCGCGCGCTCCTTAGTCCAGGGCCGCGCCACAGCGGGCGCAGATACGTGTCTTCTCGAGGCCGGTTCCCTGGAACCGGACGCGAGTCGCCTTATTGCAGCTCTTGCACACGGGCATCACGTTCGACAACTCCAGGGGGCCCTCGCGCTCGATGATGCCGACCTGAGTGCGCACGTTGCCGGTGCGACGCTGCGCCTTCTTGATAAGATTCACCCCACCGATGATGACGCGATGCTTCTTTAGCAATACCTCGTGGACTTCGCCACGCTTGCCCTTCTCATCACCGCTGATCACCTCGACGGTGTCGCCCTTCTTTACGCGCTGCATCTTCCTCTTCTCACTCTCCCCCGCCCAGGGGGACTCGCAGCCCAATGACAGAGCCGCCCAACGCGGCGGATGCTGTCAGAGGTCAGCCGACACAAGTCAACCTGCTGACGCCTGACGCCACCGCCCGCCTTCCGGCGTCCCGCCGTCTCCACGACGGCGGCCACCCGGCGGCTCGCGGTGCGGGACAAAGCGCTGAGGACGCAACTGACTTAGGAGAACGCCCCTTCGCCATGAGTCCTCGGTCGTTCGTCGCCCACGCTGGCCGCTCGACGGCTGTGTCACTATGCCGCTGTTAAGCTCTCCCACAGACAATCTACAACGTCTCAGGCGCCAGGGACACGATCTTCATGAAGCCCTTCTCGCGCAACTCGCGCGCGACGGGACCAAAGATGCGCGTGCCCTTGGGGTTCTGCTCATTGTCGAGAATGACCGCCGCGTTCTCGTCGAACTTGATGAAACTGCCATCCGGACGACCATACTCTTTGGCCGTGCGGACCACCACGGCGCGCACCACATCACCCTTCTTGACCGAGCCTTGCGGCGCGGCGGCCTTGACCGAGCAGATGATGATGTCGCCCACGCTGGCGTAGCGGCGCCGCGAGCCGCCGAGCACCTTCACGCACATCAACTCTTTGGCACCGGTATTGTCGGCAACCCGCAGGCGTGTGTACTCCTGGATCATGACTGGCCCTCCGACTCCTCGTCCACCGTAACCTCGGCGACCTCAATGGCAGGGCCTTCGCCCCGGCGCACCCACTCCACGATCAGCCAGCGCTTCTCCTTGCTCATCGGGCGCGCCTCTTCGATGCGCACCACGTCGCCGATTTGCGCCTGGTTGTTCGGGTCGTGCGCCTTGTACTTCTTGGTGGTGCGGATCGTCTTGCGGTAGAGCGGATGCTGCTTGATCGTCTCCACCGCGACCACCGCCGTCTTGTCCATCTTGTTACTTGTCACGCGGCCGACGATGCGGCGGCGGCTGGACTTCTCGCTCATTGCGCGCTACCTCTCTCGTACTCCTCCCACAGCTGCCGCTCCCGCAATATCGTCTGGATGCGGGCGATTTCCCGCCGCACCTGGCGCAGGCGGTTCCCATCTTCGAGCTGATTACTGGCAAACTGGAAACGCAGATTCATCAGTTCCAGGTGCTTCTGGTCGAGAGTCGTCCTCAGCTCCCCAACCGACATCCCGCGTAGCCTGTCGGCCATCAACAGATCACGTCGCTTCATGACTCCGCCTCCTCCGCCACCGTCACGCCCATGACCGGCCGGGTGATGACCTGCGTCTTGATGGGTAGCTTGTGGGCGGCCAGGCGCAGCGCCTCGCGGGCCACATCCTCCGGCACGCCGGACATCTCGAAGATGACGCGCCCCGGCTTGACCTTGGCGGCGTAGTGATCGACCGAGCCTTTACCCGAACCCATGCGTGTCTCAGCGGCGCGCTTGGTGATGGGCACATCGGGGAAAATGCGAATCCAGACCTTGCCACCGCGCTTCACCGAGCGAGTGATGGCACGACGAGCCGCCTCAATCTGGCGGCTGGTGATGTACGAAGGCTCCAGGGCCTGCAAGGCGTAATCGCCAAAGGCAATCGTGACGCCGCGCGTCTCCTTGCCCGACATTCGCCCGCGATGCGCCTTGCGATACTTCATGCGCTTCGGGATCAACATATCCAAAAAACCTTTCGGCTACTCCGCGGCGGCCGCGCCAGCGGTGGGCAGCTTCTCGCCCTTGTAGATCCACACCTTGACGCCGATTCGCCCGTAGGTCGTCAGCGCCTCGTCAGTCGCATAGTCGATCTCGGCGCGCAAGGTGTGGCGCGGGATGCGCCCTTCCTGGGCGCTCTCATGGCGGGCCATTTCTGACCCGGCCAGGCGGCCCGACATGGCAATACGCACACCCTTCGCCCCCAGCCGCATGGCGCGCTGCACCGCCTGCTTCATCGCACGCTTGTGGGACACACGCTTCTCCACCTGCTGCACGATGCTCTCGGCCACCAGCGCCGCCACCAACTCGGGACGATTGACCTCCTCGACCTCGATGCGGACCTTCTTGTTGGTAAGAGTTTCCAACTTCCGTTTGAGGTCATTCACCTTCGCACCCTTACGCCCGATGATGATACCGGGCTTGGCGGTGTGAATGGTCACCGACACCTGCTTGGGGAATCGCTCGATCTCGATGTCCGAGACACCCGAACGCCCCAGGTCCTGGCGGATAATCTGCCGAACCCTGATATCCTCGATCAGTTGCTCACCGTACTCAGCGCCTTCCGCATACCAGCGCGCTCGCCAGTCCGTGGTGACGCCGAGACGGAACCCATAGGGATGAACCTTGCGACCCAAGGGGCTTCCTCCTTGCTGCTGAGAACTACCGCTCCGTCACGACGACGGTCACATGGCTGGTCCGCTTGCGGATCGGCTTGTAGCGGCCGCGCGCCGCAAACTTGGCGCGCTTGAGGGTTGGACCCTCATCGGCGTAGATCTTGGCGATGACCAGCTCGTTGGGCGTCAGGCCGAGCGTCTCCTCGGCGGCGGCCGCCGCCGACTTGATCGTCTTCGCCACGGGGACGGCCGCGCGCTTCGTGCTAAAGCGCAGCACAGCCAGCGCCTGATTCACCGGCATCCCCCGCACCTGATCGACGACGAGCCGCACCTTACGGGGAGACATGCGGAGGTACTTCAACTCCGCGCGGCTCTCCGGCTTTCGCGTCTGCTCCATAACTCGCTCCTTCACTGCCAGGCTGGCGCGGCGCCCGCCGCTCGCAACCTGACGCTTCCTTACTTCTTGGCCTTCGTGACCTTTTCCTTGGCCGCGTGGCCACGGAAGGTGCGGGTAGGCGCGAACTCACCCAGCTTGTGGCCGACCATGTTCTCGGTCACGTACACGGGGATATGCTTGTGCCCGTTGTGCACGCCGATGGTGTGGCCGACAAACTGCGGGAAGATGGTCGAGGCGCGCGACCAGGTGCGCAGAACCTTCTTCTCGTTGCGGGCATTCATCTCTTCGATGCGCCGCAGGAGCTTCGGCTCGACGTATGGTCCCTTCTTGAGTGAACGGCTCATGGACGAGAACTCCTCTACTTCTTACGCTTCGAGACGCGGCGGCGCACGATGAACTGGTCGGTGTACTTGCGCTTGCGCGTCCGCAGACCCATCGCCACCTTGCCCCAGGGGGTCTTGGGACCCTTCTTGAGGCCCACCGGGGCCTTACCCTCACCACCGCCGTGGGGATGGTCGCGGGGGTTCATCACCGAGCCGCGCACCGTGGGCCGTACACCCATGTGGCGCACGCGCCCCGCCTTGCCAAGCTTGACGTTGCCCCAATCCACATTACCGACCTGGCCAATGGTCGCCATGCCGTTGACGTGGACGCGGCGCATCTCACCCGATGGCAGGCGCACCGTAGCGTAGTCGCCTTCCTTCGCCATCAGCTGCGCCGACGCGCCCGCCGAGCGAACCAGCTGGCCGCCGCGCCCCGGCTCCAACTCGATGTTGTGGATCTGGGTACCGACGGGAATACTCCGTAGCGGCAAAGCGTTGCCCACGCGAGCTTCCGCGTCGGGACCATTCGCCAGCATCGTCCCGACCTTCAGGCCGAGCGGGGCGATGATGTAGCGCTTCTCGCCATCCTCATACTGAAGCAGGGCGATACGCGCCGTGCGGTTCGGGTCGTACTCGATGGACTCGACCCGCGCTGGCACGCCCACCTTGTCGCGCTTGAAATCGATGATGCGATACTGGCGGCGCGTCCCACCACCCTGGTGGCGCACCGTGATCTTACCGCGATGATTGCGCCCGGAGTGCTTCTTCAGCACCTCGGTGAGGCTCCGCTCCGGCCTGCTGCGCGTGATCTCGTCGAAATTTTGCCCCGTCATGCCACGACGACCGGGCGACGTTGGCTTGTAAACTTTGATCGGCATACTCATCTCTCGCTATAGCTGCCGCTCGCCTGAGCGGCTTTGCAGCGTCGACGCCGCCCTCCCACGGGAGGCGACGCGAGAACGGTACTTCCGCCCCGCTTACTGCTTATGCACCTCAATGCTCTGCCCAGGCGCCAGAGTAACCACCGCCTTCTTCCACCACGGCGTCTTGGTGACGTGGCGGCCGAAGCGGCGCGTCTTGCCCGGCATCCGCATGACATTCACACTGAGCACCGTCACGCCGAAGCGCTTCTCCACGGCGTCCTTCACCATCGCCTTATTAGCATCCCGCGCCACCTCGAACGCATACTGGCCTTGCTCGCCCAGCAGCGTGGTCTTCTCGGTGATGATGGGACGCCGCAACACCTCATAGATGTTCATGACGCTTCCCCTTACTCCGCGCTCTCGGCCGGGGCCGCGTCGCCGAAGTAGTGTTGCTCAATCTGCTCCACCGCTGCCACGGGCAGCACCACCACCTCGTAGCCGAGAAGGTCGCGCAGGTTGAGGTACTGATGGTGCAGCGTCTTGACCTTGGGCAGGTTGTTGGCTGAGCGCACCACGGCCGAGTTGTCACCCGCCGGCAGCACGATCAACGTGCTGCGCGCCTTGGCGACCGTCGCCAGCAAGCCCGCCATATCCTTGGTCTTGGGTGCGGCCAGGCCGAAGTCCTGCACCAGCACAATCTGGCCTGCCTGCGCCTTGGCCGACAGCGCCGACTTCAGCGCCAGGCGACGCATCTTGACCGGCATCTTCTGCTCGTAGCTGCGCGGGCGCGGCCCAAAGACGATACCGCCCTTGCGCCAGTGAGGGGCGCGCTTCTGGCCCTGGCGGGCGCGGCCGGTGCCCTTCTGCCGCCACATCTTGGTGCCAGACCCCGACACCTCGCCGCGCGTCTTGGTCTTCACCGTGCCCAGGCGCGCATTCGCCAGCTGGCGCACCAAGGCCTGGTGCATCACCGCCGTGTTCGGCTCGATGTTGAAAATGTCGTCTCGCAGGTCTAGCGTACCGACCTGCGCGCCTTGCACGTTAATGATAGGAACCTGCATTGTCCTACCTCCCCTTCACAGCCTGCTTGATAATCAGCAGGCCGTTCTTGGCGCCGGGGACGGCGCCGCGGACGAGGAGCAGGTTCCGCTCAGGATCGACCTGCACAACCTCGAGATTCTGAACCGTCACCTGTTCGTCACCCAGATGACCCGCCATGCGCATGCCCTTGAGGACGCGGCCGGGCGTGGTGCCTGAACCGATGGAGCCAGGCGAGCGCTGGCGGTCCGACTGGCCGTGGGTCTTGGGGCCGCCGCGGAAATTGTGGCGCTTCATGCCGCCCGCGAAGCCCTTACCCTTCGACGTCCCCGTAATGTCCACGTGCTCGCCCTCGGCGAACACGCCGACGTCCAGCTTCTGGCCCACCTCGAACGCCTCACCCTCAACGCGAAACTCGCGCAGTACCTTCAGGGGGCGGACGTCCTTGAGATGGCCCCGCTCGGCCTTGCTCAGCTTGCGCTGGGCCTTCTTTGGGTCCACCTCGTCGAAGCCGAGTTGCACGGCGCTATAGCCGTCGCGCTTCGGCGTCTTGACCTGGGTTACCCAGCACGGTCCGGCCTCGATGACCGTCACCGGCACGGCCTCACCCTTCGCGGTGAAGACCTGGGTCATCCCAATCTTTTTGCCAATGATTCCCTTCATGGTGTTCTCCTAGTGGTTCCCCTTCGAGGGAAGGATGGGGAACATAGGGCGCCCGGTGGAGGACGAAGAACGAAAGACCTGTTGGTCAGCCGTTGTTGCCTTCCGTCGCTCCTACAGCTTGATTTCGATATCCACACCGGCGGGCAGATTGAGCTTGGTAAGCGCGTCAATCGTCTTGCTCGTCGGCTCCAGGATATCGACCAGGCGCTTGTGGGTGCGGATTTCAAACTGCTCGCGCGAGTCCTTGTCGATGAAGGTACTGCGCATCACGGTAAACTTCTCAATCTTGGTCGGCAGCGGCACTGGACCCACTACCGTCGCCCCCGTGCGCTCGGCCTCGTCGACAATCTTGCGGGCCGACTGGTCGAGGACACGGTGGTCATATGCCTTGAGGCGGATACGGACTTTCGGCCTGGCCATGCTTCCCCTCTCCCTGGGTACGAGGCAGGGGCGCGGTGTGGCGCCCCTGCGCCCGACAATCACGCGTTATCTACTCGAGGACCTGGGTGAGGACACCCGCGCCGACGGTGCGGCCGCCCTCGCGGATGGCGAACCGCGACCCCTGCTCCAACGCCACCGGGTGAATCAACTCCACCTTCAGGTTCACGTTGTCCCCAGGCATCACCATCTCCACCCCCGCTGGCAACTCGCACGTCCCCGTGATGTCCATCGTCCGAATGTAGAACTGCGGTCGATAGCCCTGGAAGAAGGGCGTGTGCCGGCCCCCCTCCTCCTTCTTCAGCACGTACACCTCACCCATGAACTTGCGGTGTGGCTTGATCGAGCCTGGCTTGGCCACCACCTGCCCCCGCTCCACATCCGTCCGCTCGATCCCTCGCAGCAGCAAGCCCACGTTGTCCCCGGCCTGCCCCTCGTCCAGAATCTTGCGGAACATCTCCACCCCGGTCACCACCGTCGACCGCGTCTGCTCGCGGATGCCCACGATCTCCACCGTCTCGCCCGTCTTGACGATGCCGCGCTCGATGCGCCCCGTCACCACCGTCCCCCGCCCCTTGATCGAGAACACGTCCTCGATCGGCATCAGGAACGGCTTGTCCGTCTGCCGTGTCGGCTGCGGAATGTAGGCGTCCACCGCCGCCATCAGTTCCAGGATCGGCGCGTACTCTGGCGCGGTGATGTCCTTGCTCGTGCTCTCCAACACTGCCAGCGCGCTGCCCCGAATGATCGGAATGTCGTCGCCAGGGTAGTTGTTCTTGCTCAGCAACTCCCGCAACTCTAGCTCCACCAGTTCCAGCAACTCAGGGTCGTCCATCATGTCGACCTTGTTGAGGAACACCACCATGGCGGGTACTTCCACCTGGCGGGCCAGCAGGATGTGCTCGCGCGTCTGGGGCATCGGGCCGTCCGGCGCGCTGACCACCAGGATCGCCCCGTCCATCTGCGCCGCGCCCGTGATCATGTTCTTGATGTAGTCGGCGTGGCCTGGGCAGTCCACATGGGCGTAGTGACGCTTCTCGGTCTCGTACTCGACGTGGGCGATGGCGATGGTGATACCGCGCGCCCGCTCTTCCGGCGCGTTGTCGATAGAGTCGAAGGCGCGGAACTGGGCCTTGCCCTGCAACGCCAGCGTCTTGGTGATGGCCGCCGTCAGGGTCGTCTTGCCGTGGTCCACGTGCCCGATGGTGCCGATGTTGGCATGCGGCTTCGTTCGCTCAAACTTCTGCTTCGCCATGGTGGGCGTAACCTCCTGACCCAATACTGAGAATTGCTACTGGATTGACGCCTACGGACGGAATCGAACCGCCGCCGCTCGGTGAACGAGCGCTCTGCCGTTGAGCTACATAGGCGCGCAAAACTCGTAGTGACTCAAGAAGACTCATGGGGCGACGTGCGACTGCTAATGAGCGCCCATGACCTCTCAGAGTTCCTACGAGGGAGTGGACGGGGGCGGATTCGAACCACCGAAGGCGTCTGCCAGCTGATTTACAGTCAGCCCCCTTTGGCCACTTGGGTACCCGTCC
>DAOUDG010000093.1:0-32454 GCA_034431435.1 Anaerolineae bacterium | reverse complement strand
TGCCCGTCTCCCAGTCGATGAGCGTCCCGTAGCAGTCGAAGGTCAGAACGTCGTAGTCACTAAAGGTCAGCATGTCGTTCTCCGTGGTCGGTGGTCGCCTTCCCCTCGTGCGGGATGAAGGCTCCCAACCCATAGCGGTCCCACTTGCCGTCCACCAGGGCCTTCACCTCCGGCGTCATCTCAAGCTCCGTCGGCCACGTCTGGTGCGGGCCGGGGTCACGCGCCGTCTTGCGCGTGGCGTCGATGCCCAGCTTGCCGCCGTAGTTCTTCTCCAGCGAGGCGTGGTCCAGGTCATCCGTCGCCCCCTCGACGATGACCACGTCGCGCCGGGGTTCGTAGTTGGACAGCGTCTCGAAGGCCACCTGCGACAGGTCGTGGACGTCCACGTCCTCATCGACGACGATGATGGTCTTGGCGAGCATCATCAGCCCCAGCCCCCACAGGCCGTACATCACCTTGCGGGCGTGGCCGGGGTAGCGTTTCTTGATGGACACGATGACGAGGTTGTGGAACACACCTTCGGCAGGCATGTTGATGTCCACGATCTCGCCCAGGAACAGCTTCATCATGGGCAGGAACATGCGCTCGGTGGCCTTGCCCATCCAGTAGTCTTCCATGGGCGGGCGGCCGACGATGGTTGTCGGGTAGATGGCGTCCTTGCGGCGCGTGATGGCCGTGACGTGCATGACGGGGTAGTCGTCGGCCAGGGAGTAGTAGCCGGTGTGGTCGCCGAACGGCCCCTCGACGCGCTGCTCGGCCGGGTCCAGGTAGCCCTCGATGACGATCTCGGCGTCGGCGGGAACTTCCAACGGCTGCGTGATGCACCTCACCAGCTCGACCGGCTTGCCGCGCAGGAAGCCCGCCAGCATGAACTCGTCGATGTCGGGCGGCAGGGGCGCGGAGCCGGACCAGATGACGGCCGGGTCGCCGCCGAGGGATACCGCCACCGGTATCTGCTGGCGCCCCATCTCCAGCGCGGCGCGCTGGTGTTCCGTGCCGCCCTTGTGGCGCTGCCAATGCATGCCCAGTGTTGTATCGTCGTAGACTTGCAGGCGATACATGCCGACGTTGCGGCGGCCGGTCCTGGGGTCGCGGGAGATGACGGACGGCAGGGTGATGTACTGCCCGGCGTCCAGCGGCCAGCATTGCAGGATGGGCAGGTCGCGCAGCGAGAAGCCCTCGATCTGCACCACCTCCTGACATGCTCCCTTGCCCACGATGCGTGGCCCGACGATGCGCGCCACGTTGAGCATCTCCGCGCCTTTGGCCGCCTTCTCCTGCCAGCTGCGTGGCATGTCCAGCGCCAGCATTTTGGCGATCTTGTGGCGCACTTCTTCGATATCGTCGACGCCCAGCGCCCAGGCCATGCGCTGGCGGCTGCCGAACAGGTTGATGAGGACCGGCATGTCGTAGCCCTCTACCCGTTCGAACAGCAGGGCCACGTTCTGCGCCGCTGGCCCCTTACTGACGCGATCGGTGACCTCGGTAATCTCCAGCAGATTGGACACCGGCGTCTTGATGCGCCTCAGTTGGCCACGCTTTTCCAGATGCCTGACGAAATCATCGAGACCATTGAATGCCATGCTGGGTTCCCCTTTGTCTGTGGGCCTGGAAGAAATTATAGCCGAATACGGCTAACCCTTCTCTTTCTTCTTATCAGACTCATATCTTATAGTCGTCGTAGGGGCTGTGGATGTGTGGATGATGCGGCGGGCTGGCGGCCGGTGGGCCACCGGTGGGCGGACCGGCGGCTGGGAGCCACAACCGGCCTGCCCGGCGTGAACCACCCGTCAAGCCACTTATCCGGCCCGGCTGTGGATGGAGCCGGATAAGTCGCCCCCATTTCCCCAACCTCCACCCACAGCCGTCTACATCCAGGTTGTGCGGTCCCCACCGGTCGCGAGTCGCCGCCGTCCTGTGGAAAGATGAGCCGGAGCGCGGGGATAACGGCCAGCGGTTGCCCGGCGTCGGTCCACAGGCTATCCCCACGCCTGTCCCCAACCATCCTATCAGACAGACGCGCCCAATTGGGGATAATTATCCCCAATTGGGCGCGGTTATCCACAGTTATGAAGGATTTATGCACAGAAATGATGGGTCTTGGGCTGCTCGCTCGCGCATCGCCCACCGGTGGGCGCGTTGTTGTGACAGCGTGCCTAGCCCTGGGGCAAGCCCCTGAACAGGCCGTCGCGGATGCTCAACACGTCACGGCGCAGAGCCTCATTCTTGTCGATCTGCTCCGTGATTCTGTCGACACCGTGGAGAACCGTGGTATGGTCGCGATTGAGCGTCTGCCCGATCTGGGGCAGTGACATCTGACCGTCCTCGCGCATGATGTACATGGCGACGTGGCGCGGCACAACGATGCGCTGGACGCGGCGTGTGCCGGTCAGGTCGTCGGTCGTCACACCGTAGAAGTCAGCCACCCCGCGCAGAATGGCGTCGGCGGTCGGGGCGCGGCGGTGGACGGCTGACGTCGCCAGGACGCGCTCGGCCACGTCAGCCGTCAGGGGAACGTGCATGAGTTGGGCATAGCCCACGACTTGGGTCAGCGCGCCGACCAGCTCGCGGGTATTGGTCTGGATGCGGTGGGCCAGCATGCCGACCACTGCATCGGGCACGGGCACCGACTCCTTCTCCACCAGTTCCTGCAGGATGGCGAGGCGCATCTCCAGGTCGGGTGGCTGGATATCGGCGAGCAGGCCGCCCTCAAACCGCGAGCGCAGCCGCGCCTCTAGCGTGACCAGGGCGTGGGGGTGGCGGTCGCTGGAGATGACGATCTGGCGATTCGCGCTGTACATGGCGTTGAAGGTGTGGAAGAGTTCCTCCTGGGTGCTGTCTTTGCCAATGAGGAACTGCACGTCGTCGAGGAGCAGCACGTCCACCTGGCGGTAGCGGTTGCGGAACTCTTCGGTGGTGTGGGTGCGAATCGCCGAGATGAGGTCGTTGGTGAAGGTCTCGCTGGTCACGTAGCGCACCCGGTGGTTGCGCCCCGCCAGCTTGTGGCCGATGGCGTGCAGCAGGTGGGTCTTGCCCAGGCCCACGCCGCCGTAAAGGCACAGCGGGTTA
Source organism: Anaerolineae bacterium (assembly GCA_034431435.1). Lineage (GTDB taxonomy): Bacteria > Chloroflexota > Anaerolineae > Epilineales > JAHCIE01 > JAHCIE01. Next base: position 29,385 of record DAOUDG010000093.1, on the reverse strand, counting down.
TAGCGCGCCGAGGGGCCTTCGGCAACCGCATTCGCCGCGGCGTGGGCCAGGCGATTGCTGGCTCCTACCACGTAGGAGCTGAAGGTGTAGCGCGGGTTCAGGTCAGGGCGTTCCAGGCCCAGGAGGGGCTGCGCCGGGGTGGGGCGTGCTCCGTTGGCGCTCCGCCCGGCGCGGCCGTTGCCGGCCTCCGGCGCCGGCCCGGCCGGCGCGCCGCTGGCCTTGCCACCGACGAGAACGCGGAAGTCGATCGGGCGACTCGATACGCGGGTCAGGGCGCGGCGTACATCCACGCCGAGGCGATTCTCCAGCCAATCCTTGTAGTAGGCGCTGGGAGCGCCGATGATCAACGTATCCCCTTCAAACCCGATGGCGTAGGTAGGCTTGAGCCAGGTATCGTAGGTGGATTGGGTGACGCTCAATTCAAGCTCGCCGAGGGCGGCGCGCCAGACTTGCTCGTGGGGCGATAAAGGCGTCGTTGACATAGTCTTTACCCGTCTTCGGAGTCTGAGGGTCATACCGCACCCTCGGAGATGACAGCACACCAGCCACCGAGGCGAGATAGCTCGGCGGGGTGAGTATCAACGTATTACCACCGTGGAGACCCAGGCCCCATCCGCGCGGTGGGCGGCGCGCGGTGGCGGCAGGAGCCTATATCTCGGGCGGCGCCTGGCTGGCATGACAATTGGGGGAGCCGACACCGTCAATTGTTGGGTGCGCTGATTGTAGCAGAAAGGCCAGGGGCGCGCAATCGGCCAAATGTTCTGTAGAAAAGGGGGCTGCCACAGTTACCGCGAAATCACCACATGCTGTGCCGCGTGTCCATCCGTGCACCACAGCCGGTAGACGCTGTGGGGACTTTCCAACACCTCCACCCCGCGACCAAAACAGCCTCTAAATTTAAGGTTGGCGGCCTACCCCTGTCGCGTGCCAGCCAGGCTGGCCGTTGGCCGTCGTCACCCCTTGATGACGCCGATGGGCCGCATCCGCGCGACTCGCTTCGACAGCCCCGCCTGGTGGACCACGTCCACCACCACGTCCACATCCTTATAGGCGTCGGGCTGCTCCTCGGCCAGGCCCTTCCAACTACGGGCGCGGGCGATGACGCCGCTCTTCTCTAGCTCCGTGTCGATGCGGCGGCCCTCGGCGCGCTTGACGGCGGCGGTGCGGCTGAGGGCGCGGCCCGCGCCGTGGCAGGTCGTACCGAAGGTGTGGGCCATGCTGCCTGGCTGCCCCACCAGCACCCAGCTGGCGCGGCCCATGTCGCCGGGGATGATGACCGGCTGCCCGATGGCCTGATAGGCGGCGGGGACCTCCGGGTGACCGGGTGGGAAAGCCCGCGTCGCCCCCTTGCGGTGGACCCATACCCCCTTACTCTGCCCGTAGACGACGTGCTCCTCGAACTTGGCGATGTTGTGGGCCACGTCGTAGATGAGCTGCATGTCGAGCGTCGCCCACGAGCGGCCGAACACATCGGCGAAGACCTCCCGCGCCTGCCACATCAGGAGTTGACGGTTGCACCAGGCGAAGTTGGCCGCCGCTCGCATCGCCCCGATGTAGCGCTCGCCTGCGGGGCTGTTGACCGGTGCGCAGGCCAGCTGGCGGTCCGGCAACTGGATGCCGTAGCGTTCGGGCACGCCGCGCAGCGTCGTGAGGGCGTCGTCACACACCTGGTAGCCCAGGCCGCGCGAGCCGCTGTGAATCATCACGCACACCTGCCCCAGGCGCAGGCCCATGACCGCCGCCGCCTCGGCGTCCACGATCTCGGCCACCACTTGAACTTCCAGGAAGTGGTTACCGGAGCCGAGCGTGCCGCACTGTTCCGCGCCCCGATCCAGGGCGCGGTCGCTGACCCAGCGCGGCTCCGCCCCGTCTAGCCGGCCGTGGGCCTCGGTATGCTCCAGGTCGCGGTCCGTCACCAGGCCGCGCCGCCGCAGGTAGGGCACGCCGTCGGCCATCAGCCGCCGCAGCTCGTCGCGCTCGAAGCGGTACGATCCGGAGCGGCCGACACCGGTCGGGATTCGCTCGAACAGGGCGTTGACCAGCTGCCTGAGATGCGGCCGCACCTCTGCCTCGGTCAGGTTCGACCGCATCAGCCGCACGCCGCAGTTGATATCGTAGCCGACTCCGCCCGGCGAGATGACGCCGCCCTCGTCGGGATCGGTGGCGCACACGCCGCCGATGGGGAAGCCGTAGCCCCAGTGGATGTCGGGCATGGCCAGGCTGGCGACCTGGATGCCGGGCAGATGGGCGACGTTCGCCACCTGCTCCGGGGCCTGGTCGGCCTTGAGACCGGCGATGAGCCGCTGGTCGGCGTAGATGAGGCCGTCGACGCGCATTCCCTCGCGGTAGCGCTTGGGGATGCGCCATGAATACGGCGTGACCTGCTCTAGCGGCCCGTCAAAGCCCTGCTTCCCCATCGCATCGCCCCAATTGGTGAGCCTAGATGTCTACAATGACCTCGGCCAGCCAGCCGTCGGGCGTTCGCGCGACGGTCAGCCCGTGGTAGGTGATGGCCTTCACTTCGTGGTCCAGCCGGTGGCGGCTGGGGTCCACCGGCTCGCCGCGCAGCTCGGCGTCCAGCCCATCGTCCGCCACACGCACGGCGAAGTCGGCGGCCAGCCAGCCCTCGGCATCGAAACGATACAGCACTTCGTTGAGCCAGTCGAATAGCAGGTAAACCAGGTCGTCGCCGTCGATGCGCAGGCGCACCGTCTCCTGCGGCTGTATCGCCGCCACGTCCTCGACCAGGGTGGCCGTCAGGGCGCGCGCCATGTCTGCGAACAGCTCGTCCAGCGTCGCGGCGCGGGCGCGCAGACCCAGGTCGGCGGTATGCTCGAAAGTTTCGTACATCGCAGGTTGATGGCGGTTGTGCTGGACCAGCAGCACACATATCATTTGCCTATGGGCAGGCAGCGTAGGTTATCCACTCAAGGAGGCTAACATGTACGGAACGATCGTGCGCGGACAGCTGAAGCCGGGGGCGGAAGCCCAGTTGCTAGAGTTGGTGGATGAATTTCTGGCTCGACGGGTGCCGGGGTATGTGGCTCAGTACACCTATCGTATGGACGCCGACCCCAACGTGATTATGACGGCGGTGATCTTCGAGAGCAAGGAGGCGTACTTCGCCAATGCCGACTCGCCCGAACAGGACGCGCAATATGGGCGGATGGCCGCGCTGTTCGCCAGCGAGCCAGAGTGGCACGACGGGGAGATCATTTACCCGCGCTAGCCTGGCTAGCCGCCCCGCCGGCGCTGGCTCCGCCAGCAGTCGGCCTCACGTCCGACGCACACCCCGGTAGGCCGCCACTGCCGGGGTGTCTTGCGCCGTTGTCCGTCCAGATGCTCGGGACAGGCGAGCCGATGAAGTCGATGGTGAGGGAAGCCGCCGTCGGCAAGAGACCTCCGGCCATACTCCTCGTGCGTCAAGATGGCTCGAATGTACACTTCATCCCGCCAGCGCCCGTATCACCTCCGGGCACTGGCGGAGGCGGGACAGGGCGCGGCTCTTCAGCACCCACACGTTGGCGGGTGTCGTGGACAGGGCGTCGGCGACGGCGGTGACGCTCTCCTCGGCCAGGAACAGCCGCTCGATGACCTCGCGCTGGGCCGCGCTGCGCAGGCAGTCACGCAGGGCGGCGCGCAGGGCCGGGTCGGCGGCGGCGCGCTCGGCGCTCGCGGCGGCCGCGGCGGTGTGGGGGTCGGGCAGGACGACGCCCTCCTCCGCCGCGTCGTCGCCGCGCAGGGGCACGAAATGCAGCGGCTCGGGGCGGGATGCGCCGTGCGGCCCCATCTCGCGCAGCAGGACGACGCGGGCGTAGCCGAGGAAGGCCTCCGGCGCGCGCACGTCGCCGAGGTGACGCCACACTGCCTCGAGGGCGCGTTGCGCGGCGTCCTGAGCGCGCTGTGGGTCGCGGCTGTGGTGGCGGGCGGCGGCGTGCAGGTAGCGGCCCAGCTCGTCGAAGGCCTGCGCGGCGCTCCGACCCTCGCCGCCTCGACAGGCCGCGTACAGGCGGGGACAGTAGGCGTGGATGGTGGCGCGCTCGGCGCGGCGGGCGAGGCTGTCGCCGCTACGGCCGGGCGAGTCGCGCACCACGGCCAGCACTTCGGCCACGAAGGCGGCCTCGTCGTCCACCAGACGCCACCCCTGGTTGGCGAGGACGCGGCGCGCAGCGGCCTGGCACTCGCGCCACAGAGCGTCGTCGTCGGGGCTGGGCGGTGAGGGCATGGGGCGCGGCTGGATCGGCGGGCGACGTGGACGCGGCTACTTACGCATGCTGAGGATGTTGGAGGCGCGCAGCGCGAGCGGGGGGGCGGGGTCGGGCGGCGTGGGTGGCGGTATGGGGCCGACCAGGCCGGTGTACGCCTCGCGCAGGCTGCGCGCCACGCGGCGCGAGCGGGCGGGCGGCGGTGGCGGCAGGCCGCCGTCGTAGACCAGTTGCGGAACGTGGTAGCGCGCGTAGACCTTGAAGTCGTGGAAGCCCAGTTCTTGCCCAATAGACATGATGTGATGGGGGGGCATATCCTTCTCGGTGACGCCCCAGCGCCGCATGGCCTCGATGGACTCCGGCGATTGCGAGTGGCCCTCGCCCGGCTCGACGGTGATGACCTTGCCGCCCGGCTTGAGCGCCTGGTAGACCTTCGCCAGGGCCAGCCGCTCGTCGACGGCGTGGTGGAGGGAGTCGTAGAAGACGGCGGCGTCGAACTCGTTGTCGAAGGCCATGGCCTCGTAGTCACTCACCACGAACTCGACGTTGTCGATGCCCCACAGCGCCTTATTCCGGTTAGCCAGGGCGATCATGTCGGCGGCGATGTCCTGCCCGACGACGTCGAAGCCACGCTTGGCGATGAAGATGCTCGTCCAGCCGGTGCCTACGCCGAGGTCCAGGATGCGCGCGGGCGGCCAGTCGGGGAGCAGGCTGAGGATAGCGCCGATGTCCATCAGGTAGCGGCCGCACATCTCGTAGGAGAAGGGCTTGCCGAGGGCCTGTTGAACGGCCTCGGTGGGGATGTTCTTGATATAGTCGATCTCGCCTTGCTTGGGCATGCGGGCATCCTTGACCCGCTACCAGCCGTAGCTGAGGCGGGTGATAATGCGCGGCGGCAGGCCCGCGGCCACCATCTTCTGCTGCGTCGCCTCGATGGGATACTCGACGCGGCGGTAGGTGATGGTGAGCGCGTCCGTGTCCAGCAGGGCATAGCTGGCGCGCGGGTCGCCGTCGCGGGGCTGGCCGACGCTCCCCGGGTTGATGATGAGCCGCTGGCCGCGCAGGGCGAAGGGTTCGTTTTCGGGCGGCAGAAGGGCCAGGGGGCGGCCGGCCGTCTCGGCGTAGATGACCGGCACGTGGGTATGGCCGACCAGGCAGAACGGCGTGTCGAAGAGGGGAAAATTGGCGGCGGCGATTGTCTCGTCCAGGATGTACTCCCAGATGGGCTGGCGCGGGCTGCCGTGGACCAGGCTGAAATGGCCTTCCAGTGGGCCGATGGTCGCCAGTCGCGCGTCGAGGAAGGCGCGGTTGTCGGCGGTCAGGGTCTGGCGCGTCCACAACGCGGCCAGCCGGGCGTCGGTGTTGAAGTCGTCCAGGTCGAGCTTGCCGAGGGCGGCCCAGTCATGGTTGCCCGCCAGACACTGGTAGCGGCGCAACTCGCGCACACGTTCAACGCACTCGTTCGGTTCCGGCCCGTAGCCGACCAGATCGCCCAGGCACCACACTCGGTCGAAAGAACCTGCGTCGGCGAGAACGGCGTCTAGGGCGGCCAGGTTGGCGTGAATATCGGAAATCAGGAGAATACGCATGGGGCAGCCAGTGGTCGATGGTCGATGGTCAGTGATTGGTGTCGCAATGGTAGCACAAGTTGGGCCGTCAGACGAACCTGGATGGGGACGCGGGCACACGACGGTTAGCCAAGCGAGGGTGCGCCGTCTATAATACCTGCATGCGTCGCCATGGCCCACTCCCCAGCGTCCACATTATGACCCGTACCCGCGAGCAAACGATGGCCGTCGGCGTAGCTCTCGCCCGCCGCGCTTGCGCCGGCGACGTGATTGTGCTGCGCGGCGCCCTCGGCGCGGGCAAGACCACCCTGACCCAGGGCATCGGGCGTGGCCTGGGGATTCGCGAGCCGATCATCAGCCCTACGTTTACCCTGTTGCGTGAATACGCATCAGGACGGCTGCCCCTGTACCATGTGGACGCCTACCGGCTGGCGGGGCCGAGCGAGGCGTACACCTTCGGCCTGGACGAGTACCTGTACGGCGACGGGATAACAGTCATCGAGTGGGGCGAGCGAGTGGAGACGCTGCTACCGGACGAGCGGCTGGAGGTTTACCTGGAGTATCTGGACACCGACGAGCGCGAGATCACGCTGCGCGCGCGGGGCGACCACTACCAGGCTATGGTGGACGCCCTCGCTGCCCAAGACCTTCTGGCGTCAGAGGGCGGTGGGGGGACATGATTCTGGCCATCGACACGGCGAGCCATGTCGCGGGCATCGCACTCTACGATGAGGATGGCGTGGCCGCCGAGCATACCTGGACGTCGCGCGCGCACCACACGGTAGACCTGATGCCCAATATCGTCACCCTCCTCCAGCAGCAACGCCTGACGAGCGCCGATCTGGCGGGAATAGCGGTCGGCCGCGGGCCGGGGTCATTCACCGGGCTGCGTATCGGGCTGAGCGTCGCCAAGGGGCTGGCCCTGGCCCAGGGTATTCCCGTGGTGGGCGTGCCGTCGCTGCACGCCCTTGCCTATGCCCACCGTGAGCGCGGACTGCCGCTGTGGGCGCTCATTGCCGCCGGGCGAGGCCGCTTCGCCGCTGCCTTCTTTGCGCCCGACGCGCCGTGGCCCGCGCCGGAGGACTACCAGATTGCGCGCCTGGACGCGCTGGCGCCCCCGCCCGAGGGGGCGGCTCTCTACGTTGGCGAGCTGACGGCGCGGGACGGGAGCGCGCTGCGCGAGCAGTGGGGCGCGCGGGTCGTGCTGACTGACCCGGCCGCGAGCCTGCGCCGCGCTGGATACCTGGCCGAGTTGGGCTGGCAGCGACTGGCGCGCGGTGACGCCGACGACCTGGCAGCCCTAGCGCCTATTTACCCACCCATGTGAGGCTGGCATGGTCGATGCGCCCTTGATCGCCTCCGGTTTCTTCAGCAGGCTGTATTCTGGCCTGCCGTATGTCGTGGAGCCGATGCGCAGCTCCGACATCGGCGAGGTGATGAGCATCGATCGCCAGTCTTTCCCCACGCCGTGGTCCCACAATGCCTACGTCCACGAGGTTGAGCGCAACGACGCCGCCCACTACCTGGTGATGCGGCCGCGCGGCGTGTCCACTATCCGGTGGGACGCCGAAGGTGGCTGGAATCGGGTGCGGCGCTGGCTGGTCGGCGGCGCGTTGTCGGACCGGCCGCCCATTATCGCCTATGGCGGCGTCTGGCAGATGTACGACGAGGCTCACATCAGTACCATTGCCACCCACCCCGAATGGCGCGGCAAGGGCATCGGCGAGTTGATGCTGGTCGCCCTGCTCGACCAGTCGATGGCGCTGCATGCCCAACTGGTGACGCTAGAGGTGCGAGTGTCCAACACCACCGCCCAACAGCTCTATGACAAGTATAGCTTCGCGATCGTGGGCCGGCGGCGCGGCTATTACACGGACAACGGCGAGGACGCACTGTTGATGACGACTCCGTCGCTGCTCGACCCCGACTACCAGGCGGAATTGACGCGCCTGGCCAATGCGCTCCACGCCCGGTTGATAGCCGCAGCCGCCTCGTCCCGTTGACACCTGACCGTCATTACGGACTGGCGCGGCGAAGGACGAGGGGCAGGAACACCTGCCAGTCGCGCCCAATCACGGCCCCACGCTCCACCACCACGCCAAAGCCATCCTCAATACGAGCCAGCGTCGTCAACGGGCCACCCCGATAGTCGGCGGCGACCCGCGCCTGGAAGGTCAGGGTCGTCGGGGGGCCAGTGCGAGCTACCGCGCCGCGCCATACCACCTCGTTGGGGGTGGTGTGGGCCGTCCCGCTCGTCACGAAGAGGCTATCCGGCAGCAGCCCCAGCCCCGACGGCAGCGTGATCGTCATGACCGCCGCCGCATCGAGCGCGCCCTGGTTGCGCGGCGCGGCAACGAAGGTCACCAGGTCGCCCGCCTCGACCTTCGCCTTGTCGGCGACGATGAAGGTCGGCGCCAGGTCGGGGACATTGGCCCGCGCCAGGTGGCGTACCTCGCTGGTCAGACCGGTCTCGTCGCGGATGAGACCCTGGCCCGGCAGGAGCGTGCCCGGCGGCAGCCCCTCGTCGACGGTCACGCGGTAGCGGATGGTGTGGGTACCGCCCGCCGGCAGTGGTCCGCTCCACGTCAGGCGGCCGTCCACCAACGTCGCCCCGTCGAGGCTATCGGCCAGCAGGCCAGTGTGGGTGGGGGGCGCGCCGCTGAACTCGACGGCGGCGCGCGGCAGCGGCCCGCGATTGATGAGGCGCACGGTGTAGGTCAGCTCGCTGCCGCTGGCGACGATATCGGAGTTGGCGGTCAGCGAGGACGCGCCCAGGGGTTGCAACCAGCCGATGCTATGGGCCAGGACCAGGGGGAGCGCGTCAGTGGGCAGGGTCTCTAGCGGCACGGCGAAGAAAGCGGTGCGGAAGCCCCCCGCGTCCAGGCGTAGGCCCACCGAGCGGCCGTGGCCACCCAGGAAGGTCGGCGTGGCATAGGCTGTCGGGGCCAGGGCGTCGCTGTGGTTGTAGCGGCTGGAGCGGAAGACCCGCTCGAAGTCGAGGGGGTAGGGGCCGAGGCCGTCCCCTACCGGGTCGCCGCGCACACCGGTCAGGCTGTCGGTGGTCAGGTCCTCGGTGAACGTCAGCACGCCCAGGTAATCGACACCGAAGCGGTTGAGGCCGGCCGTGTAGAGATAGTCCTGCGCCGACAACAGCAGCCGCCCCCCGGCGGCCAGGTAGGCCGCCAGCCGCGCCTCCTCGGCTGGCGACAGGGTGTCGAGGAAGTCGTAGCCGGTGAACCACAGTACCACCGGGTACATCGCCAGACGCTCGGTGGGTGGCGAGCCGCGCCCATCGTTGGTCGAGTGGCCCACTTCCCACAGATCGTAGGGGATGCCGGCTGTCGTGAGGGCCTGGGTGTAGCTGGCCTGGACATCGACCCACTGGTCGTCGTCCACCACCAGCAGCGGCGCAGGCGTGTGCGACTCGATGCGCAGCAGCTGGGACACCGGCCCCGAGCCGCCGTCGCGGCTGACGATGCGCAGTGTGGCCGTGTCGTGGGCGTTCCACCCCTCGCCGGCCGGGATGCTGACGCGCACCACCAGGTCGCGCGTGCCGCAGGCCGGGACATCCAGGGTGGTGACGGGCGCGCCACTGGCCGGATCGATGATCTGCGTCGGCCATTGCGCGCCTTCGATGGTCAGGCTGTACTGATCGGCCTGCGCGCCGAGGTTGCGCAGGGTGACGGTATAGGTGAGGACTTCCCCGGCCGCCCCCACCTCTTGCTCGCGGTTGACGCGGGCCGCCAGGGCGTGGTCCGGCGCGCTATCGGTCATCAGGCGAATGGCCGTGTCCAGCAGAGTGGCGCGGTCGCTCAGCCCGTTGACGCCCTCGATGCCGAAGCTCAGGTACAGCGAGCGATGGGGGGCGCAGCGATTTACCAGCAGGCCCGCGCCCCGACTCGACGGGTATAGGGCGATGGTCTGGCTGGCCTCCGGCTTGACGGGGCCGATCACGTCCGGCGCGGCCTGGTTGTTGGCGCTGTCGGGGCCGTCGAGGGTCCAGGTCAGGCCCGCCAGGGGACCGGCGCCGGTCACGCTGTGCGCATTGGCCTGGTCGGCGACGAAGCGCGCGTTGAGGAAGCCACGGAAATACTCGGCGACGAAACTGCCCGCGCCGCCCCCATCCCAGTAGGCGATATCCTGCCCGCTGATGATGAGTCGCCCGCCCTGGCGCAGGTAGTTGGCCAGGGTTTCATCCGCGCCGACATAACGCGGCGAGTCCTTGGCGCTGGACCAGATGACGATGTCGTAGTCGCGCAGCCGGGCCAGGGTCGGCGTGTCGTCGTAGACGGAACGAACGGCGTGCAGGTCGTATAGGTAGTCGCGGGCATCGAGGGCGGCCTGATAGTAGCTGACGGCCCCGGCGTAGTACCACGCGCCGCCATCGACGAGCAGAATAGTGGGGGCGTCGGTGAGGGTGAAGTCCTGGCTGACGGCGACGCCAGCGGTTGGCACGGACACCCTGGCGCGGCCAATGCGGTGGCCGCGCATCTCCACACGCAGTTGGTAGTCGCCCGGTGGCAGCGCGAGGCTGTAGATGCCCGTGCTCGCCTGCGCGGTGACCGTCATGGGGGTGTCTTCAACGATGATGCGGGCGGCCAGGGGCGCGCCCTGGCTATCGACGACGCGGCCCAGTATCACGCCCGCTGGCAGCAGGCTCAACGTGGCGTTGAGGGTCGTGCGGCGGTCCGCATCGATGACTACCCCACGCTGCTCGAAGGACGTGTAGCCGAAGGCGCGGATGGCGACGGTGTACGTGCCTGCGCTCAAGGGTAGGGTGTACGCGCCCGTCGCGTCGGTCTGGACGCGGATGGTCGCGCCATTGGCGAAGGACGTGGCGGCGACGTCGGCGCCGGCCACGCCGCCACCGTCACCGTCGCGGCTGACGCGCCCCGCCATCTCGCCCGCGTCGAGGGCCATCGCCACGGCGGCATAGGCGTCGGCGAGGCCGGCGCCGACCTGGTTGTTGGGCGTGGGCGTGTCGCCGATGGGGCGCGCCGTGGCACGCACGAGGTCGATGACCTGCTGGGGTGTGAGGCGTGGGTTGGCCTGGCGCATCAGGGCCGCGATGCCGGAGACTTGCGGCGTGGCCATGGACGTGCCGTCGAGGAGTCTATAGCCGCCACCGTGCCACGCCGAGCGGATGCCCACGCCGGGGGCGACGACGTCGGGCTTGAAAGGCGCGAATGCCGAGGGGCCACGGCTGCTGAAGGACGCCAGGTGCGACTCGCTGTCCGTCGCGCCCACTGTCAAGACCTCGGCATAGCCGCCAGGAATATTGATGCTGGCGTTGAAAGGCCCGTCGTTGCCGGCCGAGAAGACGGGAATGATGCCCGCCGCGCGCAGGGCGCGAATGTCGTCGCGGTAGATGAGGCTATCGTAGGCGCCGCTGCTCCACGAGCCGTTGACTACATCGGGCGCGCGGGTCGGGTCCCCGCCCGGCGCTAGCAACCACTGGAAGGCATCGTGAATCCAGGCGTCGGTGGTGCGCGCGCGATCGTCGAAGACCTTGACGGCGATCCACTTCGCGCCGGGGGCGACGCCCACCCCGTTGCGCCCCACCATCAAGCCGGTGGTGTGGGTTCCGTGGCCGACACCGTCGCCGGGGTAGAGGTAGCCTTCGTCCGTGGCGCAATACCAGTTGCTCCGATGGTCGGGCAGGCCCCCGGTGTAGCCGCGATAGGCGGTCATCAGGTCGGGGTGCTGGCCGTCGACGCCGGTATCCATACTGGCGACCACCGTCCCCTGGCCGTCGATGCCCATCAGGTTCCACACCCCGTCCGCCCGCAGCGCCTGGATATTCCACTCGACCGTTGTCGCGGCGGCGGCCGCCGTGGGCCGCACTGGCAGCGTCCACTCGCGATTGGCGCGGATGATCGCCACGTCGGGCCGCGCCGCGAGGGTAAGGATGACGTCGGCCGCGCCCCGCACGGCGATGGCGTTGGTCACCCAGAAAGGCTGGACGCGGCTGACCTTGCCCGCTTGCTGCGCCTTGTCCAGGGCGGCGCGCACGCCCGCCTGGCTCTGGTCGGCGGTGGCCTTGAGCGCGGCCACGACAGCTGTGCCGCGCGCGGCCTTCGACGGCTCGCGCTCCGCCGCCGTCAGGTCAGCCTTGTCGCGCAGGTAGACGATGAAGTCGGCCGGCTGGTCGGGATTCTGGAGCGCGGCCTTGAGTAGGTCCGGCTCGATGGGCAGCAGCCGGTCGAGGGATGCGCTTGTCGGCGCGGCATCGGCCGCCGGGCGGGGCGACGGGCCTTCGGCCAGCGCGACGACGGCAGCGAGCAGGAGCACCAGGGCAACACTAAACGTCAGACCGAGGCGATACAGACGTGGCAACACAGTTTCCCTTTCCATCACGGCTACCTGATGTTGGCTATGACGTCCCGCGCAGCCTTGAGTACCTGGGCGGTGGTGATCCAGCGCACGCAGGGGTGCAGCGGTAGCTCGGCCTCGGCGTAATCCAGCCGCTCGCAGAACTGGCACGCCAGGGGCGGGGTCGCCAGGATGGCCCGGTGCAGGGTTGGGTCGCCCCACGGCCCAAACTGGCGCGGGTCGATGGGGCCGTACAGGCGCACCGTCGGCGTCCCCACAGCCGTCGCCAGGTGCAGCACGCCCGCGTCCGGCCCCAGGGCCAGGGCGCAGCGCGCCAACAGCGCGGCCAGCAGCGGCAAATCGGTGGCCCCCGCCGCGTCGATCGCGGCGGCTCGCATATGCGCCGCGACGTCGGCTGTCAGCGTGGCCTCGGCGGGGCTGCCGGTGAGCAGGATGCGCGCCCCATCGGCGGCCAGGGCGTCCGCCACCGCGCCCCACGCCTGACCCAGCCACAGCTTGACCGCCGCCCCAGCGCCGGGGTGGATGGCGATGACCGTGTCGGTCAGACCCACGCCCCGCTCGGCCAGCCACCGGGTAGCCGCTTCTCGCTCGCCGTGGCTGATCGGAAAGCGCGTTGGCGGGCTTCCGGGCAAGGCGTCAAGGGCGCGCCCGGTCAGCGCGGCCACCAGGTCCAGGTTGAGGCAGGTGGCGTGCGTCTCGCGAGCCAGGGGCAGCGCGGTCGTCAGGAACGGCTCGACCTCCGCAATGGCGTAGCCGAGGCGGAGCGGAATGCGCGCCAGGGCCGCCAGCAAGGCCCCCCACCAGTGATCGAATCTCAAGACGACGGCCGTGTCAAAGCGGTACGCGCGCAGGCGCTCGGCTTCGCGGCGGGCCAGGCGGTAGGGGGCGAGGGCCGAGGCGGGCGCGGCGCGGGTGAAGCCGGGGAAGGGCGCGGTTAGCACGGCGTCCAGGTATGGGCTGCGGCGGGCCACAGTCTCGGCCCACGGTCCCACCAGCGCCGTGACGTGGGCGTCGGGCCAGGCGGCGCGCAGCGCCTCGAAGGCCGGTGTCGCCAGCAGCACGTCGCCCAGGTGGTCGGGGCGGATGAGCAGGACGCGCCGCCCCGCGCCCGTCGGCGACAGGGCGGGCGGGGCGGGGGTCGGCTGAGTGGCGGCCAGGGCAACGCCCGCCGTCTGGAGGAGGCGGCGGCGCAGGCGATGGCGGGGCGAGAGGCTCGCGCCGCCGGGCGTCGTGCGGGGATCAGGCATACACACTGTCCAGACGCGGCAGGATGGCCTGCCAGTCGTAGCGCGCGACGGCGAGCCGCCGGGCGGCGGCGCTCATGGCGGCGCGGCGGGGCGCGTCAGCGAGAAGCGCCAGGACGGCGGTGGCGAAGCCGTCGGCGTCATCGACCAGCGCGGCCGCCGCGCCCAGGTCCAGCCCCTCGGCCCCGCGCGAGGTGCTGACGATGGGCCGCGCCATCGCCAGGGCTTCCAGTAGCTTGAGGCGCGTGCCGCCACCCACGCGCAGCGGTGCGACGAACAGGGTGGCGGCGGCGATGTAGGGGCGAGTGTCGGGAACCCAGCCCGTCACTGTTACCCGCGGCCCCGCCAGGGCGCGGACGCTGGGCGCAGGGTCACGCCCCACCAGGGCGACACGCGCCTCCGGCGCGGCAGCCCACACGCGGGGCATCACGTCGTTGACGAGCCACAGGCTGGCCTCAATATTGGGGCGATAGTCGAGCTTGCCAGTGAAGACGAGCCAGGGCGCATCCGCGGCGAGGGGGATAGGCGACTGTGCGCCGGCCAGGACCGGGTCGTAGAAGGCGGTGTCGACACCGTTGGGCACAACCAGGGGCGACACGCCGGGGGCGAGGACGCGCAGGGTAGCTGCGTCGGCCTCCGAAACCGCGATGACCGTGTCGGCGCGGCGCAGGACGTCGGCTTCCAGGGCCGATAGCCGCTGCCACTGGACCCAGGAGTAGGCGGCGGCAGCCCAGCGGCGCGGTCGGCGGGCGTCGGTGAGCCAGTTGCGCTGCTGCAAGAGGGCCTCGGCGTTGTGGGCGTCGTACACCAGGCGCGCCGCTGGGCGTAGCGGACCGGTGGCGGGCCACAGGTAGGGGGCCATCTCGATGCCCTCGGCCTGCACCACGTCGTAGCCGTCGGCAAGCCACTCGGCCAGGCGGGCGGCAAAGGCGTCGCTGTGCAGCCGCCGCGCCATATCGGCGTGACCGGCGGCCATGTCGGCCAGGCGGCGAGGCAGGGGGCGTGGCGGGGCGGGTAGCGCGTCGAGGCGGCCGACCAGGTCGCGTAACGGCCCAGCGGCGGCCAGGTCGGTCGGCGGGTCGGCGGCAAAGCTCAGCACGTCGACTGTGTGGCGCGCGGCGATGTGGCGCAGGATGTGCCAGTTGCGGATCGCGGTTCCCTGGTGAGGCGGATAGGGAAGCTGAGGGGTCAGCAACAAGAGGCGTCGGCGAGGGGAATCCATGGTAAATGTTTCGCGCGAAACATGCGGCCGCGGCCCGCGAGGGCAACGCGATGCCCTAGCGCAGCATGCCGACCTTGTGATAAACTTCGAGGGTCTCGCGGGCCATACGATCGAGGGAGAAGCGCCTGGCTTGCTCCAGGCCGCGCCGCACCATGCCCGTGCGTCGGTCGGGGTCCTGGAGCACCAGGCGCAGCGCCTCCGCCCACAGCGTCTGGTCCAGCGGTGGTACTTTCAGGCCCGCGTCGCCGACGACCTCCGGCAGCGATGCCGCGTCGGACACGATCACCGGCGCGCCACACCACAGGGCCTCCAGGGGGGGCAGGCCAAAGCCCTCGTAGAAGGACGGCTGGACGAACACCGCCGCTCCGTTGTACAGGCGCAGCAAATCCTCCTGGGGCACGCGGCCCAGGAAACGGGCGCGGTTCCCCAGGCCCAACTCTTCCGCGATGCGGAATACATCCTCATCCAGCCAGCCGCGCTTGCCGACGATCACGAGGTTCAGGGGAACCCGCGCATCCGCGCCGCGTCCCTCGCTACCCTCCGCCACGTCCATATCCCGCAGGTCGTGGAACACCTGGAGCAGGGTCGGCAGGTTCTTGCGCGGCTCGATGGTGCTCACGAACAGGATATACGGGCCGGGCAACTCGTACTTATGACGCATCTCGGCCAGCGCCGCATCGTCGCGGATGACGCGAAAGCTGGGGTCGGCGGCCTCGTGGATGACGGTGATCTTGTTGGCGTTCACGCCTAGCAGCAGCACCAGGTCTTGCTTCGTGGCCTCGGATACGGCAATCACGTGGTCTGTCTTGCGCATGGCCGCGTCGATCTGGCCGTAGTAGCGCGCCGAGTCGTGGGTCAGAAAGTGGGGGAAGCGCAGGAAGGCCAGGTCGTGAACCGTGACCACCGAGCGGCACACGTGGCGCATGGGCGGGATATGGTCGGGGCTGTGAAGTACCTCCAGGCCCAGCGGCATCAGTTCCAGCGGCAGACTCCAGCGTTCCCAGCGGTTGTGGCCCGGCGTCCACAGTGGCCGCCACGAGAAGGGCGCGCCCTCGACGGGGACCGGCGCGTCCTTGCGGCTCTGCAACAGGATGATCTCATCGTCGGTGACCGCTTTCGCCAGCCCCGTCACCAGACGGCGGATGTACTGGCCGATACCAGCCTCGGTGTAGTAGACCATTCGCGCGTCGATGCCGATGCGCATGCGGCGTCTCCCTCTGCTCTGACATTCGACCAATTATAGCGAGGCTCCCGATGCGCGCCCAATCCCACCCCAGGTTTTGCGAGCCTCTCCCTTTACTCTATAATGGAGGTTCACGCCGACCGCTGCCCTGTGATGCATCTTGTGAGGCGACGCATGGAAATCACCGATGTCGAGCAGAGACTGGCCTTTCTGGATGAGGCGCAACGCCGCGAGCGCGCCGCGATGGAGCGGCTGCGCGCCCAGGCGACCGCCCAGGCCGCCGAACTGAAGGCGGCGACCGATGCGTTGACGGCTGTCACCGCCGACCTCAAGACCGCCCAGGCGCGGCTGGCGCGGCTGGAAACCATCGACATCACCCTGACGCAGATGCGCGCCGAGGTGGCGGGCCTGATCGAGAATCAGACGGCCCAGGCGAAGACTGAAATCGGCCGCCTGCGCGACACGGATGCGACAGGGCAGGCCCAGGTCGAGGCGCTGGCGCGGCTGGTCCAGGGCCTTGAGGAGCGCATGACCGGCGCGCAGGCGGCCGGTATCGAGCTGCGCGAGCGTCTGGCGCGCCAGGATGTGGTCCTGGGCGAGCTGAATCGGTCGCTGCAAACCCTCCGCGCAGACCTGACGACCACCCAGGGCCAGCTCATCAAGTTCCCGCAGATCGAGCAGGCGCTGGAAATCGCCAAGGCCGAGATCGTCCTTATGGTGCGCGAGTACCGCGCCCAGAGTCAGGCCGACCAGGAGCGGCTAGTCCAGGATCGGCTGGAAGATCGCCAGCTGTTCACCCGCGGCCTGGCGGGGCTTGACGAGCGGCTGGAGGTGCTGGCCCCCATCCAGGAGCGCCTCAAGAGTCAGGACGCGGAGGCGGCGCGGCTCAATGCTGCCCTCAACCAGGTCGCCGCCCTCGTGACGACGGCCCAGCGCGACATCGTGCAGCGCAGCGAGCCGATTCCCGCCCTGGCGACGACGCAGACAAAGCACGCGCAGCGTATCGACAGCCTGGAGGCCGCGCTCCCACCTCACGCCCAGCGCATGGACGGCCACCAGGCGCGCCTCCAGTTCCTGGACGAGATGGCGAACCGCCACGCGCTGCGCCTCGACACGGTGGAAGCCGCGCTCCCACCCCATGCCCAACGCATGGACGGCCACCAGGCGAAGCTCCAGTTTCTGGACGAGATGGCGAACCGCCATGCCCATCGCCTCGACGCCATCGAGGCGCGCCTGCCCGACTATGAGCAGGAGGACGCCGCGCTCCTGGAAAAGATCGAGTTTCTGGAAGACTGGGTGCAGCGCACGGCCACCCGTCTCGACGAGGTGCAGCGCTTCGAGGATGACCTGCGCCGTACCCTGACCGAGGCCGTCGAGGCTGAGAAGGTGCGGGATGCCCAACGCGAGCAGCGCCTGGCCGCGTGGGCCACCGAGCTGGCTGAGCAGCGCCTGATGGTCGAGGGCTGGAAGAAAGTGCTGCGCGGCTACGAGGAGCACCACCAGGGCGTGACCCGCCAGATGCGCGAGGTCGACGAGTTGGGGCGTGCCATCGACCAGCAGCAGAAGGCCAGCGCCGAGGCTCAGCGTATCGAGGCCGAGAAGATACGCCGCGAGGTGGCCGAGTGGCAGTCGGACGTGGACAAGCGATGGAGCCTGTTCTTCAAGCAGCGCGACTGGGATTGGGGCGAGCAGCGCCGCACCAATGAGGCCCATGTCGAGCGGCTGCGCCAGCTTGAGGCCTGGCGCAGCGCCGATGTGCAGAGTACGTCCGATCTGGCCGATCGCCTCGACAGCAAGGACCGCGAGTTATTGATGCGCATCGAGGACCTGTGGGAGATCGAGGAGACGGCCCTCAAGCGCCGCCTGGACGACCTCAAGGAGTGGCTGAACGAAGTCCAGGACAGCCAGGCCAGGTCACCCAAGCCGCGTGTGCCCAAGCCGGGCGAGAAGATTCTCGGCACAGACGAACGCTACCGACGACCGTGAAGCGTGGAGCGTGGAGCGTGGAGCGTGAAGCGTGGAGCGTGGAGCGTGGAGCGTGGAGCGTGGAGCGTGGAGTGTGGAGTGTGGGAACGGCCAATCTCTAATCTCCGATCTCTCTTGTCACGCATCACGTATCACGTATCGGCTACCCTGATTACTGACATCTGACGACTGGCTACTTCCCCATGCACGTTATTGGCACCGCCGGCCACGTGGACCACGGCAAATCGACCCTGGTTGAAGCCCTGACGGGGACGCACCCTGACCGCCTCAAGGAAGAGCGCGAGCGGGAGATGACCATCGACCTCGGCTTCGCCTGGCTTACGCTGCCCAGTGGCGAGGTGGTCAGCATCGTCGACGTGCCCGGCCACGAGGACTTCATCAAGAACATGCTGGCCGGTGTCGGCGGCATCGACGCGGCCCTGCTCATCATCGCGGCTGACGAGGGCGTCATGCCCCAGACACGCGAGCACCTGGCCATCCTCGACCTGTTGCGAATCGGGCGCGGCGTCGTCGCCCTCACCAAGACCGACATGGTGGACGATCCCGACTGGCTGACCCTGGTCGAGGCCGATATTGCCGACACGCTCAAGCCCACCAGCCTGGCGGGCGCGCCGATTGTCCCCGTCTCGGCCCGCCGCCGGCGCGGCCTGGCCGAGCTGCTGGCCGTCCTGGAAGGTGTGCTGGCCGAGATCTCGCCCCGCCGTGACCTGGGCCGGCCGCGGCTGCCCATCGACCGCGTGTTCACCATCCAGGGCTTCGGCACGGTCGTGACTGGCACGCTGAGTGATGGGCGGCTCCGCGTGGGTGACGAGGTGGAGATTCTGCCGCGCGGCCTCAAGGCGCGCATCCGTGGCCTCCAGACCCACAAGCAGAAGGTGGAGGTCGCCGTGCCCGGCAGCCGCGTCGCGGTCAACCTGGTCGGTGTGAGCCTCGACGACCTGCGGCGCGGCGACGTGCTGTCGCGGCCGGGGCTGTTCAGGCCGACGCGGCTGCTGGACGCGCAGCTGCAGCTGCTGCCCGACGCCCCCCGCGCCCTGCGCCACAACGCGAGCCTGGACTTCTTCACCGCCGCCAGCGAGATCCCCTGTCATGTCCGCCTGCTTGGCGTCCAGGAGCTTGTGCCCGGCGAGAGCGCGTGGGCGCAGATCGTGCTGGATGAGCCGACCATCGTCGCCCGCAATGACCGCTTCGTGCTGCGCCAGCCGTCACCGAGCCTGACCATTGGCGGCGGGACGGTCCTCGACCCTCACTCCCCGCGCCGCCTGCGTCGCTTTCGCCCGGAGACGGTGCAGCGTCTCGAAACCCTGGCCCACGGCACACCGGCCGAGATCATGCTGACAGCGGTACAGCGCCTGGAGCCGGTCGAGGCGCGCGAGGCCATCAAGCACAGCGGCCTCGGCGACGCCGCCGCGGATGCCCTGGCCGATCTTCTCGCCGCTGGTAGCCTGATTGTCCTGGGCCAATCGCCCGCCCCCACCTCTTCAATCGCTACTTCCCAATCCCTGATCTCTTCGCCTGCGGGCTGGGCCGCGCTCATCGAGCGTTTGGCCGAAGCCGCCGCCGACTACCACCGCGCCTACCCGCTGCGCGCCATGATGCCCCGCGAGGAGGCCCGCACCCGCCTCGGCAGTGGCGGCAAGCCGATGCCGCCCAAGGTGTTCAATCTGCTGGTGGACGAGGCGGTGACTCGGGGGCGGGTGGTGATTGCCGAGGCGGGCCTGCGGCGGGCCGACCATCAGGTGCGCTACTCGCCCGCGCAGCAGCAGGCCGTGGAGCGCCTGCTGGCGGCGGTACGCGCTCAGCCCTATACGCCGCCCTCGGTGGCGGAGGCCATCGCCCAGGTCGGCCCCGATGTCTTCGGCTCGCTGGTGGAGCAGGGGCGGTTGGTCAAAGTCTCCGACGATGTGATGTTCGGCGGCGATACGTACCGCGACATGGTCGACCGTGTCGTCGCCCACCTGCGGACCAACGGCAAGATCACCGTGGCCGAGGTCCGCGACCTGTTTGGGACCAGCCGCAAGTATGCCCTGGCCCTCATGGAGCACCTCGACGCCCGCAACGTCACGCGCCGCCTCGGCGACGAGCGCGTCCTGCGCTAGGCGGTTTCCCCTCCCATGCCCCCGGCCTGTAAGACAGTGATTGCTTAGTACATCTAACTTTTTGCTTGTCACACCCCCCCCGTTCGTCCAGGCGACAATCGACCAAATGGACGGTGACACCGCCGCCTGGCGGCGGTATGCTAGGCGTGGTCGCCCTCAGGTTGTCCTGTCTATCCCGTTCATCTCATGCCGTTCTAAGCCCCACAGGAGGCGCCATCGCACGATGAAACCCGCGAAAGTCAAGAACCAGTTTACCCGCAACACAGGCAACGGCACAGCGCCGCCAGCCAAACAGAAGCCGTCCCTATCCCTGGACAAGGTGACCGAGGCCTTTGGCAACATTCCCGGCGCGGTGCGCCTGGTATGGGACGCCAGCGCGTGGGCGACCCTCGTCATGGCTGCCATTACCCTGGTCAGCGCGCTGCTGCCGGCCTCCCAGGCCTACGTCGGCAAGCTCATCGTCGACTCAGTGGTCAATTCTCTGAACGTTGGCGCGCCCGCCGAGGTCGCCCTGCGCCTGACGCTGCCCTTCCTGCTCGCCGAGTTCGGCCTGCTGCTGCTGGGCACGCTGCTGAGCCAGGCGCGCTCGCTGGCCGAACATATCCTGCATGCCCGCACCAACCTGTATATCAATACCCTCATCATCCGCAAGGCCCTCGTCCTCGACCTGACCTATTTCGAGAACGCCGAGTACTACGACAAGCTGCAAAATGCCCGCCGCGAGGCCGACTGGCGCAGCCTTCGCATCGTCCAGGGCCTGTTTACCCTCACCCAGAGCATCATCACTATTCTCAGCTTCGCTTTTCTGTTGTTACAGTTCAACCCGTGGCTGACCCTGCTCCTGTTCGGGGCGACTATTCCCGCCTTCATCGCCCAGTCGCGCTACTCGCGCCTGAGCTTCCGCATCCTGACCTGGCGCGCGCCCGAGGCGCGGCAGATGATGTACATCGAGCATCTGTTGACCGTCGATGAGTCGGCCAAGGAGGTTAAGCTCTTCGGCCTCGGCGAGCCGCTGCTACGCAAGTATCAGGCGTTGTTACAGAAGGCTATCAAGGAAGACCAGGATATCGCCGTGCGCCGTTCCCTCGCCTCGGTGGGCTGGGGCCTGGTCGCCACGCTGACCTACTACGCCGCCTACGCCTGGATCATCTTCCGCACCGCCGCCGGGGCCATCACCCTCGGCGACATGACCATGTACCTGTCCATCTTCCGCCAGAGCCAGCAGACCTTCCGGGGCATCCTCGATGGCATCAATGGCCTGTACGAGAATGGGCTGTTCGTGAGCAACCTGTTCGCCTTCCTGGACCTGGAGCCGCAGATGCCTGCCACCCAGCAACCGGCGCCCATGCCGGAGCGCATCCAGGGCGGCATTGAGTTCCGCCACGTCTCGTTCCGCTACCCCGGTCGTGACGACTATGCGCTGCGCGACGTCAACCTGACCATCGCTCCCGGCGAGAAGCTGGCCCTGGTAGGGGCCAACGGCGCGGGCAAGACGACCCTCATCAAGCTGCTTACCCGCCTGTACGACCCGACGGAAGGCGCGATTCTCCTGGATGGCATCGATCTGCGCGAGTACGATCTCAACGACCTGCGCCAGAAGATCGGCGTCATCTTCCAGGACTTCGTGCGCTATCAGGCGACGGCGCGCGAGAACATCGGCTACGGCCAGATCGATCACATGGGCGATGAGGAGCGCGTCCTCGACTCGGCCGAGCGCGCGGGCGCGGCCTCCCTGCTGGAAGGCCTGCCCGAGGGCTACAACACCATGCTGGGACGCTGGTTCGAGGGCGGGCATCAATTGAGCGGCGGCGAGTGGCAGAAGGTCGCCCTCGGCCGCGCCTTCATGCGCGATAGCGAGGTGCTCATCCTCGATGAGCCGACCTCGGCCCTGGACGCCGAGAACGAGGCGCTGGTCTTCCAGCGTTTCGGCGCGCTGACCACGGGCAAGACGGCGGTGTTCATCTCGCACCGCTTCAGCACGGTGCGCATGGCCGACCGCATCGCCGTCATTCAGGACGGCGGCATCCGCGAGCTAGGCAGCCACGAGGAGCTGCTCGCCCTGGGCGGGACCTACGCCCGCCTGTTCAACCTCCAGGCGGCGGGCTACCGCTAGGCGACGCCCGCTTTCTGATTGACGCTCGGTAGAAACGGTGTTATTCTCGCCCCACACGCGCACCGTGGAGAGACGCTGGGCCGATGAATATCACCAATCTCCTGAGCGACATCTTCGTGACGGCCGCCGAGCTGGCTGCCCTGGCCGTGGCCCTGGGCCTCATCGCATTGCTGGCCAGCTGGGCGACGCGCCTGCTGACCCGTGTCGAGCGCCTCCGCCGCCTCGGCGATCTGTCGCGCTTCCAGGGCCGCATTCGGTCCGCCCTGCTGGTCGTCTTTCTGTTCAGCGCGGCGGGCATCCTGATCTTCAACGTCTCCATCATCCTCCAGGGCGAGCGGGTCTGGCCCGCCACGGTCGCGATGATTTCGTCCGCCCTGGGGCCAGACTTTGGCTGGCGGCTGCTCCGCGCCCTGGTCGCCATCGGGCTGCTGATCGTCGCCGCCCGCTTCGTCGTCAGGCTGATCCGCCGCTGGCTGCCCCGCCTGGAAGCCTACACGCGCCGCGTCCCCGCCATCCGCATCACCGAGAAGCAGCGTCACGCCGTCTTCGCCGCCCTGGACACCCTGCTGTACTATGGCATCTGGCTGGCCATCGTCGTCAGCGGAGCTACCCTCCTCGGGCTGCCGGAGGGCTTTACCTATCTGCTCGACCTGGCCCTCAAAGTCTTCCTCATCGTCGCCGTCGGGCGCCTCCTGGTGACCCTCATCGCGCCGACCATCAACACCCTCGACGCCCTCAGCGAGCAGTACATTCGCTCCACTGCCCTCGATGAGTTCTACACCCAGCTACACGGCCTCATACCCCTGCTGAGCACCACCCTCGAATTCCTCGTCTATGTCGGGGCTGCGACGGTCGCCGTCTCCCAGATCGACGCCATCTCCTCTTACGCCGAGTTCGGTACGATGGCCCTCAAGGTTATCGTGGTTATCTTCCTCACCCGGCTCGCCACAGAGGCCATCATGCTCGTCGTCGACAAGACCTTCCTGGTCCGCGGCGAGCTGACCGAGGACCAGTGGCGGCAGCGACTGACCTTCGCGCCCCTCATGAAGAGTATCATCCGCTACGGCGTCATCGCCGCCGCTGCGCTCTTCGTCCTGACGGTGCTCGGCTTCGACATTGGGCCGATTCTCGTTGGCCTCGGCGGGGTGGGCCTGGTGCTTGGCCTGGCCGCCCAGCCTGTCACCACCGACCTCATCTCAGGGCTGTTCATCCTCTTCGAGAACCTGTTCCGCGTCGGCGACTACATCGAGACGGGCGACGCCAAGGGCCTGGTCGAGAGCATCGACGCGCGCACGACGCGCATCCGCGACTCCGACGGCCGCCTGCACCTGGTCCGCAACGGCCAGATTGGCACCATCATCAACTACTCCAAGGGCTACGTGTACGCCGTGGTGAGCATCGGCATCGCCCACCGCAGCGACCTCCAGCGAGCCTTCAGCGTGATCGAGGAGTGCGGCCGAGTTCTGGACGAGCGACTCGAGGATGTGCTGGAGCCGACCATCGTCCAGGGCATCGAGGAGTTTGGCGCCGAGGGCATCCTGGTACGCACCATCACCCGCGTTCAACCGGGGCGGCACGAGCAGTCGGCCCGCGACCTGCGCCTGCTGATCAAGGAAGCCTTCGAGCGGGAGAACATCGCCCGCGCGGTAGCGGGCGAGCCGACCGGTAACGCCCTCATCCTGACCGACTCGCGCCTGGAGCCGACCAGCCAGGAGCGCAGCCAGGCGAGCGCGCCCGAACAGCCCTCCCTGTTCGGCGGGGCGGGTGGTGGGTCAGCGTGACAAAGGCGTGGGGCCAGGGATAAGCCCCTGGCCCCGACGCGATGCCCCTGGCGCGCACTTCCCTACGGCTTGCGGAACCAATCCCACGAGACCTTGAACAAGGCCGCCTGGCCGGCTGCCAGCAGCACCAGGAACAGGCCCAGCACGAGCAGGCTGGCTGTCAGCAGGCCGGGCGCGCTGCCTTGCAGCCGCTGCACCGAGGCCTGGGTCGCCGCCAGGCGTGTCTCGGCCTGCTGCAAGTTGGCCTGGAGCGCTTTGGCTTCGGTGTTGACGTTGCCTACAGCGGCGCGCAGCCGCGAGCCATCGAAGGTTGTGGCGTTGATGGTCGACTCCACCTCGGCAAAACTGCTGCTGAGGTGGTCGAGGCGAGTCGTCGCCTCAACCAGTTGGGGCGGCAAGGGCTGGAGGTTGACGCCCGGTAGCCGGTTGACAGTCGCGAGGGTGGCTTCCAGGGCCGTGATGCCCTGGCTGACCGTGCCCAGCGCCTCCCCCGCACGTCCGATGGGCGCGGCCAGTTGCGTGATCTGCTGGTCCAGCTGCGCGCCACGCGCCTCGGTGACCGTCGCGACGGTCTGGTCGAGGCGATCCAGACGCTGCACCACATCGGGTAGCTGGGTGTTGACGCCCTGGACGGCGCGGTTGATGACGGTCAGGTACTGGTCGGCCACCGTCAGGCCGTTGACCGTGGCGTCGATGATGGGCTGGCGGTAGACAATCGTGGCGATGAAGCCACCCACGCAGATCACGAAGGCGATGACGGTCAATATCATCAGAATAACGGCTACGATTTTGCGAAAGGCATTCATATGGGTCTCCAAGAGGTTCGACGATGGGGCGCGCGCCTGCTTCCCCGGCCGGGTATGTGGCGCACACAGCAGATTCACATGATAGCGGGACTTGTCCGGGAAGACAAGATGAGACCGACCACCGACCCCTGCTACCACCCGCTGCGCCGCTGCCGCTGGGGATGACGTGCGATTGTCATGCCAACGGCAGGCGGCATCGTTGCGGGTTGCCGCATGGTCTTTACACCGATCAATCCAACCAGGCAGCCGAGGGGAACAACCAGCATCGCCGAGACTGTCAGCGCTCCCCCACCGTCACCGTCGTCGGGAGCAGGATGCGCCCACTCCCGTCGGGGGTGGGGAGGCGCGCGCCGGTCATAGGGTCGTACAGGCCGACCTCAATGGTGGCGGGGCCGCGATAGTCGGGCTGGCTGAAGGTCAGCGCGTGGGGATCGAGGATGTACTCGCCCTCCACCCAGCCGGGTGTCGGGCGGCGACCCTCGGCGGGCGGCGCGTCGTGCTGGGCGATGAGGCGGCCGTCGCGGTCCAGCAGGTGGGTGAACACTGTCAGCGGAGTCTCGCCGGCCGGTCCCGTCGCCTGCCATACCAGGGTCAGCGGCAGCGTCTCGCCGGGGCTGACTCGCGTCTGGGACAGGTCGTAGCCGACGAGGCGAATGGCCGGCCCGACGGCCACATCCAGTGGGTTCGTCACGGCGGGGGCCGTCGTCAGCCGGTCGCTGGCCCGCAGCGTCACCTCACCCAGGGCGATGGCCGCGTTGTCGCCGACCTGGACCTGGAGCTGGGCGGGGCCGCTGGCCGCGCCGCCCGGCACGCCCACCTCGCGGCGGTCCAGGACGACCTCGCCGGCGCTCCAGCCCTCGACCGGGTACTGGCCGTCGGCGGGCGCGCCCTGCTGTTCGGCGATGACCCGACCATCCTGGACGAGCTGCACGCGCATGGGGCCGACGTCCAGCCCCGCCATCTCGGCCCGCCAGCGCAGCCGCAGCGCCAGCCGCTGCCCGGCCGACGCCTCGCGCGGCTCGACGGCGTAGCCTTCGAGGGTCAGGCCCGGCGCGGCCTCGCGGTTGACGACGGTCAGGGTCGGGTCGGCCGGCGCGCCCGGTAGCGGGTTGCGCTCGACGCGCACCGCGCCCACGCTGGCCCGCGTCCCGCCGGGCGCGCCCTGGGCGTCCAGCACGCTCAGCGGCTTGAGGGTGTCTTCAGCGTAGACCGAGACCACCACATCATACTCCAGGGGGGGCGTGCCAGGCGGCAGGGCGAGGGAATAGTAGTTGACGACCTCCGCGCCCGGCTGCCAGGTGGCGAGGGGCCGCCCGAAGGCGTCGATGAGCGCGTTGTCGCGCGTCGCCAGGACGCGGCCGCGCCGGTCGACCAGGCTGACGGCGGCCTTCGCCTGGGCGGGGGCCGCGCCGTCGTTACGCCAGCGCAGGGCCAGCCGCACGTCGCGGCCGGCGACGGCGGGCGGCGTGTACGCGCCCGTCAGGCTCAGGCCGGGGAAGCGCGCCTCGGCCGGGCGCAGGTCGGGCAGGACCACCGGCGTATCCAGGCGGTACTCATCGACGTTCAGGGTGGACACGTTCCAGTCGCGGGTCTTGCGCCCGCTGGACCGAAGCAGCCAGGGCAGGAAGCCGCGCGGGTCGAAGTGGGAATGGACCCACGTCAGGGCCGCCACGCGCTGCTTGCCCTGCGTCGCCTCGGCTACCTGGGCGGCCGCCGCCTCGTCGCCGCTACGGATGTCCAGGGTGACGGCGGGCGCGCGACCGTGGTAGTAGAAGTCCATCGCGTAGTCGGGGTAGTCGAGGAGGACCACGTCGTTGGCGGTCAGCGTCGACGCCAGGCGCTGGGCCAGGGCGCGCACGTCGTCGCGCTGGTACTGAGGCGTCGTCAGGATGGCGTAGATGGCGATGGCCGACGCGCCGACAAAGGCGGCCGTGACGGCCGCGCCCACTGCCCGCCAGCGCGCCGTCGCCCAGGTGAAGGCGACGATGCGCCCGACGTAGACCAGCCAGGGCGCGGACAGCATGACCACATAGCGCGGGTGGAAGCCGGGCCGTAGCGCCATGATGATG
Organism: Anaerolineae bacterium; assembly: GCA_034431435.1. Lineage (GTDB taxonomy): Bacteria > Chloroflexota > Anaerolineae > Epilineales > JAHCIE01 > JAHCIE01. The sequence goes on along the minus strand of DAOUDG010000093.1, from coordinate 2,776 downwards.
AACACGGCGGCCAGGGGGACCAGCGAGAAGGACAGCAGTAGCAGGTCACGGCGGCGTAGCGGGTCCAGGGCAAACAGGGCCACCGTCCCCACACCGACGGCGATGGCTGCGACCAGAGCGAAAGCCTCGAAGGTCGCCTGGCCGCCGAGCAAGGCCAGCGTGCCGCCCACGAAGCCGCCCCAGACCTGTATCAGGAAGGGTAGTGGCCCTAACGGCGTGGCGTTGGGCGGGACATAGCCGCCCACCTGGCCCAGGGCGGGCAGCAGGAAGGGCAACGCCAGCCCGACCGCCAGCGCCTGCGCGGCCAGCCACCTGACCAGCGCGGCCCGGTCGCGCCGCCAGGCGAAGACGCCCAGGGCGACGACATTGACGTACACCACGACCACGGCGGCCAGGTACTGGGTGTAGACGGCGGCGACCTCTAGAACGCCGATAGCGGCCCACACCGGCCAGCGCGCCGTGGCCGGGTCGTCCAGGACGCGCACCAGCAGCGTCAGCAGCGCCAGGACCAGGCATGCCACCAGGGTGTACATGCGTACTTCCTGGGAGTACCACCACTGGATGGGCGAGACGGCGACCAGGAACGCGCCGAGCAGCCCCGTCGCGGGACCGAACATCCGACGGCCCAACTGGTAGGCCAGGGCGACGGCCAGCACGCCGAACACGACCGACAGGGCGCGGGCGGCGAACTCCGAGGGGCCGACCAGGGCCAGCCAGGGTTTGAGAACGGCGTAGTCGTAGAGGGGGGGGTGGCCCGCGTCGGCCGGCCGCCACTCGATGCTGGGGGCCAGGGCGAGGAGCATGGACAGCGCCTCGTCCCACCAGAAGCTCTGCTCGCCGAGGTGGAGCAGGCGCAGCGCGAACGCGCCGAGCAGGACGAGAAGAAGGGCGGCCGAGGGACGATGCTTCAGTGACACGGGCTGAGAGTCTGGGCAGGGTGAACAAGGCTGGCAAGGGCAGCGGCCAGGGTTGCCTGCCTGCCTATCCTGGCAATCCTAGCCACGGTCTTTCTCTTCGGGCAGGCTGGCCTTGCGCCAGGCGCGCATCCCGCCCGCCAGTTGCCGCGCGTCGTAGCCGTGGCGGGTCAGCAACCGCACGGCGGGCACGCTACGGTGGGCCGTCAGGCAAATGGCGACCACGGGCCGCGCCGGGTCCAATCCCAGGCTCGCGACACGGCCGGCCAGACTCGGCAGGGGCACGCTCACCGCGCCGGGGATGTGGCCCGCGTTGTACTCGGCCGTCGAGCGCACGTCAATGATCTGCGGCGGGTCCGCCACCAAGTCACGGGCGAGGGTGTCGGCGGTCAGTTCGGGGACGCGGCCAAACGGCAGCCACCAGGGCGCCATTCTACGCCCCTGCCGCGTCGCCGATGAGATGCAGCATGCGGTCCAGGGCCAGGGGGTACGGCGCGCTCTCGTCGAAACCGGCCACGATCTGACCATTCACGGCCACCAATGGGAAGCGCAGGCCCCGCGCCCGCGCGCCGTCGATGATGGACGCAAATCGGCCGCGCAGCTCAGGGTCGCCCAGGTCGTAGTAGCGCAGCGTCAGCCGCTCGCCGAACAGGTCCGCCAGTTGGGCGGCGGTCTCCGGCCAGGCGTCGGCCGAGGAGACGCGGCTGCCGCAGCCGCTGATGAGACATACCTCGTGGGCCGGATCGCCGAAAACAGTTACACGCATCGTCATGCCTGGCCCTCGCTGCGCGCTTCGACCGGGATTCGCACAGACACGGCGCAACGACTGGCGACCCGCCGCGCCAGTCGGGAGTCGGGTGATGGCTGTCTCAAATTGTAGCATGATTAGCGTGCAGACGACGACCGACCACCGATCTTTGCGCCTTCGCGCTGATAGAGTCCAGGAAGAATCACGCATCCTGTGGTCGATGATTTCTTCCGGCAAAAATCCCCCCGCAAGCCAGTTGACAGAACGCCACCCTTATGATAGACTATGTATTGCTACGTGCTGCTACGTCTTGATATGTTTAGTTCGTACCTCGCACTTATCGCCTCGCGGGTAAGACGGACGGCTCGCGGTGTGGATGATTCCAGGGGCAGCGCATCCCACGCCCGCGCCGCGCCTTACAGGTATCGCCTCATAGGAGGGGATGGCAATGAAGAGAGCACAACAAGCCTGGCCATTCGCGATTCTCATGATCGCACTCGCCATCAGTGGCTGCTCTGCCCGCGCCAGTGGCGTTGCCTCTGTCGCCGCCGCGCCTGAGGCGCAGGCGACGGCGGCGGCGGCGCCTGGCGCGGCGGTAGTCAGCCTGACCGCAGACAAGGCCAGCGTCGCCAAGGATGAGCAGTTCAAGGTCACTGTCGTTGCCAGCAACGTCAAGGACCTGTACGCGGCTGACGTTCGCCTGCAATTCGATCCCAACAAGCTGGAAGTCGTCGACTCGAACCCCAGTGTTCCCGGCACCCAAATCGAGGTGGGCAAGCTCCTCGACCCCAGCGCGGGGCAGGGCTTCGTCGCCCAGAACGCCGCCGACAACGCGGCGGGCCGAGTCAGCTACGCTGTCACCCTGCTTAGCCCGGCCAAGGCCGTGTCGGGCGATGGCCCGCTGGCCGTGATCACCTTCAAAGCGAAGGAAGCTCAAAACCCGGCGGTCACCTTCCTGAACGCGCTTCTGCCCAAGCAGGATAACGCGACCATTGCCGCCACCACGCGGCCCCTCGGCGCGGCAGCCGCTGGCCCCGTCGTCCCGGCGGGCGCGGCCCCGGCGGCCCAGGCGACGGCTCCTGCAGCGGCCCAGGCCACCGCCGCGCCCAAGGCG
>DAOUDG010000092.1:0-2823 GCA_034431435.1 Anaerolineae bacterium | reverse complement strand
CACTGATTCTCCTTACCGCTCGCGACGTGTGTCGCCGTCCGGCGCGTCGGGCTGAAGCCGCGACGCTGAAAGGGCAAAGCCCCACGGGCTAGAGATAGCTCGAAGAGCTTGGCCTGTCTAGCGCCGAGGTTCAACTCGGCGCGGCCGCGGGATGATGAGGGCGGCCACAGGGGGGCCGCCCCCACGCGAAATCTCATCACACCATCTCCGCCGTCGGGCCGGACGAGGACCGGGCCGTGGCGCTGATGGCGTTGAGGAACGTCGATTTGAGGGGCGCGATGGCGTTGACGATTTTGGGCGCGGGCGTTTTCTCGACGGCCTGCACCACGCGGGCCAGGGCGTGCGGCCCCCAGCCCTCCAGGTTATCTACCAGTAGATCGCCCAGCTTGCCGCGCTCAATCGCCATCGCCACGATGCGGTCGAAGGTCGTCTCCGGTGTGAAGACGCGCCGCGCGCGGGGCTGCATGGAGAGCGCGCCGCGCTTGCAGCGAGTATAGCACACGCCGCAGCCCAGGCACAGGTCGGCGTCGCGCACGGCCCACTTGCGCACGTGGCCGTCGCGCTGGCCGACGACGATGCTGATGGCGTTGACCGGGCACACTTTCACGCAGCGGGTGCAGCCGTTGCAGATCTCGGTGTCGATGGCCGAGATCCAGTTGGAGGTGACGACGGCGTTGCGCAGGTCGAAGCGGCGGAAGGCGTTCATCATGCCGCACGAGCAGCCGCAGCAGTTGCAGATGTAGCTCACGTCGCGCTGGACGTTGTCGCCCGTCTGCGCCAGCCCGGCCGCCTTGGCCCCTTCCAGGATGGTCATGGCCTCAGCGCGGGAGATACGCTCGGCGATGCCCTGGCGGGCCAGGATGTCCGCGCCGCCGTTGAGGCTGAGGCAGGTGCGCATCGGGTGGTCGCAGGGGTGACCCGCATGCTGGGCGTGGTGACGGCAGGCGCACAGCGACACGGCGTGGCTGTGCGCGTTCTCGACGATGAAGGACGCCCGCTCCCAGTCCAGCACCTCGGTGTGGTCGCCCTGGGGCAGCGCGTCCTCGTTGACCAGCGAGCGGCCAATCTGCGTCTGGCCCGCGAACACGGCGTCGGCGAAGGCTTCGCGCTCGAAGAAGTACTGGTCGAACAGGCGGGCCAGCTCGGCCATCGGGTAGTCGTCGCGCGTCCGCATAAAGGTGAACTCGAAGAAGCCGATGACCACCGGCGGCAGGGCGACGTAACGCTGGTCGTCGTGCTCCACGTCGAAGAGCAGGCCGCGCTCGGCCATGCTCGTCACCATGTCGCCCAGGCGCGCCTCGTCCAGGTGGGCGCGGCGGGCCAGGCGACGCAACGAGATGAACGTCGTCGGCACGCGGCGGGCCAGGTCAGCCTCATCCGGGGTGAACAGCAGTTGCAGGATGCGCAGGAAGGTGGGCGAGTCGGGCGCGCCGGTGACGTTGCGGTCGAGGCGCTGCTGAAGCAGGCGATACGGGCGGGTGGGGGCGGGCGCTGTGTCCACGGGGACCTCCTCGGCAGCGTCGGCGGACTCCTTTGTCGCAGCAAGGCCAACGCGCCTGCCCCCACTATACCACCAAATGGCCCATGCCGCAATGCGCCATCAGCGATTCAAGGCCAACTCAGCGGAGACGCAGCCCTGGGCAACCGCGGCCTCCAACACGTCGCGCCTGCCTAGCCGCTTGAAGTACAGGGCGGCGTAGTTGCGCTGGGTCAGGCTGCCGTGGCACAGATAGTGGCGCAGGCGCGCCTGTCCCTCGGTCGTCTGCACCAGGCTCAGGGCGAAGTCCACCAGCTTGGCCGTGGCGATCTCGTCGTCGGCATCGAGGACTGCCATCAGGGTGTCCACGTCCTCCGCCAGACCGCCCTGGCCGCGCAGGGTGAGGGCCGCCTGGCGTTCCGAGACGCCTGGGCCGCTACGCCTCGCGCCCGCCTTGCCCAGCCGCAGCCGCATCACCAGCCCCGGCCGTTCCATCGCCCACAGCTGCGTGAACTCCAGGAAACGCGGCAGGGTCACAGCGTCGACGGCGGCCTTGAGCGTGCCCAGGCGCAGCGGCTCGCCGCCGCCCCGGCCCACCTCCTCCACCCCCGACCACGCCATCACCCCGACCCGCGCCTCGCGCAGCTCGTGCAGCAGGTCGCGCGCCGCCGTCTCCGCCGCCCGCGCCTCATTGTCGGGCGCGGCGACCTGCACCTGGAAGTGAATCGTACCGCTGTCGGACATCTATATGTGCTCCTTATGCCCTCTTCTTAGTGAAGATGCCTATCTGGCACAATCGCCTCGGGTTGACGATGCAGGTAAGGCAATGCATTATGTGTGTGATTCATAGAGATGGTTTCAACGACTTGGGGATGACACTGTCCATCAAGACCCAAGAGTTGCGCCGCATCTCAGCCGTAGCGTCGTAGGCCGCTACGATCTCCTCACCGTCCGGCGCTTTGTCGAGGAGGTCGAGGGCCTTGTACATCGGGGGTTGGCCGATCGCGCCGTGGACCCGATGCCAGTTGTAGTAGTCTTGCCAGTCCTCCAGGTCCCGTGCCACCTGCTCGCGGCCTAGCTGCTCCAGATCCAGCGTGGCATAGAACTCATCGAGGGCTGTCTGCTGTGCCCGCTCTACCTTGCCATTGAGATGCGGGGAGCGGGGCTTGACCGGACGCCACTTGATGTGATGAGCGGCCATGGCGTCCTGGAACGTGTAGCTGGTGAACTCGGTCCCGCGGTCGGTCTGGATGCGCTGGATGGGGAACAGCATGTGGTCGACGACCTGCTCCCGTAAGCGCACGGCGTTCTCGGCCGTCCGCCTGGGGTAGAGGGCGACCACCATC
>DAOUDG010000091.1:0-8043 GCA_034431435.1 Anaerolineae bacterium | reverse complement strand
GGCTCTGAACGACCAAGGGGCGCCGCAGGCAAGCGAGGCGCGGGTCGATAGTCTGAATGTCGCTGCCTGGATGGCGATGCTTCAGGGGGATCTGGCCGCATCTGACGAGTTCTTGGGGGAGAGCCTGGCCCTGAGTCGCCAGATTGGCTACGCCTCGGGCGAGGCGATGGCCCTGGGTTGGCTGGGAAGCAATCGATTGAACGCCGGAGACAAGGCTGCAGCAGAACAGCACCTGCTGCGGGGCTTACAGCTGGCCCAATCCGTCGGGGACAAAGCCGCCGAAGGCGCCGTTTGCTATACGTCGGGCGTTCTGTTCGTGGAGTGGGGCGACTATGCGACGGCCTATCAGTACTTCATGCAATGCCAGTCCCAGTTGAGTCATCGGCCGCTTCTCCCACTCTTCTGGTCCATCATGCGCGGTGCAGCGTTGGCGTGGCTCGGCTTTGTGTGTGTCCGCTTGGGGCGGCTGGATGAGGCGGAGCGCCATCTACGGGACAGCGTCGAATTGCGGGGGTTCATCCGGCATACGCCGGGGCTGGTCCCAGGCCTGGAGGGGTTTGCCCAACTGGCCGCGGCCAGGTCGCAGCCGGAGCGGGCCGTGCGACTGTACGCGGCGGCCGAGCATCTGCGCGAGCAGATGGGCAACCCCCAGCCACCGAACGAGTGCGAGTTGCACCAACCGATGCGCTCCCTGCTTCAGGCCAGCCTGTCGGCGCAGGCGATGGCTGCCCTTCAGGCGGAGGGCCGGGCGATGTCGCTGGGCGAGGCGCTGGCGTATGCGATGGAGGAAGACAACGGCTCTACAGGTCATGCAGACCTGTAGAGCCGGATCGTATTCGGCGGCGGTGTCAGCCGATGTCGGCCAGAACCTGATGCAGTGTCACCACCTGCCCCGCGTCGATGATTTGCTGCACGACGCCCGCGCGCAGGGCGCGCACCTCATTCTCCATCTTCATGGCTTCGAGGACGATGACCGGCTGACCGGCCTCCACGTGATCGCCCACCTGTACCAGCACGCGGTTGATGATGCCGGGTACTGGGGCCTTCACGCGCCCGTCGCCACTGACGGGCCGCGGCCCGCTGGCTCCCTGGTCTTGAATCTCCAGGTTGTGGCGGCCGGTGCGGCCTTTGATCCAGCGCAGGTCGCGGTCGACGATATACTCGTAGGGGCGGCCGCCGACCGTCGCCCAGGCATCGCCCGCTTCCAGGTTACCCATGACGACCGGCACATGCTCGCCGTCGACCGTGACGCTGAAGCGGTGGTCGGAACCGAATAGGGGCTTGACCTCGATCTCAAAGCTCTCACCGTCCACAGTCACGTTAAACTTGCCCATGCTTGTCTCTCCTAGCTCGGCACGCGCCGACTCTCGCGATGCCAGCCGGAGGCGGCATGCTTAGGTGTCACGGGGCGTGTCGTCAGGCTGCGGCTCGCGTAGGCGATGGCTGCCAGGACCGCCAGATCGTGCCGGATGCGCTCGTCGGTCAGCGGCTCCATCTCGATACGCTGTGACGGCGACATGGCGTAGACGCCGCGCACGACATCGGGATGCCGCGTGATCTGGCGCAGCAGCGGCAAGTTCGTCTCGATACCCGTCACGTGAAACTCGCGGACGGCGCGGTCGATGCGGCGCATTGCCGTGTCTCGGTCGCCGGCCCATACCGACAGCTTCGCCAGGATGGGGTCGTAGTTGGCGGATACCTCGCTGCCGGCCGTGACGAATGTGTCCACGCGGACGCACGGTCCGCCCGGCTGGCGGAACTCGGTGAGGCGTCCCGCGCTGGGGAGGTAGTGGTTCCACGGGTCTTCAGCGTGGATGCGACAGGCGATGGCCCAGCCACGCAGCGCGATGTCAGCCTGGTCGTAGCCCAGCGGTTCACCGGCGGCGATGCGAATCTGCTCCTGAACGATGTCGCGGCGGCTGACCATCTCGGTCACCAGGTGCTCGACCTGGATGCGCGGCTTGATTTCGGTGAAGTAGGTCGCGCCGTCCATGTCGGCGAGGAACTCGACGGTCGCCGCGCCGACGATCTTGAACTGGCGCGCCAGCTCGACGGCCTGCGCCCACAGCGCTTCGCGCCGGGCCGGAGATAGGGAGGGAGCGGGCGACTCTTCGAATAGCTTCTGGTTGCCGCGCTGGATGGAACCCTCGCGCTCGCCGAGGTGGACGATGTTCCCCTGGCTATCAGCAAGAATCTGGACTTCTAGCTGGTGGCCGGGTAGGAAGGTGCGTTCCAGGTAGATGTGGCTGTCGCCATAGATACGCTGGCTTTCGGTCTGGGCGCGCTGGATGGCGCGGTCTAGCTGCTCCGGCTGGAGCGCGACGCGCGCGCCGCGCCCGCGGCCCCCGATGCAAGACTTCACAAGCAGCGGGTAGCCCAAATCAGCGGCCGCAGCGCGGATGGCATCCACCTCGTCCCTGGCGTAGCCGCGCGGTGAGTGGGGTGCGGTGGGCACACCTGCCGCCGAGGCGGCGAGCAGGCTATCGACCTTGCTGCTCACAGTGCTGACGACGTGGGCGGGTGGGCCGATGAAGACGATACCCTCGGCCTGGCAGCGTTCGATGAAGTCGACGTGCTCGGCCAGGAAGCCGTAGCCGGGGTGGATGGCCTCGGCGCCGGTAGCCTTCGCGGCGGCCAGAATAGCGTCGGGGTCGAGGTAGCCCTGGGGGCTGGTGAGCATCACGGCCTCGTCGGCCAGCCGGACGTGGAGCGACTCGCGGTCGGCTGGCTCGAACACGGCCACGCTGATGATGCCCATGTCGCGCACGGTGCGGCTGATTCGCACGGCAATCTCGCCACGGTTGGCGATGAGAATCTTGCTGAACATGGCTGCTCCTACGCCGGCGAGAGGCCGTGCTTCTTGGGAACGTGGCGGTCGCGCTTGGACAGGGTGACTTCCAGGGCACGAATGAGCACGCGCCGCGTGTCCTTCGGCTCGATCACATCGTCGATGAGGCCGCGCGAGGCAGCGACGTAGGGGTTGTTGAACTTCTCCTCGTAGTCGTCCACCAGTTCCTTGCGCCGGGCGGCCGGGTCGGCGGCGGCCTTCACGTCGTTGCGGAACAGGATGTTGACCGCACCCTCCGCGCCCATGACGGCGATCTCCGCGTTAGGCCAGGCGTACAGCAGGTCGCCGCGCAGGCCCTTGCTGCTCATGACGCAGTACGCGCCGCCGTAGCTCTTGCGCAGGATGACCATCAGCTTGGGCACGACGGCCTCGGAATAGGCGTAGATCATGCGCGCGCCGTTACGGATGATGCCGCCGTACTCCTGGTCGGTGCCGGGCAGGAAGCCGGGCACGTCCTGCAGGGTGACGATGGGGATGTTGTAGGCGTCGCAGGTGCGGATGAAGTGGGCGGCCTTGATGGAGGCCTTGATGTCGATGCAGCCCGCCAGGTACATGGGCTGGTTGGCGACGATGCCGATGACGTGGCCGTTGAGGCGCGCGTAGCCGACGACCATGTTCTCCGCCCACAGTTGGTGCACTTCCAGGAAGCGGCCATCGTCGACGACGCTGGCGATGACCTGACGCACATCGTAGGGCTTGCGCGAGTCGGTGGGGACGATGGTCTCCAGTTCGGGGCAGCGGCGCTCCGGGTCGTCTTGCGGCGTCACGTAGGGCGGCTCGTCCAGGTTGTTGTTGGGCAGGTAGCTGAGCAACTCACGCACCATGGCCAGGCACTCGCGGTCGTCCTTGGCGAGGAAGTGGCTGACGCCACTCTCGCGGCTGTGGACGAGGCCGCCGCCAAGCTGCTCCTGGCTCACGTCTTCCTGCATGACGGCGCGCACCACGTCGGGGCCGGTGATGAACATATAGCTGTTCTCGGTCATGAATACGAAGTCGGTTAGGGCGGGAGAGTAGACAGCGCCCCCCGCGCACGGTCCCATGATGACAGCGATCTGAGGAATGACGCCCGACGACTCGCAGTTGGCGTCGAAGATGCGAGCGTAGCCACCCAGGCTATCCACGCCTTCCTGGATGCGCGCGCCGCCAGAGTCGTTGAGGGCAATGAAAGGCGCCCCATAGGCCAGCGCCATGCGCATCGCCTTGACGATCTTGTTGGCGTGCATCTCGCCGAGCGAGCCACCCATGACCATGGCGTCCTGCGCGCCGACAAAGGCCTGGCGGCCGTTGATGAGGCCGAAGCCGGTAATGCACCCGTCGCCGTAGCGCGAGCTTTTGCCGCCCATGTATTGCTCGTAGCGCGGTGTCACGAGCGTGTCGATTTCGTTGAAAGTGCCGGGGTCGAAGAGCAACTCGACACGCTCGCGGGCGGTGAGGCGGCCCTTCTTGTGCTGCGTCTCGGTGTCCTTCTGGGTGCCGGCGGCAATGGCGCGCCGCTCACGCAGCTTGTTGATGTAGCTTTCCACTGTCTTCCTCCTGAGATGAGCCGTCCTGGGGCTTGCGCATGACGGCGGCTTGCCGTGACGCGCAGGTCGCAGAACGGGTCAGGGTTGGTCCAGACGGGCCAGCGTCAGTATGTAAGGCCCCCATTGCCGCCATAGGCCCGTCAAGGCGGCATCGGGCGATTGGGCCAGGCGCGCATCCCAGCCAATGCGGAGCGGCTGCCAGTCGTGGCTGGGCGGGCGTCCGCCGAGGTCGATATCGACGGCGCGGGTGTCAACGCTGAGGCCGAGTTGCACGGCCTTCAGAACAGCCTCTTTCGCGCTCCACACCGCTGTCACCACGGCGTCGTGGTCGGCGTCCGTCGCCCGCTGGACCTGCGCCACCTCGCCGGGGGTGAAGTAGTCGGCGACGAAGCTCCCCGCGCGTGGCTCGACCTTCTCCATGTCCGCGCCGAGGCTGACGGCCGTCGCCGCGCCGCGCCGGTCGATGAGGGCGCACAGGGCGTGGCCATCACAGTGGCTGATGGACAGGCTGACGGGCAGGGGCGCGCGGCCTCGGCTGTCGGCCAGCCAGGGCGTCGGGACGCCGGTCGTTTCAGAGTGAATGATAAGGTTCGCGGCGGACGGCGCAACTATCTCTTGAGCCAGCCAGGCCTGGAGCAGGGCTTTGGCCGTGGCGCGGCCCAGGAGCCAGTCGCGCCGCCGCTTGGCTATCTTGAGGGTAGCCAGCCTCGCTGCCTCGTCGGCGGCGAGGAGGCTGCCGGGCGCAACCCCGGCGGCGAGGGCCGGGTCGTCGGCGGCTGCCGAGACGAGCCACAGCACCTCGCCGCCCAGGGTGGCGCGCTCTACCGATCGTGGAGGGCACGGCTGCCCGAAGGGCGCGGCTTGATGGGTCAAGTGCGTGTTCTCCACGACCAGCGCTATCCGGGACTACAGCGTCACCGGGCCAAGCTCGGCGGTGCGGTAGCCGCGCATGTCAACGTACAGGTTACCCGCCTCATCGACCACCTGGGCGTCGAAGGCCTGGCCGCCGTCGCGGACCGTCACGTAGGCGGTCAGGCGCTGGCCGTTGGCCTCTTCGGGCTGGCGGTAGGTCGTCACCGAGTCGATGGCGGCCGGCAGGGCCATCATGCCCTTGCTCAAAATCTCCCACATGCCCGCCGTCTGGAAGCACAGCTCGATGAGCCGCGGGGCCATGAGCGAGGCGACGCCGTCGGGGGCGGTGTTGGCGGGTAGATTCTCCGCCATCAGGCCGACCGAGCGAGTCCCCGTGACCTGGACCCTCTCCAGCACCTGGTAGGCCGGGCCGTGGAAGTAGACCTTGTACACATCGTCGCGTCCGACGGTGCGACCCTCGTCGGCGGGTGGCGCATCGACCGTGAAGGTCGGCTTGTCGCCCTCGACCTGCGTCAGCCGCACGTCCGCGCTGAAGTGCTCGCGCACCTGAGGTGGCAACTCCGGCTTGGGTTGGGTCACCGAGCGGAGGGTCGTGTGGGCGACCAGATCGCCGGCCTGGGGCGCTGTCACCGCACTCAAGTACAGGGTGCGCGGCTGGTGGCGATGGAACTTGAAGGGGCTGCTGAAGCTGGCGTTCTCGACTGCCGCAACCCGGTAACCGGGAGCCGCCGCGCTCGCCAACTCAGCGAAGGACTCCGTCCCCATGACGCCGGGCAGGACGGGGACGCCGTCGATCTGGTGGTCGTACAGGAAAGGCTGCGCGTTGGGGTCGAGGGTCGTCTCGGCTGCCAGGCCGCCGTACAGCCTGGCAGCGGTGATCTCGCCGACCATCAGCAGTGGCGGCTGGGTCGCGGCCAGGGCCGTGGCGGTCTTGTTCACGTCCAGGCCACCGGCCGGGGCGTTCTCTTCGAGCCACGCGCCCAGGCGACCGGCGACCACAATCTCGCCGCGCGTGTTGCCGTAGGTCAGCTCGCGGCGGATGGTGGGCACGCCCGACTCGGCGGGGAGCATGTCGACGCCGAGCGCCTCCATGATCGCGGGTACCGAGCCGCGCGAGGCCATCCCGATCTGACCCCAGGCCGTCCAGTCGATGGCGATGCCGCGCGTGTCGGGCCGCCACGTGCGCATGCTGCTGCTGATCTTGCACAGCAGGTCGTTGGCCGAGCTGTAGTCGGTCTGGCCATTGTTGCCGAAGCGACCGGCGACCGAACTGAAGGACACCGTCGCGCCGATGGGCAGGCCCTTCGCGGCCTTGACCAGGCTGAAGAAGCCGTCGGCCTTGACGTCGAACACCAGGTCGAACTGCTGTGGCTCCTTGTTGGGGAGCGTGCGGTCGATGAGCAAGCCGCCCGCGTGGAGCAGAACGTCGATGCGCCCGTAGCGCGCGCGGATGTCGTCGACGACCTTGCTGACGGCCTCGCCGTCGCGCAGGTCGAGGCTGAAGTAATGGGCGGTTCCGCCTGCTGCCTCGACGGCCTCCACGGCGCGCAGGGCGGCTTCGTTGCGCTCGATACCCATGATCTGCTTGTCGATCATGGCGGGTGTCGGGCGCTCGCCACGGCCCTTGGCCTCGTCGATGAGCTTGCGCTTGAGGGCTTCCTTGTCGGTACGGAACAGGCGCACGTTCTCATCGTCGTGGGCGGGGGCGGCCACCAGGTCCAGCAGATAGAACACGCCCTTGCTTGCCAGGGCCAGGTCGGTGACGATGGCGCTGGTGATGCCGCCGGCGGCGCCGGTGACGACGAAGACCGTGTCCTTGTTCAGGTCCATGCCAGGCTGACCGTCGCGGGCGGGCTTCTCTACCAGGGTGACGGTGTAGCGTTGGCCGCTGGCGTAGCCAACCTCGACGATGCCGGGGTCGGTCAGGGTCTCGGCGATGAGCTGGTCGGCCGGCTCGGCGGTCTTGCGGCCGGTCTCGAAGTCGACCACCTTGACCAGGGTGCCCTTGCCGCCTTCACCCAGCATCTTCTCCATGCGGTAGGCCTTGGTGAAGCCTGACACCGCGCCGCCGAGGGGCGCGCTCGCGCCTGCCTCGCCGTAGCCATGCAGGCCGCCCAGACGGGTCGCCGACACGAGGAAGGTGTTGGGGCCGTGGACCGAGTCGTACAAAGCGCGCATAGCCGTGTACAGGTTCTTGATGCGCACTCGGTTGGCCTCGCGCCAGCCCGCCAGGTCCATGTCCTCGATGGCGGGTTCCACGTCCAGGGCGGTCAGCCAGTAGACGCCCTGGATAGCGCCTTCCGACAGCCACGCCTTGAGGCGGGTGTCCAGAGCCTCGGCCGACAATGGCTCGTCGATGACGAGGGTCGTCACGTTGCGCTTCTGGAGGCGATTGACCAGCGCCTTGCCGACGCCGCCCTGGTCCAGCATGACCACGACACGGCTGTTCTCGTCCAGGGTCACGCCCGTGGGCTGACACAGGTCGAGGGTGGGCCGTAGCGAGGGCACGGGCACGCGGCGCGGCATCTTGTCCGCATCCTCTAGCGTGCCGATGCTGGTCACCGCTGCTACCGTGGTCGGTGGTCGGTGGTCGGTGGTCGACTGAGGCGCAGCGGCGGCCGTGGTCGGTGGTCGGTGGTCGGTGGTCGACTTCGCCAGGTCGGGCCGCGAGTCGTAGACGAACTTGATGACGCTGGCGAGGGTTGGGTAGTCGCGCAGCTTCAGGTCGTCGCGGCGCGGGATGTCGAAGGCCTCGCGGACGGCGGCGAAGGTCTCGGCCTGCTTGACGGTGTCGATGCC
>DAOUDG010000090.1:0-8608 GCA_034431435.1 Anaerolineae bacterium | reverse complement strand
TGGAGCACCTTGACCTGCTCGTCCCGAATCGCCTCCGCCTCCGAGATCGACCACGGCGGCTCCATCGCCAGCAGGGTCACCACCTGGAGCAGATGGTTCTGGATGACGTCGCGGATTGCGCCCGTCTCATCGTAGAACTTGCCGCGTCCCTTGATGCCGAAGTTCTCGGCCATGGTGATCTCGATGCTGTCGATATAGTGATGGCTCCACATAGGCTCGAGAAACGTATTGGCGAATCGGAAGTACATGATGTTCTCGACCGCATCCTTACCGAGGTAGTGGTCGATGCGGAAGATAGCCGACTCGGAGAAGACCTGGTGGACGGTATCGTTCAAGGCAATGGCTGAGGCAGTATCGTGGCCGAAAGGTTTCTCGATGACGACCCGCGCCCCGTCAGCGCAGCCTGACCGCCCCAGCTCATTGATCACCAGAGCGAACAAGCTCGGAGGGATGGCGAGATAATGGGTCGGGTGTTGTGCGGTGCCGAGCGCCTCGCGCAATCGGTCGAACGTGGTGGGGTCAGTGTAGTCGCCGTCGATATAGTGCAGCAGGTCCATGAGCTTGCGGAAGGCCGGCTCATCGGCAATGCCGTGTTCGTCCACACTGGCACGCGCCCGCTTGCGCAGATCGTCCAGCGTCCAGTCCGATTTAGCGACGCCAATCACCGGCGTATTGAGGACGCCGCGACTGACCATGTGATGCAGGGCGGGGAAGATCTGCTTGTAGGCCAGGTCGCCCGTCGCACCCAAGAAGACCAGCGCATCGCTGGTGACGAGAGTCATGCCGTCTTCCTCTCCACGAGATTCAGTCCATCAAGTATGCACCACAACGCCGCCTCGCGCAATGGGGGCGGCGTTGTGGTGGATTTCGAGCAGCCGTTACTGCATGCGCTCGGCGATAATCTCGGCGAAGTCCTTGACGGCAACGTTCTCCTCGACGCCCTTGACCTTCGCCGCGTCGTCCATCATGGTCATGCAGAAGGGGCATGCCGTCGCCACCATGCTGGGGTTGAGGGTCAGCGCCTCGTCCATACGCAGGTGGTTGATGCGCTGGGCAGCAGGTACTTCCAGCCAGATCTGGCCGACGCCGCCGCCGCAGCAGAAGCCCTTTTCGCGGTTGCGGGGCATCTCCAGTAGGTTAGCGCCCGTGGCCGCCAGGGCCTCGCGCGGGGCGTCGAAGATGTTGTTGTAGCGACCCAGATAGCACGAGTCGTGAAAGGTGATCTGCTCGGCCAGTCCGCTGTCCAGGGGAATCTTCCCGGCCTTGATGAGGTCGGCGATGACCTGGCTGTGATGGACGACCTGGAAGTCGCCACCGAACTGGGGATACTCGTTCAGGATGGTATTGAAGCAGTGCGGGCAGCCGGTCATGATGGTCTTGAACTGGTACTGCTTCAGGTTGTCGATGTTGGTCTTGGCCTGGGCCTGGTAGAGATACTCGTTGCCGAGGCGGCGGGCCGGGTCGCCATTGCACTGCTCCTCGGCCAGCAGAGCCACGGACGCGCCCGCCTGCTTGAGAATCTTGACAATGGAGCGGGCAATCTTCTGGTTACGAGCGTCGTAGGCCATGGAACAGCCCACCCAGAACACGTAGTCGACCGGCTGGCCCGGCTCCAGGAAGGGCACGCCCAGGCCCTTGGCCCAGTCGTGGCGCTCGGCCAGCGGGTAGCCCCACGGATTACCGGTGCGCTCGATCATGGTCAGGGCGCTCGCCGCCCCTGACGGAAGGTTGCCCTCGGACATGGTCAGGTAGCGACGCATGTCGATGATATCATCGATGATTTCGATGTAGACGGGGCATTCCCAGATGCAGGCCGCGCAGGTGGTGCACGCCCACATCTCGTCGGCCTGGATGATGTCGCCGTGCAGATTGACGGCCTTGCCGTTCTGGTGGCCGTTGCTGTGGCTACCGGCCGGCATGGCCGCCATGAGGTCGGCATTGTTGAGAGTCGGCACGCCCATGGCAAAGCCGAGCTTGACGATAACATTCTTGGGCGACAGGATGGTTCCCGAGGCCATAGCGGGGCACACCGACTGGCAGCGGCCACAGTAAGTGCAGGCATCGAAGCCGAGGCGCTGCTTCCAGGTGAAGTCCTGGGTCGTCTCCGCGCCGAACTTCTCCACATCCTCGACGGGAATGGGACGCAGCGCGCCCACGGGGCGCACAGGATCGGAGAAGAAGATGTTGGTGGGAGACGTGAAGAGATGGAACAGGTTGGTGGCCGGCAGGGCGGCGATGAACACGGCGACCAGACCAAAGTGGCTCAGCCAGCTGATCAGGTGAACGGCGCGCAACTGCGGTTCCGTCGCCCCGAGCGCGAGCCACACCTGCGCCACGGCATTACCGACGATGGACCAGTCACTCCACGCCGGCTGAACAACGGCCAGGCGCAGCGACTCAATCAGGAAGCCGGTCACGTTGATGAGCAGGAGCAGGAGCAGGGTAAAGGCGAAGGATCGCTCGCTGCCCAGGCGGGGGAAGCGCCGGCCATAGCGACGCAGCAGGGCGAAGCCGAGGGCGACGACGAAGAACAGACCGGCGATATCCAGCGCCAGCTTGTAGACCTCGTAGAACCAGCCCTGCAATACCTTGAAGTCCATCAAGGGCAACGCAATGTCGGCGTCCACGGTTGCCAGGGCCGTACCGATGAACAGGGTCACGAAGCCCCAGAAGATGGAGGCGTGCATGAGGCCGGAGTAGGGCTGGCGATTGATGCGGTCCTGGCGGAAACCGTAGGTGAACAGGCGTCGGACACGCTCAGGCAGTTCGTTGAGCGCGGGGTACGGCTGGCCCTGCCGCCAGAGGCGAATGCGGCGGAACAGGCCGATGAGCATGATCAGGCTCGCCACGGTCATGGTGACATACAAGCCGATCTGCGCCCAGGACGGGATGTTCCACAGATTGAAGCGACAGGGGAGGTCGGGCGGGCAGATCACCAGCTCGTGCACGGAAAGCTCCTTCTGGCCCTTGGGGGCAGCGTACAGCCGCGAAACAGGGACGGTTCCCTGGCCGGCTCAGGAACTGGCTTCCCTATGATACCAAATAACGCGGCGCGGCACAAGGGAAAAAGCCACCACGCCGGGTGGAGGGGCCAAGACGAAGGACCAGGAACCAACTGGAGACGTTCGCATTGGTCCTGGTCCTTCATCTTTCGTCGGCGGCGTTTCCCGGTCCTCTAGCGCATCGCCAGAATGATCGTCTGGGCAGCGTTGAACATGGGACCAGCCACGAAGGCCAGTAGCACCGTGCCAGCCAGCGTCAGCCCGACGGCCCAGCCGGCCGGGCCTCGGGCATCGCCGATGGGGGGCGCGTCGGCCGGGGCAGGCCGCATATACATCAGGACGACGACATACAGGTAATAGCCGGCCGAGACGACACTGGCGAGCGCGCCGACGGCCGCCAGCCATGCCCAGCCATTGGCGACGGCCGTGCCAAAGATGTACCACTTGCCGATAAAACCAGCGAAGGGTGGGAAGCCGGTCAGGGCGAACATGAAAATAGCCATGCAGAAGGCCAGCCAGGGGGCACGCCCCGCCAGCCCATTGTAGCTGTCGAGATCAACGAACTCCGCTCCGCCCCGGTTGAGGGCAACGACGACGGCGAACGCGCCGAGGGTCATGAAGGCGTAGGCCAGGAGATAGAACAGGGCGGCCGAAATGCCCGCCAGCCCGCCCACCACAACGGCGATGAGGATGTAGCCGGCCTGGGCGATGGATGAGTAGGCCAGCATACGCTTGATATTGCGCTGACCGAGGGCGGCCACATTGCCCACAATCATGGTCAGCACGGCGACGATGGCGAGCATGAGGCTCCACGCGTTGGCCGTGGGCGGCGCGGGGAAGGCGACAAACAGGATGCGCAGCAGCGCGGCGAACGCGGCGGCTTTCGTCGCCGTCGCCATGAAGGCCGTCACCGCCGTCGGCGAGCCTTCGTACACGTCGGGCGTCCACTGGTGGAACGGCACGGCGGCGATCTTGAACAGCAGGCCGACCAGGATGAGGCCCATGGCAACAAAGAGCAGGTTGTTAGCGGTAATGCCTGCCCCGGCCGCCTGGATGTAGCGTCCGATGTCGACCAGGCGCGTCGTGCCCGTCGCCCCGTAGGTCATGGCAATGCCGTACAGGAAGAAGCCCGCCGCGAACGCGCCCAGGAAGAAGTACTTGAGGCCCGCCTCTTCGCTCTCTGCCTGGGGGCGCGCATACGCCGCCAGCACGTACAGGGCGATGGAGAACGTCTCCAGGCCCACCCACAGCGTCATCAGCTCAGCGCTGATACCCATCAGCATCATGCCGCTCGCCGCCAGCAACAGCAAGGCAAAGAACTCGGCGCGCTCGATTCGCTGTTCGACCAGGTATTCGGCCGATAGCAGGACGGTCACCGCCGTGATCAGGATGATGGTGAGCATCAGGAATAGGCCGAAGCTATCCAGGATGGCTAACCCACCCAGAGCGACCATCGGCAGCGCGGCAGTCGCCCAGATGTAGAGCGTCGTCCCCAGGGCAATGCTCAGGCCGATCAGGGCGATCCACGCCGTCGCGTGGCGGGTGTTCTCGTCGAACAGGAACAGGTCGGCCAGAATCACGAAGGCCGCGGTTGTCAGCAAAATCAACGCTGGAACCAGCGGGGTCAGTATGAAGTCGCTAGGGAAGATCACCATGGATGAGTCCTCGACGCGGGTCGGATGACAGGCCGAAGGGCATCGCTACGCCCCGGCCGCCGCCTTTGTCATCGGTCGGCTACGATGTTGCGCAGGATGAACGCCACGTTGGCGGGGCGCTCCGCCAGACGCCGCATGAAATAGGGATACCACTCTGTGCCGTAGGGCACGTAGACGCGGACTCTATAGTTTTCCTGGACCAACTCGCGCTGCAAGTCGCGGCGGATGCCATACAGCATCTGGAACTCGTAAGCGTCGCTGGCTAACCGTTCCTGCGCCGCGTAGTCGGCCACGGCGTCGATCATGTTGACGTCGTGGGTGGCGAAGGCCGGGTAGACGCCCGCCGCGCGCGCTTCGGGGCTGAGCAGCAATTTCGCGAGGGCCACGAAGTTAGCGTCCACATCGGCCTTCTCCGCGAAGGCCACGTCGGACGGCTCCAGGTACGCGCCTTTGCACAGGCGGACACGCGCGCCTAGGGGAATGAGGGCGCGGATGTCGTCCTGGCTCCGATACAGGTAAGCCTGGATGACGACACCCACATTGTCCAGCCCATCGTCGCGCAACCGGCGATAGATATCCAGGGTGCGCGTGGTGTACGGGTGGTTCTCCATGTCGATACGGACGAAGTTGCCATACAGCCTGGCGCGCTCGGTGACGGCCCTGACCAGATCGTACGCCAGGTCGTCAGCCACGTCGATGCCGAACTGGGTCAGCTTGAGGCTGACGTTGGATTTCAGGCCCGCGGCCTCAATCAAATCAAGGAGGTCGAGATAGGCCTGGGTCGCCTGGCGCGCGCCCGCCTCGTCCTCGACCGACTCGCCGAGGTGATCGAGGGTAGCGAGCATCCCCTGCTGATTCAGTTCGCCCACCGCCGTAATGGCCTGCTGGGGTGTCGTGCCCGCGACGAAACGCTGCGCGGCGCGCTGCGCCAGCGAGAGGTTCTCGGCGGTATGGCGTAAGCCTTTGTTCCCGGACAGATAAAGCAATGTTCCACGCATCATAGACAAGGACCTTTATTGGTGTGTGGGCTGGACGGTCACAGCCAGCGCCTACGCGCAATGGGCGGCAGCCAGCGCTGGCCGACGGTTAGGGACGCACCAGGGCAAGGATCCGACGGTCGAGCAATTGCAGGCGCGAGCGCCCCAGCTCGCCGGTCATGGCGGCGTTGTCGGACACGGCTTACACCCCCTCGCGGTCGCGCCAGGCTCGAATCTGGGCGGCGTGCGCCAGATCGTGCTCGATGGCGTAACCCTCCACCAGACCGCGTAGCGTGCCGCGCTCTCCCCAGGGATAGTCGATGATATGGTCGGCCACTTCGGGCGGGGCGGTGGCCAGCACGCTTCCCAACTCGCCACGTATCATGAGACACACCAGGCGCGTCTGGAGCGGCGTCATCGCCATGGCGCGGCGCCGGTCACGGGCGCGGTTGTTCCAGGTGTCCACGTCGGAGATCTCCATATCGGCGTGATAGGCTGGCCCGCCATTCAGGTATGCCTCTATGGCGGCCAGTAGCTCGTGATCCCAGGCCGCCAGGTGACCGAGCAGGTCCTGGACAGTGAAGTCAGGGATGACCTCGCCCGACGTCATCTGGCGGTCCGTAAGCCCCTCGATACTTGCCTGCAAGGTTGCCCGCGCCTGAGCGAGGCGTGTCAGTAGATCGTTCATTGCCCGGCTCTTGACGCCCTACTGGCCGACCGAGGACGACGGACCAAGGGCATCATGAGGCTATGAAGAATAATCCCCAGGTCGTTCGCTCTTCGTCCCTGGCCCTCTAGGGCCGCAGCGCCGTGGCAACCTGGCCGACCATCTCGACGACCTGCGCCACGGCGGGCTGAGCCGGGCCAAGCACCAGATTCGGGAAGACGCCCAGGACGAACATCAGGATAATGAGGGGCGCGGCGACCAGAATCTCGCGCCGGGTCAGCGGGCTGAGGTGCTGATTCTCCACGTCGTCCACTGGCCCGAAGAAGATGCGCTGGAACATCCACATCAGATAGATTGCGCTGAGGATGACACCGAGCGCGCCGAAAGCCGCCCAGACCCAGTTGTGCTGGAACGCACCCTGGAGGGTCAGGAACTCGCCGACAAAGCCCGTCAGGCCGGGCAGGCCAACCGAGGCGAACATAGCGATGAGGAAGATGACACCGTAGACAGGCATGACCTTCCACAGGCCGCCGAAGGCTGACAGCTCGCGGGTGTGGCGGCGTTCGTAAATGTAGCCGACCAGGAGGAACAACGCGCCAGTGTTGATGCCGTGGCCGACCATGTACATGACCGAGCCGCTAATACCCACGGCGTTCAGGGCAAAGATACCCAGCACGATGAAGCCCATGTGGGACACGGACGAATAGGCGACCAGCTTCTTGGCGTCCGTCTGGGCATAGGCGACCCACGCGCCGTAGATGATGCCGATAACGCCCACCACGGCGAATAGCCAGGCCCAGTCGCGGCTGGCCTGGGGGAAGAAGGGCAGGTTGAAGCGGAGCAGGCCGTAGGTTCCCATCTTCAGCAGAACGCCAGCGAGGATGATACTACCGGCGGTGGGGGCTTCAACGTGGGCGTCGGGCAGCCAGGTGTGGAGCGGCCAGATGGGAACCTTGATAGCGAAGGCCAGGGCGAAGGCGAAGAACAGCAGGGTGGCGACGTTGCCGGTCATGGGTGTCTGGGTCAGCGCGATCCAGTCGAAGTTGGGTACTCCGCCGCGCGCATTGAGCAGGCCTACGGCCAGGATGGCGACGAGCATCAACGCGCTACCGGCCATCGTGAACAGGATGAACTTGTTGGCAGCGTAGACGCGGCGCGGCCCCCCCCACACGCCGATGATGATGTACATCGGGATGAGCACGGCCTCGAAGAAGATGAAGAACAGGAACAGGTCCAGGGCTGCAAACACCCCCAACATCGCCGCCTCGAGAACCAGGAAGGCGATCATGTACTCCTTGAGTCGCCTGTCGATGGTCCACGACGCGCCGATGGCGACGGCGGACAGCAAGGTCGTCAGCAGCACCAGGGGCATGCTAATCCCGTCAAGCCCCACCAGGTACTGGATGCCCAGCGGGGCTATCCAGACGCCGCGATTGACGAACTGCATACCCGGGTCGGCCCAGTCAAAGTTGATGTAAAACTGGAGCGACCAGATGAAGACGATGACGCTGAGCACCAGAGCCGTGCCGCGCACGATACCCGCGTTGCGGCGCGGAATGAAGGCAATCGCCAGCGCGCCGAGGAGCGGCAGGAAGATGAGCAGGCTCAGCAGCGGCCAGTTGAAGACATTGGAGGTGGGCACGGTAGACCCCTTGCATGCGGTGTGAGACGTGAACCGGGAACCGGGTTGGAGGCTCTCACGTTACACGTGTCACGCGCTTAGCGGAAGAAGAACCAGATAATGAGCACGACGACACCCAGCAACATGCTCAAGGCATAGTTGCGGACATAGCCCGTCTGTAGGCCCTGGAGGCCGCCGGCGAGGCGGCTGAAGCCATGGCCGACGCCGTTGATGATGCCGTCGATGATGCCCAGGTCGAAGACCTGCGCCAGCCAGCCACCCGCCTTGTTGAAGGGCTGGACGAAGACGCGGTCGTACGCCTGATCGACGTACAGGGCATTCAGGGACAGGTTGTACAGGCCGCTGAAGCGCTGCCCCATGCGCACGGGGTCGGCAATCTGGGGCAGCTTCAGGCCGAACAGGGGCACGCGATACATGGACATGCCGAGTAGCGCGCCCACGACGGCCACGCCGAGGGATGTGATGATGAGCACGCCCAGGGGTATGGCGCTCTCCACCGTCTCGTGGAGGCCGAATACCGGCTCCAACCAGTGCTCCAGGATGGGCGACACCTGGGGGATGTTGGCGAAACCCGCGATGGCCGCACCAACGGCGAGGATGATGAGCGGCATGGTCATGCTGACGGGTGACTCGTGCGGCTCGCCGCTGAAGCCGTGGCCGTGATG
>DAOUDG010000089.1:0-83738 GCA_034431435.1 Anaerolineae bacterium | reverse complement strand
GGCGCGGCTTCTCGCCGGGCGCCAGCTCAGGGGTAGGCGCAGGCGCGGCGGGTGGCGCAGCGGGCGCGGGCGGTGGCGGCGCGACAGGTGGGGGCGCGGTGGCGGCGATGGGCGCCGCATGGCCACCGGTGACAGCCAGGGCAGTGCGCCAGCGCTCCTCGCCGAAGAAAGTCAGGCCCACCTGGCGCAGGGCATAGAAGGCCGTCATGAAGGCCGTCACAAGCCCGATGAGGTACAGGACTACGTACCAGCCACCGTGATAGAACGTCCCGGCCAGAATCTCGTCCTTGGACCAGAAGCCCGACAGGGGAAAGATGCCGGCCAGGGCGGCCGCGCCGATGATGAAGGTGATCGCCGTAATTCGGATGTATTTGTAGAGGCCGCCCATCTTCCGCATGTCCTGCTCATTCCCAATCGCGTGCATCACGGAACCGGCGGCGAGGAACAGCAGGGCCTTGAAGAAGGCGTGGGTATAGAGGTGGAAGATGCCCGCCGTGTATGCGCCCGCGCCCACCCCCAGCACCATGTAGCCCAACTGGCTGACCGTCGAGAAGGCCAGCACGCGCTTGATGTCCACCTGGGTCAGGGCGATGAAGGCGGCCAGGATGGCCGTCAGTGCGCCGATGGTGGCCACAATAAGTTGGGTGGTAGGGGCGAGGTCGTACAGGACGTGGGAGCGGGCGATCATGTAGACGCCCGCCGTGACCATGGTGGCGGCATGGATGAGGGCTGAGACGGGTGTGGGGCCAGCCATCGCGTCGGGGAGCCAGACGTAGAGGGGAATCTGGGCCGACTTGCCGACCGCGCCGATGAACAACAGCAGCGTCATGACGGTCACGACCACGCCGCCCTCGGCCAGCAGGCTCGGCGCGCGGGCGAACACGTCCACGTAGCCGAGGTTGCCAAAGACAACAAAGATGAGCATGACGCCCAGGGCAAAGCCGAAGTCACCGATACGATTGACGACGAAGGCTTTGCGGCCGGCGCTGGCGTTGGCGGTCTGGCTGAACCAGAAGCCGATGAGCAGGTACGAGCACGCGCCTACCAACTCCCAGCCCATGTACAGCAGCAGGAAGTTGCCGCCCAGGACCAGCACAAGCATCGAGAAGACGAACAGGTTGAGGTAGGTGAAGAAGCGCGCGTAGCTGCGGTCGTCGGCCATATAGCCGGCGGAATAGACGTGGATGAGGAAGCCGATGCCAGTGACGATGAGAATCATCAGCGCCGACAGAGGGTCGAGGTAGAACTCGACCGGGACGCGGAAGCTGCCCGCGTCGACCCACTGCCACAGCGACACCACCACCTCCCGCTCATGCGGGGGCAGCGCGCTGAGTTGCACCGTGGCCACGACGGACAACAGGAACGACAGGCCGACGACGCCCCAACCGATGATGGCGACGCCCCGGCGGCCGATGCGATACCCGAACAGGCCGTTGACGGTGAGGCCAAGCAGCGGCAGCAGGATGATGAGGGGGACGAGTAGATTGAACATGGGCCTAACCCTTGAGGGTGCTGAGGTCGTCGACGTCGGTGGTTTGACGGCTACGGAACAGCGTCATGACCAACGCCAGGCCAATCGCCACTTCCGCTGCGGCCACCGTCATGACGAAGAAGACGAAGACCTGGCCGTCGACTACGTTCTGATGGCGGGCGAAGGCGACGAACAGCAAGTTGGCCGCGTTGAGCATCAACTCAATGGACATGAAGACGATGATGATGTTGCGGCGAAGCAGAACGCCGGCCACCCCCATGCTAAACAACAGGGCGCTCAGAATGGCGTAATATTGGACGGGGACAGGCATGAGCGGCTCCATGAAACAGGAATGGGACGCGACGGCTGAACCAAACCCTACAACAGGCGGCGTTTCGCCAGCACGACAGCGCCAATCATGGCGATGAGCAGCAGGACCGAGGCCGCCTCGAAGGGCAACAGGTAGGTGGTATATAACTCCGCGCCGACGAGCTGCACGTTCTGGCGACCGATGATCTCTTCCGTCAGCCGACTCTGGCCACTGAACGGGGCCGCCGAGGCCAGGGTGATGAGCAGGATGCCGGCCAGCAGCAGGCCCAGGACGGCGGCGAACAGGCGCTGCCCGCCGAGATGCTCGTCGAAGGCGAGCTGTTGCTCGCCGATGAGCATGACGATGAACAGGAAGAGCACCATGATCGCGCCCGCGTACACGGCCACCTGGACGACGGCCACGAAGGGCGCGTTGAGGGTGATGTACATGACGGCGATAACGGCAAAGTTCGCCACCATCATCAAGACGCCGTGCACGAGATTGCGGGCCGTGATCATCAGCGCGGCGGTAATGAGCGCCAGCACAGCCAGGATGCCGAAGAGTAAGACGGACATGTCGCGCTCCTGAAGAGCAGTGTTATAGGGACAGCTTCTTGCGGCGCTCCGCCTCAACGTTGCCAGGCGCCATGTCGATGCCGGTGCGGGGTTCGCTGGTGAGCGTGCCGGGGATGATGGAGCGGTTGTACTCCCCTTCCGGCGTCTGCTGCGGCGTGCCCGGCGTCTGCGGCGGCGGGGGAACGAGCAGGTTCGTCTTGGTATAGATCATGGCGTCGCGGGTAAAGGCCGAGATCTCGAACACCGGCCCCAGGACGATAGCATTCGTAGGGCACGCCTCTTCACAGTAGCCACAGAAGATGCAGCGAATCATGTTGATTTCGTAGACGGCGGCGTAGCGTTCGCCAGGCGAATAACGTTCCTCGTCGGTATTCTCGCCGGCGATGACCAGGATGGCGTCAGCCGGGCAGGCCGCCGCGCACAGGGAGCAACCGATGCACCGCTCCAGGCCATTGTCGTAGCGGCGCAACTCGTGCCGCCCACGGAAGCGCCGCGCCACCGGTCGCCGCTCTTCGGGGTACTGGACGGTCACGTTGGGCTTGAAAGCCGCCCGCAACGTTACCCCCAACCCCTTCACAAACTCAATGACTGCCAGCATAATGGTGACCTCGTACTCTGCCTCGATGAGCGCTTCAGCCGTATTGGCCGAAGCCGTCACTGCGGGAACGTCTAGCTGGGCTGACGCGCGGCGCGACGGCGCATTGATGCCGCCGACCAACTGCGGTAGAACAGCAAGGCGGCGATAATCAGGATGATAGAACCGAGGGCGACGGTGAACCAGGTGCTCGCGCCCAAGGAGGGCCGTAGCGCCATAGCGATGGCCGTTACGACGACATTGGCGATGGCGAGGGGTAGCAGGGTCTTCCAGCCGAAGTTCATCAACTGGTCGTAGCGCAGGCGAGGCAGTGTGGCGCGCAACCAGATGAAGACCAGGATGAACGCCAGCACCTTTAGGAAGAACCAGATGGGACCTGTCCACTCGGGAATGAAGCCGAACGGCGGCCGCCAGCCGCCGAGGAACATCGTCACGGCAATGGCGCTGACGTTGATCATGTTGATGTACTCGGCCATGAAGAACAGCGCGAACTTCATGCCACTGTACTCGGTATGGTAGCCGGCCGTCAGTTCCTGCTCGGCTTCGGGCAGGTCGAAGGGGGCGCGGTTGACTTCGGCGATGGCGGCGATGGCGTATAGGAGGAAGCCGAGCGGCTGCAGGAAGACCAGCCAGTTCCAGAAGTCGAACGCCTGGGCGTCGACAATCTGGTTCAGGCTCAGGGTGCCGGTCAGCATGACCGACCCCATCAGGGCCAGGCCCAGCACCAACTCGTACGAGATTAGCTGCGCCGACGAGCGCAGGCTTCCCAACAAGGCATACTTGTTGTTGGACGCCCAGCCACCCAGGACGATGCCGTAGATTCCCAGGGACGCTATCGCCAACACGTACATGAGGCCCACGTTGATATCGGCGAGTTGCAGGGGAATCTCGCGGCCCAAGAGCACGACGCTCGGCCCGATGGGGATGACGGCGAATACCAACAGGGCGACTATCATCGACAGCACGGGCGCGGCGATGAAGATGGCCTTGTCGGCCATCGCCGGCACCAGCTCCTCTTTGAAGATGAGCTTGATGCCGTCGGCCAGGGGCAGCAGCAGGCCAAACGGCCCGGCGCGGTTGGGGCCGATGCGGTACTGCATCTTGGACACCACCTTGCGCTCCAGCCACGTCTGGTAGGCGAAGCCGGTCAACAACAGGACCAGGATGATGACCGCCTTGATGATCCACTCAGCCAGTAGATCCCATCTCATACGTCTCTCCGATTGCGCAGCACCTGGCGTGATGCGTGAAACGCGCTACGTGAACGACACCCAACATTCTCACGGTTCTCGCTAGTCTCCCACCGCCAGCTCGCGGACAGGCGCGACGGTCGCAGCGATTGGGCGGCACGCCGAGTCAAGCAGTGCGCCGCGCACCCCGACGCCCATCCTGTCGGCGATGAGCAGCATGCCGTGGGGCGCGGCATCACTGACGCGAGCGTCGACCTCAGCCGAGCCATGCTCCGTCGTCACCGTCACCACATCATTGTCGCTCACCTCCAGCGCGGCCGCATCGCCGGGGTTGATCACAACGTAGGGACCCGGCAGCCGACGCCGCAGGATGTCGGCCTTACTGAGCAACGTCCCCTGGTCGAACAATCGCCGGACCGGGACCAGCAGCAACTCGCCGGGTCGCACGCCGGGTGTGTCTGTATCGGCGGCGATCCACTCCAACGGCGGCAACCCGCCTTCCTCGGCCGCGACGGGCCACTGGTCATCCTCGGCCGCGGAGAACCTGAAGGCCGTCCCCTCGCGCACGAAGCTCTCGAAGGGCAGGCGGCCGCGCTGGGTGGGGATGGGTGACCGGGTGGCGCGCATCGCGCTGTACTGGGGCACGAGGCCCTGAATCTCGGCCATAATCTGGTCAATGGACACGTAGGTCCAGTCGCGAGTCGCCGACGGCTGGAGGTGGGCCGTCTCGGTGACATCCTCGTGGGCGCGCAGCCGCTGAGCCAGGTCGGACAGAATTTCCCAGTCGGGGCGCGCCTGACCCAGGCGACGGATGGCCGGGCTGAAATACTGGATACGCCTGTCGGTGGAGGTGAAGGTCCCGTCACGCTCGGCCCAACTGGTAGCGGGCAGTACCATATCGGCCAGCTCGGCGGTGGGCGTCATGAATAGTTCCTGCACGACCAGGAAGTCCAGCCCCTGAACGGCATAGCGGGCGTTGGGGTCGTCGCCCACCGGGTCGGCGGCTACGACAATCATGGCTCGCAGCGCGCCCGGCGTCAGCATGTGGGCGGTGGCCATTCCGGCGGCGCTCGACAGGGCGGCGCCCCAGGTATCGCTGAGGGTCGCGCCATCGTCCAGGTCGCGGTAGCCCGGCAGGCGGTCGGGCCGCACCCCCATGTCCTGCGCGCCCTGGCTGTTGTTATGGCGATAGAGGGGGACCAGCCCACTGTCAGGGCGGCCCACATGCTTCGTCACGATGAGCAGGTTGGCGAGGGCCTGCGCACCGGCCGCATCGAGGTCCGCGCCGACGTATACCACGGCGTCGGCAGCCTGGGCGAAAGCCTGGGCCGCGGCGCGCAAGGCATCGACGCTGACACCGGTCAGCGTCGCGGCGCGGGCGGTGGAATAGTTATTGGACGCGCGCTTCAGGTCGCGCAGGGCGTCCTTGTCCACCGCCAGGTCCACGCCTTCCTCGGCCAGCTCCCACAGGGCCGCCAGCAGCCCCAGAGCAACGTGGTCGGCCGTCCCGTAGCGATAGCGCAGGCTCTGGCGGGTGTAACGGTCGAGCCGGGTGGGGCGCGGGTTGGCGACGATAAGCGCCGCGCCGCGCCGGTCGGCGGCCTGCTTGATGCGCAGCCAGGTGACGGGCTGTTCCTCGTCGGGGTCGCCGCCGATGACCAGGATGGCGCTACCCTTGCCCATGGACTGCAAGTTACTGCCGCTGCCGACACCTACCTGGGCCACCAGGTCGGCAGCATTGGCCGGAAACTCGGCGCGGGTGGCGTGGTCGACATTGTTGGTCCCCACCACGCCGCGTAGCAGCTTCTGGAAAAGGTACAGATCCTCGTTGGCGATACGGTCGCCCGCCAGGCCGCCGATGGAGTCGGGGCCGTGGGTGGACTTGATGGCGTTGAGGCGCTCGGCAGCGTAGGCCAGAGCATCTTCCCAGGAGGCGGGCTGCAACTGACCGCCGCGCCGCACCAGGGGCTGGGTCAGGCGGTCAGGGGCGTTGGCGTACTTGTGGCCGAAGCGCCCCTTATCGCACAGCCAGATCTCATTGACGCTCTCGTTCTCGCGGGGCATGACGCGCTTGATGTCATCGTAGCGCACCGCGAGGGTGGTATTGCAGCCGACGGAGCACAGGGTACAAAGGCTGGCCGTGTTATCCAATTCCCAGGGGCGGCCCTTGAAGCGGAAATCGCGGCTGGTGAGCGCGCCGACGGGGCAAATGTCGGTGGTGTTGCCCGACCACTTGGAGTCGAAGGGCGGGTCGGACATGGTGACGATCTCCATGCCCCGGCCGCGATGCTTGAACTCGAGCACGTGGTCGTCGGCAATCTCATCCTGGAAGCGGATGCAGCGGGCGCACTGGATGCAGCGCTCGCGGTCGAGCATGATCAGGTCGCCCAGGGGAACGACCTTCGCGAGTCGGAACTTGGAGCCGAGGGGCATGCGCGACACCCCAGGGCCGTAGGCAAGGGTCAGCTCCTGCAAGGGGCACTCACCACCCTTGTCGCAGATCGGGCAGTCGAGGGGGTGGCTGGTCAGCAGGAACTCAAGAATCGCCCGGCGCGCTTCGGCGACAGCGTCGGTGGTCGTCTTGACGACCATACCCTCGCTGACAGGCTGTGTGCAGGCCGTCTGGGGCTTGGGCATCATGGCGATGACGGGCTGGCCGCTCTCGTCCAGAAGGGGCTGGCGGGTAGCGGGGTCCAGCCTCGGCGTACCGATCTCGACCAGGCACATGCGGCACATGCCGACGGGGTCGAGCTTGGGGTGGTAGCAGAAGACGGGGATGTCGTTACCGATAAGCTTGGCGGCCTCGACGACGAGGGTGCCGGCCGGCACGGTTACTTTATGGCCGTCAATGATGACGTTTACCAGATTGGACTTAGCCATAGCTAACGCTCTTTCGTCGCCAAAGTCGGCTCGATGCGCAGCGGGACGACCTCGCGCCAGGCGCGACGCGGGCGGACGTTGGCCGTCTCGGCCAGGAACTCGTCGCGGAAGTGCTTGATGGTGAACAGCATGGGGCTGGTGGAAAACTCGCCCAGGGGACAGAAGCACCGACCCACCATCTGGTTGCCGATGCTCTCGACCAGAGCGACATCCTCCGCCGTGCCCTGGCCGGCAACGATCCGGTCCAGCACCTTCTGCGCCCAGTACGTCCCCTCGCGGCAGGGAGTACACTTGCCACACGACTCGTGTCGAAAGAAGCGGACCATCTTGGCCGCCGCCAGAGGCACACTGTCGTTCTGGCCCAGGATAATTACCGACGCCGAGCCTAGCTGCGAACCGACCATGGGCACGGATTCATAGTCCATCGGCGTGTCCAACACCTGGTCAGTGGCGGCCATGATGGGCGCGGAGGCGCCGGCGGGCAGGATGGCCTTGACGGGCGTACCATCCAGCGTGCCGCCGCCGTGAACCTCAATCAACTCGCGGAAGGTGGTCGCCAGGGGTAGTTCGTAGTTACCGGGGCGCTTGATGTTGCCGCTCAGGCAGAAGATTTTGACACCGGGGCTTCTCTCGGTTCCCCACTGGCGATACCATTGTGCCCCGTTGGCGATGATGGGCTGGACGTTGGCGAGGGTTTCGACGTTGTTGATGATAGTCGGCTTGCCATATAGGCCGACGGCGGCCGGGAAGGGTGGCTTGAGGCGCGGCTGGCCGAGCAGGCCTTCCAGGGAGTTGAGAAGGGCTGTCTCCTCGCCGCAGATGTAAGCGCCCGCGCCGGAGTGGACGTATATTTCCAGGCTATAGCTGGTACCGAACAGGTTCTGACCCAGATAGCCGCGCGCTTTGGCGTCGGCGATGGCCTGCTCCAGGCGGCGGATGACGTCGCGATACTCGCCACGCACATAGATGTAGGCGACGTTGGACTGAATGGCGTAGGTACTGAGGGCGGTCCCTTCCAGGAACAGGTGAGGGTTGCCCTCCATGATCTCGCGGTCCTTGAAGGTGCCCGGCTCGCTCTCGTCGGCGTTGACGACCATGTAGCGGGGGAAGACATCCCTGGGCAGGAAGCCCCACTTGACACCGGTGGGAAAGCCCGCGCCGCCGCGCCCCCGCAGGCCCGACGCCTTCACGGTGTCGGCGATCGCCTGGGGTTGCATCTCGGTCACGGCCTTGCGCCAGGTCTCCCAGCCGCCGTGCTGCTCGTAAACGTCGATTCGGTCTATATCAGGAAACTCTCGGTTCTGCAGCAGGATGTATTTCGCCATACGTTCTCATCCCATCCAGTAGACCCGCAAGGTCGCCAGGCCCTTTAGGGTCTCTACCTGCACCCTTATAGTGGCGCGGCGGCGGACACCGGCTCAACGTCGGCCATATTGGCCCGGAGCGGCTCGCCCGCCCGCAATAGCTCGATGATGCGGTCGAACTTCTCCTCCGTCAAGAACTCCTGGAACTCAAGGTTCACCTGCATGCACGGCGCGCGGTGGCAGGCCCCGATACACATGGCGTGCTCGATGGTGAACAGGCCGTCGGGGGTTGTCTCGCCGTCCTCGACGCCGAGCCGCTCTTTCACGAACTCGTAGAAGCGGTCGGCCCCGCGCAGGGCGCACGGCATGTCGTTGCAGAAGTGGATGACGTACTTGCCCATCGGCTCCTCGAAGAGGAGGCTGTAGAAGCCGATGACGCCCTGGACCTCGGTGGAGTCCATCTCTAGCAACTCGGCGATCTCGCGGGCCGCCTGCTGGGTGATGGAATGGGTTGGGCTGTCGGCCTGCGCCAGATAGCAGGCGTAGATGATCGCCGAGGCCTTCTCGTTGGGCGGGTAGTGCGTCAGCCGTTCGGCCAGAAGTTGCTTGGAGTGTTCGCTGAGCATGATTGCTTCCTGACGACCGACGACCGACCACCGACAGAATCTGCGGTCGTCGGTGGTCGCGCTAGCGGTCGATTTCGCCCAGGATGGGATCCCAGGAGGCAATGACCGCGATCAAGTCGGACACCAGCATGCCCGGCAGGACGAGGGGCATGGACTGGAGGGCGGCAAAAGCGCCGGAACGCTGGTGGCAGCGGTAGGGCTTGGCCGTGCCGTCACTGTGCATGAAGAAGCCCATCTCGCCGCGCGGCGACTCGACGGCATAGTAGGCCTGGCCGGGCGGGGTGCGGAAGCCTTCAGTCCACAGCTTGAAGTGGTGGATGAGGGACTCCATGCTGATGGCGATCTCTTCCTTGGGCGGCGGGGCGACCTTGCGGTTGGCGGTCATCCAGCGGCCCGGCGGCAAGGCGTCCAGAGCCTGCTGGGCGATCTTGACGCTCTCGCGGATTTCCTGCAAGCGCAACAGGAAGCGGGCATAAGTGTCGCCCTCGGTCCGCACGGGCACGTTGAACTGGAACTGATCGTAGACCAGGTAAGGCATATCGCGGCGCAGGTCCCAGTCCACGCCCGACGAGCGCGCGATGGGGCCGGAGACGTTCCAGCGCATGGCGTCTTCCTGGCTCAGCACGCCCACCTTCTGGGTGCGGTCGAGGAAGATGGGATTGCTAATGAGAAGCTCCTCGAGCTGGTCGATGCGGGCCGGGATATAGTCCAGGTAGGCCTGCACGGCGCGGTCGAAGCCCTGGGGCAGATCGTAGGCCAGACCGCCGGGGCGGATGTAGCTGGTCATCATCCGCTGACCCGACACAAGCTCCATGATATCGTAGACCTTCTCGCGGTCGCCAATGCACCACAGGAAGGGGCTGGACGCGCCCAGGTCCATCGCCGACGCGCCCGCAAACAGCAGGTGGCTGGAAATGCGGTCGAGTTCCAGCAAGATGACGCGGGCATATTGGGCCTTGAGGGGCACGTCCACGTCGAGGAGCTTCTCGACCGTGCCGCTAAAGGCCATGTTGCAGTGGAGAGGGGCGGCGTAGCCGGTGCGGTCGGTACAGGTGAGGGCCTTCAGGTACGTCTTGCTCTCCATCGTCTTCTCAATGCCGGTATGGAGAAAGCCGATGTCGGGCATGACCCGCACGAGGCGCTCACCGTTTAGCTCCGTCACCAGGCGCAGCACGCCGTGGGTGGCCGGGTGATGTGGCCCGATGTTCATCACCATCGTCTCGCCGAACGGGTCGTCCTGGGACTCGGGAGTCTGGCTGGCGAAGGCGAGGGGGCCAATATTGGAGGCGTCATCGAGGGTCAGGCCAACGTGCTGACGCATGCCGCCGGTCGGCTCGATGGGCTGCTTCCAGCGGTCCTTGTAGGTTGGATCGGGCGGAGCATCCGCGCCAATCAGCACGCTAGGCTGGACCGCCTTGATCTCGGCGGCGCGCGCCAGGCCCTGGGGGGTGAAGGCCTTGCGGCTGTGAATCTCGTGGGCGTTGTGGGAGAAGGCAACCTCCTCGTAGCCCAGCGGGAAGTCGCGGCGCAGGGGGTAGCCGGCGTAGTTGGCGGGCATCAGGATGCGGCGCAGGTCGGGGTGGCCTTCAAAGCGGATGCCGAACATGTCGTAGGCTTCGCGCTCGAACCAGTTGACGCCGGGGTAGACCCCGGTCAGGCTGGGCACCGTGGGCACGCCATCGACCTCAGGCACGCCGACGCGCAGGGACAGGCGGCAACGGTGGGGATGGGACAACAACTGGTAAACGACTTCGAAGCGCGGCGTGGTCGTGTAGTAGTCGACGGCGGTGACATCCATCACCTGGGTAAAGCCGCCCTCGGGGTTCAGCAGGAACTGGACGGCAGCCACGATCTTGTCAACCGGGATGAGGGCGGCCACGTGGCCGTTCATCTCGGTGATCGGGATGTCGCCATAACGCTGGCGCAGAGCATCCAGGGTCTGTTCGACGTGGCTCATAGTCAGCTCCGCCCCGGAATCTTGTCGTAGACGGCGACGGTGGTCGGGTAGGTGCGACCGCGCAGGTCGACAGGCGCCTCCTTGACCCCTAGCAGCTTCTCGCGCTCGATCTTCTCGTGGAGAAGCATGATGCCATCGATGAGGGCCTCGGCGCGCGGCGGGCAGCCGGCAACGTAGACATCGACGGGCACAACCTCATCGACGCCCTGGACCAGGGCGTAGTTATTGAAGAGACCGGTGCACGACGCACAGTCGCCCATGCTGACGACCCACTTGGGGTCAGCCATCTGGTCGTAAATCTGGCGCAACACTGGGGCCATCTTGCGCGACAGCCGGCCGGCGACGATCATCAGGTCGGACTGGCGGGGCGAGGCGCGCATCAGTTCCAGGCCAAAGCGCGCCATATCCTGGCGCGGGCCTTGCGCGTGCATCATCTCGATGGCGCAGCAGGCCAGGCCGAACAGGGCGGGCCACATGGAGCGCGTTCGCGCCCAGCCAAGGGCTTTCTCCAGAGAGACCGTCACGATGCCCATATCACCGGCTTTTTGTTCAAGACCCATGTCTCACCCCTTCCCAGGTATCCCGATCGCAAAGGCTATTCCCAATCCAGCGCGCCCTTCTTCATCAAGTATACGTAGCCGAGAACGATGAGAACAAAGAAGAACAGGATCTCGGCCAGCCCAAACCAGATGGGGTCCATGTTCTTGTAGATGACCGCCCACGGGTAGAGGAAGACAATTTCTACGTCGAAGATGATGAAGATGGTAGCAATCAGGTAATAGCGCATCGGAAAGCGGCGCTGGGCCTGGCCGACGGGGCGCATGCCGGACTCGTAAGGCATGGCCTTGGCGCGGGTCGGCACGTGGGGGCCGAGGAGACGGCTGACGATGAGGACCAGCACGCCAAAGACCAGAGCCAGCAAGAACATGACCAGGATTGGTAGCCAATCAGCGGGCATAATTCATCTCCACTTGTTCGCTATCCCTCGACGACTGTCATGCTGGGGCCTGGCGTCGGATCACGGCAATGGCTGCCCCAGATGCCTCGACGATAGGCGGGCTGACAATCGCGCGCGCAGCCTCAACCCTGGCTGTCGCCCGGCGGCTGCAAGTCGGCGGGGATAGGGTCCACACCCGGCGTCAGGCCGCGCTCGCGCATCGCCTTCGCCACCTTGCCGGAGATGGGCTTGGGCCTGCCACTCGGCAGCGTCGTGCCGCCCGTGGGCGCAGGCTCCTGTGCCTGGCCGGCGGCCGCTGTCTGCCCGATGGAGGCGGCGGCGGCCGGCGCAACGGTATCGGCGGCGGGCGTTTCGGTGGCGGTAACGAGGTCAGCCGGGATAGGGTCCACACCCGGCGTCAGACCGCGCTCGCGCATCGCCTTCGCCACCTTGCCAGAGATGGGCTTCGGCTTGCCGCTGGGTAATGTCCCCGCGGCTGTCGTAGCGGCCGGCCCCTGTGCCTGCCCTGCCCGCCCTGCCTCGGCCGCGGGGGCCGGGGCCGGCGCAGCAGCGACCGGAGCTGGCGCAGCAGCGGCCGGAGCCGGCGCGGCAGTCGCCGGGGCAGACTTGGCCTTATCGCGGGCTTCCTTCTCCGCGCGTACCGCCGACTCCTCGGCCCAGGCGCGGGGATGCGTCCGCGCGTAGTAGGTCGTGGTGACCGACAGCATTTCCTTGTTGTAAATAGCCGACTCGTGACGTTCGTAGGACGATAGCTCGTAGTCGTGATGCATCTTGATGGCGTCGAAGGGGCAAAACTCCGCGCAGTAGCCGCATTGCATGCAGATGGTGGTATCGAGATAGAACTCTTCCGGCTCCGGCTTGGGCTTGCCGTTGGGCTGCGTGCCGCGCACGATCCAGATGCACTGCGGCGGGCAGACTTTAGCGCAGATGCCACACGAGGTGCACCAGTCCTGGCCGGTCGTGCCATCGACGATGAGCATCGGGTAGAAGCGGAACCGCTCCGCGATGGCGAGCTTCTCTTCCGGATACTGAACGGTGAAGAGGCCTCTGGCATCATTGGGCATCTGGCGGACGGCGTTGGGCGCCGCCGCGCGCGCCTTGACGCGCCGTGGGTCCTCAGTGTACGTTTCAACGAAGTGCCTGAGCGTCACCAACATGCCGCGCAGCACGCCACTTCCGAACATTCGTCCCCCTAGCGATCCAGTTCGCCCAGCACGATGTCGATACTGCCCAGGTTAGCGACGATATCGGCGATCTTGAAGCCGATGGACATCTCGCGCAGGGCCTGGATGTTCACGAAGCTGGGCGCGCGCACGTGATAGCGGTACGGGTTGGCTGTGCCGTCACTGACGACGTAGAAGCCGGTCTCGCCCTTGGGGTTCTCGACGCGGCCATAGGCCTCGCCCTTGGGCACGCGAATCTGCCACGCTTTGCGGCCAGCCAGGATGGGGCCGTCGGGCAAGCTGTTGAAGGCCTGCTGCAAGATGCGAATGGACTGGCGCACCTCGGCGACGCGAATCAGATAGCGGTCATACAGGTCGCCATTGGGACGGGTCGGGATCTCGAAGTCGAAGCGGTCGTAGATACCGTAGGGCTGGTGGCGGCGGATGTCGTACTTGACGCCCGACGCGCGCAGCAGCGGCCCCGAGACACTCAGGCCGATGGCCGCCCCGGCGGGCAGAACGCCGACGCCGATGGTACGGCTACGGAGGATCTCGTTAGCCGTCAGGTACTCTTCCAGCTCATCGATCTCGCGGGGCAGACGCTCGAAGGCCAACTCATGGGCGCGAGGCATGAACTCCGGCGGCAGGTCGTAGGCCACGCCGCCGAAACGCATGTAGTTACACATCATGCGCGAGCCGCTGGTCATCTCGAACAGGTCGAGAATCAGTTCGCGGTTCTCAATCGCGTACAGGATGGGAGTGAAGAACGCGCCGAGGTCGGACAGGAACTGACCCAGGCCGAACAGGTGGTTCTGGACACGGGTCAACTCCTGCATGATGACCCGGATGTATTCAGCGCGTTCCGGCGGCTCGACGGCCATCAACTTCTCTACGGCGAGGGCGTAGCCGGTATTGTTACCCATCGAGCAGAAGTAGTCGAGGCGGTCGGTGAACGGCATGTTTTGCAGCCACATGTTGCGTTCGCCGATCTTCTCGTGGTTGCGGTGCAGGTAGCCAATGACCGGCATCACGTCCACGACCGTCTCGCCGTCCAGCGTCACCTGCATGCGGAAGACGCCGTGGGTGCTGGGGTGCTGTGGCCCCATATTGATGACGAACTTCTGAGTATGGATGGCGTTTAGCTCGGATACGTCGACGACAGGCAGCGACTCATCGGGTGAGGTAGCCTGCGCCGGATCCCATTGGCGCGGGTAGGCCACATTGCGGGCGAACCTGGCGCGCTCCTCGGCGCGGACGTGGTGGCCGCCGGGCCAGCGACTGGCAAAGGGCTTGGTGTCGCCCTCGTAGTAGGCCTCGCGGTAGTCCTTGCGCAGCGGCCAGCCCTCGAAGCCATCCCACATCAGGACGCGGCGCAGATACGGGTGCCCGGCGAAGCGGATGCCGTACATGTCGTAGACTTCCCGCTCCTGGAAGTTGGCGCCGGGCCAGACGGCGGTGACGCTGGGAATGACCGGGTCGGCCTTGTCGGTAGCGTGGGCCTTGATAATCAGCGGCTGCGACGGCGCATTGCCCGTGATCTTCATCGGATACAGATGATAGACTGTCTCGAGACGGTCGGGGTAGTCGACGGCGGTCATGTTCGCCAGGTAGCTATAGCCCGCCTGGTCGCGCAGGTAGCGAGCGACTTCGAGCAGGCGGTCGGCCTGGACGACGGTCGCCCCGCCGGCATCGAGGCTTACCGCGCCAGGAAAGGCCTGGTCGAGGCTGGGCGCGGGGGATGTCTGGGTGAGGGAATCAATCACGACGGCCATGAGCTAGTCCCCCTGTCCGGCGCCAGGCGGCAAGAGGTCGGCAGGGATGGGGTCCACACCCGGCGTCAGGCCGCGCTCGCGCATCGCCTTCGCCACCTTGCCGGAGATGGGCTTCGGCTTGCCGCTGGGCAACGTCTCCACGGCTGTCGTAGGGGCAGGCCCCTGTGCCGGTCCTGCCTCGGCAGCGGGTGGGGTCGGCGGGGCAGCGGGGGCCGGGGCAGGCGCGGCCACTTCACCCGGCGGCAAGAGGTCGGCGGGGATGGGGTCCACACCCGGCGTCAGGCCGCGCTCGCGCATCGCCTTCGCCACCTTGCCGGAGATGGGCTTCGGCTTGCCGCTAGGCAACGTCTCCACAGCTGTCGTAGGGGCAGGCCCCCGTGCCTGCCCGGCCGGGGTCGTGGCCGGAGCGGCGGGGACAAGGGCCGCCGCGGCGGCGGCCAGTTTCGCCGCTTCCTCGGCCGCCTTGCGCTCGGCCGCGGCGGCCTGGACGGCGGCCTGTAGCTCGGGTAGCTGGCGCGGATCGATGAGATCGGGACCGAGAATGGGAACGGGGATTTCCTCGGCCTGGCCGCGCCGATACCAGGCCACGTCCTGGACGCGCTCGGCGTCGATCTTCTCCTGGAGCTTGATCAAGCCGTGGAGGAAGGCCTGGGGGGTGGGCGGGCAGCCGGGAATGTAGACGTCAACGGGTAGATACTGATCGATGCCGCTGACGACGTTGTAGCCCTCTTTGAAGGGGCCGCCGCCATTGGCGCAGCAGCCCATGGAGATGACGTACTTGGGCTCGGCCATCTGATTGTAGAGGCGGACGATCTGGGGCAGCATCTTCTTGGTGACAGTGCCCGACACGATCATCACGTCGGCCTGGCGCGGCGAGGCGCGTGTGAGGCCCCAACCGAAACGGTCGAAGTCGTAGCGGGAGGCGGCCTGGGAGATAAACTCGATGGCGCAGCACGCCAGGCCGAACTGCATCGGCCACATGGAGTAGCGGCGACCCCAGTTGTAGGCGGGGTTCACCACGTCCAGCAGTTTGTTGAAGGTGGTCACAAGGATGCCGGGTGGAGCGGCATCCTCGGCCATGAAGTCTTCTTCGGTCATGAGGCGCAGCTCGTAGCTCTGGCTAGGCTGTCCATCACGACCATTGCCTGGCGCGTCGGCCATGCTGTTTGTCTCCCTCAAGCACGCAGCCCGGCCTATCGAGGCGGGCGCGAATCACCTGGTAGCCCCTGGGGCCGAAGTCACGCTGATTATAAAGGGGGCCAGCAGCCTTGTCAACACCGAATGAGAATCATGTGAGAGGCGGCCAGCCCAGGCCTGCTGAGATTCTGAACGCCATGACGCAGCGGGTCTACGTCGAGATACTACCCCTGCATCAACCGCGCTAACTCCCGCAGCCGCTCGACCAGCGGTGGCAGGGTCGCCAGGGCGTGATCCACATCGGCGTCGGTGTTGGCGTAGCCGAGGCTGAGGCGCAGGCTGCCTACGGCCAGCGCCGACGGCAGGCCGCAGGCGCGCAACACGTAGCTCGGCTCCAGGCTGGCCGAGGTGCAGGCCGAGCCGCTGGAGGCGCAGATACCCGCCAGGTCCAGCCCCAGCAGTAGTTCCTCGGCCCCGCTCAGGCCCGCGATGGCGAAGCTCGCCAGCCCAGGCAGGCGCTCGGTGGGATGGCCAGTCAGCGCTGTGTCGGGCACAGCGCCGAGGATGCCGGCGATGAGACGGTCGCGCAGGCGCGCCAGGTGCGCGGCGTGGGCCACTCGGTTCACCTGCGCCCAGGTCAGGGCGGTCGCTGTGCCGACGATGCCGGCGATGTTCTCTGTGCCCGCGCGGCGATTGCGCTCCTGGCTGCCGCCGGTAATCTCAGGCAGCAGCGGCGTGCCCTGGCGCGCGTAGAGGATGCCCACCCCTTTGGGACCGTGGAACTTGTGGGCGGCCAGGGTCAGCAGATCGACACCCAGACGATCAACATTGATATCCAGGCTGCCGCCGCCCTGGACGGCATCGGTGTGCATGAGCGCGCCGTGGCCGCGCACGAGGCGCGCGATGTCGGCGACGGGCTGCAGCGTGCCGATCTCGTTGTTGGCGAGCATGACGGACACCAGCACGGTGTCGGGGCGCAACGCGGCCTCAACCTGAGTGGGGGTGACCCGCCCGTACTCGTCCACCGGCAGGATGGTGAGGTCGAAGCCGAAATGCCGCCCCAACTGCTCGACCGTGTGCAGGACAGCGTGGTGCTCGATGGCGGTGGTGATGAGGTGCGCCCCCCTGCTCCGCTCGCGCGCCGCGAAGGCCGCGCCGCGCAGGGCAAGATTGTCGGACTCGGAGCCACCAGCGGTGAAGACGATCTCGCGGGGGGTCGCGCCTAACGCCTCGGCCACGGCGCGACGGGCGTCGTCCAGGGCCGCCAGCGCGGAGCGGCCGAGGCTGTGGACGCTCGACGGGTTGCCGTACTGGGTCGTCAGGTAGGGCTGCATGGCGGCAACGACGTCAGGGTGAATGGGGGTCGTGGCGGCATGGTCCAGATAGATGAGGCGCGAAGACATAACCAATCCCTCCCCGGCGCTTGACAGGACGCCGTGATAGCAGTATAGTTGAGGTGCTACGTGTTGCTCGCTGTTGGTTCAATGCGTAGCGGTGTAGGGGCGCGGTCTTCGCGCCGTGTACCGGCGGCAGGGCGAGAGGGTCTCGCCCCTACCAGTCCGCGAGAGGCGACGGCAACAAGGTCAGGTCATCGTGGTGGCAGGCGAGACGAGGCGCAGGCGCTGGGAACGATGGCTGGCGATGGCGGCGGCCGCGCTGCTGCTGCTCGGCCTGGCTGGTTGCGGCACGCAGGCAGCGTACGTCCCTGAGGCTGTGGTCATCCTCAACCAGACGCCCGGCGCGCCCAATGTCTACAGCGCGCAGGTTGTGGCGGCGCCGGTCCCACCTGGGAAGCCGGTCCCACCCACTGGCCCACTCCCCCCCTACCCACCCGGCCCACCGCCCACCGGCTGCCGCAGCATCCACGTCGTGCAGCCCGGCGAGACGGTATCGTCCATCGCGCTACAGTACGGCGTGCCGGGTCAGGCCATCAGTTACGTCAACCGCCTGCACAACCCGAATCTCATCTTCGTCGGGCAGGGGTTGTGCATTCCCAACCCTCCGCCACCGGGGCCGTGGCTGACTCTGACGCCGGTCCCGTGGGTTCCCACGCCCACGTTCCCCCCAACCTTTGGCACGGTGACACCCTCGCCGGTCGGTCCGCCCTACCTTCCTTCCGCGACGCCTAAGCCTTAGCGTCGGGGGCGTCATCCGCCTGTTCTCCGCCTGACCTCGACCTTCTCAATCTTGGGGCCGCGCATCTCGACGACGGCCAGCTCCACGCCAGCCACGCCGACAACCTCACCGGCGGTGGGCACGTGCTGCAACACTTCTAGAATCAGCCCCGCGACAGTCTCGTACTCCTCGCCTTCAGGCAGCGCCAGGTTCAACTGGTCGTTGGCCTCGTCGATGCGCATCTGGGCGTCGATGACGGCCCGCCCCTCGCCAATATACTGCACATCCGAGTCCTCATTCGCCAGCTCATCGCTCATCCGACCAACCAGTTCCTCGGTCAGCTCCTCGGCGGTCACGACACCTGCCGTACCGCCATGCTCGTCGAAGACAATAGCCATCTGGGCATGCCGCTCGCGCATCTCGACCATCAGGTCGTTGAGCGCCTTAGTTTCGTGCACGTAGAAAGCGGGGCGAAGCAGCGTGCGAATGGGATGATCGTAGCCGTCGCGGTGGGCCGCCAGGTAGCGCAGAATGTCCTTGACCGTGATGACGCCGACGATGTCATCCAGGTCCTCGCCGTAGACCGGGAAACGCGCGTGGCTGTGGGCCTGGAACACGGCGAGCGCGTCCTGGATCGTGCTCTCGATGGGCACGGCCCACACGTCGGTGCGCGGAATCATCACCTCGCGCACCTGGCGGTCACCGAACTCGATGGCGCGACTGATGATCTGCTGCTCCCCGTGCTCGACGATGCCCGCCTCGCGGCTCTCGGCCAGCAGAACCTGGAGCTCCTCCAGGGTATACACCGTGCCGTGGTGGCCGACGGGCTTGACGCCGAGCAGGCGCAGGAAGGCGGCCGTGCCTGCATCCAGCACCCAGATGAAGGGGCGGAAGACCCGGTCGAAGAGCAGCGTCGGGCGCGCCGTCGCCATCGCCGTCTGTTCGGGGTGGCGAATGGCGAACGTCTTGGGAGCCTGCTCGCCGACGATGATGTGGAGCGCGGTGATGATGGTGAAGGAGATGACCAGGCCAATGCTGTGGGCGATGACCTCGCTGAAGGGCAGGTAGGAGATGAAGGGTTCGATGATGGCGGCAATGGTGGACTCGCCCACCCAACCCAGCGCCAGGGAGGCCATCGTGATGCCCAACTGGGAGGCGGCCAGGATGCGGTCGGGGTCCTCCAGCATGCGCTGGACCAGTTGGGCCGCGCCGTGGCCGCGCGCCGCCTGCTGGTCGATGCGCGCGGGGCGCGCACTGACCAGGGCAAACTCGACGGCCACGAAGAAGCCGTTGAGGCCAATGAGCACGAAGACCGCCGCGAGACGAAGGAGAATATCGGTGACTGACATGGCCAATCGGGCAGGGTTTGGTTCGCAGAATGTGGCCGCCCGCGCGGGCGCGCCCGCTCTATTATAACACGCTTACGTCAAGGCCCATACCGAGGATAAGCGGCTAGCCATGACAACGCCTGGGCTGCGAGCGCGCAGAGTTGACCTGCGCGCCGCGCCGGGCTATCATCCCCCTGAACTTACGATGATCACCGCCAGTGCGCCCGCGAAAGCCATCCTCATCGGCGAGCATTCCGTTGTCTACGGCCGCCCTGCCATCGCCATCCCATTGCCCCAGGTGCGCGCCACGGCGACGGTCGTGGCAGGCGAGCGGGGCAGCGGCGTGTGGCTGCTGGCTCCCGACCTGGGGCGCAGCTACCGCGCCCGGCCCGACGCTCGTGGCGACGCCCTGGCCGTGACGGTGTTCAACGCTCTGGCGTGGCTGGGTCAGCCGCCTGACCTGGACCTGGGCATCACGGTACGTTCGGCCATCCCGCTGGCGCGGGGCATGGGCAGTGGCGCGGCTATCGCCACGGCTCTCGTGCGCGCCCTGGCAGCTTACTTTGGGATTGACGCCGCGCCCGGCGACGTATCGGACCTGGTGTATCGCACCGAGGTGCTGTACCACGGCACGCCGAGCGGCATCGACAACACGGTGGTCGCCTACGAGCAGCCGGTATGGTTCGTGCGCGGAGCAGGGCCGCAGCCTCTGGCCGTGGGCGGGCGTCTCGACTTCCTGATCGCCGATACCGGTGTCGCCAGCCCGACCAGGATCGCCGTGGGCGACGTACGCACCGCATGGCAGGCCAATCCGGCGACGTTCGAGGCGTTGTTCGACGCATTGGGCGATCTCGTGACCCAGGCCCGCGAGGTCATCGCGGCGGGCGACGCGCCGAGTCTCGGCCAGCTGATGAATGCGGCGCAGACGGGGCTGGCGCGGCTGGGCGTGTCGTCACCCGAACTCGACCGCCTGACCCGGGCGGCCGACGACGCGGGCGCGCTGGGAGCGAAACTGTCGGGGGGCGGGCGTGGCGGCATTGCCCTGGCGCTGGTACGGCCAGAGAGCGCGACGGGTGTCGCGGCCGCCCTGCGAGAGGCGGGGGCGGTGCAGGTCCTACAGACACGTTTAGCGCGTGGAGACTAGAGATTGGAGATGGGTCTCGGTCCCGACTTTCAACCTTCAACCTGGAACCTTCAACCCAGTATGCTCGACTACATCTATCGCGGACGCCAACTGAATGTCGCCC
Organism: Anaerolineae bacterium; assembly: GCA_034431435.1. Taxonomy (GTDB): domain Bacteria; phylum Chloroflexota; class Anaerolineae; order Epilineales; family JAHCIE01; genus JAHCIE01. The sequence goes on along the minus strand of DAOUDG010000089.1, from coordinate 63,110 downwards.
ATCGGGGAGCGAGCGCCGTCGCGCCGGAGAATACCCTGGCGGCCTTCCGCGCCGCCGTGGACGCCGGAGCCGACGGCATCGAACTGGACGTGCAACTATCGGCCGACGGGACGCCGGTTATTCACCATGACTACGACCTGGGGCGCAGCGACAACGGCAGCGGACCACTGCGCGAGCAGACCCTTGCCCAGCTGCGGCAGCTGGACGCGGGGAGTTGGAAGGATGCGCGCTTCGCGGGCGAGCGCATCCCGACCCTGGCCGAGGTGTTTGCCCTGCTCGATCGTCAACTGGTGGTCAATGTGGAGCTTAAGACCAGGTCATCGCGGGGTGACGGCCTGGAGGCGGCGGTGTTCAACGACATTCGGCGCAGCCACATGATGGACCGGGTGATCGTCTCGTCCTTCAATCCCTTCGCCCTGATGCGCTTCCGCGACCTGGCGGCGGGCATTCCGCTCGGCCTGCTATACTCGCCCGACCTGCCGGTCCACCTGCGGCGCACCTGGTTGCGGCCTGCTGTGCGCCCCGAAGCCCTCCACCCGCACCACGACATGGTCGACGCCGACTTGATAACGTGGGCGCACAAGAGCGGCTACCGCGTCAACACCTGGACCGTCGACGACCCGGCCGAGATGCGCCGCCTGCTAGACCTGGGCGTGGACGCCATTATCACCAACGTCCCCGATGTGTTGCGTGCGGTGATGGCGGAGACGCCACGGCGCTAGGCGCGCCCCATTCGTATGCCCCTTGTCTTCCTCAAGCTCGGCGGCTCGCTCATCACCAACAAGCGCGGCGACGCCGCCGTGCGCCAGGTTGCGCTGGACAACGCGGCGCGGGAGATTCGCGCCACCCTGGACGCCGACCCAACCCTGCGGCTGGTGGTCGGCCACGGCAGCGGCTCCTTCGGCCACGTCGCGGCCCGCAAGTCGCGGCTGCTCGATGGTCCCGTCAACTGGCGGGCCTACGCCGAGGTCGGCGCGGCTGCCGCGCGCCTGAACCGCCTGGTGACCGACGCCTTACTGGCCGCCGCCGTGCCCGCCGTGACGATCCAGCCGTCGGCGTCGGCAGTGGCGCGCGACGGCCGCCTTGTGGACATGGCGCTGACGCCGCTGCAAACACTCCTCGACGTAGGGGCCGTGCCCCTGGTCTACGGCGACGTGGCCGTGGACACGGCGCGCGACTACTGCATCATTTCCACCGAGACTATCTTTACCTACCTCGCCAACGCCTTGCGCCCCGACCGCATCGTGCTGGCGGGCCAGGTGGACGGGGTATACAGCGTCGATCCCCTGGTCCACCCCGACGCGCGGCCCGTCCCACGCCTGACCCCCGACGACTGGACAGCCATCGCGGGCGGCCTGCACGGCGCGGCGGGCGTCGACGTGACGGGGGGCATGGCGGCCAAAGTGCGAGCCATGCTCGACCTCGTCCACGCTCAGCCAACGCTCAGCGTGCGCCTGGTGTCGGGCCTGCGCCCTGATGCGATGCGCGACGCCGTGTTGGGGCGGGAGGCAGGGGGAACCGAGATTACGACCAGGGACGAAGGACCAAGAACCAAGGGCTGACGTTCAAGGGCGCGCCATCGGCCCTTCGTCCTGTCAAGGAGGACTCCATGCCAGTTAGTGCGGTAGTCGGCGCCCAATGGGGTGACGAAGGCAAGGGGCGCGTCATCGACTTCGCCGCTCGCGACGCGAACATTGTCATTCGCTGCCAGGGAGGCGACAACGCGGGCCACACGGTCGTCAACGACCTGGGCACATTCCGCCTGCACCTGATTCCTTCCGGCATCTTCCACCCCCATTGTCTGTCCATCCTGGGTGCGGGCACGGTCGTCAACCCGGCCTCGCTGCTGGGCGAGATGGCTGAACTGCGCCAGGCCGGCCTGACGTTGGACAACTTCCGCATCGACCGCCGCGCCCATCTGCTGCTGCCCTACCACCGCGAGTTGGACGGCCTGGAGGACGAGCGGCGCGGCAAGGCCAGCATCGGCACGACCAAGCGCGGCATCGGCCCGGCCTACTCGGATAAGGCCGCGCGCGCCGGCGTGCGCATGGGCGATCTGCTCGACCTGCCTTACCTGGCGAGCCGCCTGAGCCTGACCCTCGACGCCCGCAACGACCGCCTGCGCGAGTTCGGCCACGCGCCCGTGACCCTCGAGGCCCTGATGAGTCAGGCCACGGGCTGGGCCGACGCTCTCGGCGGCTACATCGTGGACAGCCTGCCCACCGTTCGCGAGGCGATGCGCGAGGCAAGAAACATCCTGCTGGAAGGCCAGCTGGCCGCCCTACGTGACCTGGACTGGGGTACGTACCCTTATGTCACCTCATCGAACCCGACGGCGGCCGGGCTGTGCCAGGGGGCGGGCATCGCGCCGCGCCACCTGGGCGACGTGATCGGCGTGGCGAAGGCATACACTACGGCGGTGGGGGCTGGCCCCTTCCCCACTGAGTTGCACGACGCGACGGGCGCGCGGCTGCAGGACGTCGGCCAGGAGTACGGCGCGTCGACGGGTCGCCCGCGCCGCTGCGGCTGGTACGACGCGGTGGCCGTAGGCCACTCGGCGTGGCTCAATGGCTTCAGCCACCTGGCGATCACCAAGATGGACGTGCTGGACGGCTTCGACGAGCTACAGGTATGCGTGGCCTATGAGGTGGACGGCCAGCGGGTGACGACGCTGCCCGACACGCCGCTGATGGAGCGAGCGACGCCGCTCTACGAGACGTGGCCGGGCTGGCGCGAGCCAACGACGCGCGCGCGCCACTGGTCGGACCTGCCCGCCAGCGCGCGCCGCTATGTCGAGCGCCTGGCCGAGCTGGCGCGGACACCGGTGCGCTTCGTGTCGGTGGGGCCACAGCGCGAGGCGATGATCGAGCTATGAGCTTCAGCCACGACACCTACCTCAGCCCGATGACGTGGCGCTACGGCAGCGACGCCATGCGCGCCGTGTGGTCGGAGACGGCCAAGAGGCGGCTGTGGCGCAGGGTGTGGCTGGCGCTGGCGGCGGCGCAGCACGCGGCGGGACTGGTGTCCGATGCACAGCGCGACGACCTGGCCGCCCACGTCGACGCGGTGGACATCGACCGCGCCCACGCCATCGAGGCCGAGATCCACCACGACCTGATGTCGGAGTTGCGGGCCTACGCCGAGCAAGCCCCTGTTGGCGGGGCCATCCTGCATCTGGGGGCGACCAGCCAGGATGTGGAGGACAACGCCGACGCCCTGCGGTTGCGCGCCGCCCTGGACCTGATCCTGGTCGAGGTAGCCGGGCTACTGGGGGAACTGGCCGACGCTATGGAGCGTTGGGCGGACCGCGCAGCCATGGGCTACACCCACCTGCAACCGGCCGAGCCGACGACCATCGGCTACCGTCTGGCGCAGAGCGCGCAAGACCTGCTGGCCGACTATCAGGCGCTACAGGCGGTGCGGGCGAACCTTCGCGGCAAGGGTTTCAAGGGCGCGGTGGGCACGTCGGCCTCCTACGCCGAGGTGTTGCAGGGGACAGGCATGACCGCCGCCGAGATGGAGGTGCTGGCCCTGGCCGCGCTGGGCCTGACGGCCTTCCCGGTCACGACCCAGGTCTACCCGCGCAAGCAGGACTGGAACGTCCTCAACGTCCTGGCTGGCGTGGCCCAGACCCTGCACAAGCTGGCCTTCGACATCCGCATCCTGCAAGCGCCCATGCTCGGCGAGATGGCTGAACCCTTCGGGCGGCGGCAAGTCGGCTCGTCGGCGATGCCCTTCAAGCGCAATCCCATCCATAGCGAGAAAATCGACAGCCTGGCGCGCTACGTGGCGGCCCTGCCGACCGTGCTGTGGCACGACGCCGCGCTGAGCCTGCTGGAGCGTACCCTGGACGACAGCGCCAACCGCCGCCTGGCTTTGCCCGACGCCTTCCTGGCGACGGACGAGATCGTGCGCACGACACGCCGCATCGTGGGCGGCCTGCGGGTAGACGAGACGGCCATCGAGCGCCAGCTGGCGACCTACGGCATCTTCGCGGCGACAGAGCGGGTGTTGATGGCGGTGGTCAAGGCGGGGGGTGACCGTCAGGCCGCCCACGACGTGATTCGCGAGCATAGTCTGGCGGCGTGGGCAGCCTTGCAGGTGGGGCGGCCGAACCCGCTGCCCGACCTGCTGGCGGGTGACCCACGGCTCACCCAGTACGTACCGCCGCACCAGATGCGCGCCCTGCTCGACGCCCGCGACTACGTGGGCGATGCGCCGCAGCGGGCGCGGGCCTTGGCCGCGACAGTGCGGCGAGCGCTGGAGGCTCGTTAGCTCGCGGGGGGTGACCACTTCCAGCGCATCTGCCTCGAGAGCAGCGGAGATGGCCATCCGCTTGCCGGGACGAGCGGCCGGCCCCGTTACTCTGGCTGGAGCGCGGCGCCATTGACACCCGGCGTCTCGGGCGGGATAACCTTGCCCCAGGTACGCAGAATCACCTCGCGGGCGTCGAGAATGTGCGAGCGCATGACGGCGGCGGCTCGGTCAGCATCGCCGACCGCCAGCGCCGCCACCAGATCAGGATGCGTGCCAATCGCGTCATGCAGGCTCAGGTAGAACTGGCGCTGCTGGCTCAACACGCGCCTCATCCTGGTTTCCAGACCCCGCCACGTCTGAAGCAGGAGAGCGTGGTCAGCCAACGTGACCAGCGCGCGATGGAAGACAAGGTCAATCTCGGTCAGCGCGTGTGAATCGCCCGCCTCGGCGGCACGCTGCATCCTTGCCAGTAGCTCGCGCAAGTGGGCGATATCCTCGGCCGTGACCAGCGCCGCCGCCCGACGCACGCCAAACTCCTCCAGCACAGCCCGCAGCGTGAACAACTCATCGAGTTCATCGATGGGCAGGTCCGTGACGTAGGCCCCCTTATAGGGGATGATGGTGATCAGGCCCTCTTCCTCGAGCTGACCCAACGCCTCGCGCAGCGGGCTGCGGCTGATGCCGAGTTGCTTGGCGAGATCCGCCTGATTGATGAAGCTACCGGGGCGAAGCCCGCCGCCAATGATGGCTGCCCGGAGAACATCCGCCACATCGCCCCTCAGGGTCTTGGATGGAATGTTGGACAGGTTGCGAATGTACTTCGGCTGCATAGCTCACCTCTCAGACACGGGCATCGGGCCGCGCCGCTGGCATATGGGCGAGCCACTGGCGCGCTAGATTGACATTTGTTGCGAGGCTATGGACAATTGTCAGGCGTCTCCCAGCCGGGTGGACGTGACGCGCCTGCCACCGCTCACACCTCATGCTTGAAGCTGCCTATGCCCGCCTGCCTTCTCTTCGCCCAGCACGGCTGGGCAGACACCCACGACCGCATCGCTGACCTCACCGCGCGGGTCGCCCCGCCAGAGGCGATGCGCATTGCGCCCAACCTGGGTTATGTACGCACCTGGCTGCGCATCGAGCCACTCATCGCGGATGTGGAGACCATCGCCACGGCCGCCCTGGCCCAGTTCCCCGACCTGCCCATGTCGGTCATCGGTCATTCCATGGGCGGCCTGATCTGGATCGAAGTCCTTTCCCGTCACCCGGAGTGGTGGCCGCGGATGACAGCCCTCGTGCTGCTTGGCTCGCCCGTGGACGGCAGCCACTACAGCCGCATGGCTGACCCCATGGGGTTGGGCGTGGGCATCGCCCGCGACCTGGGCATCTCCCGCACCGACAAGGCCGAGCGGCTGGCCCAGGCTATCCCTACGCTGTCCATCGCCGGCGCCGCTAACTGTAACGGCGACCGCGCCGTTCCCCTGGACGCCACCATCTTTGATGGCGATAGGGATGTGATCGTCCACGGCGTCGACCATCCAGGACTGCTGGATAGCCCTCCAGTGGACGCCGTGGTGCGTCATTTCCTCGGCGGGCGCGCGCCCCGCCCGCTGCCCGCATCGCAAGTCATCCGCGCGCTACGAGGCGTGGCAGGCATGACGTCTGGCGAGCGGGCGAAGTACTGCGGCGCACGCCTGGAAATGATGTTCGAGGACGGGCATCAACTCCTGACGATTGACAGCCGCGTGGCGCGCTCCCACGTCTTCCTCATCAACCACGAGCACCATTGCCAGTTCGCTGGCTACGTTGGGCCTATCCATCGCGGTGACCTGTGGCGGGCCATTGGAGCCTTGCGCGAGGAGTACGCCGACCTGCTCCTCTGCCCGCCGCTGTAGGCCTTCCCCGTTTGCCTATGATACGTGCCGATAGGGGCAGGAGAAGAGTCGTTAGCGATACAAAAGTGATACAATAGGGATATAGGGAGGCCACCGGCTTGAGGGGTGAATAGAGGGTCGCGTACATGGCTGGTGAGATCACATTTGGTCAATGGCTGAAACGGCGACGGCAGGGCCTGGGCCTGACCCAGGCCGAATTGGCCCGCCGCGCCGGCTACGCCCAGGTGACATTGCGCAAGGTCGAGTCCGACGACCTTCGGCCGTCGGACGTGATGACCCGGCGCCTGGCCGCCGAACTGGACGTCCCCCTGGCCGAGCGGGAAGCGTTCCTGCGCTTTGCGCGGCGCATGCCCGACGACGAGGATACGGACGCCAGGGCGCGGCCCTGGTCCGTTCCGCCTATGCCCGCCTGGTCCCGCCTCCCCCTGTCCCCCACCGCCATGATCGGCCGTGCCGATGAGGTCGCGGCTATCCAGGAGTATCTGCTGCGCGGCGGCACTCGGCTGGTGACCCTCACGGGACCTGGGGGCGTCGGCAAGACAACCCTGGCGCTGGAAACGGTCGCGGCACTATTCAGCGATGCCCACGACGGCGACGTGGAGCGCGCCTTTCGCGACGGCGTCTGCTTCGTGCCACTGGCCACCGTCAGTGACCCACGCCTGGTTCTCGACACCATCGCCCACGCCCTGCGGCTTCACGAGACCGGTGGGCGGCCGCCCCTGGACACGCTGCGCGAGAACCTCCGCGAGCGACGGCTGCTCCTCGTGCTGGACAACTTCGAGCACCTCATCGCCGCCGCGCCGCTGCTGGCGGCCCTGCTGCAAGATTGCCCCGGCCTCAAGGCGCTGGTGACCAGCCGGGAGATGCTGCACCTACGGGGTGAGAAGGAATGGGTGGTCGAGCCACTGGCGGTGCCCCTGAGCGCGCCGCCCACCCGCCTGGATGAGTTGCTAGACTACGACGGGGTGCGCCTGTTCGTGATGCGCGCCCAGGATGCGCGTCACAGCTTCGCGCTGACGCACGAGAACGCGGCGGCGGTGGCGGAAATCTGCCGACGCCTGGACGGGCTGCCGCTGGCCCTGGAACTGGCGGCCTCGCGCATCAAGATGCTGCCGCCCCAGGAGATTCTGACGCGCCTGACCGATCGCCTGGCCTTTCTCACCCAGGGCGCGCGCGACCTTCCCGACCGCCACCAGACGCTACGGGCCACCATCGATTGGAGCTACAACCTGCTCGACGAGCAGGAGCGCACGCTGTTCCGACGGCTGTCGGTCTTCGCCGGCGGCTGGACGCTGGATGCTTTCGAGGCGGTGTGCAACGCGGATGGGGCACTGGGCGGGCGCATCTTTGAGTATCTCACGTCGCTGGCCGACAAGAGCCTGGTTCGCCAGAGTCACGGCCGCGACAGCCAGCCGCGCTTCAGCCTGCTCGAGACGATTCGCGAGTACGCCGCCGAGCGGCTGATGGCGAGTGGTGAGGCGGACATGCTCCGAGACCAATGGGCGCGTCACTTTGTCGTCTTCGCCGAGAGCGCGGCCCCGCGCCTGGCCGGCCCCGCCCAGCTAGAGTGGCTGGACCGAGTGGAGGGGGAAATCGAGAACCTCCGCGCGGTCTTGAGCTGGACGCTGGCGGACGACGCCGAGTTCAGGCGATTGCTAGGGCTGCGATTGGCGGCGGCCCTCTGGCGCTTCTGGGGTACGCGCAGCCTGGCGGGTGAGGGGCCTCGCTGGTTTGCTGCGGCGCTGAGCGCCGTCAGTCCCAGCGCCGATCCCGCGCTGTACGCCCGCGCACTGCTGGGCGCCAGCGCGGTCGCCATGCGCCACGACAGCCACGCCACCGCGATCGAGTGCGCACGTCGCGCGATTGACCTGTGCGCCGAGCTAGAGGATGAGCGGGGGCGGGCGATAGGGCTGGCCTACCTGGGTTGCGCCATGCCGTACGATGGGGTGGGCAACGAGAACGCGGTTCAGGCCATCGACGCGAGCATCGCCATTCTGTGGCGCGTGGGGGAACGGTGGGGGCTGGCGCGGGCGTTGAACCTCCTCGGCCTGCGGAAGGCCGAGTTGGGCCGCATGGCCGAGGCGCAGGCGTTGTTCCGCGAGAGCGCGGCGCTGTTCGCGATGGAGGGGGACGACATCGAGCGCGCCCAGCCGGTGGCTCACCTGGGCGGCATGGCCTTGCTGCGGGAGGATTACGACGAGGCTGAAGGGTGGCTGAATGAGGCGCTCAGCATCTCGATGACCGTGGGGCACACCGTCCACATCGCCACCGCCCACAAGAATCTGGGCTGCCTGGCCTACGGCCGCCGCGACAATGCCACGGCGCTGGAGCACTGGACCGAGGCTCTCCCCCTGTACCGCGAAGCGGGCAACAATTTCCGGATGGCCATCATCCTGCGCTACATCGGCCTGATCGCGTGGGAGGCCGGTAACATGGACGAGGCGGTCAGCCTGTTCATGGAAAGCCTGGCCGTGTTACGCACGACAGCCCGTCGCGTGGACATCCGGCTCTGCCTGGTTGGTCTGGCAGGGGTGTGTATCGCCCAGGGCGACGCGCGGCGGGCGGCGCGCCTGCTCGGCTATGCGCAGGCGCGGGGCATCGACCACGCGCCCTTCCTCGGCAAGACAGCCGACATGCTCGCCTACCGTCGGGTCATGGCTGCCGTGGGCGAGCGTCTCGACGCCGAGACGTTCGCCGCCTTGCGAGCCGAAGGCGGCGGCATGACGGAGAGCGAGGCCATCGCGCTGGCCCTGGAGCCGCACGGCCTGAAGGATGTTCCCGCACCGGCCCATCGTAGCCTCCTTGAGGGCTAGAGGCGACTCGTTCGAGGACAGCACGGGGCGGCGAGAATCCTCTCGCCGCCCCGTGGCTTGACGCGCATCCCCAGGTCAGGGGGGCGCGGCCTACAGCAGGGGCACGGGCACCGGCTTGACCTTCCAGATGTCGCTGGCGTACTCGCGGATGGTGCGGTCGGAGGTGAAGTAGCCGCTGCGCGCCGTGTTGAGGATGGACATGCGCGTCCAGGCCTCGATGTCGCGGTAGGCGGCGAGGGCCTTATCCTCAATGTCGACGTAGGGCTGATAGTCGGCCAGCAGCATAAACTGGTCATGATACACCAGTGAGTCGACGACTGGCTTGACCATGCTGCGGTCGCCGCCGGTGAAGAGGCCCGACGCGATAAGGTCGATGGCCTGGCGGAGCGTCTCGTTGCCGATGTAGATACCCATCGGGTTGTAGCCGTGGGCCTGGAGGGCGAAGACGTCGTCGGCGGTCAGGCCGAACAGGAAGAAGTTGTCCGCGCCTACGCGCTCGCGGATCTCGATGTTCGCGCCATCCAGCGTTCCGACCGTCACGGCCCCGTTGAGGGCGAACTTCATGTTGCCGGTGCCCGAAGCCTCCTTGCCCGCCAGCGAGATCTGCTCGGAGATGTCGGCGGCCGGGTAGATGACCTCGCCCAGGGAGACGTTGAAGTTGGGCAGGAAGGCGACCTTGAGGCGACCCGCCACCAGCGGATCGGTGTTGACGACCTCGCCGATGCCGTTGATGAGGCGGATGATGAGCTTGGCCATGGCATAGCCGGGTGCGGCCTTCGCGCCGAAGACGAAGGTGGTGGGCTGGATGTCCTGCTTGGGGTCGGCACGCAGGCGATTGTACAGCGTGACAATATGTAGCGCCTTGAGCAGCTGACGCTTGTACTCGTGGAGTCGCTTAACCATGACATCATAGGCCGACGTAGGGTCGATGTCGATGCCGGTCAGGCGGGCTGTGACGTCGGCTAGGCCGCGCTTGTTGGCCGCCTTGATGTCGCGCCAGGCCTGGCGGAAGGCCGCGTCGTCGACGTGCTTCTCCAACTCGCACAGCCGCTCCAGGTCGTTGAGCCAGCCGTCGCCGATGGCATCGGTAATCAGGTCGCACAGGCGGGGGTTGGCGAGGCGGACGAAGCGGCGCGGCGTGACGCCGTTGGTCTTGTTGTTGAAGCGGTCCGGCCACATCTCGGCAAAGTCTGGCATCACGCGCTCGGCCAACAGCTTCGACTGGAGGGCGGCGACGCCGTTGACGGAGAAGCTGCCCACGACGGCCAGATGCGCCATGCGCACGCGAGGGTCGGGGCCATCGCTGATGATGGACACGCGCTGGAGACGGGCAGGGTCGGTGGGGTAGCGGGCCTGCACCTCTTGCAGCAGTCGGCGATTGATCTCGTCGATAATCTCCAGATGGCGGGGCAGCAGGCGGCCGAGCAGGCTGACGGGCCAGGTTTCCTGCGCCTCGGGCATCAGGGTATGACTCGTGTACGCGAAGGTGCGGGTGGTGATCTGCCAGGCAGGCTCCCAGGGCATACGGTACTCGTCAACCAGGATGCGCATCAGCTCAGCGATGGCGATGGTGGGGTGGGTGTCGTTGAGCTGAATCACGACCTTGTCGGGGAAGGCGTCCCAACTGCTGTTGCGCAGGCGGAAGCGGCGGATGATATCACGCAAGGAGCAGGTGACGAAGAAGTACTCCTGCCTGAGGCGCAACTCGCGGCCCTGCTCGTTGTTATCGTTAGGGTAGAGCACCTTGCTGATGGTCTCGGAATGGACCTTCTGCTCGACGGCCTGGCTGTAGTCGCCCACATCGAAGAGTTGCAGGTCGAACTCTTTGCTGGCCCGCGCCTGCCACAGCCGCAGCATGCCCACCGTGCCGGTCTCGTAGCCGGGGACAGGCAGGTGGTAGGGTTCGCCCATCACCTTCTGCTCGGGAATCCAGCGCACGCGGTAGAAGCCGCGCTCATCCAGGTAGCTTTCGGTGCGGCCGCCGAAATAGACCTCGACCATATCGTCGGAGTGGGGGAACTCCCAGGGGAAGGTGTGGTACAACCAATCGTCGGGGTTCTCCACCTGCCAGCCATCCTTGAAGGATTGCTTGAAGATGCCGTATTCGTAGCGGATGCCGTAGCCGACGCTGGGGATGTTGAGGGTGGCCATGGAGTCGAGAAAGCAGGCGGCCAGGCGACCCAGGCCGCCGTTGCCCAGGCCGGGTTCGGGATCGAGGGCGGTCAACTCGTCCAGGCTCTGGTTAAAGCTCGCCAGGGCCTCACGGGCCACGTCCTTCAAGCCGGTGTAGAGGAGATTCTGGTGTATCTGGCGGCCCGGCAGATACTCGGCGGACAGGAAGTAGACGAACCTGGGATTGGCCTCGTAGTAGGTCTCGGAGGTGCGCCGCCAGCGGTCCACCAGGCGGTCGCGAATGGTGTAGGCCAGGCTGAGATACCAGTCGCCGTCGCTGGCCGATGGCATGCGGGTTCCGACCATGTAGCCCATGCTGTCGTCGAGGGCGCGACGGAAACCGTCGACGTTGGGGGTGGGGACTGTTCGAGCAGGGGTAGCTTCGGTCACGGGGTACATCTCCTCTCGGCATGGGCGTCATGCCGGGCGGCCCGCCCCGCGACGCCCATCTGATGGGTCATGGCACACCCGCCCAGGTCGAGGGGCGCGCCTGCCCGGCGGCGGTGACGGGTTCGATGGCGCGTGACCGCCGTGGCGGCGTCGCGCGCGTTCAGGTCGTCGAGCAGCATCAAGGCGAAAGTCTCGCCGCGCCCGCGCCGATGACATCGTGGTCGATGCTGTTGCGAGGCAGCCGGGCAATGGGGAGGTGTCGCATGCGTCACGTCCTTGTGGCGGGTGTCGTGTAGGGTCAGTTGTACGCGAGTCGCGCCCCGGATGCAAGGCCGGATAGGCTCTGCCCAGAATGGGGGAAGCGTGCCCCCGCACGGCCGCCGCACTCCGAGTAGCAGTGGCTATTGCATATTTGGCGCGAAACGGTACAATACTCGGCACACCCGACAGTAAGAGCTTCATCCTGGCCCCACCCCCCTGTCCCCCTTTAGACGGGGGGAGTCAGAGGGGGCAGAGGGGACCTGATGCGTCCCCCACCTCGGCTTGTCTTCGACGGGGAAGGACAGCGCGATGACTGAGCTTGATCTCACACCACTCCGCACCGCCCTCGGCTCGCTTGCCTCCCAGGGCCGCGCAGGGCTGCTGCCGGCGCTCCACGTCGCCCAAAGCCTGTACGGCCACCTGCCCGCGCCTGTGGCGGAGGAGGTAGGCCGGGTGTTGGGCGTGCCGCTGGCCGATGTCTACGGCGTGATCGATTTCTACGCGCTCTTCTATCGCGAGCCGGTGGGAAGGACTGTCGTGCGGGTGTGCACCGACCCCGCATGTAGCCTCCACGGCGGCGATGCCTTGCTCGATGCGGCCTGCCGGCAGGCGGGGGTCAGCCTCCACGAGACCTCGGCCGACGGGGCGGTCACGGTCGAGCGCTCGCCGTGCCTGGGGCTGTGCAACGTGGGGCCGGCGGTCCACGTCACTCGCCATGACGAGCTGACCCGCACGAGCGTCGGCGCTACCTTTGCGCCGTGCGCGCCCATCGATCTGGACGCCCTGTTCGCGGGGCGCGGCCCGGCCCACGGTGACTACGTGGGTGGCGACCTGAGCATCGTGACGGTGCTGTGCGGGCGCGGGCGGGCGGCGTCGCTCATCGAGTACGAGGCGGCGGGCGGCATGCGCGGCGTGCAGCGGGTGATTGGCGGGCGTATGCCGCCCCAGACGGTCATCGACGAGATTCAGGCCTCGGGGTTGGTGGGGCGCGGCGGGGCTGCCTTTCCAACCGCCGTCAAGTGGCAGGCGGCGGCGCTAGCCCCTGGTCAGCCCAAGTACTTTGTCGTCAACGCCGACGAGAGCGAGCCGGGTACGTTCAAGGACCGGGTGCTGTTGGAGGGTGACCCCAACCGTATCATCGAAGGCGCGATTCTGGGCGCGTACGCCATCGGGGCGACCAGAGTCTACTTCTACGTGCGCGGCGAGTATCCGCTGGCCCTGGAACGGGTGGACCATGCCCTGGACGAGTGCCGCGCGGCGGGCTATCTGGGCGAGAACATTCTGGGCTCTGGCTACAGCCTCGACATCGAGCTGCGCAATGGTGCGGGCGCGTACATCTGCGGCGAGGAGACTGCGCTGTTCGAGTCCATCGAGGGCAAGCGCGGCTTTCCCCGCGTCAAGCCGCCTTTCCCGGCGACCCACGGCCTGTTCGGCTGTCCAACGGCGATCAACAACGTGGAGACGCTGGCGAAGGCGGTGTACGTATTGAGCCACGGCGCAACCGCCTTCCGCCGCTTCGGGACGGAGCGGTCCAGCGGCCCCAAGCTCTTCTGCGTGTCCGGCGATGTGGTGCGGCCGGGCCTGTATGAGGTGCCTTTCGGCGTGCCGATGCGCCACCTCATCGAGAACCTGGCCGGGGGTGTGACGGGCGGCGACTTGCAGGCCATCCTGTTGGGGGGCGCGGCGGGGGCCTTCGCCACCGAGGCCGACCTGGATGTACCGCTGACCTTCGAGGACCTGCGCGCCGCCGGGCTGCCTCTCGGTTCGGGGGCCGTGATGGTCTTCAACACCAGCCGCGACCTGCGTGACGTGCTGCGCCGCCTGGCCCGCTTCTTCGCCCACGAGTCGTGCGGGAAGTGCTACCCGTGCCAGATGGGGACGCAGCGCCAGATGGAGATTCTCGACCGCATGGCGGCGGGGGACGTGCGCCCTGACGACGCGCCGACGCTGGCCGATGTGGGCTGGACGATGACCGACGCCTCGCTGTGCGGCCTGGGGCAGACGGCGGCCAGTGCGACACTGAGCGCGATGCGGCGGTGGCCGGACTTGTTCGCAGCGGGGAGCGCGCCTCGCAATGGGGCGATTAGGGCGGGCTGACAACCGATGACCGACGACCGACCACGGCTCAATGGGGTAATCGGTGGTCGGTCGTCAGTGGTCGGAACCAGGGGGATCACGCCATGACCGACATCAGCATTACCCTCGACGGGCAGGCGCTGACAGTTCCCGCCGGGACCACCATCCTCCAGGCGGCGCGGGCGGCGGGGCGCGTCATCCCCACTATCTGCTACCACGAGGCATGCACGGCCAATGGGCTGTGCCGCATGTGCCTGGTGGAGGTGGAGGGGTCGCGGCTGCTGACGGCGGCGTGCGTGGCGCAGGCAACCCACAGCATGGTGATTCACACCCAGTCGGAGCGCATTACGCGCAGCCGCCGCACCATCTTGGAGATGCTGCAATCGACGGTGGACCTGTCGGAAGCGCCAGGCATCCAGCCGCTGGTCGAGGAGTATGGCGCGGACGCGACGCGCTTCCCGGACGCGACGCCGCGCACCTCACCCCTCCTGGACGACAACCCGATGTACGTGCGCGACTACAGCCAGTGCGTGCTGTGCTGGCGCTGCGTGCAGGTGTGCGCCGAGGATGCGCAGTATGCTTTCGCCCTGACGCTGGGCGGGCGGGGCTACGCGACGACGGTGGCGACCTTTTTCGACACGCCGCTGCCCCAGACGACGTGCGTGTTCTGCGGCCAGTGCGTGGGCGTGTGCCCGACGGGCGCGCTGAAGCCGAGGCGCGAGTACCTGTTGCAGCAGGGCCTGACACCGGACGAGGTGCTCGCTGTGACGCGCAGCGACCGCCGCCGCGCAAAGAGGCGGCGGCCATGACGGCGCGCGCCACCGCTGTGGTCGGCCTGTTCCTCTGCCTGCCGGCCGCCATCATGTATCCGCTGCTCATGCTCCACATCGAGCCGCCCTTCGCCACTCTGATCGCCCCTGCGCCCGCCGACGGGCCGAATGTCGTCGGCACGGTAATCGCCATCACTGTGCTGGCGCTGCTGCCTCTGCTGGCGTTCGGTATCAACATGGCGCAGTTCCGGCGCGCGGGGCAGCCCGGCGAAAACGTTGCCCTGCGCCGCATGAACGTCGTGATGGCGGTCGTGGGCCTGGCCTTCGTGTTAACGCTTGTCGTCGCCATTGCGATCGACCAGTACCCGTGCTGGGTTGGCGTGCCCAACTGCGACTGATGTGGGGTTCACTCTCCATCCTGTACGGGCTGCTGTCGGCTATCTCGTGGGGCGCGGGGGACTTCAGCGGCGGCCTGGCTGCCAGGCGCGCCAGTGTCTACGGCGTCGTCGTCCACGCCGAGTGGATCGGCGCGCTGGGGCTGGTCGTCGCCGCGCTGGTCTTCGGCGAGCCGCTGCCGTCGAAGACGGCGATGGCGTGGGGCGCGGCGGGTGGTATCGCGGGCGGTATCGGGCTGACAGGGTTGTACGCGGGGCTGGCGCAGGGACGCATGGGCATCGTCGCGCCTTTCTCGGCGGTGCTGGCAGCGGGGCTACCCGTGGCGCTGGCCGCGCTGACCGAGGGCGCGCCGTCGCTGGTGACGCTGCTGGGCTTTGCCCTGGCGCTGGTGGCGGTGTGGCTGTTGGCCCGTCCCGACACGGCCGGCTTCCGCCTGCACGACTTTGGCCTGCCGGTGGTAGCGGGGGTGGGCTTCGGACTGTTCTTCATCGGCATCGACCGCGCCGGCGACGAGGCGGTGTTCTGGCCGCTGGTGGCGGCGAGGCTGACGGCGCTGGTCGTGGTGCTGGGCATCGCCCTCGTGGAGCGCCAGCCGCTGGCTCCCCCACGAGCAGCGGTGGCCTTCGTAGTCCTGGCGGGGCTGCTCGACGCGGGCGGGAACCTGTTCTTCGCCCAGGCGACACGCACGGGGCGGCTGGACGTGGCGGCGGTGCTGGCATCGTTGTACTCGGCGACGACGGTGCTGCTGGCGTGGCTGTTCCTGGGCGAGCGCGTGGACCGCGCCCAGGCGGCAGGGTTGCTGGCGGCCTTCGCGGCAATTGTGTTGATCTCGGTGTGACCGTTGGGAGTGGGCAGCCGTGCTGTCGCACTCTACAAGGGAAGCCGCACTCCACGGGGACATTCCAGAAGGGAGGGTAGTATGCTGACCCCAGATCGTGTCGTTTCGACGACGTGCCCGTATTGCGGCGTCGGCTGCAATCTACGCCTCCACATCCGCGATGATTTCATCTACCGCGTTACGTCGCCGTTTGACGCTGTGGTCAACCACGGGAATCTGTGCGTCAAGGGCCGTTTCGGCTACGACTTCATGTACCATCCGGACCGGGTGACCACGCCCCTCCTCCGCAAGACAC
The DNA here is from genome assembly GCA_034431435.1 of Anaerolineae bacterium. GTDB lineage: Bacteria > Chloroflexota > Anaerolineae > Epilineales > JAHCIE01 > JAHCIE01. The sequence goes on along the minus strand of DAOUDG010000089.1, from coordinate 46,947 downwards.
CCCAGGCCCCCGGCCAGCGAACGCAAGCCTTCGACCGGGCCGAGTGGCGCGCGGTGACGTGGGATGAGGCGCTAGACTACACCGCCGACCGGCTGACGAGCATCTACCGCCGCGATGGTTCGCCTGCGATGGCCGTCTACTGCTGCGCGAAGGCGACCAACGAGGACAACTACCTCCTCCAGAAGCTGTACCGCAGCCTGTTTCGCACCAACAACATCGACCACTGCACGCGGTTGTGTCATGCCGGATCGGTGGTGGCCCTCCAGATGGCGGTCGGCTCGTCGGCCATGAGCAACACGGCGGCCGAGGTGATTCACAACGACGTGTTCATCGTCACCGGCTCCAACACTGCCGAGACTCACCCCATCATCGCGCTACAGATGAAGGCGGCAGTCGCCAGGCACGGCGCGAAGCTCATCGTGGTCGACCCGCGCCGCGTGGAGATGGTCAACTACGCGACGCTGTGGCTGCCGGAGCGGCCGGGGACCGATGTACCGGTCTTCTCGGCGATGGCCCATGTCATCCTGGAAGAGCGGCTGTACAACGAGAGCTTCATCCGCGAGCGCACTGAGGGCTTCGAGGCGTTCGCGGCGTCGATGGTGAAGTTCACCCCGGAGTATGCCGAGGCCGTGTCCGGCGTCGACCGCCAGCTCATCGTGCAGGCAGCGCGGCTGTACGCCACGGCGAAAAATGCGGCTATCTACTGGGCGCTGGGCATCCCGGAGCATAGCCACGGCACGGATAACGCCCTGGCCCTCATTCACCTGGCGCTGCTGACGGGGCACATCGGTCGGCGGGGCACGGGCCTCAACCCGCTACGCGGTCAGAACAACGTCCAGGGCGCGTCGGACGCGGGGGCGATGCCGTGGCACTACCCCGGCTACCAGCGCGTGGACGACGAGGCGACGGCGCGCAAGTTCGAGACGGGGTGGGGTATCGAGGCGGGCGGGCTGAACCGCGAGTTGGGTCTGACGACCACCGAGATTGTGTCGGCGGTGGGGCCGGGCGGGGTGCGGTCGCTGCATGTCATGGGCGAAAACCCCATGATGTCGGAGCCGAACCTCAATCACACGCGGCGGCAGTTGGAACAGCTGGAGTTCATGGTCGTGCAGGACCTGTTTATCAACGAGTCCGGGGCCTTCGCCGACGTGTTCCTGCCCGCCACGTCATGGGCCGAGAAGGAGGGCACGTTCACCAACACCGACCGCCGCGTGCAGCGGGTGCGGCAGGCCATCGCCCCGCGCGGCCACGCTCGCGCCGACTGGCAAATCATCTGCGACCTGGCGCAGCGCATCGAGGCGCGGCTGGGACGGCCGAGCGTCGGCTGGGGCTACGGCCACCCGTCCCAGGTGCTGGAGGAAATGGGCCAGCTCGTCCCGGAGTACGCGGGGGTGAAGTACCGCCGCCTGGAGGGCGAGGGCTTGCAGACGCCGGTGTGGGACGACGAGCATCCGGGCACGCCGTACCTGTTCGCCGACCGTTTTCCGCGTGGGCGTGGGCGCTTCTTCCCGCTGGAGTTCAACCCGGCGGTGGAGATGCCCAACGAGGACTACCCTCTCATCCTGACGACCGGCCGCGTGCTGGAACACTGGCACGGCGGGACGCTGACGCGCCACTCCCACCTGGACGACCTGTACCCGGCGGCGCGACTGGAGATGCACCCGGCCGACGCGGCGCGACTGGGTATCGAAGACGGTCAGGCGGTGCGGGTCACATCGCGGCGTGGGGCCGTGGTGGCGCGGGCGTGGGTCGGCCAGCGGGCGACGCGGGGCGTGGTATTCCTGCCCTTCCATTTCGCCGAGGCCGCCGCCAACCTGCTGACCATCGATGCCCTGGACCCCCAGGCGAAGATTCCCGAATACAAGGCGTGCGCGGTGCGGGTCGTGCCCGCCCGCGAGGAGGAGCTGGCCGACCCGGAGGCGCGCCAGGCGCGCGGGCGGTACTGACATCCGATGACCAGGAACGACTACCGACCACCGACCACTGACTACCGTCCACCGACGGCAAAGCGGAACGATCGAGCGAGGCACAGCCATGAACAACCAGCCACCCCATAGCAGCGGCGAGGCAGCGCCGCCCGACGACCTGAGCGCGGCCATCCAGGACGCACAGGCCCAATGGGAGCATGTGGGCCGGCGAATACGGAGCATCACCCCGTCGGGGCTGGCGCGCGGCCTGCTGGTCGCGGCGTTGTTCGGCCTGATCGGCTGGCTACTGTGGAATGCGCGGGTGGCCCTGCTGCCCTTCATCCTCGGCGCGTTCCTCGCCTATGCCCTGCTGCCCGTGGTCAACTGGATGGATCGCTTCCTGCCGCGCCCCCTGGCGTCGGTTCTGGTGGTCCTCGCCACGCTCGCCATCGCCGGCCTGTTCCTCGTGCGGGCGATTCCGGCCATTGCCGCGCAGATGGGCCAATTGTCGCTGACGCTGCCCACTGGCGAGCGAGCGCAGGCGCGGATCGCCGATCTGCTGGCCTACGTTGGCACGCTGCCAGCGCCGGTGCAGAACGTCATTCGCACGGCGTTGGATCAGGAGATCACCAAGTTCCAGATGAACCTGTCGTTGTATGTCGAGAACCTGGTCGCGACGGCAATGATGGGGCTGGTGCAGGTGTTCAATCTGGTAGCCCTGGGCCTCGCCGTGCTGGTCAGCTTTCCGTGGGTGATGGCCGTCATCAACGACGAGCCGAAAGGGGTTCGGATCGCGCGCCAGCTGGTACCGGACACGATCCGTACCGATGTGTGGGCGGTCGTGCGCATCGTGGACCGCGCGCTGCGCTCTTTCATCAATGGCCAGGTGATGCTCGGCATCGCGACGGGAATCGTCATGTTCGTCGGCGTCTGGACGGCGACGAGACTGGGCTGGATCAGCGATTATTACCCTGGGCTGGTTGCGGCCCTGGCCGGCCTGGCGCAACTCATCCCGGCCTTCGGTCCGTACCTGGGAGGCGTCGGCGTCTTCCTCCTGGGGCTGCTGATCTCATGGGACAGGGCCTTTATCATGCTCGGCCTGTATCTGCTCAGCCTGTTGCTGGTGAATCTGCTCCTCGGCGACCGTATCACTCGCCGGGTCATCCCTGCGCATCCCGTGCTGGTGGCGGTCTTCGTGGTGGCCATCAGCCAATTGGGGCTGGTGTGGGTACTGTTCGCCGCGCCCATTATCGCCATTCTGCGGGACACGACGCTCTATTTCTACGGCCGCCTGAGCGAGTCGCCGCGCCCGGCGGGACGGCTGCCCAGCGAGCCTGGCCAGGCGACACCGCTGCCGGTCGTGCAGGCCTCGCGGCGGGTCGTGGTCAGTGGGGCGCGCTACCCACCGCGCCCTATTCCGCCCTCGACTCAGACTAATCAGAACCCGTAACTTCATGCCCCTTCTCCGTGGAGACATACCCTATGGACGGCCAAACTGGCCCCGATGCAACCACTGCCACCCAACTGACGCAGGTGCGCATTCCTCTCGATGATGCGGGTATCGCCTTTAGCATGCGCGATATTACCGGCCGCATTCCCATCGTCGTCATCCCCGAACGCCTGAGCCGTATCAACTTTGGCCTGGTGGCGGCGGGCATTGTGGTCATCGCGGCCGGGCTGCTCGCCGTGGCCTTCCTCGAGGGGCCGATTTCCAGCAGCCTGTGGTTTCTGCCTGCCCTGACGTTGCTCGGCCTGGCGTGTATCGTCATCGGCCTGTACCAGTCGTTCGTCGTGCGCGTCCCCGAGGGGGTAAACGCGCTGCTGGCGCGCGCCGGGCGATACGCCAAGACCATCGACGCGGGCACTCACTTCGTGTTACCCTGGATCCGCGTGACGCACCTGGTCACGCGACGCGAGATTCCCTTCGATGTGCCGGTGGTCGAGGGCCTGACGGCGGATAACGTGCGGGTGAATGTGGACAGCCTCGTGACATTCGCTATCACCGACCCCTATCGCTTTGTGTACAGCATCTCGGCCGACGATTTCGACCACGTCTTTCAGGCGTTGTGCCAGGAGGAGATGCGGACCTTGCTACGGTCGACGACGGTCGATCGAATCCTTGACCTGGCGCAGCGCGACATGACCACGGCGCAGCAGGACTTGAGCGCGAGGGTCAGGAGCTATGGGGTTGAGATTGCGCAGCTGGCTATCACCAGCGCGCTGCCACCCCTGGACTTCATCCGTTCTGAGGAGGCGCGACAACTGGCGATTGTCCAGCGCGAGGAGATGAACGAGCAGCAGGCGCTGGTTCGGCAGAAGCAGGCGAGCGAAGAGGCTCTCGCGCAGCAGATGATCCAGGCGCGTGGTGCGCGGGAGGCGGAGGCGCTTCGCCTGGCTGCCCAACAGGCGGGGTTGCGCAAAGAGGTAGTTGAGATGGAGGCGCAGGCGGAGGCGTTGCGCCTGGCACGGCTGGAGGAACGTCTCACGCAGTATCCCGTGGCGGCCAGATGGGAGTGGGAGGGCCAGCAGCTAGAGGTGGCGCGCGCCCTGGCGGGCAATGCGCGGGCTATGCTCCAGGTCGGCGATGTGAGTGACGTCGTTGGCGCGCTCATGTTGCGTGATACCCTGAGCGTGCCAGAGCCGGAGGCGCAGCCACCCGCCTGACGGCCGACCACCAACCACTGACCGACGACATGGCGGCGTGGCACGCCTCTTCCCTGTGCGGGAATCTTGCCTATACTTCAAGTAAGCAGCCTCACAATCATTGCCCAGGCGGATGAGGCTGGTTCTCAACAATCGGTGTCAAAGGAGTTGCCTCATGCCTACCCTGCTTGACTCTGTTATTGGCTCGCTAACGCCGGACGCGGCGAGCGCCATCGGCCGCCTGCTGGGTCTCAGCCCGGAGCTGACGACCCAGGGTCTTCAGATTATCACGCCGCTGTTGGAAAGCGGCCTCGCCAGGTCCACCGCCACGCCGCAGGGTCAGGAGTCCCTGATGAAGCTGCTGCCAGCGGCGGTCAACGACGATACCGTGGCGCTGCTGAAGGATACCGTGAATTCGCCCCAGTCCAGCCAGCTTCTGGATCACTTTGTCGACCTGGCGTTGGGTAGCAACCAGGGCACCATCCTCAAGACGATTGGCAACGCCATCGGCATCAACCCTGGGTTACTGGTCGGCGTGGCGATGCCGCTGCTACTCAATCAACTCAAGAAGGTGTCGACGGAGCAGAACCTGGATGGCGCGGGCGTGGCGAATCTGCTGCAAACCCAGTCCCAGGAGTTCATGGCCCAGGGTGGGCCGACCGTGGACCTGATCCAGGATGCCTGGAAGAAGTCCGACCTGGTGGATTCCATCCGCGGCCGCTTCTCGGAGGAGGAGATGGCAGCGGTGAGCGGCGCGCCACTGGCCGTCATTGGCCTGGTGATGGGCGCTTCGCCGTCGGGCTATAGCGGCAGCGTACAGGAATTGGGGGCGGCGGCGAAGGTCATCAACGACGCCGAGGCGGCCACGGGCGACATCTCCTACGTAGACTTGCTGCCGAAGTGGGACGACGGCCAGGTACAGGCAGCCGTGAAGGACAGCGACGACGATAAGGCCATCGCGACCATCAAGGCCGGTGTGGCGGCGGTGGTCGCCAAGACCCCGGAGCAGGCGGGCGGCTATCGCGAGTTCCTGGTCACGCTGGGGACGAAGGTGGCGGAGGCGGCCAAGGAGGGCGGCTTCCTGGGCTTCGGCGGGAAGCTGGTCAGCGAGCAAGAAGCGGCCGCGCTGGCTGCCATCAAGGAGGCCGTCGGCGCATAGGCGGAGTTGACGAACACACGACGACCGACTAACGGGCGGTGGCGCTCGTTCGTCGGTCGTCGTGCGTTGCCCCCTAGAAGTTGAGCCAGGCCAGCATGGGCGTCCCTTGCCAGACGCCGACCTGCACCAGGGCCTGGGCGGTAATGGCCAGGCCGACCAGGGTCACGACCGCCGCGCTCGCGGCGGGTAGCAGGCGCAGGGCGGGACCGCCGATGCGCCGCCGTGCGACGAAGCGCCCCGCGTACACCAGGGCCAGCCCGATGGCGACCAGCACTCCCGCCAGGCCGAGGCTGAATGCGAGAATCAGCAGCAGGCCGAAGCCGACGCGGTGCAGGGAGATGGCGCTTAGCAGCACGACCAGGGCCGAGGGGCAGGGCAGCAGGCCGCCAGAAATACCCAGAGCCAGCAAACCGCGCCAGGTGACATGTTCTGGCGGCAGGTGCGTGTGGCCGCCCGGCCCATGATGGTGGTCGTGGTCGTGTGCATGGTCATGGTCGTGGGTATGGTCGTGGGTATGGTCGTGGTCATGGGTATGGTCGTGGTCATGGTCGCTCGTCGGCCGTCGGTCATCAGTCGTCGTCCGGAGCGCCGCCCGCAGGCGGGTAGCGACCAGGCTGACCCCAATGCCTACGACGAGCAGACCAGACATCAGGCTGAGCCACGGGTAGAGCTGCTCGGGCAGGATGTAGCGCTGGGCGTAGAGAGTGACCAGCCCGAGGGCGAACACGCCCGACGTGTGGGTCAGCGTGACCGTCGCGCCCAGGAAGACAGCGTGCCGCCATGTGCCACGCGACCCGACGAGATAGGCGGCCACCATCGTCTTGCCGTGGCCGGGCGAGAGGGCATGGACCGCGCCGAGCATAAGGGCGACGGCCAGGGACAGCAAGATGACTGGCGCGCTCAACTCGCGGCGGCTTACCAGTTCGGCCAGAGCATCCTGGGGCCTGGCAATGGGGACGGCGCGCGGCGTGTCGGTCGCGCCCGCCTTGCCTACGCCGAGGGCGAAGCGTAGCCGCGCCTCGCGCACGTCGAGCGGGCTGGTCAGCATATCCTCCGGGTAGCTCCGCAGTTCGTGGCTGACATCCTGGGTAGGGACGCTGGTTGACTGAAGCTCCGCGCCGTCGGCGGCCCGCGCCACGATCTCCTTCCAGCCGAGTCGGTCGGGATAGTTGTCGTCGCGGTAGACCAGGACCCCGCCGCCCGTGAGGGGCGCGCTGTAGGTGGCGGTCAGGCGCAACGTCTTGAGACCACCCTGGCCTGCCAGGAGTTCGAGCTGATGGGTGGCGGTCGTCAGGGCGACAGGCGCGCCATCGACAGACACGAACAGGTTGAGGCGCAGGTCGTCGGCCTTGCGGGCGGCGTAGGCCCCGGCCTCGGGGTCGCTTACCTGGCCGTCGCGGTCGGTATCAACCACGGCCTGTATCTCCTGGAAGGCGGGAATCTCGGCCAGGTCCAGGATGTAGACGACGCGCAGGCCACCCTCACCCACTTCCAGGCGGCTGTAGCGGTTGGTAGAGAAATTGCCTAGCGGGTGCGCCGAGGCGACGACGGGCAGGCCGAGCAGCAGCAACAGCGCAGCCACGCCAGCCAGCCACCGCGAGACCCGGCGCGGTCGGCGATGTGTCATGACCCACTCTCCTGGGGGGCGGGCGCGGCCGCCCCCAACTGATTCAGGGCCGCCCGCGCCTCCGCAGCGTGGGAAAGCGAGAAATACGGGTTGATGCTCAAGGCCGCGTCGAGGCTCTGGCGGGCAGCGACGCGATCACCGGCCGCCAGGGCAATCATGCCCGCGTGATAGTGGAGCAAGGCGTCGCGGGTTCCCAGGCGTAGGGCCTGCTGGCTGTACAGCCGCGCCTCATCGAGACGGCCCGCGCGGTATAAGGCCCAGGCCAGAGCATCGGCGCCGTGGATACTGGGGCGGTCGAGGTAAGCCTGGCGGGCCTGGGCCATGACGGCGGTTGGCTCGCCGCCGTGGTCGGCCTCGAACAGGGCCATCTCCAGGTCTACGGCCATGCCGCCCGTCCGTTGCAGCTGGGCCATCGCCCGCACCAGAGCATCCTGGGCAGCCGCCTCGTCGGGGCGGTCCGCCGCGCGGTACACATCCCCCAGCAAGATGGCGTACTCCGGCAGGGGCATGACCTCGACGGCGTGACGCAGCAGTAGCAGCGCCGGCTCCCACTCGCCGCGAGCCGCGTGGACGCGGGCCAGGGCTACCTGAGCCGGGATGTAGCCGCCGTGAAGCGACAGCGTCGCGCGTAGTTCGGCCTCGGCGCGCACAAGGTCGCCTTGATTGAAGTAGAGCAGCGCCAGCTGGGTCTGGGACCAGGCGGCATTCTCGGCGGCCGGGCCACCCGCGCGGACGGCGCGCTGCATGGCATCGACCGCGCCGGGAATGTCGCCATGTAACTCCCGCAGGTAGGACACGCGGGCGTAGGAGCTAAGGTCGGGGCGTAAATCGACCATGCGCTGTACGATCGCCACCGCCTGGGGGTACTCGCCCAGTTCGACCAGGGCATCGCCAAGCACGCCATAGATCAGGGCGCGGTCGGGGTTGAGCGCCTGCGCTTGCTCGGCCAGGTTCCGCGCCGCATGGAACTGGTGGCGCGCCAGGGCCAGAACACCCAACTGCGTCAGGGCATCCACGTTGTCGGGCTGGCGATCCACGGCGTGGCGCAGGGCCAGCTCGGCGCGGGCGTAGTACGAGACGTCACCGGTGTCGCGGGCGCGCTGGAGGTACGCCCCGCCCAGCGCCGTCAGCAGGCGCGGGTCGTCGGGCGACTGACGCAGCCGCTCCTGGAGGGCGGTCACCTGGCGCTCGATGTCGCTGGCGCGCGGGTTGGCGACGGTCAGCAGGCTGGTCGCATCCTGGCTCTGCCAGCGGGCGCGCGCCTGGGCCAGCAGGCCGCGGCCATCGAGGGCGGTAGCCGCCAGGACGACAACCAGGCTCAGGCCGAGCATGAGAAAGCGGGTGCGGATGGTCATGACATCCTCCGCCGATAGCGGACCATCGACCGTCTACCACCGACGGTGGTTGGTCGTCGGTGGTAGACGGTCGGTCGTCGTCCTACGGGTTGCCTGAATAGGGCGAGGCCAGGTACGGGAAGGTGTCGCGGAAGGGCCGGTCGTTGGCGTTGACGCCATCGCCGAGACCCGCACTGTTGGGGTTACCGAGCAGCGCGCCGCCGACAACCTGCAAGGCGATGTCTACAACGTCGTCGCTAAGGCGTCGGCCGTTGGGGAAGCCACCGGTGTCGCCACCCAGCACTCCCAGGCGGCTGCCGCCGCCGATGGCCGTCGCGGCGGTCTCGACGTTGAGGCGCAGCATCTCGGCGGGCCTGACATTCGCGGGTTGGTTGAGGCCGGGCACCCCGGTCAGGAACACCGTAACCAGGTCCTGGCGGTTGGTGGTCGGCGCGCCGACGTTGTAGAGGAGGTTGAGCAGCTCGGCCAGGTGTGAGTTGGTGACCCAGCTCAGGAACTGGCCGTCATTGTTGGGCTGCGAGGCATTGAAGCGATCCTTGTCGCGCAGGCCGATGACGGCCTCGTTGACCAGGGGCATGCCCAGCCGCGAGACCTGGCGGTAGGGCGAACGCGGCCCCTTGGCCTCGAGTCTGTCGGGGGCAGCCTTGTCCGCGTCGGTCTGGTCCAGGCCATAGTCGCCGAAGATGCTCATGGCCTGGCGGCTGGACGAAGCCCACACGCCGATGACCTTGTCGCTGGTGCGGATGGAGGCAATGGGCACTTGCAGGGCAATGGTCGAGACATTGACGCCGGCCAGGGCATCCCGGCCAGGGTTGGTGACCTGGAGCAGGTCGAACACCGCGCCGAGGTCGACAAAGAAGGGATCATCCTTCTGGCCCGCAAAGACCTTGACGCCGCCGGGCAGGCTATAGATGGCCTGATCGGCCACGGCGTCATAATTGGGCAAGGAGTTCTTGCCCACGTTGACGGGCGGCAGCCTGAGGTCGCGGGCCAGGAGGGTGGGCGTCGCGTAGCGGCGGTTGCCCACCATGTTCCAGACGAGTCGGTTGACGGTCATGGTCTGCGGAACGTTGAAGTCGGTGTCGTCCAGGCTGGTGATGGGGCCGGTGTTGTAGAGGAAAGTGCGATTGCCGAAGGGGTTGCCCGGCGCGCCGAACTGGGTGCGGAAGCTGAACTGGTAGGTGAAGTCGTCGAGGGAGTCGCCGTCGCTGTCGATGTGAATCTCGTACAAGACGTCATCGGCAAAGCGGTAGAAGTTGGGTCCGCCGTAGCCAATCTGGACCGGATACCAGTTGGTAACGATGGACACGGTGTCCGGCGCATCGGGGCTGCGGAAGAAGTAGACGTCGGTGGTGTCGGCGGCGGGGTCCTGGGAGATGGCGGGCGCTTCGCGGTGGCTGGAGGCCAGGCTGCCCTGGGGGCCAAGCATGACGGAAAGGACCAGAGCCGTGGCGATCAGGCCCAGCAGAAGAACGAGCTTCTTCATGGTGCATATCCTTCCTTCGGTTCAAGCGGATCCAAGGGTCGGTGACAGGTTACGCGAACTGATGTCTACGGGCGCTTTCCAGCCGGGCTAACGATGGTTGGGACGGGCAGCAAGGAAGAGCGATCTCCTTTCTCTGTCGCCTGGGGGTGGCGAGGCGGTCATTGCCAGGAAAGACGCACCGCGCGCGAGGATGGATGTATCGGCCGGCTGACCACCGACCACCGACGCGCCACATTCTCTTAGCTCCCTCTTACCCGCATGCCTCCTTTGGCCCGCCATATCCCCTATAATGGTTAGACACGGTAGCGCCCTTGACGCGCCCCATCCGCTGAGGAATAGCCCTGTGCCGTTGCTGTCTCGCCTGGTCGCCCTGGCTGCCCTCATCGCCACCTTCACCTGCCTCTTCCTCGCCCCGGTGGCCCCGGCCCATGCCGACCCCCTACCCAACCCGCGCCGCGCGCTGCGCCTGCGCGATGCCCCCCTGGCCACCCTGTCGCCGGCGGCGGCCGACTACCTCGCCACCCGGGCAGGGCTGGTAGGCGTCGGCGTGGCCGTGCCCGACCGCGCCGTGGTCTTCGCGACGGCGGGCAACACGTCTTTCTACCTGGCGAGCGTGGCCAAGACGCCGATCATGCTGACCCTGCTGCGACAAGTCGCCGACGAGGGCCGCACGCTGAGCGATGCCGAGGCCGAAGACCTGTGGGCCATGATCTCCCTCAGCGACAACGCCGCCGCCGACCGGCTGTGGAACGCGGTCGGCGGAGCTGTTGGCGTGAGCGCGTATCTGCGCTCGGTGGGCGTGACCGACATCGAGCCGGACGCCGAGGGTTACTGGGGCGCTTCGACGGCCACCCCGCGCGCGCTGGCGTTGCTGTTGGCGAAGCTGATCGAGGGCGACGCCCTCGACGTCAACGGTCAGGTAGCGGCGCTGACACTGATGGGCAACATCGAGGCCCTCGACCAACGCTGGGGCGTGACCGCCGGCCTGCCCGACGCGCTGCCCGACGGCGCGCAGCTGGGGCTGAAAGACGGCTGGTACTGGGCTGAGGAGGGCTGGTGGATCAACAGCGTAGGCTACCTCGTGCCACCCGACGGCGCGCCCTACACCCTCGTCATCCTGACGAACGACCAACCGAGTTTCGAGTATGGCGTGGAGACCGTGGAGACAGTCGCGCGGCTCATCCACATGGAACTGAGTGGCCTGTCGATTGAGCCATGACTCTTAGGAAGGATAGACGCATGCCTCGACTACGTGGCCTGACCTGGCTGTTGACCGTGGCGACCGCGCTGCTACTCATGGTGGGCGCGTCGCCGGTGTGGGCAAGCCCCGCTTACGATCGGAGCGCCGAGGAGGCGGGGATCACGCCCCGCGAGGCTCCTGCCCGCTACTTCATCGGCCAGCTCAAGCACAGCGTCCAGACTCTCAACAACTGCGGTCCGGCCTCGGTTGTATCGGTGCTGAGCTACTACGGCTTCGACGTCTCGCAGGAGGCCGCGCGCCAGGTGTTGCGCCCCTACGCCGAGAGTCGCGGCATGGGCTGGCAGGTCATCGCCCCCTACGTAGCCAGGTTTGGCCTGGCGACGAAACCACGCATCAACGGCAACGATGACATCATCAAGGCCCTCGTCGCCAACGACATCCCCGTCATCGTACTGCAGTACGTCAGCGAGTCCTACCGGGTCGGCCACTTTCGGGTGGTGCAGGGCTACGACGACAAAGTCGGTGTCTTCTACGTCAACGACTCGCTACTTGGCCCCAACCTCGCCATCCCCTACGCCAGCTTCGACGCGCGCTGGGAACAACTGGGCTACAGTTGGAACCGCTACCTCCCCATCTACCGCCCTGAGCAAGCGCCCCTGGTAGCCGCCATCCTCGGCAACGACTGGAGCGACGTGGGCATGTACAGCCGCGCCCTGCCCGACGTGCGCGCTGCGGTCGCCGAGCAGCCCGACGACCGCCAGGCCTGGAGTCGCCTCGTGGAGGCCCTGACCGGCGCCGAACGCTACCAGGAGGCTCTGGACACCCTCGACCGCTCCCCCAGCGGGCGCAGCGGCCCCGGCATCGGTGGCCCAGGCGGCTCATCCAACACCAGCGCGACGCGCATCAAGCTCCTCAACAAGGTTGGGCGCTACCAGGAGGCGCTGGACGCTGTCGAGACGGCCATCGCTCGCGGCGGCAGCATCGGCGGGCGCGACAGCGGCTTCGGCGGCGGGACCAGCAGCGCGCTGTGGCTCCAGAAGGCCGAGGCCTTGCGCGGCCTGGGCCGCCTGGGCGAGGCCCGCGCGGCCTACCAGCGTGCCATCGACGCCGACTCCCAGGCAACCGAGGCCGCCGAGCGGCTGGCAACCTTGCCGGGACTCTAGCACAGACGAAGGACCGAGGGCGGAGGGCCAAGAGGACCTTCTGGATCGGTCCCTGGCCCTCCGCCCTTGGCTCTCTTCGGTCACCCTTCGCCCTCTTACGCTTCTCTAAGCCCGCTCTCAGCAGCATCTCAGCCGCGCCGTATATCATCTCCCGTGCGCCGTCTCACCGGCTGCTCCTCGCGGCAGCGTTCCCTCGGACTCCGAGCGGCGCGGGAGATTGACCCATGCCTGAACCCACACGCAGGGCGCGCCGCCCCAAGAACAAGAACGCGCTTCTGGTCGCCAAGACCTCCCTCGTCGCCCTGTCGGTCGGCCTGGCCGTGGGCGGCTTTGGCATCCTGGCCGGTAGCGACGCTCAGACCGCCCTACAGGCAGACGCCCTCGCCGCGCCCGACGCCCCACTCAGCCCCGCCGCCGCGCCGACGGCCATCCCCACGCAGCCTCCAGCCCGCCAGGAGCGCCGCCAGTCTCGGCCCACCACGCCGTCGCAACCCGCGGCGACGCCGCGCCCTGCTGCGACGCCAACGCCGTCGCAGCTACCCAAGGTCCAGCCCCAGCAGCCCCAGGTTCAGCCCCAGCAGCCCCAGCAGCCTCAGGTTCAGCCGCGCCAGCCGCAGGTTCAGCCTCAGCAGCCAGCCGCACGACCCCAGGCCCGCACACGCTCCTCGCGCTGATCCCACCTCTCCCAACGCCGTAGGTAACATGGACGACTCAAAAACCCTGCCTGTTGTGCTGTCGGTCAACATCATCCTGCTGACGTTGCTGGGCATCCTGGCTGCTGCCTTCGCCGTCGCCGTCATCGCCCCCGGCTGGGTCGACGGCTGGCTCGCCGCCCTGAGCGGCTCTGCTCCCAAAGCTTACTGGTACACGTCGCGGGCGGCGGGGCTGGTCGGCTACGGCCTGGTGTGGCTGTCCGTCATGCTGGGCCTGAGCATCACCAACCGCCTGGCGCGGGCCTGGCCGGGCGGGCCGACGGTCGTTGACCTGCACCAGTTCAGCGGCTTGCTGGCCCTGGCCTTCATCACTGTTCACGTCCTGGTCCTGCTCGGCGACCGCTACATCGGCTACACCATCGGCCAGTTACTCGTGCCCTTCGCCAGTTCCGAGTATCGCCCCCTGTGGGTCGGCCTGGGCCAGCTGGCCCTGTATGTCGCGCTGCCCGCCACCCTCACCTACTATTTACGGCGCGTCATCGGCCACCGCGCGTGGCGCAGCCTCCACTACGGAACCTTCGTCGTCTTCGTCCTCGTCACGCTGCACGGTCTACTGGCGGGTACGGACAACGGCAACTTCCTCGTCCTGGGCATGTACGGCCTCGCCACCGCCAGCGTCGCGGCGCTGACTGTGTACCGTATCCTCCACCGCCACCGCGCCGTGCCCCGCCCTGCACGGGCGTGAGGAATTGCGCCAACATCCGTGGCGGTCTAGACTATAGTCAGGTCCTCGCCCGGCGCCGCGCGAAGCCTGCCTCGGCCGGCTCACCGACCAGACCCGTTCCAACCCCGGCTGGCCGCACCCACGCCAGCCCGCTGGAAGCGAGCTTCCCGTTCTCGCCACGACTTCGAGTCGGCGGCCGCAAGGAGTACCCCTATGCGTTTTGGCCCACGGCTTCGCTACGTTTCCCTGGCGCTCGCCCTGCCCGCGCTGCTAGCCGCCTGCAACACGACCCCGGCGTCGCCCCCGGCCGCGCCCGTGGCCCAGGCACAGGCCACCCCCATCCCCGCCGCGCCGGTCCAGCCCACCGCCGCGCCGGCCGTCCCCACGACGGCCCCAGCACCGCCAACCACAGCGCCCACGAGCGCGCCCACCGCCGCCCCCACCGCACGGCCCACGAGCGCCCCCACCGCCACGCCGGTCCAACCGACAGCCGCCCCCACCGTCGCCCAGGCCGCAGCCCCGGCCGGCGCATGCACCGTCGGTGCAGTGACGCCCGCCCAAACCGAAGGACCCTACTACAAAGCCAACCCACCCCAGGCGACCGACCTGCTCCAGTCCGGCATGAGCGGCACGAAGCTCATCCTGAGCGGCTACGTCTTCACCGCCGACTGCAAGCCCGTCGCCAACGCCCGCGTCGACTTCTGGCAGGCCGACGCCGACGGGCAGTACGACAACGCCGGCTACAAGCTACGCGGTTACCAGCTCACGGACGCTAACGGCCGCTACGAGTTGGAGACCGTCATCCCCGGCTTGTACCCCGGCCGCACTCGCCACATCCACGTCAAGGTCAGCGCGCCCAACGGTCCCGTCCTGACCACGCAGGTCTACTTCCCCGGTGAGACAGCCAACACCCGCGATAGTATCTACAACGCCAGGCTGCTCGCCGACGTGCAGCCAGCCGCCGACGGCGAGGTGGGCACATTCCACTTCGTCCTGCCGGGACGCTAAAGCCAACGGAAGACCGGGGACCGATCCGGGAGTTCCCATTGGTCCTCGGTCCTTCGTCTTGGGTCCGTCAGTGGCGAAGCCTTCCTCTGTCGGTGCGGCCCCTCCACCGATATCCATTGCATCCAGGCGGCATTAGCGTATCATAGGGAAAACCGCCATCCCCCCAATTTGGGACGGCTCGATCCTGGAGGCGCGCATGTCCGGCACGACAATCCCCCTTAGCCCGGTCGACAGCGTATGGTACCGCATGGACCGGCCAGCCAACCACGTCATGGTGACCAGCCTGGTCGTGTTGGGAACGCCTGTCGACTTCCAGCGTGTGAGAGACGTCTTCGCCGAGCGGCTACTGCCCTTCTCGCGCTTCCGCTCCCGCGTCGTTGAGCGCATGCTGCCCACCCCGACGCTATATTGGGAGCCAGACCCCCTCTTCGACATCGACAATCACGTGCATCACGTCGCCCTCCCAGCGCCGGGAACGAAGGATGATCTGCTCGCCCTCATCGATGACCTGGCGAGCACCAGCATCGACTACGAGCGCCCCCTGTGGCAGGTTCACGTCGTCGACAACGTGGGCGGCGGCAGCGCCGTGATTACCCGCTTCCACCACTGCATCGCCGACGGCACGGCCATGATGGCCGTGAGTACCCTCCTGCTGGACGAGACCCCCGATGCATCGCTGGTCCCACTACCCGTCAAGGCCAGGAAAAAGCGCGGCGGCATGCTCGACACCCTGTTCCACCCCACCCGTCTCGTCACCGGCCCGGCGAAGGCCGTCGGCGGACTGGTCCAAGATAGCCTCGATCTGGTGACACACCCGACGGACACCCTGCACAAGGCGCGCCTAGCGGCCGAGGGCGTCGGCATCGCTGCCCTGACCGCCGTCAAGATGCCCGACAGCGCCGCACCCCTCCACGGCCACCTGACCGGCCAGCAGCGCGTGGCCTACTCCGACCCAGTGCCCCTTGACGCCGTCAAGGCCATCGGTCGCGCCCTCAACGCCACGGTCAACGATGTGCTGGTGGCGGGCATGGCCGGCGCGCTTCGCCACTACCTGACCCTGCGCGGCGCGGACCTGGGGCAGACCACCCTGCGCGCCGTGGTCCCCGTCGATCTGCGGCGACCGGAGAAAGCCTTCGACCTGGGCAACGAGTTCGGCCTGGTGTTCCTGCCGCTGCCGGTGGGCGAATCCCGGCCGCTCGACCGACTGCGGGCCACCAAACGGGCCATGGACCGTATCAAGCGATCACCGGAGGCGGCGGTGCTGCTGGCGGTGATGTCGGTCATGGGCCGCACGCCGAAAACCACTGAGGACCTGGTATCGGCGCTGTTTTCCAGCAAGGCGGGGGTGGTGTTCACCAACGTGGCGGGGCCACGTCGCAAGCTCTACCTGGCGGGTAGCCCCATCGAGCATATGCTGTTCTGGGTTCCTCACGCCATCGACATGAGCGTCGGCATCAGCATCTTCAGCTACAACGGCGAGGTCACGCTGGGCGTCATCAGCGACGCGGGTATTGTGCCCGACCCGCACGTCATCACCGACCGCTTCCGCATCGAGTTCGAGCAACTGGGCGAGGTTGCCCGCGCCACTGCCGCAGCCGAGGCGGCGGCGACACCGCGCCCCGCCACAACGCGATGCGCCGCCACCACCAAGAGCGGCGCGCCCTGCCGCAACTACCCGCTGCCCGGCTCCCCCTACTGCCGCGTGCACCAGCCGCAGGGCCAGTAGCGGCGCTAGTCGGTGAAGATGTTGTTGCGAATGCCGAAGATGTTGTCGGGATCGTCGGCCTGCTTGACGGCCTTGAGCAGCTCAACAGTCGTGGGCGAGATGGTGTCGCCCATGAAGTCCTTGCGAATCTTGCCCACACCGTGGTGGTGAGAAATAGAGCCGCCATGGGCGATGATCGTCTCGCGCAGACTGTGCTCGATCGCGCTGAAGACACGATCGGGGTCGCGGACGCCCTTCGCACAGAAGCCGTGGGTGAAGTAGATGCACACGCCGGTATGATAGAGTTGCGTGATGCGCGGCGAGACATAGGCGCGGCCCGGTAGCCCGTAGGCCTGGTGCTGCTCTTCGGCCTTGCGCGTCACGGCGTCGATGACCTCGCGAATCTTGTCCCACGGGACGGTCGTCTCGTAGGTCTCGCCGAGAATCTGGTAGTCGATAAGGAAGTCTCGGATGTAGGCGATGGCGTAGGTCAGCATATAGCCGCGTCGACCGTTGGCCGCGCCGCCCGCCACGCCACCATACTGGGCCGCCAGCCGGTTGACGATCTTCTCCTGGTAGGCCACCTCGTCGGCCGAACCTTCCATCACGATAGTCGCTGCGCACAATGTATGGGGGTCGAAGCCCTTCACCCGCAGCAAATACGCCTTCTGGGCCTTGCCCACCAGGGCTTGCTGCCGCGTGGGGCGCGGCTTGAGGGCCTGGCCGAAGCGAAACTGGATATTGTCCACCAAGCGGATACTGGCCGGCAGCACCCCGGCTCGGGTCAGGGCATACAGGAAAGCGACGCCGGTCTCGAAGTCGGGGAACACCAGCGAGCCATACTTCTTGACCTCGGGCAGCCTGTACAGGCGAATGACAGCCCGTGTGATCAGGCCCAGATTGCCTTCGCTGCCGAAGAGTAGATTCTGTAACTGCATGCCCAGGGCGATGCGCGGCATGGCTGCCGCCTGCTCCACCACCCCACGCGGCGTGACCATCGTGATATTCTCGACGATGTCCTCGATGTTGCCGTAGCGGTTCTTCTTCATGCCACTGGCGTTGGTAGCAATCCAGCCGCCCAGGGTTGACAGCTCCATACTGTCTGGCTCGTGGCCGCTGGTAAAGCCCTCGGCGGCCAGCGCCTCCTCCAACTGCCGGCCGGTGATGCCGGCCTGGACACTGGCCCGGTAATTCTCGCGGTCGATCCACTCGATTCTGTTCATGCGGCGCATGTCCACCACAACGATCATGCGGTCCTCGTCGGCGGGCAGCTTGAGGGCCGCGCTGACACTTGTGCCACCCCCATAGGGCACGAGTACCACATTGTGGGTCTGCGCCAGGAGAACGATGCGCTCGGCATCGGCCTCCGACTCCGGATAGACGACCAGGTCGGCCACCCGTTCCAGCGCGCTGTACAGCACCTTGTAGACCTCATCGGCGGTGGTCTGACCGTGGCTGTGCAGCAGACGCTCATCGTCGTCCTGGCTGACCTGCGTGGCGGGGAACGCCTCGGCCAGGGCGCGGGTGAAGGCAGGGTTCACGCGCGGCGACGGCACGGGCTTGTCCTGGCGCTCCGGTTTCAAGTCGGCCAGGTCAAACTTGATCTGGAGCATCTCCTCGGCAAAGGGAATGAAATCCGGCATATCGGGGCCGGAGATGGCATAGCGGCTGCCTGTCACGTACACTGAGCGGTCGGGGCGCACGACGAAGCGGGTATCCTTGAAACCCCACTTGTGGCCCCAGAGCGTATCGTCCAGGGCGCCAGCACGTCGGTCAAGGTCTTTGTCGGCCATACCTCTACTCCTGAGCTGATGTCGGGGCGAAATTATGGCGCAGGTTGCCAGACCGCGCAATTCAGCGTCGGCATTCTTGTGCCGCCGCGACGCGCGGCGTATAATGACCTCGTTCCCTACCCCCCACTCAATCGGGTCGCGGCGTGACCCCTAGAAACGCGGCAGGCATGAATCGGCTCGGCATCGTGTTCATGATTGCGCTGGCTATCTACCTGGCTTATCGCTTCTGGTGGATGGGCTACAAGTTGGGCGAGAGCATGGGCTGGGGCGGGTCGCTGGTCGCGGCAACGACGTGCCTGGGCCTGCTGGCCTTCGCCGGTGGTGGGCTATGGTGGGCGACGCGGCAAGGGCCTCGTAAGGGCGGCTCGTGATTTTCGGCCTGTCAGACGATGAGGGGTTGGCATGGTCATCCTGCCCTTGAAGCTGTGGCGGCATGAGTTCGCTGGATACAACCTGACCACCTTCCAGAAGGATACCCTGGCGGGGCTGACGGTGGCAGCGGTCGCGTTGCCCCTGGCGCTGGCCTTCGGTGTGGCGGGTGGCGCGACGGCGGCGGCGGGCGTGATCACCGCGGTCGTGGCCGGCATCGTCATCGGCGCGCTGGGCGGCTCACCCTACCAGGTCTCCGGACCCACGGGGGCCATGTCGGCGGTGCTCATCGTGCTGTCGTCGCG
Source organism: Anaerolineae bacterium (assembly GCA_034431435.1). GTDB lineage: Bacteria > Chloroflexota > Anaerolineae > Epilineales > JAHCIE01 > JAHCIE01. The sequence goes on along the minus strand of DAOUDG010000089.1, from coordinate 27,849 downwards.
CTATGGTATGCCCGGCGTGTGGGTGGCGGGGGTGCTGGCGGGCACGATGATTGTGGCGGCGGGCATCTTTCGCCTGGGCAAGATCGTCGCTTTCATCCCCTCGCCGGTCATTGCCGGGTTCACATCGGGCATCGCCCTCATCATCGCCATCGGGCAGATCGACAATTTCCTGGGGGTGCAGACGCCCGCCGCCGAGAACAGCGTTGAGAAGCTGCTCGGCTACGTGACCCACCCTGTCACGCCCGACTGGGAGGCCGTCGCCGTCGGGTTGCTGGTCATCGCCGTGATGATCATCGCGCCACGCTGGACGCGCGGCGTACCCGGCTCGCTGGTTGGCATCATCTTGGCGACGCTGTTGGTGGCCGGACTGGGTTGGGATGTGCCCACCATCGGCGAGATTCCGCGCCAGCTCATCCTGGACGACCGTCTCAAGCTCGGCGACATTCCCTGGGGCGACGTGCCCCAACTGATCATTCCCGCCGTGTCTATCGCCGCCCTGGGGGCCATCGAGAGCCTGCTATGCGCGTCGGTCGCGGGCAACATGACCCAGGTCAAGGCCGACAATGACCAGGAACTCATCGCCCAGGGCATCGGCAATATCGTCATCCCCTTCTTCGGCGGTGTGCCCGCCACGGCCGCCATCGCCCGTACCAGCGTCAACATCAAGAGCGGCGCGCAGACGCGGCTGTCCAGCATCATCCACGCGGTGGCGATTCTGATCGCCGCGCTATTGTTTGGCCCCATCATCGCGCGTGTGCCCCTGGCCGCACTGGCGGGGGTACTGATGGTGACGGCGTGGCGCATGAACGAGTGGCACACCATCGAGTTTCTGTTCAGCCACCGCCTCAAGGGGGCGGTGACCGCCTTCCTGGTGACGATGCTGGCGACGGTATGGCTGGACCTGACCCAGGCCATCCTGTTGGGCGTGGCCCTGTCGACGATCATCTTCCTGCGCCAGATTAGCGACATCCGCATCGAGCGCCAGGAGGTGGACATCCAGCGCATGCAGGCCCAGGGCCACACCCTGGTCACAGCCTGTCCCCTGGTGCACGTGTACTTCATTAGCGGACCACTGTTCTTCGGCGCGGCGAACATCTTCAGCGAGACGGTGGCGGGGGCGGGAGCGTCAAAGGTCGCTATCCTCAGCATGCGCGGCGTGCCCCTCATCGACGTGATGGGTGTCCAGGCGTTGGAGGGGGTGCTGGAGCGGCAGCGCAGCCACGGCGGCGATCTCTACCTGTCGGGTGTGCAGCCGGACGTGCGCCGCTTGCTCGACCGCGCCGGCTTCACCCGCAAGCTCGGCGAGGACCACTTCTTCTGGCGCGCGGACCAGGCCATCCTGGAAGCCGAGCGTCGGCAAGCCGGCCAGCCGTGCCCCTTCTGTGACCGGGCGGGCAATACCTGCACGTATGCAGGGTCGCACGACGTGGCAGTGACGCTGGTCGACTCCATGGCGGGCGAGGTGGAGGATTTTCCAGAGACCAGAGACTAGTGCAAGATCAAGCGACCTTATCGGATAGTGATAGGTGCGGCTCGTGGGGACAGCCAAAGTAGGCGCAGACCCGGTCGGCCAGTTCCTGAGCGGTCAAGAGGCGGGCAAGCTCGACCACGGCCCGTTTGCCGTGTTGCCACTTGGGCTCAATGGCGTTGAGCCAGGGGCTCTTGGTGGGCAGGTAGCAGGCGAGGATACGTACCCCCTGCCCCTGCGTCTTGACGGTGCGGTTGTGCTGCTTGATCCAGGTACGGACGGCCTTACTGACATGCCAGGGGGCGTTATCCCAGACCAACAGCCAGGCCGTCTTGCCCTGCGCGGCCAAGCGCTCGCAGCCCCAGGCCAAGAAGTCGGACGTGACATCGCTGACGGGGCGGCCATCAACGAAGCGCAGCAGCATCTGGTCGGCCTGCTGGGGCGTCGAGGACCGCACCAGCACACCGTAGCAGGCCAGGGCTTTGGGGTCAGGGTCGCCCTTAGGCCGTTCCAACTCGACCACGTGCGGCGTCACGTCGGCCGCGCTCCAGACGTGGATGGTGGGCTGGGCCAGGCGGCTCCACCACACTTCATCGGCAAAGCCCAGCGCCCACCCTGGCTGCGTCTGGGCCAGGCGGATCAAGCGGTCCCGCCGCTTTTTTTCGCGGCGTACTGCGGGTCGGGGCTGGTGATCCAGCGTTTGGCGCGCTTCCAGCCGATGCCCAAGCGCTTGAGCGTCTGGCGGATGGTCTCGCCGCTGACGCGCTTGGGGCTCAGGCCCTGCTCGAAGGCTACCTCGGCGACCAACTCCAACGTCCAGACACTGGTGTCCTGGCCGAAGGTGCGCGGGCTCTGGTGGATCAGCGCCTTCAACCGCTCGGCGCCGGCCGCATCGAAGGTCGGCTCGACGCTCAACGGACGCGACGAGCCAGGGGTTAAGGCGGCCAGCCCGTTGGCGTTGAAGTCGTGGATGGCATTGCGGACGGTCTGGTCATCACAACTGAGGTGACGGGCAATGGTGCGGGCCGTCTCCTGGCGTGCACTCGCCAGCACGATCTGGCAGCGCCGCAGCCGAAAGGCGTCCGCCGCGCGCAAGCCCGCTTCTAGCGCCTGTCGCTCGGCCTCCGTTAGCTCACGGACATAGATCGGGTCTTTGGAGGTATTCATGCCTTCTATGACGGTAGCCATCCTACAACCTTACTTGAGTCAGCACTAGGGATTCGGAGATTGGCGAGGCGACATGAAACTGTGGGGTGGACGGTTCGAGGCGCAGACGGACGAGTTGATGGAGCAGTTCAACGCCTCCATCGGCTTTGACTGGCGCATGTACGACGCGGACATCGACGGCTCGGTGGCCTACGCCAAAGGGTTGGCGCGGGCGGGGCTGATCACGCCCAGCGAGGCCGAAACCCTCATCGACGGCCTGGAGAAGGTGCGCCAGGAGTTCGCGGCGGGCGAGTTCGAGATTCGCCTGTCGGACGAGGACATTCACACCGCCGTCGAGCGGCGGCTGTACGAGCTGGTCGGCAGCGTGGCGGGCAAGCTCCATACCGGCCGCAGTCGCAACGACCAGGTGGCGACCGATATGCGGCTGTACACGCGGGCCGCGCTGGGGCGGGTATTGGCCGCGCTCACCAATGTCCAGGCCGCTCTCCTGTCCCAGGCCGACGCGCATCGCGATGTGCTCATGCCAGGCTACACCCACGTCCAGCGCGCCCAGCCGGTCCTGTTCTCTCACTGGCTGATGAGCAGCTTCTGGGCGCTGCAACGCGACCGCGAGCGGCTGACCGAGGCGCTGGCGCGCGTCAACGTGCTGCCCCTGGGGTCGGGCGCGCTGGCGGGCAACGCCCTGGGCGTCGACCGCGCCTTCCTGGCCGAGGAACTGGGCTTTGCCACCGTCAGCCCCAACAGCATGGACGCCGTCGGCGATCGCGACTTTGTGGCCGAGACGCTATTCGCGGCGGCGATGGTCGGCCTCCACCTGAGCCGCCTGGGCGAGGACCTGGTGATGTACAGCAGCGCGGAGTTCGGCTTTGTGACGCTGGACGAGGCCTACGCCACCGGGTCGAGCCTGATGCCGCAGAAGCTCAACCCCGACAGTATGGAATTGGTGCGCGGCAAGGCAGGGCGGTTGGTGGGCAACCTCGTCAGCGTGCTGACGCTCCTCAAGGGCCTGCCATCGACCTACGACAAGGACTTGCAGGAGGACAAGGAGCCACTGTTCGACAGCCTCGACACGCTGCACCTGACGCTGCCAGTCGTGGCGGGCGTCATCCGCACCCTGCGCATCCACCCCGAACGCATGGTAGCCGCCCTGGACGACGGGATGCTGGCGACGGACCTGGCCGACTACCTGGTGCGCCAGGGCGTGCCCTTCCGCGAGAGCCACGGCGTCGTGGGTCGTCTGGTCCGGGCGGCCCAGGCGCGGGGTGTGGCGTTGCGCGAGTTGCCCCTCGACGCCTATCACGAAGCTGACCAGCGCTTCGGGCCAGATGTCTACACCGTATTCGACATGCGTCAGTCGGTGGCCCGCCGCGATGGCATCGGCGGTACGGCCCCGTCGGCGGTGGCGCTACAACTCCAGCAGGCGCGCGCCCTGCTCGCCCAGGAATAGCTTGGACGCGGTGTGGTGGGACGAGTGGGTGGCGCGGCTGCGCGCGATGGTTCCCGACGCCGTCGCCATCCTCGCGGCGGGCAGCCATGCTCGCGGCGCGGCCGGGCCGCACAGTGACGTGGACATCCGCGTGCTGCGGCCGGCGGGCGAGACCACGTACCACGCCCTGTTCGAGCGTACCCCGACCGGCCACCTGCGGCACGTGTCGGTGGAGGTCACATCGCTGGCGGCGTGGGTCGCCGAGGCGGACGAGCCGGCCGACTGGGCGCTGAAGCTGCCCAGCGAGCAGATCGAGCGCGTGGTGTGGGCGACGCCAGAGACGGCGGCCCGCCTGGGCGAGACCCCCACCAGGCGACAGGCGGCCGGCGCGCCGGAGTTGGAGGATTTCATCGAGTGGGCCGGCAAGGCGAAAAACGCCCACGCCATAGGCGACAGCCACGGCCTGCGTTTCGCCGCTCAGGGGCAGGCCCGCCTCGCACCGCGCCTGCTGCTGCCGCTGAACTCGCCCCCGCGCGCCCGCTCCGCCCGCGACGCCCTGCGCGTGGCGCTGGCCCTGCCCGTCAGCCCGCCGGGGTACGAGTCCGACATGCTGGTGTGCCTGGGGCTGGACCGGGCGTGCCCCAGCGATGCTGACGTGGCCCTCGCCTCGCGACGGCTGGCGCTGGGCATCCTGGCGATGCTACGCGAGCGCGCGCCCGACGCCGTGCCCGAGGCGGACCTGCGCGCCGCGCTGCTCGATGGCACGCTGGCTGAGTATCTGGGCCAAGACTGATGCGGGGCAGGGCGCAAGTGACGATGAGCGACACCGCGCTGGACACAAGCGAGCGCATTGTGGTGGACCTGGCGGGCGGCGGCCTACCCGGGCGCGTGACGCTGAGTCTCAAGCGCGACGCGACGACTCTCGCCGTCGACACGGCGCCCAGCTTCACCTTCGATTTGCGCGGGCGACTGGTGGGCGGTTTCGACGCCGGGCGCACCTACCGCCACACCCTGGATCACCGCGTCATCGAGAAGCGCGGCCAGCGCGTCGACGGCGAGCGCGTCCGTGAGCGGCGAACCCTTAGCGTCGATGAGGTGCGCACCCTGGTCGCCACCGCCTATGGCTACGCCCGCCAGGCGCGCGACGCGCTGGCAGGCGATAGCGTGCGGGCGATCGATGCCAGCGTGCCCGACCATGTATGGCGACCGCGGGCGGCGGCCACCCTGACCGACATCGCTGCCTGGGACGAGACGGCGCTCGAAGCCGACGCGCAGCTATTCCAGACTGTTTACCAGCCCATCGGCATCCTGCCGCCCGACCAGTACCGCGCCCTGGTGCTGCAAGCCACCCAGGGCTGTTCCTACAACCGCTGCACCTTCTGCTCCTTCTATCGCGGCCAGGGCTTTCGCATCAAGACGCCGCCAGAGTTCGAGCGCCACCTGCGCGCGGTCGAGGCCTTCCACGGCCGCGCCTTGCCCCTGTATCGCTCCCTGTTCCTCGGCGAGGCCAACGCGCTCATCGCCCCGCAGCGGCTGCTCGTCCCCATGCTGGACCTGGTCAACCGCGAATTCGAGGTCGCCTCGCCCGACCTGTCACCCGCCGATCGCGTCGCCTGGCTGCGGGCGCGGTCAGGCGCCTTCGACGGCATCTACGCCTTCGTCAGCGCGCTGGATGCCCTCCGCAAGAGCCGCGATGACATCCGCGAGCTGCGGGCGCGCGGGCTGCGGCGAGTGTACATCGGCCTGGAAAGTGGCGACGACGCTGTGCTGCGCTTCCTCAACAAGCCCAACACGGCGGCTCAGGCGCTGGACGGCGTGCGCGACCTTAAGGCCGGGGGTGTGGCCGTCGGCGTGGTGGTCATGCTGGGCATCGGCGGGGCGCGCTACGCCGCCGACCACGTGGCCCGCACCGCTGACATTCTCAACGGCATGGCTCTCGGCCCCGACGACATCCTCTACTTCTCGGAGTATGTGGGCACGCCCGGCTCGGAGTACGGCCAGCGCGCCGCCGAGGCAGGCATCCAGCCCCTCAGCCACAGCGAGATGCAGACGCAGCGGGCGGCCCTGGAAGCGCGCCTCACGTTCCCCGGCCCGCCCCCAAAGCGAGCGATATACGACATCCGCGAGTTCGCGTATTGAGCAAGACCCTCACCCCCAACCCTGGCCGAGACAGGTTATCAAGGACGGCTTTATGGCAACTATCTGGATCGAGCGCCCCATCCACCCCCACGGCCACGCGATTCTGGCGCACCACCAGGTGCACTGTCCCGCGCCAGAGATTGGTGATCCGACCGCCGACCTGAGCGGCGTCGATGCGATGATCATCACCGGCACGACGCCCATCAACGCTGCCTTCGTCGCCCGCGCGCCCAACCTGCGAGTCGTGGCCCGACCCGGCATCGGTATCGACACCATCAACCTCGCCGACTGCACCGCGGCGGGCGTCCTGGTAACGAATACGCCAGACGCGCCCTCCGAGTCGACCGCTGAGCACGCCGTGACCTTGCTCATGGCCGTGGCGCGCAAGCTCGCGCAGGCCGACCAGGGAATGCGCACGCTCGGCTGGCAGGGCCGCGGCGGCTTGCAGGGCATCGAGATGCGCGACAAGACCCTGGCGCTGGTGGGCCTGGGGCGCATCGGTGGCCGCGTCGCCCACATCATGGGCCAGGGCATGGGCATGCGCGTCATCGCCTGGGACCCCTTTGTCGGGGCGGATCGCGGCGCGGCGCTGGGCGTCGAACTGAGGCCGAGCCTCGACGAGGCGCTGGCCGAGGCTGACGCGGTATCGCTGCACGTGCCCCTGACGGCCGAGACGCGCGGCCTCATCGGGGCGCGGGAGCTGGCACTGATGAAGCCAGGCTGTATCCTGGTCAACTGCGCCCGTGGGCCGGTTGTGGACGAGGCGGCGCTATACGCCGCCCTGGCGAGCGGCCACCTGTGGGGGGCGGGCCTCGACGTGTTCGAGGTAGAGCCGACGCCACGGGAGAACCCGCTGCTCAGCCTGGAGAACGTGATCGTCACGCCCCACATCGCGTCGTTCACCGAGGACGGCATGTATGGCATGGGCGTCGGCGCAGCTGAGGAGACGCTGGCCGCGCTGGAGGGCCGCCAGCCGCGCTGGCTGTGCAACCCGGCGGCCTGGCCGGGGCGGGGCGCAAGCCTGCAACGATAGGGGCGATCCCCCGTGGCCGATGCCTAAGAGACGGAGCTACAGACGAGCGCGGACAAGAAGAGTGGAGACGCCATGCGCACGAACCGGGTACGCGAGATACTGAGCCAGGGCGGCGTCGCCCTGGGCACGATGATTACCGAGGTCCGCAATCCATCCATCGCCAAGATGCTGGCCGACGCGGGCTTCGACTTTGTCTTCATCGACATGGAGCACGGCTCCTTCGGTCTGGAGACCGTCGCCGACATGATGCTGGTGGCGCGACTGTCGGGGCTGACGCCCCTGGTGCGCGTACCCGATGGCGAGTATCACCTCATCGCGCGGGTGATGGACGCGGGGGCGCAGGGGGTCATGGTCCCCCGCGTCGAGACGCGCGCCCAGGTGGAGAAAATCGTGGCGTCGATGAAGTATCCTCCTGTCGGCGTGCGCGGCCTGTCCGCGAGCCGTGGCCACAACGACTTCCAGTCGGCTCCCATGCGTCCCTTTACCGAGCACCTCAACCGCGAGAATCTGGTCATCTGCCAGATCGAGCGGGTGGCGGCGGTGGACGACATCGACAGCCTGTTGTCGGTGCCGGGTGTCGACGTGGCTCTCATCGGCCCCAACGACCTCGCCATGTCCCTCGGCGTGAATAGCACCGAGGATCCGGCGGTGACGGCGGCCATCGAGAAGGTCATGGCATCGGCGGCCGCCCACGGTCTGACGTCGGGCATTCATATCCGCGACATGGCCCAGCTGAAACACTGGATGGCGCGCGGCATGCGCCTCATCACGTGCTCGACGGAGATTGACTTCATGCTCGGCGCGGCCAGGGCGGCCGTGAAGGAGCTTCGCGAAGCGAGTTGATGCAGCTACAGGTCGCGCCGTTCGAAGCTGTACGCGGCGAGGGCGAGGATGGCCACCAGCCACAGGACGGCCCATAGATGGTAGGCGGGGGTGGGCGGCGCGACGACGATGAAGGGGTTGCCACTGACGCCCACCTGCGCCGCCGTCGCCAGTAGAAAGGTGGGCGACAGGTGATAGGCCGCCGCGCGCCACAGGCCGTCGGTGGGCAGAATCAGGCTGGCGATGACACCAATGTTAGTAATGGCCTGATTCTGAAAGATCATGCCTACCGCGCCCGCCACGCCCATCATCCACGCCACGCCGAACAAGACGACGGCCATGATGCCGCACGCCATCGGCCCCAGACGCGTGCTGCCCAACAGGGCCAGCGTCAGCAGCATGACTCCCTCGGCAGCGACGTAGGCCAGAGCCAGCAGGGGCGCGGGCGGCTGGTAGCCAGCGGCCAGGCTCACGATAGCCATCAGGATACCACCGACGACCAGGGTGTAGAGGGTGATGACACCCGCCAGGGCCAGCCACTTACCCAGCAGCACGTCGCGGCGGCGGATGGGGCGCGGTAGCATCGACAGGGCGATGCCCGACTCGATGTCGCCCGCGATGGCCGGCGCGGCCAGGAACGCCGCGCCCAGGGCAATGACGAAGCTGATCATGAACATCATCATGATCAGTAGAATCGAGGCCGCGCTGCGTATCTGAAACTCGGAGCAGGGGTTGCGCCCACACGACGCCCTGGGCAGACTCGCGAAACCCCACGCCGCCAGGGCCAGGACGATGACGGTCAACACTAGCCCGGCGATGATGACGCGGCGACGCGACAACTCCTTGAAGGTCAACCTTGCGATGGTCAGCGCCGTGCTCATGGCGCATCCTCCGCTACCGTGTCGTCGGGTCGCGTCAGCAGTTGCAGGAAGCGATCCTCGAGGGTGTCGTGACGCGGCTCGACGGCGTGAATCTGGACCCCCACACGCACCAGGTCGGCTACCAGGTCCGGCACAGCGTCAGCGGCCAGACCCGTGACCGTCACCCAGTCGCCCGCGTGGCCGACGTCGCCGTAGCTGTGGAGCGCGGCGTGGCCCGCGCCGTTCAGCCCCGTCAGGCGCAGGCGAACGGCCTGCGCCCCGCCAATGACCTCGTGCAGGCTGCCCAGGGCGATGACGCGCCCCTTATCGACGATAGCGACGCGGTCGCACACCAGTTCGACCTCGCTCAACAGGTGAGAGTTGAGGAAGACGGTCGCGCCGCGCGCCTTGAGGCCGCGCACGATTTCGCGCACGTCGCGGCGACCGACGGGGTCCAGGGCAGAGGTCGGCTCATCGAGGAAGACCAGCTCGGGTTGGCCCAGCAGGGCGACGCCCAGCCCCAAGCGCTGCTGCATGCCCTTGGAGAACGTTCCAACGCGGTCGCCGCCGCGCGCCGCCAGCCCCACCGTCTCAAGGATTTGTTCGATTTCGCGGGGTCGCTGAGCGACCGGGATATCGGCCAGGGCGCAGTGCAGCGCCAGAACCTCGCGCGCCGTCAGCCAGTCCTGGTAGCGGAACAGCTCCGGCAGGTAGCCGATGCGGCGGCGAGTCGCGCGGTCGCCGATGGGTACGTTGAGCAGCCAGGCCTGTCCCGCCGTGGGTCGCGTCAGGCCCACCAGCAGCTTGACGGCCGTCGTCTTGCCCGCGCCGTTCGGCCCTAGAAAGCCAAACACCTCGCCGCGCCCAACCGTCATGCTCAGGCCCGCGAGGGCAGTGGTTGCCCCATACTGCTTGACGAGATCCAGCGTGCGAATCGCGGCGCCAGCGGCGCCCCCCTCTGGCTCAGGGAGGGGGGCGCTAACGGTTGTCGACTCCTTCACGTGCGGGGCGGGCGAGTTATTTGAGGCCGTTGGCAATGTCGAGCACCTCATTGTCGCGTAGTGGGCCGCCGACGAAGAACACCTGGCCGTCCTTCGACCACACCACCGCGCTGCCCAGGCCGGTCGCGTCGCCGAGCAGCAGGCCATCGACGCCCTGGACCTTGACGGTGCGGCCGTTCATGCGGCTCACATCGACGGGGACGGGCAGCGTCGACATGGGGTCGGCGATGCTGCGCATGGCGGCGGCCAGTTCAGGGGCGATGCCGGGCTGCGCCAGAATGTAGTTCTGAATCTCGGCCAGGGTCGCGCCAGTGGACTGGACGACGGGGGCCTTCGCCTGGGCGATGACCAGCGTGGGCACGCTGCGGGTCTGCGTCTCGCCGCTCTTCGCGCCCGTGGCCGCCTTGCCGCCGTCGGGGAGGCTGATCTGCGACTCGCCGTAGGAGACGAAGGCCGCCGGGAAGACAGTCACGGCCAGCACACTGCCGTTGACGTTCTTGGGCATGGTCGTGGCGGTCTTGCCCTTGGCCCTGGCGGTCGCCTCGGCCTTGGTGGCGTCGAAGGTGTACGACGTGCTATTGCCCGGCATGACCTGATACGTCACCTGGCTCGACACACTCTTCGGCAGCGACGTAGGCTTGAGGAGCGTCACACCCACCGCCGCGGCGGCCTCGTCGGCGCTACTGACGGTGCGCGGCGCGGGCTGCTGGGGGTGGGTCATCGTCCCGAAGTCGCTCAGGTCGGGCAGGGTACGCAGTTGGGCATCGGTGACGGGCACGGCGACGAACTGCCTGGGGGTGAACAGGTTCAGCACGCCCTGGGCATAGGAGCCGAGGGGCGTCAGCGCGAGTAGCGCCGCCGCCAGGGCGACGACGACCAGCGCAGTCAGGGGCTTGAGCCAACGGCGCAGCGGATTCTGGACTGTCACGGGCAGCATCCTTTCCATGATCGGGGCCGGCGCGGGGGCGGGGTAGGCCTCGCGGGCACGCAGTCGCGCCAGAGCCAGGCCCCACTCGGTGGCGGGGGCAGGATCGCTGAACAGCGCGGCAGTCGCCTGGGCCGAGGCGATGACGGCGGCGAGGCGCGTCTGGCAGTCGGCGCAGCCCGCCAGGTGAGCCGCGGCATCCGCGTCCAGCGCGAAGCCCTGCTCGCCCTCATCCGCCAGACGGCGCAACAGGCCGTCATTCACGTGTGTCATAGCCCAGCTCCTTCCGCAGCGCGGCTTCCGCCCGGTTCAGCAGCGTTCCCACCTGGTTGACACCCACCCCCAGGGCGGCGGCGATTTCGGCGTAGCTCAGCCCGCCGTAGCGCAGGCTGAGAACGGTCGCGCTGCGCTCCGGCAGCCGCGCCAACGCCTCGGCCACGACTCGCCGCTGCTCGCTCGCCTCGGCGGCTCGCTGGGGGTCGGCCTCGTCGCGCGCCTGCCAACGGTCCGCCTCGGTGCGGGCGTGGCCCGCCGCGTGGCGATCCCGCCGGGCACGGTGGAGGGCAGCGTTGAGGGCGGTGTGCGCAGCAGCCTTGTGCAGCCAGGCGGCGGCCCAGGGCGCGTCGGCCGGGTGACGGCGGTGGAAGTCGTAGAAGACCTCCTGCGCCACGTCCTCCGCCTCCTGGCGGTCAGCCAGGACGCGGTAGGCGATGGCGACGACCCGGCCGTACTCGGCGGCGAACAGGGCCTCGAAGGCGCGCTCATCGGCCGCTCTGGCGGCGTAGGCTGCTCGGTTCACGAGAGTTGCCAATGCGCTCGCCCCCTGTCGGTGGTGTCCACTCTAGAAGCACCTCCCAACCAGGAAATATGACAGTCCATGGGGCCAATTCTAGGCCGTTTCCCCGCTCCGTCCATTGGCAGGCGGCCGTGTCGCCCTCTCTCTCGCGCAAAGGACGCCAAGGCACGAAGGCGCGAGGCAGCGACATCAGGGTTTTGCTTCGTGCCGTGGTGTCCTGCGTGTCCTGGCATGGCAGACCGATCCCGCTAACTCTGCCGTGCCCAACTATGATAACGCAGTGGGGTACTGGCGTTATCATAGTTGGGCACGGCGGTGGCGAGCGAGTATAATAGGCGACTTGTCGAGTCGTAAGCGTGATGGGTGAGGGAGGACGTTTGAAGTCGTGGCGGTTCTGGCTGGGGGTGGCGATCAGCGCGATCTTTCTCTACATCGCGCTGCGCGGCCAGAAGCTCGATCAGGTATGGGCCGCGCTGAAAGAGGCCCAGTACTGGTGGCTCATCCCCGGCATCGGTGTCTACTTCCTGGCGGTCGTGGCGCGTACCTGGCGCTGGCACTATATGTTGCGCCCGATGAAGTCGATCCCCGTCCCGCGCCTGTTTCCGATGGTCGTCATCGGCTACATGGGCAACAACATCTACCCCGCCCGTGCGGGTGAGGTGCTCCGCTCCTACGTGTTGCGCCGCAGCGACGGCATCCCTATGAGCGCGAGCCTGCCGACGGTGCTCATCGAGCGCATCTTCGACGGGCTGGTGATGCTGTTCTTCGTATTCATCACCCTGCCCTTCTTCGCCATCAGCGACTCGCTGCGCTTCTTCGTCGTCATCTTCACCGGATTGTTCGTCGGCGCGCTGGCCTTCTTCCTGTACCTCGCGGCGTCGCCGGCTGCGGCGAGCATCGCCTTCAACTGGGTACTGAGGCGCTTTGTTCCCGCCCGCTTCCATGACAGCGCGCTGGAGATGTTCGACCGCTTCATCAAGGGCCTCCACTCTCTGCGCAGCGGCCGCGACATCTCCATACTGTTTGGCACGTCCGTCGTCATCTGGCTGCTGGAGACGCTCAAGTACTGGGTCGTCATGCACGCCTTCCCTTTCAGCGTGAGCTTCTTCGTGCTGATGTTGATGAACGGTATCGTCAACCTGTTCACCACCATTCCCGCCGCGCCCGGCTACGTCGGAACCTTCGACGCGCCCGGCATCGAGATTCTCAAGGGGGCGGGCGTCGATCCTGAGATGGCGACGGCCTATACCCTGGTGCTTCACGCAGCGCTGTGGCTGCCCGTGACCCTGCTCGGCATCTTCTACATGTGGCGCGCCCACCTATCATGGCAGGAAGTGCGCGAGGAGTTGCAGGCCGAGGAAGCGGCCGAGGACGCCCTCGCGCCGCGCTAGACACTCAACGGCTCGCGGCCGCGACGAACCGCGCGGCGCTAAACGGGCCAAGCCCCTGCGGGACTGCGGGCCAGCCCTGCGGCGTCAGCCCAGGGCGACCGAGAAGGAACCATTTCTGTGCGTATAGGCATTCTAGGCGCTGGCATCGCGGGCCTGACCGCCGCTAACACCCTTACCAAAGAGGGCCACCAGGTCGTCGTCTACGAGGCCGCGCCCCAGGCGGGCGGCCTGGCGGCGGGCTTCAAGGACGAGCGCTGGGACTGGCCCCTCGAAAAGTTCTATCACCACATCTTTGAGACCGATGCGGCCATCCTGGCCCTGGCGAAGGACATCGGCTACGCCGACAGGACCTTCTTCCGCAGCCAGATCACGGCTCAGTGGTGGAACGGGCGCGGCTACAACCTCAATGGCGCGCTGCCGGTGATGCGCTTCCCGGCCCTGCCGGTTGTCGACCGCGTGCGCCTCGGCCTGTCCGTCGCCTACCTCAAGTACGGCATCCGCGACTGGCGACCCCTGGAGCAGACCACCGCCGCCGAGTGGACGCGGCGCGTGATGGGCGACCGGGTATACAGCGTATTCATCGAGCCGCTGCTCGAAGGCAAGTTCGGCCCCTACGCCCATGAGGTCAACATGGCCTGGCTGTGGGCGCGCTTCAAGGCTCGCTCCTTCAAGCTCGGCTACTTCGTCGGCGGCTTCCAGGGCTTCGTCGACCAGCTACTGGCCACTGTGCGGCGTCGGGGCGCGACCGTGGAGCTGGCCGCGCCGGTGGATGCCCTGCGCCCCGTGGCGGCGGGCGGCTGGGAGATACACGCCACCGGCGGAGAGCAGGCCTTCGACCGGGTCATCGTCACCGGCTCGCCGGGCTTGCTCAGCCGTCTGGCCCCGCAGTTGCCTGATAGCTACCTGGGGCAGGTGAAGTCGCTACGCTCGATGGGGGCGGTGGTGATGACGCTGGCGCTGACACGGCCCCTGACCGGCGGCCTGTACTGGGTGAACATGCCCAAGGGCGAGTTCCCCTTCCTGGCCCTGGTGGAACATACCAACTTCATCGAGCCTGAGCGCTACGGCGGCGACCACCTGGTCTATCTGGGCGACTATCTGGACCCGTCCCACGAGTATTTCCGCCTGAGCCAGGACGAACTGCTCGACCGCTTCCTGCCATCGCTCAAGAAGGTCAATCCTGCCTTCGACCGTTCCTGGCTGCGGGCGTCGTGGCTGCATCGCGAGCCATACGCCCAACCTATCGTCACCGTCAACCATTCGCGCCACATCCCACCCCTGGCGACGCCGCTGCCTGGCCTGTACTGGGCCAGTATGAGCCAGGTCTATCCGTGGGATCGCGGCACCAACTTCGCCGTTGAGATCGGCGAGCGGGTGGCCCGCGAGGTAATGACCGTCACGTCCCCCCAAAGCGTCGCCGTGACTGCGACGCGCCCGGGTTGAGCCGCCATCCTGCGCGCTAGCTATAAGGAGCCTTCAACATGAAGAACGTCACTGTGATCGGTACGGGGTACGTGGGTCTCGTCACGGGCACGTGCCTGGCCGACCTGGGCAACACCGTGACCTGCGTGGACATCGACGAGCGGAAGATTGAGCTGCTGCGCGAGGGCGTCATGCCCATCTACGAGCCGGGCGTGGGCGAGATGGTGCAGCGCAACGTGGCCGCCGGCCGCCTGTCCTTCACCACCGCCTACGCCGACGCCGTACCCGAAGCCGACATCGTGTTCATCTGCGTCGACACGCCGTCGGGCATGGGTGGCGAGGCTGACCTCAAGTATGTGCGCTCGGCGGCCGAGAGCATCGCCGACCACATGGTCAAGCCCATCATCATCGTCAACCGCAGCACCGTGCCCATCGGGACGGGTGACTTTGTCACCGACGTGGTGAATGGTCGGCTCAAGCGGCCCATCGACTTTGCCGTGGTCTCCAACCCGGAGTTCACCGCTGAGGGCAGCGCGGTATGGGACTTCATGCATCCCGACCGTGTCGTGCTCGGCTCGATGAATCGGGGCGCCGCCGAGGCGGTCGCCCAGCTGTATCTGCCCTTGCGCGCGCCCATCATGATCACCGACCAGCGCACGTCGGAGATGATCAAGTACGCCTCCAATGCCTACCTGGCGTCGCGTATCTCCTTCATCAACCAGATCGCCACCATCTGCGAACAACTGGGCGCGGACGTGCGTGAGGTATCGGCGGGCATGGGCCTCGACAAGCGCATCGGTCCCCACTTCCTGAGCGCGGGCATCGGCTGGGGTGGCAGCTGCTTTCCCAAGGACGTGAAGGCCCTGGAGTTTATGGCCTCTGTCCACGGCGCACACCCCCAGTTGCTGCGCGACGTCATCGAGATCAACCGCGACATGCGCCGTCGCACCGTACAGCGGGTGCGTCAACTGGTGGGTAAGCTGAATGGGGCCACCGTCGGCATCCTGGGCCTGTCCTTCAAGCCCAATACCGATGACATGCGCGAAGCGCCCTCGGTGGAGATCATCCGCCTGCTGCAGAACGAGGGCGTGCGTATCCGCGCCTACGACCCCGTCGCCACGAAGAACGCCGAGCGGCTGCTGCGCGACGTGACGCTGTGCGAGGACGCCTACGAGGTGGCCGACGGCTGCGACGCGCTCATCATCGTGACCGAGTGGAACGAGTTCAAGAACCTGGACTGGCAACGCATCAAGGCCGCCATGCGCCTGCCCATCCTCGTCGATGGGCGCAATCTGTACGACCCGCAGGTCATGCGCAACCTGGGCTTCGTGTATCGCGGCGTGGGGCGCGGCTACGCGTCCAACCAGGCCGAGCGCGAGCCAACCGGCGCGGTCATCATGACGCCTGTCGGCGGGAATGACTGAGGCCTGACCTCTGACGACCAACCACCGACCACGAAGCTAACCGGGTGGTCGGTGGTTGGTCGCCGCTTGTGGTATAATCCTCCATGCCCGCCGAGTTCGCGCGTTGCAGGAGCGTCCGCTTGACCGACCCCCTCTACACGACCCTAGACAATGGGCTGACGGTCATTCTCAAACGCATGACCCATGCCCCGGTCGCCTCGTTCTGGACCTTCTACCGCGTTGGTAGCCGCAACGAACGCACGGGCGAGACGGGTATCTCCCACTTCGTCGAGCACATGCTATTCAAGGGCACGCCCACCTTCCCGGCCCAATCCCTCAAGCGCGCCATCGAGCGCGAGGGCGGTGTCTGGAACGGCATGACCAGCATGGACTCGACCAGGTATTACGCCACCCTGCCCGTCGAGCGCCTGGACCTAGCGTTGCGCATCGAGAGTGACCGGATGCGTAACGCCCTGTTCGACCCTGACGATGTTGAGTCGGAGCGCACCGTCATTATCTCCGAGCGCGAAGGCCACGAGAACTCGCCCGGCTGGCGGCTGGGCGAGGAGGTGCGCGCCCTGGCCTTTCGCGTTCACCCCTATCACCACGCCATCATCGGTGACAAGGCCGACCTGCGTACTATCACCCGCGACCAGCTCTATCACCACTACCAGACCTACTACACCCCCAACAACGCCATCATCGTCGCCAGCGGCGACTTCGCGCCGGACGCGCTCCTGGCGCGCATCGTGGACCTGTTCGGCGCCATCCCCGCCGCCGCCCCGCCCCCGCCCGTGACCCGCGCCGAGCCGCCGATGGCCGGTGAGCGGCGGGTTCACCTGACCGGCCCCGACCCCACGGCCTTCGTGCAGATGGTATATCGCACGCCGAGCGTGAGCGACCCCGACTACTACTCGCTCACGATGCTCGATGCCATCCTCGATGGCGCAAGCGCCCAGCATCGTTCGTCGCGCCTGTACCAGGCCCTGGTCGAGGCCGAGCTGGCGACAACCGTGTCCAGCTCTTACGGCGCGTCCCTAGACCCCTATCTGTTCGCCTTCAGTGCGACCGTGCGCGACGGTGAGAGTCCCGCCGACGTTGAGGCCGCGCTGCAACGGGAGGTCGAGCGCGTTGCCAGTGAGCCGGTCGAAGAGCGCGAGATGACAAAGGCCCTCAAACAGGTGCGGGCGCAGGTAGCTTATGTCACCGAGACGGTCGGCGGGCAGGCCTCGCGCCTGGGGGCCGCCGAGATCCTCGGCGACTATCGGATGCTAGACGAGCTGCTGGGACGACTCCAGGCCGTCACCGCCGCCGATGTCCAGCGCGTCGCCGCGACGTATCTTGTGCCTGCCCGGCGGGTCGTCGGTTGGTACACACCCCAGGCCTCAGCCTGGGAGCGGAGCTATCCTTGAACCTAGACTCCACTGGCGCGGCGGCCAGGGTCTTGCTGCCCGGCCCGCATGATGTGACGCGACATCGTCTGTCCAATGGCATGACAGTTCTGGTGCGCGAAAACTGGACCAGTCAGGCCGTCGTCCTTCACGGTGTCCTGCGCGTCGGCAGCGCGCACGAGCCGAGGGAGGCGGCCGGCCTGGCCCAGTTCACGGCGTCCCTCGTGACGAGGGGCACAGCGCGGCGTTCCTTCGCCGACATTGCCGAGAGCATCGAGTCGGTAGGCGCGACGCTCGGCATCGCCAGTGGCGTGTTTCTGACGACCTTCGGCGGCAAGTGCTTGCACGATGACCTGCCCATGCTGGTGGACATCCTGGGCGACGTGCTGCAAGGGCCAGTCTTCCCCGCCGACCACGTAGGGCGGGTTCGGGGCCAGCTTCTCAATAGCCTACGCCAACGCGAGGCCAACACCCGCGTCGTCGCCTACCAGGCTTTCGCTCGCCTGCTGTATCCACCCGATCACCCGTTCGCGCGGCCCGTGTCTGGCTCCCGTGATACCGTCGCCAATCTGACCCGCGATGATCTCGCCACCTTCTACGCCGATCACTATGGCCCGCAGGATAGCATTCTGGTCGTAGCCGGAGCCGTCCGCACCGATGAGGCGCTGTCCCTCCTGGAAACGGCCCTTGGCGACTGGCGGGGCGCCGCGCCTGCCGCGCCAACCCTGCCCGTCGTGCCTCCCCTCGGCGACATCCGCCAGGAGACAGTCGAGCTACCCGGCAAGACGCAGAGCGACCTGGTTCTCGGGGTGCTCGGACCGGCCCACGATCACCCCGACTACGTACCGCTGGTGGTGATGAACTCGATGCTGGGACAGGCGGGCCTGGGTGGCCGACTGGGCGAGCGGGTGCGGGAGGAGGCGGGCCTCGCCTACTACGCGCGTTCGACCTTCGACGCGGGCCTGGGGGCGGGGCCGTGGTATGCCTACGCAGGCGTCAACCCGCAACACGTCGAGCGCGCGGTGGGGCTGATTCTGGACGAGATGCGCCGCATGTGCGACCAGCCCGTCGAGCCGTCCGAACTGGCCGACATTCAAGCCTACCTGACCGGCTCCCTGCCTCTGAGCGTGGAGACCAACGATAGCGTGGCCAGCGAGATACTGGACATTGAGCTATACGGCCTGGGCCTGGACTACCTGTATCGCCTGCCGGGGCTGATCGACGCCGTCACGCTAGATGACGTGCAGGCGGTCGCGCAGCGCTGGCTAACCCCCGAAGCCTACGCCCTGGGCGTGGCGGGGCCTGAGATGGCTAGAGGGTAACAGGGTATGGAACTGGGGGTTGACCTGATTGAGGTGGCGCGCGTGCAAGACGTCCTCGCCCGGCACGGCGAGCGTTTCCTGACCCGCGTCTACACCCGGGCCGAGCGCGCCGCCTGCGCCGGCTCGGCGGAGCGCCTGGCAGCGCGCTTCGCCGCCAAGGAAGCCGTCGCCAAAGCCCTGGGGACGGGCATCGGCGACGTGGGCTGGCGCGACATTGAGATTGCGAACGATGCGCGGGGGCGACCGGTGGTGATGCTCCACGGTCGGGCCGCCAGTCGTATCGCCGACCTGGGCCTGACTCAGCTGGCCGTCAGCCTGTCGCACACCCGCGAACACGCCATCGCCTTCGTCGTCGCAACATGATTGGCGATGGCGGTCAGGTTGAGCGGGCTATAGGATCAGATTATCCTGTAGCCAGAGTGGTAATCCCCCCTCGATCTTCACCCTCGTTCAGTATTGGAGCACCGAGAATACGTCGTAGCCCGCCAGGGCGTCGCGACCGTTGAGGAACGTCAACTCAATCAGGAATGCCGCCCCGACCACCTGTCCCCCTAGCTCTTCGACCAGTTGAATCGCCGCGCGCGCCGAGCCGCCCGTGGCGATGAGGTCATCCACGACCAGCACCCGCTGCCCCGGCGCGACCGCGTCGCGGTGCATCTCCAGGCTTTCCGTCCCATACTCCAGTTCATAGGACACGGCAATCTTGTCGGCGGGCAGCTTGCCCGGTTTGCGCACCGGCACCAGCCCGGTGTGCAGCGCATAGGCCAGGGGCGAGGCAAAGATATGCCCGCGCGACTCGATGCTGACGATGAGATCGAGGGGTATAGCTTGGTAGTGATGGACAAGGCTATCGATAGCGGTGCGGAAGGCGTCCGGCTCCTTGAGCAGGGTGGTGATGTCGCGGAACAGGACGCCTTCGATGGGGAAGTCGGGGATGTCGCGGATGGTGCGCCTCAGGTCCATAGCCTGCTCCTTCGCGGGGATAACGTCAGCCGAAAATTGTAGAGGGAACACCCTCGCTGGGCAAACTTCTCATTCCATGCTCATCCAAATGGTGTATAATTCTGTAAAGCGTTCGCTGAGGAGAAGTCAGGTGATTTTCGTCGATAGCGCGTTGCGTTCGGATGCCTTGCGGCGTGTTCGAGCGATCGGACACGCCGATCTTGTCATCGGTATCCCCACTTACAAGAATGCCAAGACCATCGCCAATGTCATGGGTGTCGTGGCCGAGGGTGCGCAGGTGCACTTTCCCGACGCGCGTGCCGTCGTGGTCGTCGCCGACGGCATGTCCACGGACGACACGATACAAGTGGCCTCCCACGCGCGCTTGCAGCGCAACGTGCAGCGCATCGTCACCAGTTACCAGGGCATCATGGGCAAGGGCAGCGCCATGCGGGCCATGTTCGAGGTGGCTCAGCAGGTGCGAGCCTCGGCCTGCATGGTCGTCGATGCCGATCTGCGCAGCATCACGCCGGATTGGGTGTCGCGCCTCGCCCGGCCGATTCTCGACGGCCAGGTAGACTACGTCACGCCCTACTACAGTCGCCACAGCCACGAAGTAACCATCAACGATAACCTGGCCTACCCGCTCACCCGCGCCTTGTACGGGATGGATGTGCGGCAGCCCCTGGGCGGTGAAGTCGCCCTCTCCGGCGCGATCATCAACGACTTCCTGGGACGTGACGTCTGGGAGACGGACGTGGCGCGCTTCGGCATCCACATCTGGATGACGACCCTCGCCATCAACGATGGCTGGCGGCTCGGCCAGGCTCCCCTCGGCACCAAGACCCATGACTTCCGCGACCCGACGGTCGGCTTCGAGCCGAAGTTCCTGCAAGTCGTCAGCACCCTGTTCCGCCTCATCTCCATCTATCGCCGCAAGTGGCCGACCAGCAGCGGCGCGCTACCGGTGCCCGTATACGGCGACTTCGTGCGCATGGAGCCGGAGCCGGTGCCTGCCATGCGTCAGGCGATACGGGAGGCGATTCGCAAGGGCACACGCCGTTTCCGGGGCGCCTGGGAAGTCGTCCTATCGCCGGAGAACTATGAAGAGGCGCTCGCGGTCATCGGCTCCGAGGGTGGTCAGCCCTTCCCGGCTGACCTGTGGGCGCGTATCGTCTACGACTTCGCGGTGATCTACAACAAGGGCGAGGGCGACCCCGATAAGGTTGTCATGGCCTTGCTGCCCCTGTACTATGCGCGCAAAGTGAGCATGATTCAGGAGGTGGACGGCCTCAACTACGCCCAGATCGAGGACCACATCCGCCGCCAGGCCGATCTGTTCGGCGTCACCAAGACCTACCTGGCGGGGCGCTGGAACAACTTTCTCCCCTGGGAGAGCGACCTGTAACGCGGCCGGCCACATCCAGCGCGAGCTTGTAGGGGAAGACAAACGACCACGGACCAGGAGGGTAGCCCTCTGGTCCGTGGTCGTTCGTTCGTGGTCGATTCTCGGCCCCTGGTCGCCTACTCCACGTCCGGCTGGCTCGATGGCGCAGTGGCCTTTGGGGCGCGGCCCAGCTTCTGCCGCACCAGGGCCTTGATCTGAGTCTTGTTATCTTTCCAGAAGTGCCAGGCGGGCGGCGCGACAGAAGCGATGACAATCAGGGCGATAATGGGTAGCAGGTAGCGGTCGATGTCGGGGATCAGGCTACCCAGGAAGTAGCCCGCGACGGTGACGCCCACGCCCCACACAATCCCGCCGATGACGTTGAAGAAAGTGAAGCGGCTATACTTCATCTCGCCCGCCCCGGCCACGATGGGGGCGAATGTACGCACGACAGGCATGAAGCGGGCCAGGATGATGGTCTTGCCGCCGTGCTTGTCGTAGAACGCCTGGGCCGCGTACAGATTCTTCTTGTGGAAGAGGAGCGAGTCCTCACGGGTGAAAATGCGAGGACCGGCGTGCCGCCCAAACAGATAGCCCACCTGGTCGCCGACGATGGCCGCGATAACCACAATCAAGACCAGCAGCGGCAGATTGAAGAACCCTGCCGACGCCAGGAAGCCCGCCGTAAACAACAGGCTATCGCCGGGGAGGAAGAAGCCTACGAACAGGCCCGACTCGGCGAAGACAATCAGAAAAACACCTACATAGCCAACTGCCATCAGTAGCTCTTTAAGATCGAAATGCGGCATTACAACATCCTTTCTACGGCCTCGTCGCGCTCCGGGCTGTACAGGTTCTGAGCGTAGATGTACGCTTCGACGGCTTCCGGCGTCTGGTACTTGATGGGTCGGCCAGCACGCACCCGCCGCTGAATGTCCGACGACGAGAAGGCAATGCCTGGGATCGACACAAACACGAGCCGCTCGGTGATGCCCGGAATAGCCGCGTCGAGCCTCGCCATGTCCACTTCATAGCGCGGTCGGTCGACGCACACCAGATAGGCCAGCTGCAGCAGCCGCTGCGGCTCGTGCCAGTTCGGCAGGTCGGCCAGCGAATCGCGCCCCATGATAAAGTAAATGTCGGTTCCCGCTCCCCACTGCTCATGCAACAGCGACAGCATGTCCACCGTGTAGGACGGCCCCGGCCGATCGATGTCGATGGTGGATACCGTCAGGTGCGGGTTATCCTGCAACGCCAACTCTACCATCGCCAGACGATGCTCCGGCGGAGTGATGTTCAGGCCCTGTTTGTGGGGCGGCGAGCCGGCCGGCACGAAAACCACCCGCGACAGGTGACACTCGACGCGAACCTCCTCCGCCGCGACCAGATGGCCGATGTGAATCGGGTCGAAGGTTCCGCCAAAGACGCCGATGCGCCGCGCGGGCATCTAGTCCCACTCCAACTCGATGATGTCGGCGACATGCACCGTGTCACCCTCGCCAACCCCCGCCTCGAGCAGCGCCTGTTCAACGCCGATCGCCCGCGCGATGCGATGGAAACGCTGAATCGAATCCATGTTATCCCAATCGGTGCGGCGTGCGGCGCGCTCGATGCGCGTCCCGACAACGCGAAACTCGCCTGGCCCCAGCCGGGTTATCTCGAAGAAGTCCTCATCCGGCTCGGGGCGCAGGACAGGTATCTCGTCCACGGGTAGTGGTTCGGGGGCCGTCGCTAGGGCCTCGGCCACGCCACGCAGCAACGCCTGGACGCCCTGCCCCGTCGCTGCCGAGATGGCATAGGCGGGCAGGCCCCGTCCGCTGATGGCGGCCTGTACCGCCGGCCAGCGTTCCGCTGCCTGCGGCACGTCCATCTTGTTGAAGGCCACAATCTGGGGTTTACGGCTCATGCGCGGGTCGAACACGTCTAGCTCGTGATTGATCATCTCCATATCACCCAGCGGGTCCTCGGAGAGACCGTCCACGAGATGAATGAGAACGCGAGTGCGCTCCACGTGGCGCAGGAACTTGAAACCGAGGCCGATGCCCTGGCTCGCGCCCTCGATGAGGCCGGGGATGTCGGCCAACACAAAGACGCGGTGGTCGACCTCGGCGACACCCAGGTTGGGAACGAGGGTTGTAAACGGGTAATCGGCGATTTTGGGTCGCGCCGCGCTGACCGCCGCCAACAGGGTCGACTTGCCCGCGTTGGGCACGCCCACGATGCCGACATCGGCCACCAGCTTCAACTCCAGGCTGACCCACAACTCTTCGCCGGGTTCCCCTTTCTCGGCAAAGCGCGGCGCCTGCTGGGCGGCGCTGGCAAACGAGGCGTTGCCTCGCCCGCCCTTGCCGCCCCGCGCGACAACAACCTGCTGGCCCGCCGCCAGCAGGTCGGCCAGCAGGTCACCCGCCTCATTGCGCGCCACCGTGCCGACGGGTACACGAATCCGCAGGGACTCGCCGTTGGCGCCCTGCATGTTGCTGCCACCGCCGTGCCCGCCGCGCTCGGCGCGGAAGTGGGAACGCTTCTTGAAGTCGATGAGGGTCTGCAACCTATCGTCGGCGACGAGGATCACGTCACCACCCCGGCCACCGTTGCCGCCGGAGGGGCCACCACGTGGCACAAACTTCTCACGTCGGAAGGCGACGATGCCATTGCCACCGTCGCCCGCTTTCACGAATATTCGAGCTTCATCAAAGAACACGCGCGCAACTCCAAACGGCTCTCTACGTAAAGAGAAAGGATACTCACACCCTCGCCTGGGGTCAACCTGCGCTGGAGGAGCGGCGCTCGTCCAGCCGCACAGGGACTAAGAATCTGCCCACTCGGTGCATCTAATGATGCGGCGTGGCAATTATCAGAGCTGTCAGGGTGAACATCAGGTTAGTGACAGGAGGGTGAAGCGGTGGATAGTAGTTTCGGGCAGACTCTGCTCAGCATCCTGCAAGTGATGCTCTTCGTCTCCATCGTGGCGGGCATCGCCGCGAGCGTCCTGCTCGTGCTGACCTACCGCGACATCCGTCGGCTAGACATTCCGCCCGGCGCGGGATTCTTCGAGACCATGCGGGTCGTGCCCCTGCGGGTGGCGATGTTTCTCGACCTGATGGACCTGGCCCTGGATACGTTTGCCGCGCCCCTGGCGTGGCTGGTCCTGCGATGGCTGCGCCTGGACGCTCTCAAGGCTCCCGCCATGCTGGAGGCGATCATCCCCGGCACCCAATACATTCCCACCATGACCCTGATGTGGGGCGCGACACGCCTGCTCAACCTCGGTTTGCCCGCGCCGCCCCCTATCCCAACGGCGACTGGTGGCTTCACACCGGCCTCGACGGCGGGCGTGACGATCGTTGACGGCCGCGTTGTGCGCCGCTGAGGAGACTGTATGCTTCAGCCCCCGACCCTCCGCGACGTCTATCGCGCCCGCCACCAGATTCGCCCCTACCTGGCTCCAACGCCCCTACGCCACTCCGCCGGGCTGAGTCGCCTGCTGGGTGCGGAGGTGTGGGTCAAGTACGAGTCGGCGCTGCCGACCAGCGCATTCAAGGTGCGCGGCGGTGTCAACCTCGTCTCGCAACTCAGTCCGCGTGAGCGCGAAGCGGGGCTGATCTGCTCCTCGACGGGTAACCACGGCCAGTCCATCGCCTACGCGGGGCGGCTATTTGGGGCGCCGGTTATCGTGGGCGCGCCGGAGGGCGCCAACCCTCTCAAGGTGGCGGCCATGCGCGACCTGGGCGCGGAGGTGGTACTGCACGGGCGCAACTTCGACGAGGCCCGCGAGTACGTCGAGAGCGTAGCGGCCGAGCGCGGTCTGCGCTACATCCACTCCGGCGACGAGCCACTGCTCATTGCCGGCGTCGGCACGCATACCCTGGAAGTGGTCGAGGAGTTACCCGACGTCGATGTGGTAATCGTGCCCATCGGCGGCGGGAGCGGCGCCGCGGGCGCAGGCATCGTCGCCAAGACCATCGACCCTCGCATCCAGGTCATCGGCGTGCAGTCCACCGAGGCCCCCGCCGCTTACCTGGCGTGGCGCGACCGTGCCCCACGCACGGCTTCCATCCACACCTTTGCCGAGGGTCTGGCAACGGGCAGCAGCTTCAGCCTGCCGCAGGCCATTCTGCGTGAACGTCTGGACGACTTCATCCTGGTATCGGACGATGCGCTGCGCGAGGCCATCGTGCTGATGCTGGAGCACGCGCGGAGCCTGACCGAGGCCGCCGGGGCGGCCCCGCTGGCCGGCGCGCTCGCCCTCCGGGACCGCCTGGCGGACAGGCGGGTCGTTCTCATCCAGAGCGGCGCAAACATCACCCTGGACGGCCTGCGCGAGGCGCTGGTCCCTGCTAACCGCAGTGCGGCCAGCCCGTAATCGCCAATCCCTGGCCTCCCATCTCTGCGCCCCCCATCAACTTCCCCAACACGACCTCAAACTGCCCGACAGCCCCCGACGTGAAGTAATGGGTCACGCCGCGCGGCTGCGGGTTGAGCAGGTCGCGCTCGGCCAGCACGCGCCGGGTCTGAATGGCGACGGCGGCGCTCGGCTCGATAATCGTCAACTGCCCACCGCTGACCCGCGCGATGCTGGGGATGAGAAAGGGATAGTGGGTACAGCCGAGGACGAGGGTATCCACGCTCGCCTCGACCAGGGGATGGATGTAGGCGGCGACGACTGCGTCGGTGTGGGGGCTATCGATGTCGCCGGCCTCGACGAGTTCGACCAGGCCGTGGCCGACCTGGGTATGGACCTCGACACCCTCGGCAAACCGCTCCACAACATCATGGTACAAGCCGCCAGCCACCGTCCCTTCCGTCGCCAGCACGCCCACCTTGCCGCTGCGGGTCTGCATCGCGGCCGGCTTGACCGCAGGGACCATGCCGACGAAGGGGACAGGGAAGCTCTGGCGCAGGGAGGTGAGAGCGGCCGCCGAGGCGGTGTTGCAGGCGACGACGATGAGTTTCGCGCCCTGGCTGATCAGGGCAGCGGCCACAGCGTGGCTCAGGCGGGTGATCTCGGCCGGGGGACGGGGTCCGTAGGGGCAATTGGCGCTGTCGGCGAAGTAGAGGAGGTCTTCGCCGGGCAGGAGGCGGCGAATCTCGCGTAGGACGGACAGGCCGCCGACGCCGGAGTCGAAGACACCGACGGGCCGGGAATCAGGCATCAGGGGACCAGGGGCCAAAGGCGAAGGACCCGCGACCAAGAGGCAACCCGACGAAGCGGTGTGCTATGGGTCATGGGTCCTTCATCCTTCGTCGCGACTAGATTCTCACCCAGAGGCAGGGCGGGTCATCATCACGCGGCGCGGTCCATGCCGAGGCGCTGGGCGCGATAGGCGGCCGCCTCCTCGACGAAGGCGGCGAACAACTGGCGCATCGACGGGTCCTCGATGGCGAGAACCTCGGGGTGCCACTGGACGCCGACCACGAAATGACCGTTGGGGCTTTCGATGCCCTCGATCAGGCCGTCGGAGGCCACGGCGTTGACAACGAAACCAGGCGCCACGTCCTTGACCGCCTGGTGATGCAGGCTATTGACCTGAACGCGCGGCGCGCCAAAGATGCGCTCCAGGCGCGTACCGGGCTGGACATCCACCGCGTGGGCGCGATAGTGGCGCGGGCGCAGCAGATGCCATTGGTGCACCAGATTCGACGGGCGTAGCGTGGGGAGGTCCTGATACAGGGTTCCCCCGGCCGTAACGTTCAGCATCTGCACGCCGCGACAGATAGCCAGGAGCGGCTTGCCCTCGGCCAGCGCCCACTGGGTCATAATCGTCTCAACACGATCACGCAGCACGTCCACATCCAGCAGATTGGGATGAGGCGCTTCGCCGTAGCGGGCGGGATCCAGGTCGCCGCCGCCGGCCAGGAGCAAGCCGTCCATCTGGTCGTAGAGGGTGCGCAGAGTGTTCTTATCCTGAAGCAGCGGCACCAGGAACGGCGCCCCGCCCACCTCTTCCACGGCCCAGGTATAGCTCTGGCTCATGGCGTAGCGTGGCGGGAATTTATCCTCTTTGGAGCGTTCGTTGTGCGTCGGGATGCCGATAAAAGGGAGCGGCATAATACCTACCTGTGCAAGCATAGAGGGTCGGCCAAGACAGTGCTCAATAGTATAGGCCTAACCCCGTCGCTTGTCAACGTTGCACGTTCTCATCTTTCGCGTAAACGCGCCTGAAGAAGACGGGCCAGCGACGTATACTTGGCGGCATGAACGCAGAGCCGACCCTGATCCATGAACGAGTAGATGACATCCCATTGTCGATCGGGCTGATGCAGCAGAAATCGTGGAACCGCCTGGAATTTCCCAGAGGTTGATGTACAATCGAGCCAGGAACAAGGACAGCGACCCGCGGGCTAGAGGTTCGCTAGGCGATCAGTCAGGAGGAAGGCGTGAAGCTAGTTACCAGCGCTGAGATGCGGCAGATTGAGAGCGCGGCCGAGGCGCAGGGTGTCTCCCTGGCCGACCTGATGGAGCAGGCGGGCGAGGCCGTCGCCGAGGTCATCCTGGGCGACTACGGCCCTGACCCCGGCATCGTGCTCGTTCTGGTCGGCCCCGGCAATAATGGCGGCGACGGCCTGGTGGCGGCGCGCTTCCTGGCCCAGGCAGGCGCGCCGGCGCGCGCCTATGTCTGGCGGCATCCCGCCGCCGACCCTGTGTATGAGGCGGCCGCGTCGGCTGATGTGAAAATCACCCGCGCCGAGGACGACGCCGACGGCGCGGCCCTGGCCGTGGCCCTCGACGACGCTGACATCATCATCGACGCGCTGCTGGGCATCGGGACATCGCGGCCCATCGAGGGTGAGCTGGCCGACTTGATGGCCCGCGTGCGCGACGGCAAGCGCGACGACGCCGTGGTCATCGCCGTCGATGTACCGAGCGGCGTCAACGCCGACACGGGCGCCGCCGACCCGGCGACCCTGGCCGCCGATACGACCGTCACCTTCGGCTTCCCCAAGCTGGGC
>DAOUDG010000088.1:0-110995 GCA_034431435.1 Anaerolineae bacterium | reverse complement strand
CCTTACGCGGGTATTTCTCCAGATCGAAGAGATTCAGAAAATCGATCCTGAAATCGAAAGATTGATTTCCGGCAGCGTTGATCTCGTGTGATTTGTCGTCGCCGCCTTTTCAGAGGCAGTGTTGGCAAAATGTTGTCATTTTTCGTTTCTTAAACGTCTTGATTGCCGCCCCAATATTGTCGCATCGCCGGTACATCCCTTAACCACGCGGAATATGGCGGAGGGAGGGGGATTCGAACCCCCGGAGCCTTGCGGCTCAACGGTTTTCAAGACCGCCGCAATCGTCCACTCTGCCATCCCTCCCGGCATGGGTTAGATGACCGGGGGCGCAGGCTCTTACGAGCTGCGACCACCGACCACAGGCCGTACCGCATCTGTCCAGGGCGCTAAGGGCACAGAGGCACGACGAGGAACCCTTATGTCTCTGCGTCGTGGCCTCGCGCCTGTGTGCCTGCCAAAGACCACCAGAGACACGCCCTTGCCCGTGGTCGGTCGTCGGTCGTCGGCCGTCAGCCCGCCGCGATGCGCTCGACGCGCATGTAAGGGCGCAGGGCAGCGGGGATGACCACGCTGCCATCGGCCTGCTGGTAGTTCTCCAGGATGGCGATGACGGTGCGCGGCATGCCCAGGCCTGAGCCGTTGAGGGTATGAACGTACTCCGGCTTGCCACGCGCCTCGCGGCGGAAGCGGATGTTGGCGCGGCGGGCCTGGAAGTCCTCCACATTCGAGCACGAGCTGGCCTCCAGCCACTCTTGCTGGCCGGGCGCCCACAGCTCGATGTCGTAGGTCTTGGTCGACGCAAAGCCCAGGTCGCCGGTCGCCAGCAGCTTGGTGCGGAAGGGCAGCCCCAGGCGGCGCGCGGTATCCTCGGCATCGGCAGTCAGCCGCTCAAGCTCAGCATAGCTGGTCTCGGGCAGGACAAACTTGTACATCTCCACCTTGTCGAACTGATGGCCGCGCTTGATGCCGCGCACATCGCGGCCGGCGGCCATCTTCTCGCGGCGGAAGCAAGGTGTGTAGGCCGTCCAGTTAAGGGGCAGCTGGGCCACATCGAGAATCTCGCCGGCCGGAATGTTGGTCAGCGGAACCTCGGCCGTCGGCACGAACCAGTAGTCCTCCTCGGCGTCGCGGTACAGGTTGTCGTAGAACTTGGGCAGTTGGCCCGCGTTCCACATGCACGCCTCGCGCACCATGAAGGGCGTGTACATCTCGGTGTAGCCCTGGTCGGCGTGCAGGTCGAGGCAGAACTGGATGAGCGCGCGCTGCAGCCGCGCCCCCATACCCCTCAGCACGTAGAAGCGCGACCCTGACAGCTTGATACCCGCCTCGAAGTCGATGATGCCCAGCCGCTCCCCCAACTCCCAGTGGGGCAGTGGCTCAAAGTCGAAGGCGCGCGGCTCACCCTCCTGCCGCACGACGATGTTGTGGCTCTCGTCGCCCAGCGGTACGTCGGCAGCGGGCACGTTGGGGAGGTCGAGCAGCAGCGCGTCGCGGTCCTGCTCCACCCGCTCCACCTCCGGCTCCATAGCCTTGATACGGTCGCCCAACTCGCGCATGCGCTCGATATGGGCAGGCCGCTCGGTGGGCGTCAGCTTACCGGTTTGTCGCGAGCCGGCGTTCAGGTCGGCCTTGAGAGCCTCGATCTGCTGCAAGAGGGCGCGGCGCTGCTCGTCCAACGCCAGCACGCGGTCGACGGCGGCCGGGTCAGCCTCGCGGCGGACCAGGGCATCCCGAATCTCGTCGGGCCGCTCGCGCAAACGATTGATGTCAATCATGAGTCCTCCTGTGGAATCAAAAGCTCCCCGTCCGTTCAGGACGAGGAGCGCTCGTGGTGCCACCTGGGTTCGCCCGCCGCTCAGGCGCGGTGGGCCTCACAGGCTCGCTAGCGGGAGCCAACCGGCCACTCTTAATCGGCCGACGAGGGCCGTTTCCGAGGGCTGCTCAAGAGGGGAACGCCTGGGGACCGCGGCCGCCTCGCACCACCCGGCGGCTCTCTGAACACGGGACACCCCGACGCACGTCTCCGTCAACGCCAATATCGATGCCGCAAGGATACCACAGCTACCGCCCCGCGTCAAAGCGCGATCAGCCGATAGCGCATCCGCCATATGATGGATTTTCCGCCCGCATGGAACACCAAGACACACAGCCGCGAAGGCACGAAGCAGGTATTCATCATCCCGCTTCGTGCCTTTGTGTCTTCACGATACCCTGTCACGACAAGTATGCGTGGCTCCCTATGCCTTGAGGCGCTGAGCGTATTGCTTGCGGAACTTGGCGACCTTCGGCGCGATCACGACCTGGCAGTAACCCTGGTAGGGGTTATTGGCGAAGTACTCCTGATGGTAGTCCTCGGCGTTGTAGAATGTATCCAGGGGAGCAATCTCGGTGACGATGGGGTTGGCCCACTCAGCCTGGGCGCGCTGCTTCGCCGCCTCAGCCGCCGCACGTTGCGCCTCGCTGCGATATAGAATGATGGAGCGGTACTGTGTGCCCACGTCGGCCCCCTGGCGGTTGAGGGTCGTCGGGTCGTGGACGTGGAAGAACACGTCCAGGATGTCATCCAGTGGAATCTGGCGCGGGTCGAAAGTAACGTCGATGACCTCGGCGTGGCCGGTTGTGCCACTGCACACCTGCTTGTAGGTAGGGTTAGCGGTCTGGCCGCCCGCGTAGCCAGACTCGACACTGAGAATACCCTGCAAGTCGTCGTATACCGCCTCGATGCACCAGAAGCAGCCGCCACCTAGCGTGATGCGCTCAGTCGCCGTCGGGCTGCCGTTTGTCGTCTGCTGGGTCACACGTCCTCGCTCTCTTCCCCACCGGGGAGTCCCAGAAAGTAACGTCATCCGTGTTTGTTGGTGAGCAAGAGGGAGGCGATTCTTACGTGGCCCCGCGACGGTCAGACGCGGGCCAGGGCGGATAGAAAGAAGCCTCTTCCAGCCGCGCTGGCCTGCGTCCTCGTCGCTTGGCCGTTGGCCCTGCGGGGTAGTTTGTACGGGATAGACGACTAACCGCCGTGCTTGTTGCGAATAGCCCGCTGGTAGGCGGCCAGGTAGCCGTCCACGCTACGCTCCCACGAGAAATCGCGTGTCATGGCGCGTTGTATCATCTGCGCCATGTGAGCTGGACGGTCGTAGTAGGTACTGATAGCCCAGCCCACCGTGTAGTAGATGGCCGCCGCACTCGGCTCCCAGAACTTGAAGCCCGTACCCGCGCCCGTCGCCTCGTCATACTGCTCGACGGTATCGTTGAGGCCGCCTGTGGCGCGCACGATGGGCAGCGTGCCGTACTTGAGGGAGTACATCTGGTTGAGGCCGCACGGCTCGTAGATGGAGGGCATGATGAAGAAGTCAGCGCCCGCCTCGATGAGGTGGGCCAGGTCATTATTATAGCCAATGAAGCTGCCTGCGCGACCAGGAAAGCGGGCGGGTAGCGTCCCGTAGTAGTTCTCCAGGGGATAGTCGCCCGCGCCGAGGATGACGAACTGGACGGCCATGCTGCTCAAAATGCCATCCAGCGCCGCCGCCAGCAGATCCAACCCCTTCTGGGCGACCAGGCGACTGACCACGCCCAGGACCGGGACGTGCGGGGTCTGAGCCAGGCCGAAGCGGCGCTGCAACTCCGCCTTGTTGGCAGCCTTGCCGCTCAGATCGGCCGGGGTGTAGCGGGCCGGGATGAGCGAGTCTACGGCCGGGTTCCACTCGCTGTAATCCACGCCGTTGAGGATGCCGACGTAGCTGGCGCCCTTGTTGTTGAGGTAGGGCGCGAGGCCAAAGCCCAGGCCGGGCGTGCGCGTCTCATCGGCGTAGCCGGGGCTGACCGTGGTCACCACGTCGGCGAAATAGATGCCGCCCTTGAGAAGGTTGATCGCGCCATGGTCCTCGAACTTGTCGGCGGAGAAATTGGCCCATTGCAGGCCCAGGTAGCCCAGACTGTCCACTGGATACAGGCCCTGGTGGCCAATGTTGTGGATGGTCAGCGCGCTGGCCGCGCCGCCCAGAACGGGGTCGTTCCAGTGCCAGACCTTGAGATAGGCCGGGGCCAGGGCCGTGTGCCAGTCGTGGGCGTGGACAATGTCGGGCTTGAAGCCGATGTCCTGGCACAGTTGCAGCGCGGCGCGGGTCAAGAAACCAAAGCGACGCGGGTTATCCCAGTAGTCGTTCATGGCGGCGTCGTGGTATAGGCCGGGCCGGTCGAAGTACTTGTGGGCCTCGATGAAGTAGACCGGAAAGCCCGTCGCCAGGGTCATATGCACCGACGCCCACTCCTGGGTATTGCCCATCCATACCCCCAGCGGCGACAGGTACGGATTCAATCCCCAGCGCACGTAGTCGATGGACTGGTACTTGGGCATGACGACAATGACCTCATGCCCCTCAGCTCGCAAGAACTTGGGCAGCGTGCCGACTACATCGGCCAGGCCGCCAGTCTTGGCAAAGGGCACAGCCTCGGACGCAATCATGACAATCTTGAGCGGCTCAGGCATGGGCGTTCTCCCTGTCAGGGTGTGATATCTCCATCGCGCCGCCAGGGTGGACCGAGGCGGACAATCTCAGTGTAGATAGGGCAATCGGGATCGTGAGCGCCGGGCAGGTAGCCTGTGCTCAGCAGGAACTCACCGACAATCTCGCCGCCGGTGAAAACGAAGGTCTTCTTGAACAGCCGACGCCAGCCGTCCCGGTCCAGCGGGTGATGAGCGTCCAGCCAGGCGGCGAAAGAACCATGACTGGCGCGGATGGCTTGCAGGCGGCGGGCGTTCTCGATAACGGCGTTCACCTTGAGGCGGTTGCGGACGATGCCGGAGTCGGCCAGCAGGCGCGCCACGTCCTCGTCGCCATAGGCAGCCACCGTGTCCACGTTGAAGCCCTCGAAAGCGCGGCGGTAGCCAGCCTGCTTCTTGAGAATGGTCAGCCACGACAGACCGGCCTGGGCAATCTCCAGGCTCAGCCGCTCTAGCAACGCCGCGTCGTCGCGCAGAGGGAAGCCGTACTCGGTATCGTGGTAGACCGTGTGCGGGTGGTCAGCGGGCAAGGTGCGCACAAACTCACAGTAGGAGGCGGTCATGTCAGTCAGTATCCGTCAGGCATACCAGCCACCAGCGTTGGGTGGTCGGGTCGAAGGCCGCCAGGGTCTGGTCCCACGGCCCTGTGTTGAACCACCTGGTCCACGCCTCACGAGTCGCGTAGGCCGTCGCCGCCAGCCGCCCGTCGCCGAGCATGGCATCCACGGCGGCCCAGGCAATGGCCCGCGCCTCCTCGTCGGAGCCGGGGAAGCGCGCGTACGCGCCCCCACTCAACAAGCGCGTCACCATCGTCGCCTCTAGCTCATAGCCCCCGTACACTGTGGGCGACGCCATCGCCACCGGCGGGTCGGGCACGGCCAGGTCGGCGGCCAGGCCCTGCTCGACTACGGCGCCTAGAAAGCGCTGCCAGTGCCGCAGCGGCTCGCGCGCCACGCGATCCATTCCCACCTCCCATCGCCCATCGGCGGGGTCAAAGGCGGCGACATACACCGCGCCGTTGGCGTACAGGCCGGCAAAGACGCGCACCAGGGCCAGCAGGCGCGGGTCGTCCACCGCCACCTGGCGCAGCACGCTACTCATCCTCGGCTATGCCCTCGACGAAGCCTGGCTGCTGGTAGGCGGGGCGCGGATAGGTATAGAAGCCCGCGCCCGCCTTGACGCCCAACCGCCCCTGGTCCAGGTACGCCTTGACAAAGGCAGCGTTGCGTTGCAGCTGAGGGTCGTTCAGCGCGCCGGCCCAGTAGGCGATGATCTCGTGCACGGTGTCCAGGCCAATCGCGTCCATGATACCGAATGGCCCCACCGACGCCTTCATCACCCCCATCCAGGCGCGGTCCACGTCCGCCACCGACGCCACATCCTTGGCCGCCAGGGTCAGGGCCGCGCTGTTCAGCGCGCTGAGCATGGCGTTGAAGACGTAGTTGTGGCTCTCCTTGTGCAGGACGATGGGAATCTGGCCGATGCGGCGGGCAAAGTCGGTCAGCAGGCTAACCACGGCCGGGTCGGTGCCGGGGTGGGGCATGATGTCGACCACGTTGGATACCCACGTCGGCAAATGGAAGTGCAGCGCGGCGAATTGCGCCGGGCGGCCGGTCGCGGCGGCGAACATGGACGGAATCAGGGTCGACGTGTTGGTGGTGAAGATGGTGCGCGGCGGGCACAGCGCGTTGTACTCGGCAAACACCTGGCCCTTGAGGGCAGGATTCTCCGGCACCGCCTCGATGAGCAGGTCGGCGTCGCGGGCGGCCGCCACCGCGTCCGTGGTGCGAGTGATGCGGGCCAGAGTCGCGTCGGCCGCCTCAGGCGTCAGGCCGCCTGCCTTGACGATGCCGTCGGCGTAGCGCCGCTGCCAGACGGCGGCGGTGTCCAGGGCATCGGGCTTCACGTCCACCAGCGCCACGTCGTAGCCGTGCATGGCGCATTGCAGGCCAATCTGCTGGCCCATCGTGCCTGCGCCGACGATAATGATCCTGCGAAGGTCGCCTACGGTCATTTAGGCCATCTCCTTATGGATGAGGAAAGGACTATTATGCCAGCGTCTGGCGCAAAGCGGAAACATTCACCTTGACGGCGGCCTCAACGCAATTGACGCTGACTGGTCTGCCAAAGTAAAATGAAGCCACCTCAGTCGCATCCCATTCTCCCGGCTGGCGAGTCAGCAGCCCCGCCGCGCGTGAGGCACAGCCGCTTATCCGAATCAAGGAGCCTCCTGCCATGCCAGAACTCAAGAAGGTGGCGCTTTTCACGAATGAATACCCCCCCTATATCTACGGCGGCGCGGGCGTGCACGTCGAGTACCTGAGCCGCGAGCTGGCGCGCCTGATCCCCGTCGAAGTGCGCTGCTTCGGCGACCAGGATGTGACAGACGGGTCCTTGCGTATCAAGGGTTACCCGGCCTGGGCCGAGGCCAGGCAGAACACCGATCCCCGCTTTGGCGGTGCGCTCGACGCCCTGCACCGCAACCTGGAGATGGCCAAGGATACCCTCGACGCCGACATAGTCCACTGTCACACCTGGTACGCCGACATGGCCGGCGTCCTGGCCAAAAAGCTGTGGGGCGTCCCCCTGGTGGTAACCATCCATTCCCTGGAGCCACTTCGGCCCTGGAAGGCCGAGCAGCTGGGCAATGCCTACTATCTCAGCAGCTGGATCGAGAGGACAGGCATCGAGGACGCAGACGCCATCATCGCCGTCTCCGAGGAGACCCGCCACGACGTGCTGCGGTTCTTCAACGTCGCGCCCGACAAGGTACGGGTCATCCACAACGGCATCGACCTGGAACAATATCGCCACCAGGCGTCGACCGACGCCCTGGTACGGCGCGGCGTCGATCCTGACCGCCCCTTCGTGCTCTTCGTCGGTCGCGTCACCCGCCAGAAAGGCATCATCCACCTGGTCAATGCCATCCCGGAGATTGACCCTTCGTTACAAGTGGTGCTGTGCGCGGGCGCGCCCGATACGCCTGCCATCGGCCAGGAGATGACGGAGGGCGTGGCCG
This sequence comes from Anaerolineae bacterium, assembly GCA_034431435.1. GTDB lineage: Bacteria > Chloroflexota > Anaerolineae > Epilineales > JAHCIE01 > JAHCIE01. The sequence continues at coordinate 103,475 of DAOUDG010000088.1, read as the reverse complement.
CCGCCAGCCAGGGCCGCGACGGGGTGATCTGGATTCGCGAGATGCTCCCGCGTGAAGACGTCATCCAGTTCTACTCCCACGCCGCTGTCTTCTGTTGTCCCTCCGTCTACGAGCCGTTCGGCATCATCAACCTGGAAGCGATGGCGTGCGAGACGGCCGTGGTGGCCTCGGCCATTGGCGGCATCCCGGAGGTCGTTGTGCCCGGCGAGACTGGCCTGCTCGTCCCGCTCGAACTGAAGCCCGGCGCCTTCGACCCGGTCGACTCGGCCCGCTTCTCCCACGACCTGGCCGTGGCGATCAACGAGGTGGCCCTGGATCCGGCGCGGCGTGAGCGTTTCGGGCGCAACGGGCGCCGCCGCGTCGAGGAGCATTTCAGTTGGACAGTCATCGCCCATCGAACGCTGGAACTGTATCGATCCCTGGACGTGGCGCCAGCCGGGCGCTAGAAAAGGCAAGGACCCGCGATGACAACCGCTTCCGATACGGTCCTCTCCATCTCCGCGCTACCCAAGACCCCCCAGAGCACGCCGGCTGGTCTGGAAGGCGGCCAGCGCCGTGTCGTCATCGAGGGCGTCACGCCAGAGATTGATGGCGGCGCATTCCCAATCAAGCGCATCGTAGGCGACCGGGTCATCATCGAGGCCGACGTATTCACCGACGGCCACGATTCCATGTCAGCCGTCGTCCTATACCGTCGAGAGGACGATACGGTATGGCGCGAGGTCGCCATGGAACCGCTGGTGAATGACCGCTGGCGCGGCGCATTCCTGGTCACCGAGGTCGGGCGCTATCGCTATACAGTCATGGGCTGGATCGACCGCTTCAAGACCTGGGCGCGGGACATGGCCAAGCGCGTCGCCGCCGGCCAGGAAACACCCGTTGACCTGCTGATCGGCGCGGAACTGGTCGAACTGGCAGCGGCCCGCGCCAGCGAGCCAGATGCGGGCCGCCTGCGCGTGTACGCCACGGCGCTACGGGCAGGTGACGCCGACTCCGCCCGCCAGGCCCTGGCCAGCGAGCTGGCCGACCTGATGCAGCGCCATGCCGAACGCCTGTATGCGTCTACCTACGTCAGAGATCTCGGTATCGAAGTCAACCGCGAGCGGGCGCGCTTCGGGGCGTGGTATGAGATGTTCCCACGCTCAGCAGCCCTGGAGCCAGGGCGGCACGGCACGTTCCGCGACCTGGAAGCGCGACTATCTTATGTCGCGTCCATGGGCTTCGACATTCTATACCTGCCACCGATTCACCCCATTGGCCGCAGCTTCCGCAAAGGACCCAACAACAGCGTCACGGCGGCGCCAGGCGACCCTGGCAGCCCCTGGGCCATCGGCGCGGCCGAAGGGGGGCATACGGCGATACATCCTGAGCTTGGCACGCTCGAAGATTTCCAGCGGCTGCTACGACGTGCGGCGGGCTATGGGCTAGAACTGGCAATGGACGTAGCATTCCAGTGCGCCCCCGACCACCCGTATGTGGCGGAGCATCCGGAGTGGTTCCGCCAGCGCCCCGACGGTACGATCCAGTATGCCGAGAACCCACCCAAGAAATACCAGGACATCTACCCCTTCGACTTCGAGACCGAAAACTGGCACGAGCTTTGGGAGGAGCTGAAGAGCGTCTTCCTGTTCTGGTGCGAGCAGGGCGTACGTATCTTCCGGGTCGACAACCCCCACACCAAGCCTTTTGGCTTCTGGCGCTGGGTGCTCGCCGAGGTCAAGCGTGACTACCCTAAAACGATCTTCCTGTCCGAGGCCTTCACCCGTCCCAAGGTCATGTACCGCCTCGCCAAGCTAGGCTTTACCCAATCCTACAACTACTTCCCCTGGCGCAATACCAGGGAGGAACTGACCGAGTATCTGACCGAGTTGACGACAAGCGAGGTGCGCGAGTACTTCACCGCGAACTTGTGGCCCAACACGCCCGACATTCTGCCCGAGTATCTTCAGTTTGGCGGTCGCCCCGCCTTCATCACGCGCTTCATCCTGGCTGCCACCCTCGGCCCCGCCTACGGCATCTATGGACCCGCCTTCGAGCTGGCCGATAACCAGCCCCTGGCGCCCGGCCGGGAGGAGTACCTCAATTCGGAGAAGTACGAGATCAAGTCGTGGGATATCCAGCGCCCCGATAGCCTGCGCCCGCTGATCAGTCTCGTCAATCAGGCGCGGCGCGATAACGCGGCGTTGCACAGCAACGCCAACCTGCGCTTCCACCCAACCAGCAACTCGCAGCTCATCGCTTTCAGCAAGGCCACCGACGACCGCTCCAATCAGATACTCGTCGTGGTTAACCTCGACCCGCACTACACCCAGTCCGGGATGATCGAGCTGCCCCTGGAGGAACTGGGCATCGATCCTCGCCAGCCCTATCAGCTCCATGACTTACTGACCGAGGCGCGCTATCTGTGGCACGGCGCGCGAAACTACGTCGAGCTGAGTCCGGAGCGCATTCCGGCCCACCTGTTCGTCATCCGCCGCCGCGTGCGCACAGAGCACGACTTCGACTACTACCTGTAGACCAGGCCCACCATGGCATGGCTCGCGGCGGATGTGACCATCCGCCGCCCCACAGCAGGGCAGGCCTTGTGCCTGCCCCTACCCAGGCGGTCAGCCCGTCGGTATCCAGTAGGCCGCCACAACCAGCAGGGCGAATAGGGCCGTCACCACCGTCTGCCGCACGCCGATGCGGGTAGGCTTGACGCCGACCGGCGGCCGCAGCAGCCCGCCATAGATCGCCTCGGCCAGTAGCAGCGAGAAGGGCAGCAGCACGCCCATGGGAATCTGGCTGGCAGCCACCAGAAGCCCAACGACCAGCCACATGGCGACGTGCAGCAGCGTCGAGCGGCCGGCGATGCGCCAGCGCTCGGACCAGTCGGGTAGCGCGCTCATGCGCCGGTAGACCAGGGTCGCGAAGATGTACACCACACCGCCCGCCGCCTGTAGCGCGCACAGCGTCCACAACCACACACCGGTCAGGCCAGGCCCGCCCACGGCCACACCGTAGGCAGCTGGCGCTCCCAGCGCCAGCGCCGCCGCGCCAAGAATCTCCACACCCATCTGGCCGCGCTCGGCCCGCCGCGCCACCAGGAACATCTGCCAGACCAGGATGGACAGCGCCAACGCCCCCAGAACCAGCACCCACCCCTGGCCCGTCGCCACCAGCCCCGCCGTTCCTACGAGACCCAGCAGTCCGTACACGGCCAGCCATACCAGGGCCGGGGCCTGATCGCGCGCCGAGCGGCGACCGGCGGCTATCTTCACCAGCTGGGTCAGCGGCTGTAAGGCCAGGAAGGCCCCCGTGGTGGCCAGGGTCAGCCAGCCCAGGGCCGGAGTGATATCGCGCCCTACGCCGACGCCGATGGCGTAGGGCGCCAGCCATAGCGCCCACGCGCCGTGCTGCTGCGGCAGAGCAATGTGCCGCTTGAGCAGAGTGTCACGCGAGAGGATTCCACTGGTCACCGGTCAATCCTTCTAGCGCAGAGTCCGCAGTTGCGGGAAGAGAATCACCTCCCGGATCGAGGTGCGATCGGTAAGCAGCATCGTCAGGCGATCGATACCCAGGCCCAGGCCGCCGGTGGGCGGCATGCCGTGCATCATCGCCAGGATGAAATCCTCATCCAGGGGCTGCGTCTCCTCGTCACCCGCCGCCCGTAGCGCTGCCTGGGCCACAAACCGCTCGCGCTGGTCCAGCGGGTCGTTCAGCTCGCTGAAGGCGTTGCCCGTCTCCCGCGCGCCGATGAACACTTCGAACCGCTCGGTCAGGCGTGGGTCATCGGCCTTCTTCTTCGCCAGTGGGCTAATCTCGGTCGGGTAGTCGATAACGAAGGTCGGCTGAACCAGGGTTGGCTGGAGGTACTCGCCGAGCAGTTCGTCCACCAGTTGCCCCCAGGTCGGCTTGGGGCTGACCTGCAAGCCGCGCTCGCGGGTCGCCGCCCGCAGGCTGTCCAGGTCGGTATGGGCGTAGATGTCGATGCCCGCCTCGGCCAGGATGCCATCGCGCAGACTCAGTCGCCGCCAGGGGGGAGCCAGGTCAATCGTATCGCCCTGGAAGGAGATGCTGGTCGCGCCGGTTACGTCCTGCGCGATGGAGGCCACCATATCCTCGGTCAGGCGCATCATGTCGGTATAGTCGGCATAGGCCCAGTAGCACTCCATCTGGGTGAACTCAGGATTGTGGGTCGTGTCCAGACCCTCGTTGCGGAAGTCCTTGCCGATCTCGTACACCTTGTCCAGGCCACCGATAATGAGCCGCTTGAGATACAGCTCGTCGGCGATGCGTAGATACATGTCCTGGTCCAGCGCATTGTAGAAAGTCTTGAAGGGCCGCGCCGACGCTCCCCCGTACAGGGGCTGGAGGATGGGCGTCTCGACCTCCACAAAGCCGCGCCCGTCCAGGAAGCGGCGCATACTGCGCACGATGCCGCTCCGGGTCAGAAATACCTGGCGAGCGTCGGGATTGGTCAGCAGGTCCAGGTAGCGCTGGCGATAGCGGGCCTCAGTGTCCTTGAGACCGTGCCACTTCTCCGGCAACGGATTCAGGGACTTCGCCAGCATGCGGTACTCGTCCACCTGGACGGTAATCTCGCCCATCCGAGTTCGGAACAGGCGACCACGCGCGCCGATGAAATCGCCCCGATCGAAGACCTCCTGGAGCCAGGCATAGGCCGCGTCGCCGATGTGGTCCTTGCGAAATGCGAGTTGGAGCGTGCCGCTGCCATCCTGGATGGTGGCAAAGGTCATCTTGCCGTGGGGTCGCAGGCTCATCAGCCGCCCCGCTACGGCCACCTGGGGCGCGCTGTCGGCGGCCTCGGCCGGGGTGTGGCCGTCGGCGGCTAGCGCCGCCTCCCAGCCGATACAGGCGGCGGCGGCCTCGGCGGCCGAGTGGCTGCGCTCCACCTGGGCGGGGTAGGGATCGACGCCCTGGCCGCGCACCATAGCGAGCTTGCGCAGGCGCTCGGCAGTCAACTCGCTGAAGTCAAAATCGTCGGTGGTTAGGGTCATAGCGACACGTCCTCGGCGCGGGCACAAAGACAGGCCAGGGGGTGGCCCTGGCCTGCGACAGATGCGACAACATCGCCGGGCGCCTGGGCCCGGCGCCTGACTTAGCGGATGGCCACAATTTTGAACTGGAGAACGCCGCCCGGCGTCTGGACCGACACATGGTCGCCAACCACCTTGTTGAGCAGCGACTTGCCCAGGGGCGACTCGTTGGAGATAAGGCCCTGGCCTGGGTTCGCCTCGGCCGAGCCGACGATCTTGAAAGTCTCCTCATCGCCGTCGCCATTCTCGCTCACGGTGACCGTCGAGCCAAGCTGGACGCGGTCGGCGCTATCCGGCTCGTCGATGACCTGGGCAATCTTCAGGACATGCTCCAACTCCTGAATGCGCCCCTCCAGGAACCCCTGCTGGGTCTTGGCTTCGTCGTAGCCGGCGTTCTCGCTGACGTCACCCTCTTCCTTCGCCTCTTTGATACGTTGGGCAACCTCTGGCCGCCGCACATTGATCAGGAAGTCCAGCTCTTCCTGGAGCTTCTGGCGGCCCTCCGGCGTCAAGAAAACTTCCTTCATGGACCCCTAACTCCCTTGCTAGCGTGACAGGCGTGGACTCATCCGCAACGCCCTGGCTGTCCGTGATACCACTCTCCGGGGGAGACGGCTCCAAAGCAGCGAGGGCGACAAACGTAGCGCCGCGACGTGGGTCGCGGCTGACAGTCAAGTGTGCGTATTATACACAAGAAGCAGGCAAATGTAAAGCGGCCTTGACACCGCCCTCGAAGCGACTAAAATCCGTTTACATAGTAAAGCAACACCGACCAACGCCGAGCGCAGGGGGAATGGGATGGACATGAGTGTACCGCCGCCCAACGAGTGGAGCCTGGGCGATACCGACCTGACGGTGTGGAGCCTGGGGCAGACGGTCAGTGGCCCCGCCTCCGCGCTGATCGCTCCCTCTGGCTGGGTGCGCCTGGCCCTGCCTGCGCCGAGCAATGGTGATCCCCCCCTCGACTGGACCGAAGCCCGGCAGCGCCTCGACGACGAGCTGGACGCCCTGCCAACCCCGGCTGACGGCTGGGAGATCGTGACGGCGGTCGAGTCCGAGCGCGAGGTGGTTGAGTTTGGCCCGCTCAGCCCCGCCCCTGATGCGCCGATCGTCCAGGGTCAATTGCCCAACGCCACCGTGTTCAGCGTCAACGCCCGTAACGAGTTCATCGGCTGGCTGGTCACCGATATGGACAGCATGGACGCGACCCTCATCCTGTCCTGGGAGTACGCCGATGACTCCGCCTGGCGAGCAGCGGCCCGCCAGGCCAGTCTCACCCAGTTGGGGCGGCTCCCCAGTCGCGCCCGCTGGCGGCTGCGCATCGTCGCCGAGGAGGCAGTCGACGTGCCTGTCATTCCGGAGGCCCACGACGTGGCGCCGCTGCCGGCCGCGGCGGCTCCTCCCCCACCCGTCGGCCCGCGCTTTCGCCCTCCCGGCCTGGGCGCAACCAGCGGCGCATCCCGCCGCCCCATCATCTCGATTGCCATCATCCTCGGCCTGTGCATCATCCTCGCCCTGGCTGTCAACCTTCTGCGCCAGCGGGCGAGCGGCCCCAACGTGCCAGCCCTGAACATGCCCCCCGTCACCCTCGTCCCGCCGAAGGTAGGCGGCGACGCCCTGGTCACCGCCAGCCGCCTCACCCCACTGCGCCGCGAGCCGAACAACCAGGCTGCCGTCATCCTCCTCGTCGCCGAGGGCCAGACCATGACCGTCGCCGAAGGCCCGCGCACCGAGGGCGGCGTCAACTGGTGGCGCGTCAACGTCGGCCAGCAAACCGGCTGGCTGCCCGAGACCCTCCCCGACGGCACAAAGATCTTCTCCGGACGGCAATGACGCCTCACGTAACGCCTCCCACCACCGACTGACACGGGTACAGCGAAAGCCCCGGCGTTGCCGCGTTCTCGACGAACACGCGCGACACGAGCTTCCAGTAGCCCGCCGCCTCGGCCGCGTCGATGAGCGCCAGCATGGCGACCTCAGCCCGGCTGTTGCCTCTTTGCGGGGACGCGACTAGAATTGAGCCATGACAGAAATACTCCTCATCCGCCACGCCGTGAATGATTACGTCAAGACCGGCCGCCTCGCGGGCTGGACGCCCGGCGTCCACCTCAACGAGGATGGCCGCGCCCAGGCCGATGCCCTCGCCCAGCGTCTCGGGCAGACGCCGATCCACGCCGTCTACAGCAGCCCCCTGGACCGGGCCATCGAGACCGCCGAGCCACTGGCCCACGCTAAGGGTCTGGCGATTCGCGTCGTAGACGGGGTCGGTGAAGTTCGCTACGGCGACTGGACGGGTGGCGAGTTGAAGGAACTGGCGAAGCAGGACCTGTGGCGCGGCGTGCAGCACTATCCCAGCATCACACGCTTCCCCAACGGCGAGACCATGGCCGAGATGCAGGCCCGCGCCGTCGCCCAACTGGAGACGATTCGCGCCGCGCATCCCGAAGACGTGGTGGCGGTTGTGTCCCACGGCGACGTCATCAAGGCCATCATCGCCCACTACATTGGTCTGCACCTCGACCTCTTCCAGCGCATCGATGTCGCGCCGGCGTCCCTGACGTGGATTCATCTGGGCCAGGGCGGGCCGCGCCTCGTGGTCCTCAACGAAACCGGCGGTGTGCCGCGCCTGCCGGAGCGCAAGGCCGAACCCCCCGCCGAGACAGCGACGGACGCGGCCGAGGCAGCGGTCGACGCCAGTGCGAACGGGAGCGTCGCGTCGTCGGCCAGCGCGGAGAGAGAGTAGCGGGAGATGGCTGCGAACGTTATCGAAATGAATCCCGTGTCGCGCATCACGACCGGCTTCGTCGGTGTGCCCGGCCAGCGCACCTTCTACCTCCAGGCGCGCAAAGGCTCGACCCTCATCACCCTCTTGATGGAGAAGGAGCAGGTCGCCGCGCTGGCACAGAGCGTATTGCAACTCATCGAGCACCTCGACCAGAACTTCCCGGCCATGTCCACCGCCCCCTTGCCGCGCAACATGTCACTGGAACAACCCCTGCAACCCCTGTTCCGGGTGGGGCAAATGGGTCTCGGCTACGATCAGGAGCGCGACCTGCTCGTACTGGTGGCCCAGGAGATGGCGACACGCGACGAAGGCGACGAAGACGACCTGGAAAGCACGGATGACGAGAGCGACGCCGCCGATCCCGATGGCGATGTGGTGCGCATGTGGGCCAGCCGTGGTCAGATGGAAGCCCTTGCCCGTCACGCCGCCGACATTGTCAAGCAAGGCCGTCCGACCTGCCCCCTGTGTGGTTTGCCCATCAACGCCGACGGCCACTTCTGCCCGCCCCGAAACGGTCACAAGCACGCCCAGTTGATCTAGCGCCGATGCCTATCCCGCGCAAGCCCCGACATCGTTGGCCCCAACGCCAGGGCGAGTCGACGCCGCTGACCGTCGAACAAGTCGTCGCTGTCCTGCAATGCGGCGACATCGACGAGCAGGGGTTGCTGCCGTGGAGCAGTAACTACACCTTCCTGGTCACGGTTCAGCAGGACAGCATCACCCTGCCTGCCGTGTACAAGCCGCGGCGGGGCGAGCGCCCACTGTGGGACTTCTCCCAGGGGACGCTCTGCCAGCGCGAGCGCGCGGCCTACCTGGTCAGCGGTGCGCTGGGCTGGCTCGTCGTCCCGCCGACGGTGTTGCGTGACGGTCCCCACGGCTACGGCTCGGTCCAGTTCTACATCGACTGCGACCAGCAGGAACACTACCTCACCTTCCGCGAGGGCCACGAAGACGCGGGCCGGCGCATCGCCCTCTTTGACGTGCTCATCAACAACGCTGACCGCAAGTCGGGGCATGTTCTCCTCGGCTACGACGGCCACGTGTGGGCCATCGACCACGGCATCACCTTCCACGCCGACCCGAAGCTACGCACGGTCATCTGGGATTTCGCCGGCGAGCCGATTGCGGCGAACCTCATGACTGACCTGCGCCACCTCCAGGAGCAGCTACGCCCCGGCGAGTCGCTCCGCCTGGCCCTGGCGAGTCTCCTCGACCCGGGCGAGTTGCGCGCCCTCGACCGCCGCCTCGACCGCCTCCTGCAAGCCGGCGCATTCCCCAACCCGGGCGCGGGGCGGCACATTCCCTGGCCGATGGTATGATTGGAACCCCAACCTGCCCAACATTTGACCCATGTGGGGTTCTGCGTAGAATCGCGAACTTGGTCGGCGGCTCACGCGCCGCGCTGAGCGGACCTTGAGCATCCTCGCCACGTATACCTGGAAGGCATAACGGCTTACCGAAGGCTGGCCCCCACCCCTCGTCTGCATCCCCGCCCTTTCCGGCCCAACGCGAGCCTGTGGTGTCGCGGGGCATCGAATCATCGCCTCCCAAGCCGCGCCGCCTGGCGCGGGGGAGGTTCGCGGCGGGCAGGGTTTGAGCCGGGCGAGATGCGCCCGGCTACCTGGTAGCTCGCCGCTAAGGAGAAACGTGTGAATCCCCACCCCCTCGCCCGTCGCCTCGTGATGGCCGTGGCGCTTGTGCTGGTCGCGGCCTTCGCCGTCACCGGTCTTGCCACGCCGGCCCTCGCGGCGAATCCCGTAGACGCCAAGATCGAAATCGTCTGGCCCCACAACAATGCCCCCGTGTCCGTCGCCAATATGGTGAACGTGACGGCCTACCTGTTCGACGCCGGTACCCTGAACCCAGTCAAGGCTGACTTCAACCCGAAAGTCACGCTATGGCAGGCGCTGAACGCGGAACCGGCGCAGCCTGTCGCCGAGGGCAGCCGCCGCATGGCCAACGTCAGCGGCTACGACATCCCTGTCTGGGACTTCAACGACATCAACGTGGGCGCCGCCAAGGATCCACTGAACAAGTACTACTTCTACGTGACAGTCGACGGCACGCCCGCCAACACCAACGTTTGGGGACACGGCGCGGACGGCCGCACCTACCTGCCCGATCCGCTCTTGCCGACGGCGGTCGGCCCCAACAACCCCGGTCGGGTAGACGCCCGCTTCAGCGTCCTGTGGCCCCACGATGCCGCCGGCAATCAGCGCAACGTAGCGACGGCCGACCTGGCTAACCTGACAGCGCGCCTGTTCGAGAGCGGTACGACCAACTCCGTCGGCCCCGATTTCGGCAACAGCGTCAAGCTACTGCGCATGATCAACAACGGCCCGGCCGAGATTGTCGCGACGGGCAGCAAGCGCCTCACGACCGACAACGGCGTGACCCACCCCGTATGGGATTTCAACGATGTTGACGTGAGCGCGGCCCGCAACCCCGCCAACAAGGTCTACTTCGTGATGGCGGTGGATGGCGTGCCGTCCAACTCGTCGGTCTGGTCCCACGCCAGCGATGCCCGCACCATCCTGCCCCAGCCGGACGTGCCCTTCGGCCAGGCCGCCCAGGCCGCCCCCGCCCCCCAGGCTCCTGCGCCCGAGGCGCCGGCCGCGCCAGCGCCAGTCGCGGCGGCCCCCGCGCCGCCTGCGCCGGCCCCCCGCACCGGTGGCCTTGCCTTCGGCTACGGCATCCAGGGCGACTTCATCAGTGATGGAAACCACAACCGTTCCCTCGGCGCTATCAATGACATGGGCTTCAACTGGGTCAAGCAGCAGGTCGAGTGGAAGCGATTTGAGCCGGCCAAGGGCAAGTACGATTGGGGTGGCCTCGATCGTCTCGTCGACAACGCGAACGCCGCCGGCCTGACCCCCCTGCTGAGCGTGGTGAAGGCCCCCACCTGGGCCAGGCCGTCGGGCGATGATCGCTCGGTAGAAGGCCCGCCCGCCAACCCGCAGGACTACGCCGACTTCATCGGCGCGATGGCGGCTCGCTACAAAGGCCGCGTCGGCGCCTATGAGATCTGGAATGAGCAGAACCTGTGGTACGAGTGGGGCGGCCAGGGTGGCCGCATCAACGCCGCCCAGTACATGGAGCTGCTGAAGCGCGCCTACGCGGCCATCAAGGCCGCTGACCCTGACGCCATCGTCATCAGCGGCGCGCCCACGCCCACCGGTGTCAGCGACGGCAGCATTGCCATTAACGACCAGGACTATCTACAGCAGATGTACAACAACGGGCTGCGCGCGGTGTCCGACTGCATCGGCATCCACCCCAGCGGCTTCAACAACCCGCCGGACGCCGACTGGCAGACAGCCGGCGGTGGCGACTTCAAGCTGCACCCCAGCTTCTTCTTCAAGAGCACCATGGAAGGCTATCGCAATATCATGGTGGCCAACGGTGACCGAAACAAGAAGCTGTGCCCGACAGAGTTCGGCTGGGCGTCCACGCAGAACGTGTCACGCGCCCCCGCGCCCGGCTACGGCTACGCGGCCCAGATCTCGGAGCAGAACCAGGCCGACTACCTCGCCCGCGCCTACCAGATGGCCCGCAACTGGGGCTGGGTCGGTCCGATGGTGTTGTGGAACCTGAATTTCGGCCCCGTGTCCGGCCCCAACGATGAGAAGGCCGCCTTCGGCATCGTGCGGCCCGACTGGTCGCGCCGCCCGGCCTTCGACGCCCTGGCGAACATGCCCAAGTAACGCCACGTCGGTGACACGGCGAGGGGGTAGATGCGAAAGCGTCTACCCCCTCACCTTGTCTGCGCAAGGGCGGACATCTTCTTACGGCCCCGTCTGCCAGGGGGAGAGGGGATCAGACTATCGCCCCTGAGGATTCTCGCCCAGGTCGGCGGTCACACCGGGCGGACGGTGTAGATCACCCCCGACGCCCGTTCCAGCCATGTCTTCTCCACATCATCGCAGCGATAGACGCGCCGGACCCGCTGTCCCTTGAGTGGATTCGCCGCCGGGTCGTTGACCACCACATCCCCATTCGTATCGAACCCTACCACCACAATCAGGTGGCCGTTGCTGCGCGGGATGGGCGCATTGAGCAGGTCGCCCTCCTCCCAGCGGTGGCTCAGCACGACCGGCCGCCCGGCGGCAATCTCATCCTCGATGGGACGCAGGCTATCCCAGCGCTCGACGTGGCCGACCAGTCGCCCATCGCTGATCGGATGCACGTAGGCGGTGTTGAAGGGCCAGTTGCCCCATATCTCCCCACCATGGTCGTAGACGCCATCGCACACCTGAAGGGTTGTGCGCTCGACGCCGTGGTAGGCCAGCGCCATGCCCAACGCGGTGGGGCTACAGATGTGGCCGCGCACATCCTCAGGCTCGATGGCCTGAGAGCGCTGCGGCACATCGAGCACACGTCCCCAGGCGGGGTGTGGCGCGGCGGGCAGGGGTGCGCGGCTACCGTGGACATGAGTCCACGCCTCGACATCGCGGACGGCCGGGGGTGCGCCGCTATCAGGGTCGCTTGCCAGGCGCACCTGAACCTGCAAGGTGTCGGCACAGCCGCGCAGGACGCGCAGGGTATCCGTCTCTACGTCGGCGTCGGCGTCGCGTTGCCCTGCTACGCTACCGCCCTGGATACCCGCGCCCCAGTGGCCCAGCGTGTACCAGGCCGTCCACGTATCGTCGATGCGCAGGCGCAGCCGCACCTCCAGCCAGGCCCTGCCGGGCGTCAGGGCGTTCCAGGAGGGGATAGCCTCATCGAAAGGGTCAGCGCGGAGGGTAGGCGAGGTCCACGCCCCCTCCGTCGCCCCCGGGGCCAGAGTCAGATAGCCAGTGGCGGCGACCTGGGTGTGATCGTGAGTGCCGAAGGAGAAGTCAGTCAGCGCGTGTCGCATGATAGTCCTGGGAGTCGACGGCGACGCGGTCCAGCAGCGGAACGAGGTCGGCCAGCTGGGTGACACGGGTGACGAAGGGACGCAGCGGCCGCGGCCCCTCGGCCTCACGGTCGATCCACACGCCCAGGCCGTAGCCTGCCGCCACGGCGGCCTCGGCGTCCACGTGCAGGTTGTCGCCGACAAAGGCGCACTGCTCCGGCGGCACGCCGACCCGCGCTGCGCCCCGGCGAAACAGGGAGGCGCGGGGCTTGTGGATACCCTGCTCGCCGCTGATGAGGATGCGGCGCGGGGCAATGAGGTCGCCAAAGGCAGCCTCGATCACGGGGCGCGCGATGGGTGTATGGTTGGAGATGATACCGAGGCGATAACCGCGCGCCGTCAGGGCTTCGAGCGTGGCGCAGGCGTCGTCGTAGGGAACGAAGGGCAGGCGCGCGTAGCCGTCGTACAATTCGCGAGCCTTCGCGCTGACGTCGCCCTCGTAGCCGAGGATAGTCAGCATCTGGCGATAGGCGGTGAGCAGGTCACGCATGCGCTGGGCGCGGATAACGCCGCGCAGTCGGCCCGCCTGGATGGCCTCGCGGCGCTCATTGGCGGCCTGAAGGAGATCGGCCTCGGTGTAGGGCAGGCCGACGCTGGCGTACAGGGCGGCCTGGCGCGCAGTGAAGCTCATGTCGCCCACCGGCCGGCCGAGGGTCAGGTCGATATCGAACAGAACGGCGTCGAGGAAGCGGGTCACGGGGCGGTAATGCGTTCTTTCAGGCTCTCGAAGAGCTTGTCGCCGATGCCGGAGACCTTCTTGAGGTCTTCGGGGCGCTGGAAAGGGCCGACCTTCTGGCGGTATTCGATGATGCGCGCGGACAGGGCCGGGCCGATGCCGGGCAGCGTGTCCAGTTCCTCGGCCGTGGCGCGGTTGAGGTTGATGGGGCCACTGGGCGCGATGGGTGTCGCCACCCCCTTGCTGGCGGGCGCGGCCTGCCCGGCCGGGACCAGGCCCTGGGGCACGGGCGTCCCTCGCGTCGGGACGTACACCTGCTGCCCGTCGCGCAGCAGGGCGGCCTGGTTGACGATGTCGTCGGCCGCCGTCGGCAGCAGCCCGCCCGCCGCGGCCAGGGCATCGATGACGCGGCTGTTGGCCGCCAGCGTGTAGACTCCCGGCTTCGCAACCGCGCCATTGACGTGGACGGTCACGGTTGGCACGACGCGCGTGACGGTCGGCGGCGGGGTAATACTTGGCGGAAGGATGGTCAGCAGCAAGTTCGGGCGCGTCGTCGGCATCCCGGGCGCCAGGGCAAGCGGCTGCGACGCCGTCAGCGGCATCTCTTCCAATGCGCCAGGCCGCCGCCAGCCAAGCAGCCAGCCAACCCCAAACAGGGCGATGACGGCAGCAATGATGAGCAGGTAGCGTACCAGGCCGGTCGGCGGGGCCATACGACACTCGAACTACCCGCGCGTCGGTCGAGACCGACGGCGGGGATGCGGCGATGGGGTCAGTATAGCACAGCCGCCAGCGGGGGCAAGTCTCAATTATGGTGGCTTCGCCCTTCCTCTAACCCTGACTGTCCCAGCCTATTGCTCCTGCGTCGGCGCGACGACCGGCGGCGTAACGACGAGGCTGCCGCCCTGGGCGGCGCGGGCGTGGAGCATCGACGACAGGCCCTCCACCATGTCGATGGGCATGGGGAAGATGATGGTCGTGTTATTCTCAACCCCAATCTCGGTCAGGGTCTGGAGATAGCGTAGCTGGAGCGCGCCCGGCTGGTCGCTGAGGGTGCCGGCGGCCTGGGCCAGCTGCTGCGAGGCCGCCGCTTCACCCTCGGCGTGAATGACCTTGGCGCGGCGCTCGCGCTCGGCCTCTGCCTGGCGGGCCATGGCGCGCTGCATGCTCTGCGGTAGCTCGACATCCTTGACCTCGACCGTGCCGACCTGAATGCCCCACGCCTCGGTTCCCTGGTCAATGATCTCCCGCAGGCGCAGGTTGATCTTGTCGCGGTGGGCGAGCAGGTCGTCCAGCTCCGACTGGCCCAGCACCGAACGTAGTGTGGTCTGGGCAATCTGGAAGATGCTGCCTCGGTAGTCCTGCACTGAGATCACGGCGCGTACCGGGTCTAGAATCTGGTAGAACACCACCGCATTGACCCGGACCGTCACGTTGTCGATGGTGATGCACTCCTGCGACGGCAGGTCCAGCGTGACGACGCGGAGGTCCACCTTCTGCATGCGGTCCGCCCAGGGAACGACCACGAACAGGCCCGGCCCCTTGGCCCCCTGGACGCGACCCAGGCGGAAGACCACACCCCGCTCGTACTCTTGCACGATGCGGATGCCCGCACCGGCGAAGATGACCGATAGCAGCAAGGCCACACCTACCAGACACACGACCAGGGATATCAACGATGTCATATCCGATTCTCCTGCAAAGGTGGGAAAGCACAGCTCCGGCGGGGAAGGCGCGGGGCGAGGCGGGGGGCTGGCATACACGCCTGCGGGCACAGTCCTGCCACGACTTCGATCTTATGTCACAGGCCGTGCAGACGCCGTAGCGCCTCGACGATGGATGTGACGTCCTCTTCGGGCCACGTCGACGGGCCAAGGGGATCGGAGACGGTCCTATCGCCGAGCAAGGCGCGGGCCACCGCCAGGCTGCCATAGCCCAGGGCATCTAGATCGTAGCCGCCTTCGAGGACTGCCACGATGCGCCCACCGCACAGCCGGCCAGCCAGCGCCACCAGATTGTCGGTCATCTCGGCCATGCCGTGGATGGACCACTGGAGCATGGCGAGGGGGTCGCGCCAATGGGCATCGAAGCCGGCCGAGATGAACAGAATGTCGGGCTGGTGGCGGACAACGGCCGGCTGAATCAGGTCGTCCCAGACGTGGCTGAAACCGGTATCACCGACGCCCGGCGGCAGAGGGATATTGAGCGTCGCCCCGCGCCCCAGGCCGTGGCCGATCTCGCGCCAGTGGCCCGTGCCCGGGTACAGCGGCCACTGGTGGGTCGAGATGTACAGGACGTCGGGATCGTCGTAGAAGATGGCCTGGGTTCCGTTGCCGTGATGGACGTCGAAATCGACGATGGCGACCCGCTGCTGGCCGCGCGTCTGGGCGTGGCGCGCGGCGACGGCCACGTTGTTGAACAGGCAAAAGCCCTCACCGTGATCGGCGAAGGCGTGGTGCCCTGGCGGTCGAATCAGGGCAAAGGCGTTATCGCAGCGGCCGTCCAACACAGCATCGACAGCCGTGACACAGCCACCTGCCGCCAGCCGCGCGATGTCGTAGGAGCCGCTGACAAGGTACGTGTCGGGGTCGAGGTGACCGCCGCCCTGCGCCGAAATGGCCTCAATCTGCTTGACGTAGGTGGGCGAGTGGGCCAGCAGCAGGTCAGCGTCGCTGACGGGCCTGGGGTCCAGGCCTGTCATCCGAGCCAGCGCGCCCCTGCGCGCCAGGACGTCGGTAATCGCCATCAAGCGCATCGGCCGCTCCGGGTGCTCGCCGTAGGGAGCGGCATGCTCCAGGTAGCGGGGATCGTACACGTAGGCAGTGGGCATGGCTTCGATTATAGCCCGCGCCGCCCTGGGGTCAAGCCACGACGATGCATTCCGGCCGCGGGGAGGGGCGGTCCCCTGTGGCCGCCCTCGCGCCGGGCGACAACCGCCGCCGTCGCCGTCGCCCAGGCTAATGGTGGTCGTTGGCCAGGGCAGGCGCGGAGGCCTGCCCCTACGGGGTGGCTGGGTGTGTCGGTGGGCAGGGCCGCCAATGGTGCAGCCGCGCCGGGGTGACGCCGCCTTCGCCCGGCTCCTCGCACAGAGCCAGGCGAGCCAGTTCGGCCATGAGCGCGGGCGACTCGGCATCGTCGATACGCAGCCGCCAGATATCCGCCCCGTCGACGACGGCCCGCCGCAGTGCGGGCAGCAGCCGTTCGTTGACCCAGTATTCGTCGGTAGGCACGCCGAGCATGCGTCGCCGACTACGGTTGACGTTCCATACCGCGTGCGTCAGGGGCGAGTAGCTGCCGTGGACGAGGATGACACCGTTGGGCGGCACGAGATCGTCCAGCCGGGCGGCCAGCTCCCGATAGGGGTTGTCGTCCAGGCGGTGATAATAGGCCAGAACGCCGACGGCCAGACTGAGGCAGGCGACCAGACTCGCCACGGCTGCCCACCGCACCCAGCGGCCACTCCGCCAGGCCAGCAGCATGAAGGCGGCGGTCAGCCCCAGACCCAGCAGTGTGAGGCCCAGGCCCGTCCAGTCGATCGGCGCGGCCAGGCTCGGCTTCCAGGCCACGTCGAGATTGCCCGCCTGAGCGAGGCGCAAGCTACCCAGGGGCATCCAGTAGCGCACGTCCCAGTTGGCAATCTCGTCGGGATTGACGCCCGGCCCGGTCCGCTCCATGACATCCCAGAAGAAGGTGATACGGCTGACCAGAGCGCCGGGGACCTGGATCAGGAAGCCTAGCGCCGCCAACGCGCCCAGCGCCATGTTGGCCCAGCCGCGCCCCGCGGCCCACCGCAGCGCCCCGATCAGACCCAGGCATAGCAGGGGCAACGTCGGCACGAGCAGGCGCGGCCCCCACGCCCACGCGCCCCACCAGGCCACCCACGCGCCGTGGAGCAGCAGCAGGGCCAGAGACGCGCCCATGAGCCACCAGCGTAGGCCGCGTGGCTGGCGCAGCAGCCAGAGGCCCGGCACAGCCGCCAGCAGGATGGGGGCGTAGACGAACAGGCTGCGGCCCGGCGAGACCAGCAGGCCCGCCGCGCCGAGGAGCGGGAAGGTGCTGAAGCTCTCGCCGCCGTAGCCACTGTACGTCGGGTCGCCAAAGCGCACCCAGTTGAACCAACCGGTCACCGCCAGCGCGCTAACCATTGGGACGCACACCCACACGGCCAGCCGCCAGCGGCGGTCCCCCGTGTAGCCCCACAGGACGAGGACCAGGATAGGGGCGACAATGACCAGGCTCGTCTTGACCAACACTGCCAGGGCAATACCCGCCCCCGCCAGCAGCGCGTCAGCGGCACGGCGGCGGGTGAGGGTGCGCGCCAGGCCCAGGCTGGCGACGGCGTAGCCCAGCGCGCCCACTGGTTCGCTGTAGAAGTTCCGGGCGTAGACCAGGGCCGGCGTGGCGAAGGCGAAGATCAGCGCGGTTAGCAGTCCCTGACGGCGGGTCGCGCCGATCTCCAGGGCTGTCAGGAACACCATCGTCGCCGCCAGGGCCATCGCCAGTGGGCTGAGGAGGAGCGTGGCGTCCAGCAGCCCAACAGGCGGGAGGACAATGGCCACGGCGTACAGGGGCGCGGCGAAGAGGGATTGCCCCAGGCCGTACTTGGCGTAGCGGTGGCCGTCGGGGCCGAGGGACGTGGCCGGTATATACTGGAGGTTGTCGGCGTGGTCGACGTTGAACTCGCCGTGTTTGACCAGGCTCTGGGTCACGGCGAACATATGCCCCTCGTCGGCAGCCAGGTCCAGGGAGCGGGTATAGGCGAGCATGTAGGCGGCGAAGACTACCGCGAACAGGCTCAACGCCAGCGGCCACACGGGGGCGGCGAGCGTCAGCGCAGGCGCGTGAGCCTGGGCCTCGGCAGGCAGGGCCGGTGGGGGGACAGTGGGAGCGAGCACGGGCTAGAACAGGCCGGGCTGCTGGATGGTGTCGTCGGGGGCGTCAAGGGGGCGCAGGTCGTGCTCGGCCAGAAAGGACGGAGCGGGGCCACGCCAGCGGTGGCGAGCCAGTACGACGCGGCCCTTGTCGTCGAAGGTCACGCCCTCGGCTTCTAGCAGCCGCCGCTGCTCCGGCCCACGGGTACTGATGCCGCCCTGGGCGTTGATGACACGCTGCCAGGGCACGGGGCGGCGGACGGGGTAGCGGCCCAGGTCGGCCATCGCGTAGCCAACGAGACGGGCGTCGCACGTCTCGCCAACGATCTTGGCAACATCGCCGTAGGTGGTTACCTGACCGGCCGGGACCTCGGCCACCACCAGGTAGATACGCTCATAGAGGGGATTATCCATACCGACGATTATAATAGGGATATGACCAAGATGCCAGCCATTCTGTGCCAGCACGTGAGCATGAGCTACGGGCCGCTCCAGGCGTTGCACGACGTCAACCTGGCCGTCGCCCACGGCGAGTTCGTCAGCCTCGTGGGGCCGTCGGGCAGCGGCAAGTCGACGCTACTGCGCATCATCGCCGGGCTGGTCGAGCCAACCAGCGGGCGCGCCCTGGTGGACGGCCTGACGCCCGACGACGCGCGCCAGGCCCGCCGCTACGGCATCGTGTTCCAGAGTCCAACCCTGTACGGCTGGCGCACCGTCGCCGACAACGTCGCCCTGCCCCTGGAGATCATTGGTGTACCGCCTGAGGAACGAGCGGCGCGCGCCGCTGAGGTGCTGGACCTGGTGGGTCTGGCCGAGTTCGCCCTCGCCCGCCCGTCGCAACTGTCCGGCGGCATGCAGCAGCGCGTTGCCCTCGCCCGCGCCCTGGCCTACCGGCCACCGATTCTGCTCATGGACGAGCCGTTCGCGGCGCTCGATGACCTGACCCGCGAGCGGCTCGCCCAGGAGCTATTGAACGTCCAGGCCCGCGCCGGCCTGACCATCTTCTTCGTCACCCACCACATCGCCGACGCGGTGTTCCTCTCCGACCGCGTGGCCGTCCTCGGCCCTCGCCCCGGCGTCGTCCGCGCCGACATCCCTATCGAGTTGCCCCGACCACGCGGCCGCGCCACCCGCGAAGACCCGGCCTTCCTGGCCAACATGGTTCGGGTGAGGCAGGGGCTAGAGACCAGAGACTAGAGACTGGCGATTGGTGGCGCAATCCCTGATCCCTCAATCCCCAATCTCTAGGATCCCAATCTCCAATCTCTCTCCTCCTACACGCTCGCGCCCCGACGCCGGCCAACCTCCACGCCCTTGACCGCGCCGACCACCGCCAGGCTGATGACGGCCGACACGACGGCCTCGGCCGCACCGTATGTGACGCCAATCGGCACGATGACGGACGGAGCCAGCTTGCCAGTCAGGATGATCATCGTCACCACCAGCACCGTATTAGTGAGCGAGCCAACCAGCGCACCGCCCGCGATCCCGACCGTCTCGTTGACGCGCCGCAAGGCGGCGTAGGCGTACCAGGCCGCCACTCCGATAAACAGGCGCGGCAGGATAGCGATAATCGGGTCGGTGAAGATGGGGTCGGCCAGCTGCGCCGCCCGAATCATGCTGCTGATGCCGAAGCCGAGGCCGGTCAGCAAGCCCGCCACAGGGCCGCCCAGAATACCCGCCAGGATGGTCGGGATCTGGAGCGTCGTGGCGCGCACGGGTGTGCCGGGAATGGGAATGAAGCCGCCCACCGGTAGTTGCCCCAGAACGAGGGTCACCGCCAGCATGATAGCGGCAATGACCAGGCTGCGAGTCTGAATCTTCATCGTGAGTCTCCTCTCAAGGTTGGGTAGAAGCTCGGTTAGCCAATCACCCGTGCCCACAGGCCCGCGTCAATCGCCGCCCAGGGGCCGAGCAGTAGCGCCGCCGCCAGGGCGACGGCCGCTCCGACGGCGGCCCAGTCGGTGGGCCGCGCGTCGAGGTCAACGTAGTGGGTGCGCCCGCTGCCGCCGAGGTAGGCCCGCGTCTCCATCGCCTCGGTCAGGGCATCGGCGCGCCGCAGGCTGCTGGTAATGAGCGGGACGAACAGCGGGATGAGGCGGCGAATGCGGGTCACGAAGCCCGCTGCGCCCGTGCCGAAGTCCGCGCCGCGCGCCGCCTGCGCCTTGGCCAGCCTTTCCATTTCTTCGGCCAGGGTTGGCACGAAGCGAATGGCGATGGTCGCCACCAGCGATAGCTCGTGAGCCGGGATGCCCACTCGCTGCAAGGGGCGCAGGCCGACCTCGATGCCGTGGGCCAGTTCGGTCACGGATGTCGTCATGGTCAGCAGGCTGACCAGCAGGATGAGGCCCAGGAAGCGCAGCACGGACATGACGACCAGGCTGACGCCACAACTGGTGATACCCAAGAAACCCCATTCCACAAGCGGCGCGCAGGTCGCGGTCGTTGCGACGGGCGGTGCGAACAGCTGAAACAGGGCCAGAGTGACGATAAAGGGCATCGCGGGCAGCACGCCACGCAGGGCATAGCCGACCGGGATACGCGCCAGCACGGTCAAGGCGAGCATCACCGCCAGGAAGGCCAGCGCGCCCGCGATACCCGGCGCGAGGATGGCTGCCAGTAGCAGGATGACGAAAGCCAGCAGCTTAGCGCGCGGATCCAGGCGGTGGATGGGCGAGTCGGTCGGCAGATACTGGCCGACGGTCACGTTGCGCAGGAACTCAAACTCGCTCATGGATCGCCTCCTGGTGGAGCATGGGCGTCAGGACGGCCGCCGCCTCGGCGACAGTCAGCACATCGGTGGGCACGTCGTAGCCGTGCGCCCGCAGGGCGACCATGACCTGGGTAGCCTGGGGCAGGCCGAGGTGTAGCGCCGTCAGTGTTTCCGGCTGGCTGAACACGGCGCGAGTCGGCCCGTCGAGAACCGTCTGGCCGCCCGCCAGCACTACGATCCGGTCGGCAATCTCGGCCAGATCGTCCATGTTGTGGGTGGCGACGACCAGGGTCAGGCCGTGATCGCGGTTGAGGCGCATCAACGTCACCAGCAAGTCGGCGCGCGTCGCCGGGTCCAGGCCCGCCGTTGGCTCGTCAAGGATGAGCGCCTGGGGTTGCATAGCCAGCACCCCGGCCAGGGCGACGCGCCGCCGCTGCCCGCCGCTGAGAGCGAAGGTCAGGCGGTCCTTGAAGCCGTCGAAGTCCAGGTCCACCAGGGCCATGGCATCACGGACACGCTGCCGCACCGTCTCACGATCGAGGCCCAGGTTGCGCGGGCCGAAGGCGACGTCGTCGCCGACGTACTGCTCGAAAAGCTGGTCCTCAGGATTCTGGAAGACCAGGCCCACCTGGCGGCGAACCGCACGCACGTCGGCCTGCGGGTCAGCGAGGTCGTGGCCCAGGACGACCACATCGCCGCTTTGGGGGCGCAGCAGGCCGTTGAGATGCTGCAAGAGCGTGGACTTGCCACTGCCCGTTGCGCCCACCACGCCCAGAATCTCGCCAGCAGCGACGCTCAGCGTCGCGCCGCGTAGCGCCGTCGACTCGAAGGGCGTACCCTTCAGGTAGACATGGCCCAGGTCGCGCACGGCGATGACTGGCCCTTTTCCTCGCTGGTCGGTGGTTGGTAGTCGGCCGTCGGTAGTCGGTAGTCGGTAGTCGGTGGTCGGTGGTCGGTGGTCGGTGGTCAGCCGCTGCGCCAACTCCTCCGCCAGCACGGCGGGCGTCAGCGCCAGGGGCAGGCGGGGGTCCGCGGCTTGCAGGGCCGCGCTCAACTGGGCGGTCTTGGGCAGCTCCAAACCCGCCTGCCGTAGCATCTCGGCCTGGGCGAAGATATCGGCCGGCGCGCCGTCGGCCAGCAAACGCCCCTCGGCCAGGACAACGACGCGGTCGGCCAGGGCCGCCTCGTGCATGAAATGCGTAACCTGGATAATCGTCGTGCCCGCTCCGTGCAGGCGGTCCACGATGTCGAGGACCTCGCGGCGGCCGTGGGGGTCGAGCATGGCCGTTGCCTCGTCCATGACCAGAACACGCGGCCGCATGGCGAGAATACCAGCGATAGCGACACGCTGTCGCTGGCCGCCGGACAGCATGTGCGGCGGGCGCTTGCGGTGGGCGGTCATGTCCACGGCGGCCAGCGCGTGATCGACGCGCTGGCCCAGTTCGGGCTGGTCTACGCCGAGGTTCTCCGGCCCGAAGGCCACGTCCTCGTCCACAACCGTCGCCACGATCTGATTGTCCGGGTCCTGGAATACCAGTCCGACCGTGCTACGAATCGTCTTCAGTTGGCTCTCGTCGCGGGTATTGATGCCATCGACCCACACATCACCCGACGTGGGCAGGAGCAGCGCATTGAGATGGCGCGCCAGGGTCGATTTCCCGGAGCCGTTGGCCCCGACCAGGGCAATACGCTCGCCGTCGGCGATGGTCAGGTCAACGCCGCGCAGGGCGTCGACGGTCGTGCCGTTGGGCAGGCGATAGGTATGGGTGAGACCCTGAATCCGCAACATAAAACCCCTCGGTGACACGAGGGGCAGGCAAGGTGAGCCGGCGGCGCCAACGGGGCGCGCCATGCTTCACCCACGGTCTGCCGTCTCGGTCCAGGCTGGATCCAAGCGATGCCGCAGGCACGAAGTCTATGCGGATGAGCCTACACGCAGCAGGCCGCCGGTCACCGCCCAGTCGGGTCGGCGCGAAGCGGACGCCACCCATTAGAGAAAGCCGCGCCGCTACTTCTTACGCCCCTGTCAAGGGCAAGGACGGTCGCCTACGACTCTGGCGGCGCATGGCGGGCGAACCAGTCCAGGATGCGCGTCAGGTGGTCTACGCGATGGCGCGGCTCGCCGCTACGGGTCAACTCGTGGCCCTCGCGAGGGTAACGCACCAGCTCGACCGACTTGCCGCGCCGCCGCAGGATGGCGAATAGCTGCTCGGCGTCGCTGATGGGCACGCGGAAGTCCAGGTCGGCATGCAGAATCAGCAGGGGCGTCTCGATGCGCTCGGCGTAGGCCAACGGTGAATGCCGCCACAGCTTATCCACCTCCAGCCATGGCACGCCGTCGAATTCGTTCTCGATCAGCTCGTAGGCGTCGCTCGTACCGTAGAAGGACATCAGGTGGTACACGCCTCGCTGCGCCACAGCCGCCCGGAAGCGCGGGTCATGGCCCAGCAGCCACGCCGTCATGAAGCCGCCGTAGGAGCCACCCGTGACACACAGCCGTGCGGGGTCGATGCCCCCGCGCGCCATCACCGCGTCGATGCCCGCCAGGATATCGCGGTAGTCGGCCTCGCCCCAGCCATCGTACAGCGCCTCTTGAAACGCCTGCCCGTAGCCCTCGGAGCCGCGCGGGTTGCAGAAGAAGACGACGTAGCCCTGCCCGGCCGCCGCCTGCCAATCCGGCCACAGGCTGCGAAATGACGGCCCCCACATCGTGTGCGGCCCGCCGTGGATGAACACCGCCAGCGGCGCGCGCCCTTGCGGGTCGAAGTCTCTGGGGTACAGAACCCAACCCTGGATGGGCAGCCCGTCGGGAGCGGTGAACTCCATAGACTCGGGGATGATGACATCCCGCTCGGCCAGCAGCGCGCCATGGATGTCGGTCAGCCGCCGCTCCGTGCCATCGCCATCGCGCGCCCAGAGTTCGCCAGGACGGTCAGGCGTCGAGCCGACGAAGACCACACGCCCGCCCGCGCCCGCGTCAAACTGGTCGATGATACGTGTCCCGCCGACGACCGGCCTCACCGCGCCGTCCAGAGAAACCGTGTACAAGCCCAGGTCGCCGTGATCCTCTAACCCACACCACAGCGTGCCGTCGTGCGCCCAGTGAAGACTCATCGCCGAGCGGTCTACGGCCAGAGTCAGGTCGCGCACCTCGCCGCCCTCGGCCGGGAAGACCGCCAGGCGCGTGTTGCGGCTGGTGGCGCGATCCTCGGGGATGCGCAGCGTCGCGATCCAGCGCCCATCGGGCGAGGTCTCCGGCGCGTTGGGCGCACCCGCCGGGCCATTGGCGACGTAGGAGAAGGGAGCATCAACCAGTTGGCGCGGCTCGCCCCCGTCCAGGGGCACACGAAAAATGGCTCGCCCCAGGAACAGCGACTCCGCGCCTGGGTCGCGCTCCCGAATCGCCAGCAGCGACTTGCCGTCCGCTGTCCAGCCCGGCGCCCCCCAGCTGCCGTCGCCATTCGTCAGTCGGTGCGGCGCATCCATGCCAGGGTCGGCGTCGGCAGCGACCAGGTACAGGTGACCGCGCCTGTCATCGATGAAGGTAGTGCCTGTACGGTAGGGCAGGCGAGTCGTCACCCGCGGGTCATCGGCCGCCTCGCGCCGGCGCTTCTCCTCGACGCGCTCATGCTCGGCCGCCCACCTGTCGGCGGGCGGGCGCGACGCCTCGCCCTGCGCCTCACGCTCGCGCTCGTCGGGGCTGACACGGGCCACGAAGGCCAGCTGCGTCCCATCCGGACTCCAGGCCGGAAAGCGCACGCCGTTGGGCATGGCCGTCACCGGCCGCCCCTCGCCGCCGTCCACGCGCATCACGTACAGCTGATCTCTGTCGCCGTCGCGATCACTGACGAAGGCCAGCCGGGTCCCGTCGGGACTCCAGCGCGGCGAGTGGTCGTTGCCCTGGCCGCTGGTGAAGGGGCGCGGGGGCGACGAGCCATCGGCAGCGGCCAGCCACACCGAGCGTCGGTAGCGGTCCCTGGCCTTGTCGACGGCTACATGCACGTAGGCCACCCAACGCCCATCGGGGCTGAGTTTCGGGTCTTCCAGCCAGCCGAGGCGATAGATGTCCTCGGGTACAACGGGCGTGCGGGTCTCGCCCATGACGGCCTCCCTCTCTAGCGCCACTCGACCTTGTAGGGGGCCAGGTTCTTCTCCAACCCCTGCATGTCCCACATCACCTCACCCGCCTGGATACGCGGACGGCTGGCCTGCTCGCGAGCCTCGATAGCCTGCGCGGCTGCCGCGACGTCCTGCCACCGCGAGCGGGGCACGACAACCACCCCATCATCGTCGGCCACGACGAGGTCGCCGGGGTTGACCACCAGGCCGCCACAGGCAATGGGTACATTGATGGAGCCGGGGCCGTTCTTGAGAGGACCGTTGGGCACAACACCCCGCACAAACACCGGCCAATCCAGGGCGCGGATGCCCGACTTGTCACGCACCGAGCCATCCACGACCAGCCCGGCGATGCCCTGGGTCTTGGCGCACAGCGCGACCAGCTCACCGATGACCGCCGTGTCCGTCACGCTGTCGGCGTCCACCACCAGCACATCGCCGGGCCGCGCCACCTTCAGCGCCAGGTGAATCATCAGGTTATCGGCCGGGTAGGTCTTGACCGTCACGGCCGGCCCAACCACGCGCATGCCGTCCGCCAGCGGCTTGATGCCGGCGTCCATCGTCGCGAAACGCCCTAGCGTGTCGCTCAGGACCGCCGTGGCGATGCCGCTCAGCGCCTCGACCGCCTCACGCGGCGGCCGCTCAATCTCCCGCACGACTGTGTACATTCGCACCCCCTCGGCCGCGACCGAGCGTCCCGGCCGCGCCGACCTGCAATTCATCTCGTCGACCACCGGCCACCGCTCTACCCGTGAAGGAACTGGTGGCCGGTGGCCCATGGTCCGTGGTCACGCCAGCGAGTTCACCGCCCGCAGCATGCCGAGGATGTAGCCCGTGGCGTAAGCGCGGCCACGGTGACCCCACGGCGAGTCGTTGACGAGGTGCGGTACGTGGTCGTCGATGATGAAGCCGTTGAAGCCGATCTCCTTGAGCTTCATCATCACCGCGAACACGTCGCTGTTGCCCTCGTCGATGAAACACTCGGTAAAATCCTCCGCACGGCCGACCACGTCGCGCAAATGGATGTAGAACAACCGCCCGCGTCGCCCGAAATAGTCGAGGGCTTCCAGCACGCCCGCTCCACCACGCATCTCTGACCAGCAGCCGTGGCAGAAGTCCAGGCCATGCATCGGGCTGGGATGACTCTCCATCGCGTAGGCGAAGTTCTCGAAGTTGCGGAACAGCCGCGCCACGCCACCCAACACCGGCACGGGCGGGTCGTCAGGATGCAGCGCCATGCGCACGTTGAACTCCTCACATACCGGCAGGATGCGCTCCATGTACCAGTGGTAGGTATCCCACATCTCACTCTCGTCGTAGACCCGCCCGTGGCTAAGTGGCGCGTTCTCCACCAGGCTCAGCTTGAAGGAGTTGGCGATCGCCCCGCCGCGCACCGGCGTGTCCCAGCCGGTGCGCCATACGGAGTTGGGCATCCAATGGTAGCCCAGGATGGGAATGCCCGCCCGGCCCATGTTGCGCACCGTCTCCTGCATATTCTCGAGCTGCCGCTCGCGTCCCTCCGCGCCCAGCATGATTCGGTCGTAGAACCTGACCGGCACGTTCTCCAGGCAGATGACGCGCAGCCCGCGTTCCTCGGCGCGCATGCGCAGCGCCAGCAGGTCCTTGAACTCCCAGCGTGCCTCGCCCGGCAGCTTCGGCGTATTCAGCAGAACATCCTGAAGGCCCAGCTGGAGCGCAAACTGAATCTGCTCGTCGGTCAGTTCGTTGAACTGGCCGATGGCGACGCGCATGGGCAGCGCACTGAGGTCAAGCATGGGGACTCCTTTGCGTGATGGGCAGACGTGACGGGCTTCCGAAAACCCGTCAGGTCTCACTTGGCCGCGAATGCCCGACGCAACTCCACCGCCATATCATCCACGGCCTGCGCGCCGAGGAAACCATGAATCATGCCCTCGTAGCGGCTGTGGGTGACAGACACACCCGCCCCCACCAGCCGGGTGGCGTAAGCGTCACCCTCGTCACGCAGCGGGTCGTACTCGGCCGTCAGCACGTGGGCAGGGGGTAGGCCGCTGAGGTCGTCGGCCCGCAGCGGCGAGGCGTAGGGGTGCGCGCCGTCGCCGGGCCGCGCTAGATAGTGGCCCCAGTAGTACTGCATCGCCGCCCGCGTCAGCCCGTAGCCGTCGGCCTTAGCCTCGTAGGAGGCGGTGTCGAAGTTGTAGTCGGTGACAGGCACGCTTAGCGACTGGAAGACCAGCGCCGGCCCGCCCCGGTCTCGCGCCATGAGCGCCACCACCGCCGCCAGGTTGCCGCCCGCGCTCTGGCCGCCGACGGCGATGCGCGCCGGGTCCACAGCCAGCGCCTCGGCGTTCGCGGCGACCCAGGCCGTCGCCGCGTAGCAGTCGTCGGCCGCGGCGGGCCACCTGTGTTCCGGAGCGTGGCGATAATTGACCGACACCACGACGCAGGGCACGTTGCTTGCCAGCGTCCGGCACACGGCGTCCGTCGTCTCCAGGTTGCCTAGCACCCAGCCGCCGCCGTGGAACCATACCAGAACCGGCGGCGGGTCGCCCAGAGCGACGACATCGATGGGGCGGTAGACGCGCAGGGGGATGGGGCCGTGGGGGCCAGGGACGATCAGGTCATCGATGCCTTCGACGGCCGGGCCTTCGGCCACCAGGGCCGCCAGGCGGATCGACTGCTCGCGCGCCTCGGCCACCGTCAGGTCTTGCACGGGCCGCGCGCCGGCCGCCTCGCGTTCGTCGAGGAAGGCGCGTGCGTCAGGATGCAGGGTCATGCACAGTCTCCTTCGTAAAGCAGGTCAACCTTCGACAACGCGACGCAGTTCCTCGCCGTTGCGCTTCCACCAATCGAAGAGGATGAACAGGTCGGTCCCCAGGCAGAAGTGTCGCACGCCCATATCCAGGTAGCGGCGCGCATCATCGGGCATGCCGATCTCGGCGCGGGGCGGAATCCCCATGCGTAGCGCGGTCTCGAAGACGCGCTGCTCGACAGCGCGGGTCTCCGCCGAGTGCCACTCGCCAGGCCGACCGACGCTCATGCTATAGTCGGCCGGTCCCCACTGAATCATATCTACGCCAGGCACGGCCAGAATCTCCTCCAACTCCTCGACCGCACCACGTTTCTCGATCATCAGCACAACTACTGTATCCTTCAGCGCCTGTACGTAGTCTGGCGTACCGCCATACAGCATGTACGTATGACGCCGGGTGGTGACACCATAGGTTCCGCCGCTGTCGGGCGTGTCGGGTCGCGCCGCCGCCACACACGCGCGCGCATCGTCCGCACTGCGCACATCGGCGAACAGCACACTCTGGAAGCCCGCTCCGATGGCCCGCTGCGCGAGGTAGGTGCGCGGCTCCTGGTCGACCTTGATCATGGCCGCCATGTCGAACAACTCCACGGCGCGACAGAAGTTGTCCAGGGCGTACAGGTCATAGGGCGCGTACTCCGACACGAACTCTACATAGTCAAACAGGCCAGTGTGGCCGACCGTTTCCACCACCGACGGCCACGAGGCGTGAAGATGGGTACCGAGGGTGGGACGGCCCGTCTGCAATGCCTGACGCAATCGATTGGCTCTCACGATAGTTCTCCAGCGAGCGTGTCTCACGACTTGCGAGGCAACGTCGCCCGTAGCGCCCTGGGCAGCAGCGCCAACTCGGCCGCATCGCGCAGCAAGGGGATAAGAACCTCTGGGCGCACCTCGGCCGGCGCGGCAAGGGGCACGTAACGCACCTGCGTACCGTCCCCCGCCAGCACGCCGTCCGGATTATTCAGATAGACGCCCCACTCGAAGCCCAGGCGCACCTCGTCGGCCAGGGGCGCAATGTAGCCGACATAGGCGGAGCCTGTGCCGGCCGGCACTCGATAGCCGATGAGCCGCCAGCCGACGATGACGGCCTCGCGGGCCTCGGGTAGCGCGACCAGCACGACCCGCCGCGCCGCCTGCGCCGTCTCGCGCACCGATGGCGAGTAATGGGCCAGGAAATCGTCCACGGACATGACTCGCCTCGTCACGGCGGCATCTCCAGGTAGCCCTCATTGTCGGCCCGCCATGTATCGAGCGTGACGGGCCAGCGGATTGTGCCCGCCAGCGCCGAATTCGTCAAATATCCCCGCACCGCGGCAGCCCAGACCCACCCCGCCCGGCGTGAGAAGGTCTGGCATCTGGACAGCCACCCTTGCCAGATGTACAATTCCCTCGAAATTGGACCTTTCGCAAAGGAGTGGAGCCATGAGCACAGCCAACGATGGTGGCTTCCGCGTCGAGCGCGACAGCATGGGCGAGATGCTCGTCCCGGCCAACGCCCTGTACGGCGCATCGACGGCGCGCGCCGTCGAAAACTTCCCGGTCAGCGCCCTGCGCCTGCAGCGCTCCTTCCTGCGGGCCTTGGGCCTCATCAAGCTCAGCGCCGCGAGGGTGAACGAAGACCTGGGCTTGCTCCCTCCCGCCCGGGCGGAGTTGATCGAGGTGGTCGCCCGCGAGGTCGCCGACGGCCGCTGGGACGGCGAGTTTCCGATTGATGTGTTCCAGACCGGCTCAGGCACGTCGACGAATATGAACGCCAACGAGGTCATCGCCAGCCGTGCCCGCCAGGTCAACCCCGACCTCAAAATTCACCCCAACGACGACGTCAACATGGGTCAGAGCAGCAACGACGTCATTCCGGCGGCCATCCACGTTGCTGCCTACCTCGAGGTGGCCGAGAATCTGCTACCCGCCATGGCCCACCTCCAGGCGTCCCTAGAAAAGCGCGCCGAGGATACCCACGACGTGATCAAGACGGGTCGCACGCACCTCATGGACGCCATGCCCGTGCGGCTGAGTCAGGAAATAAGCGGCTGGGCCACCCAGGTGGCGCACGCACGCCAGCGCATTGAAGCCACGCTGCCACACCTGGCGCAACTGGCTCTCGGCGGCACGGCCGTCGGCACCGGTATCAACGCGCATCCCGAGTTCGGCCATCGTGTGGCCACCAAACTCAGCGAGGTGACGGGGCTGCCCTTCCGCGAGGCCGACAATCACTTCGAGGCGCAGGCCGCCCAGGATACGGCGGTCGAGCTGAGCGGGCAGGTGAAGGCCTACGCCGTGGCCCTCATCAAGATCTGCAACGACCTGCGCTGGATGAATAGCGGCCCCCAGGCGGGGTTGGCCGAGATTGTCCTGCCCGCGCTCCAACCCGGCTCGTCCATCATGCCCGGCAAGATCAACCCGGTGATTCCCGAAGCGGTGATGATGGTCGGCACGCAGGTGATCGGCAACGACTCGACCGTGACGGCTGCGGCCTCCCTCGGCAACTTCGAGCTAAACGTGATGTTACCCGTCATCGCCTACAACCTGATTCAGTCCATCGAGTTGCTGGCGAGCGCGTCGCGTGTCCTGGCCGACAAGGCCATCGCCGGTTTCACGGTTAACCGCGAGGCGATCGCGGAGACAGTGGAGAAGAATCCTATCATGGTCACGGCCCTCAACCCCATCATCGGCTACGAGCTGGGCGCGAAAATCGCCAAGCGCGCCTATGCCGAGGGCCGCCGCGTCAAGGACGTCGCCGCCGAGATGACGACGCTCACCCCCGACGAATTGGACCGCCTGCTGGATCCGGCGGATCTGACGGAGGGCGGTATCAAGGGTGGCGGTGGTGGCGGATAAGCCATCCCGCTCGACACCGGCCCCGGACGAGCCATCGCTGGTCCCGTCCTACATGCGCCACAAGAGCGGCTCTGCCCTACCGGACCGCCAGGCATCTGAGGAGATGAGGACGCTGGGCCGCCGTCGCTTGCGTCCAGCCGCCTTCGTACCCCTGGTCGCTGGCCTGCTGCTGGTGATTCTCGCCGTGGGCGCGCTGAGCTGGATGCTCGTCAATCGTGACGCCTCACCCTCGGCGGACCAGGCGTCTGAGGCCTTGCCCTCCCCGGTCGTCGTGCGCGCGGCCACCCCCACGATGGCGAGCGCCGCGGCCGCCGTGGCGGTTCCGTTAGCCAGTCTCCCACCGCCCCCCGGCCGGCAGCCTCGCGACACCAACACTGTGACGCCGGGACCACCGCCGGTCGTCGCGACGGTCGCCCGTCTCGCCAACACGACCGCCGCCACCAGCGCCACCCCTAACCCATCGGCTGACGCGGCCTCTGCCAGCCCTTCGGTGGTGCGCCCCAACGGGCCGGTCATCCGCGCTGCGTCTATCGCGGGCGGCGGGGTGCGGGGCGTGGACGATCTGCGCCAACGCCTGCTCGCAGGGGGCGCCCAGGCTACACCGCTGGACACGCCGGTCTACGGCGGCTCGAATTGGGGCGGCCAGCAGGACCTGAGCGGAACCCTATGGGCCGGCTGGGACGCCAACTATCTCTATTTGCTGGTCAAGGTCAAGGACGACATCTTCGTCCAGGAATCGTCGGGCATCCTGCTCTATCAGGGGGACAGCGTCGAACTGCAATTCGACAGCGACCTGGCGGGCGACTTCACCAGTCGGGTGTACAACGACGACGATTGGCAGATCGGACTATCGCCGGGCAACCTGCTCAGCGCCACCCCCCAGTGGCAGTGGTGGAGTTACCGAGGTGTACCCGGCCCCGGCGCTATCCAGATGTCCGCCGTTCGCGACGACGATGGCTACACCCTGGCGGCAGCCGTTCCCTGGACTATGCTGCGCGTCGAGCCGCGCGAGGGAGCCACGTTCGGGTTCGCCGTCAACGTCAATGACAACGACACGCCGGGCACGCTGGAACAGAAGAGCATGGTGTCCACCTCGCCGGTGCGCCAGTTGAATGACCCGACCAGCTGGGGAACGCTGCAACTCACTGAGCCACAGCGATGATCTGCCCGGAGTGTGGCGCTGAGAATAGCGCCAATCGCAACTTCTGCTACGTCTGCGCCGCCGCGCTGACCAGCCGGGTGGCCGAGCCGGTCGGCTCACCCGCGCCCCAGCCGGTAGCCAGCGTGGCAGCGACGGCAGGTCCCTACGCGCCGCCCACCGCGCCCCCGCCAGCCCAGCCCTCGATGCCCTGGTGGTGGGTGGCCCTGGCCGTCGGCCTGGCTCTGGTCGTCGTGGTGGGCGGCTGGCAGTTCCTCAGCGCGCGTATCGGCGGCGGTCAGAGCGCTGCCCCCGCCGCCGCGAAGGCGAGTGCGTCGGCCAGAGCCACGGCCACCGTCACGCCACGGCAGCGAGCCAACGGTTCGCTGTTCGTGCCTCGCGCCACCCGCCCGCCTGACATCGACGGTCGCTTGAGCGGCGAGTGGGCCGGCGATGGGTATCCAATCGCCAATGTGGTCTTCGGGAAGGGGCAATGGTCCGGCCCTGATGACCTGAATGGTCGGCTCTGGTTCGCCTGGGACGACGAGAACATCTACCTCGCCTCGGCGATCGTCGACGACGTGTTCAGTCAGCCCAGTCGCGGCGACACCCTGTATCTGGGCGACAGCGTCGAGGTCCAGTGGGATGTGGACCTGGCAGGGGACTTCGAGACGAACGAGTTCAACGCGGACGACTGGCACATCGGCCTGTCGCCCGGCGACTTCAAGGGCACACCGCCCGAAGCGTATGTCTGGACGCCGCGCCCCATGACCGGCGAAGCGGCCGGCATCCGCACCGCCGCCCAGCGCGTCACCCTCGGCGATGGCCGACAAGGCTATACCATCGAGGCGGCCATCCCGTGGCGGCTGCTGGGCATCGAGCCGCGTGGCAACCTGCTAACCGGCTTCACTTTCTCGATCAGTGATACAGACTCGCCAGCGCCGGCCCAGGATACGCTGGTATCAACGTCGGCGCAGCGCGAGTGGCACCGGCCACGAACCTTCAACAATCTCATCCTGCAACCCTGATACACCCGCCAGGAGGTGTTTTCCATGCGCAAGGGGCGCACTGTACTCCAGGCCAAACGCTATGGCACCTCGACTTGCACTGCCCACACGCCGCTGTCCACTGTGGCGCGGCGTATGGACAACGACGACATCAGCAGCATCGTCGTCGTCGATGACCAGGGCTATCTGGTCGGCATCATCACCCGCACTGACCTGCTGAGAGCCATGGTCGACGGCGAAGAGTGGGGCACCCACTCAGTCGCGGACTACATGTCGGAGCGTGTCATCACGGTCGCACCGACAACGCTGATCATGGACGTTGCCGAGCTGCTGCTCAAGCATCATATTCACCGCGCCGTGGTCGTGGAAGAGCAAGACGGCAAGCACCGCCCATTGGCGGTCGTCTCCGCATCCGACCTCGTCTACCACATGGTCAAAGACATTCAGTAGCCAACCGAATCCAACCGATACAGAGGGAGCATGGAGTTCAAGAACTACATCGACGGCCGCTGGGTCGAGTCGGCCACAGCGCGGCGGTTCGACACCCTCGACCCGGCCACCGGCCAGCCCATCGGCACCGCGCCGGACTCGGATGGGCGAGACATCGACGCCGCCGTGACCGCCGCCGAGCGCGCCTACCGACCCTGGCGCTTGACCCCCGCGCCGCGCCGAGGCGAGATTCTCTATGAAGTCGGCCGCATCCTGCGCGAGCGCAAGGAGGAACTGTCGCGCTTCCTGACCACGGAGATGGGCAAGGTGCTGCCCGAAGCGCGCGGCGACGTCCAGGAAGCCATCGACATGGCCTTCTACATGGCCGGCGAGGGGCGGCGATTATTCGGCGTCACCGTGCCCAGCGAGCTGCCCAACAAGTTCGCCCTGGCTATTCGCGACTCTATCGGCGTCGTCGGCGTCATCACTCCCTGGAACTTCCCCATTGCCATCCCATCCTGGAAGATCTTCCCCGCCATCATGGCCGGCAACACCGTGGTATTCAAACCGTCAGGGGACACGCCCGGCCTAGCAACGAAGTTCGTCGAGGCGCTCGTCGACGCTGGTCTACCGCCGGGCGTGGTCAACCTGGTGCATGGGCCGGGTGCGGCGGTCGGCGAGGCGCTGGTCGGACACCCGCAGGTCAAGGTGGTATCGTTCACCGGCTCCACCCACGTCGGCCGCCAGGTGGCCGAGCGGGCCGGCCGCCTCAACAAGAAGGTTCACCTGGAGATGGGCGGCAAGAACGCTATCATCGTTCTCGACGACGCCGACCTGGACCTGGCGACGGAGGGCATACTGTGGAGTGCGTTCGGCACGAGCGGCCAGCGCTGCACAGCGGCCAGCCGGGTCATCGTCCAGCGGGATGTCAAGGACGCGCTCACCCAGCGGCTGGTCGCGCGGGCGAGCACGCTGCGTCTGGGGGATGGGCTGCTGGACACGACGGACGTCGGCCCCATCATCAATCAGCGCCAGCTGACCAGGATTCACGGCTACACCGAGATTGGGCGCGCTGAGGGCGCGGCCGTGCTGACCGGTGGCGAGGTGTGGGCCAATGGCGGCGGTTTCTTCTACCAACCGACCATCTTCGATCAGGTCACGCCGACGATGCGGGTTTTCCAGGAGGAGATTTTCGGCCCCTGCACCTCGCTGGTGTCGGTGGACTCCTTCGAGGAGGCCATCGCCGCCAATAACAGCGTCCAATACGGGCTGTCCAGCGCCCTGTATACTCGCGACGTCAACAAGGCCTTCCAGGCGATTCGCGACTTCGACACGGGCCTGGTATACATCAACCACGGGACCATCGGCGCCGAGATTCAGCTACCCTTCGGCGGGACGAAGGGCACCGGCAACGGCCACCGCGAGGCGGGGATTGCCGGCATCGACGTATTTACGGAGTGGAAGTCCATCTACGTCGACTATAGCGGCCGTCTCCAGCGCGCCCAGATCGACACCGACAAGCTCACCGGCGGCGGTTGACGGTCGGCGGCCCTACTGGGGTTGCTCCCAACCTCCAGGCCTTCGCTCGCGCCGCGCCGAGGTTCAGCTCGGTGCGGCGCAGGGCGTAGGGGCCAGCCCGCGCGCGCTCTATCCGAGGGTGGTATCAGGCCAGGGCAGGTGCTGCGGGGGACTCGGCGGGCGAAGACTCAGCCACGACGAAGCGGCAGCAGTCATCGCCAGCAGGGGCATGCTTGACCCGCTCCAGGGGCTGGCCGAGCAGGCCTTCCATGAGGGCATGGTCCAGTTCGCATACTTCGGGGTGCTGGGCGGCGACATGGCGGTAGGCGCAGTTGCACACCTCGACGGTGGCTTGCTGACCCTCACCCAGGCGCACGCGGAAGCCCTCGGCGGCCATGATGTCCTCAACGCATACCAGCCGCTCCGCCAGGGGTTTGTCGGCAACCTCGTCGGCGTGGGAGGCAGCCAGATCACCGGCGACAGCCTGCAAGATCGCGCGCGCCTCGTCGACGCCGTACTGCTCCTTGATCTTGGCCAGGACGCGCTCCGCGAGCAGGTGATAGGCGCGTGGAAACAACTCGTCAGCGGCAGGGGTCAGTCGATAGACGTAGCGAGGGCGACCGACCCGCCCGCGCTCGACCTCCGACACAATGAGATCGCGTTCCTCGAGGATGCCAAGATGATGGCGTACCGTCATCGGTGTCAGCCCGAGGGCGTCAGCCAGCCCATCGACAGTGGCCTGGCCGTGGGTCTTGAGAATCTCAAGAATGAGTTGGCGCGTCTCTTGCACGATGGCATCCTCTTTTCTCAGACGAAATTATAAATATTCTGGCGTTCCGCGTCAATCGCGGCCCGATACGCTTGACCGGACGGGGTGGCACGGCTAGAATCTGACCAGTAGGGTGGCGCGGCGTGCGCCGCTTCTTGCTGTGATAGACCCATGTGTGATGACGCGCGGGCTGGCATCGCCCCTCGCGCGACTACAAGGCGCCTGGACGAAAAGAAAGGATGGGATGAGCTATGGCTTTCGAACTGCCCCCTCTGCCGTACGCGTTTGATGCGCTGGAGCCCTACATTGACGCGCGCACGATGGAGATTCACCACGACAAGCACCACGCCGCCTACGTGACGAACCTCAACGCGGCGCTGGCCAATGCCGCCGAGCTGCAAGCCAGGTCGGTCGAGGACATCCTGCGCCATATGTCCCTCGTGCCCGAGGCCATCCGCGCCGCCGTGCAGAACAACGGCGGCGGTCACGCCAACCATAGCCTGTTCTGGGAGATCATGACGCCGGGCGGCGCGAAGGCCCCGGCCGGCGCGCTCGCGCAGGCCATCGAGCGGGACCTGGGCGGGGTCGAGAGTCTCAAGAAGCAAGTGTCGGACGCCGCCAAGGGCCGCTTCGGCAGTGGCTGGTCGTGGCTGGCCCAGGACGCCGGCGGCAAGCTGCACGTCTACAGCACCGCCAACCAGGACAGCCCCCTGATGCAGGGGCATACGCCCCTCCTCGGCATCGATGTCTGGGAGCATGCCTACTACCTCAAGTATCAGAACCGCCGCCCTGACTACATCGAGGCGTGGTGGAACGTGGTCAACTGGGATGAGGTGGCCAAGCGCTTCAAGGGCTAGAGACGAGAGGCGTCTAGAGACCTGACAGGTTTTGAAGACCTGTCAGGTCTTTGCAAGAGGAGACCGATATGACGCAGCTACAGGTTAGGCAGGTCGCCCCCGACTTCACCCTTAGGGGCCATGACGGCCAGAGCTACGCGATGAGCCAACTGCGCGGCAAGCCGGTCGTCCTGGCCTTCTACCCCCACGACTTTAGCCCCACCTGCACCCAGGAGCACGCCTGCTTCACGCGGGAGATGGCCCGC
The DNA here is from genome assembly GCA_034431435.1 of Anaerolineae bacterium. Classification (GTDB taxonomy): domain Bacteria; phylum Chloroflexota; class Anaerolineae; order Epilineales; family JAHCIE01; genus JAHCIE01. Next base: position 66,780 of record DAOUDG010000088.1, on the reverse strand, counting down.
TTCAACCAGCTCGATGCGCAGGTGTTCGGCATCAGCACCGATAGCGTGTGGGCGCACAAGGCCTATGCCGCCCAGCAAGGCATCCACTACCCCCTGCTGGCCGACTATTATCCCCAGGGAGCCATCGCGCAACGCTACGGCGTGTTCGACAGCGAACGCGGCCGCGCCCAGCGCATCACGTTTGTCATCGCGCCTGATGGGCGTATCGCGTACATTCAGCGCAATGAGTCGGGCCAGGTCCCGCCGGTCGACGATCTCCTCCAGGTATTGGAGAGCTTCCAGGCCACCGTATAGTTCGCTGACAGCACGAGACCCCGCCCGTCAGCGATACGCTGGCCGCGTGGGGTCTCGTTCCATATGGCCGCTTTGCCCCCAGCCCCGCGCCTGTGCTACACTCAGCCCGGTCCAGCGTATACAAAATGCGACCGTGAGGCATTATGAAGACCGAGATCAAGATGCCCCAGTTGGGCGAGAGCATCCACGAAGGGACTGTCAGTCGCTGGCTCAAGCAGCCGGGCGAGCCGGTCGCACGCTACGAGGCGCTGCTCGAGGTGGTGACCGACAAGATCACCAGCGAAGTGACCGCGCCGGAAGCTGGCACGCTGGCCGAGATTCGCATTCTGGAGGGCGCTACGGTCGCCGTGGGGACCATCCTTGCCCTTCTTGACACGGGCGACACTCGGCCAGCCGCCGCCGACGCGGCCACCGCCAGCGCGGCGCCCCGCATCTCCCCGCTGGCGGCGCGTATCGTCCGAGAGCAAGGCATCGACATCGCGAGCCTGCGGGGCAGCGGCCCCGGCGGGCAGATCACCAAGGACGACGTGCTACGAGTCGCCAGCAGCCCCGCGCCGACTCGCGCCGCGATTAGCCTCGCCGCGCCGTCCAGCCTCGCCGACTTCCGTTCGCCCCGGGTCCAGGCGCTGGCAGCGCGCCTCGGCGTGGACCTGGACGCCGTACAGGGCACGGGCCGCGATGGCCGGGTGACGGCGCGCGACGTGGAACGCTTCGCCGAGGCGCGGCCGGCCGCGGCCGCCGCGCCCGCCCCCAGCGCGCGCACGGCTTCTGCCCCGGCGCCAATCGAGGCATGGCCCGGCGACGAGATACTGCCCCTCGACAGTATGCGACGCAGCATCGCCGAACACATGACGCGCAGCCAGCGAACCGCCCCCCACGTGACAACTGTCCACGAGGCCGACGTGACGGGCATGGTGCAGTTCTTCAATACCCACCAGGACGCCTTCCGCAGCCGCGAGGGCTTCGCCCTGACCTATACCCCCTTCTTCGTGCAGGCGGTCGTCCAGGCGCTCAAAGCGTTTCCCCAAGTCAATGCCGTCTTCACGGAACAGGGCATCATTCGCCGCCAGGCTGTGAATATTGGGCTGGCGGTCGCGCTGCCTGATGGCGGACTCCTGGCGCCAGTCCTCCGTCACGCCGACGAGAAGACTCTGGTGGGGCTGGCGCGCGAGGTGGTCGATCTGGCGGCGCGCGCCCGCACCCTACGCCTCAGCCCCGACGAGACCCGTGGCGGGACCTTCACCGTCACCAACTACGGCGTCTTTGGCAGCCTGATCGGCACGCCCATCCTCCACCAGCCCCAGGCCGCCATCCTCGGCATTGGCGCGGTTCGCAAGCGGGCGGTGGTCATTGAGACGGCGGGGGGCGACGCCCTTGCTGCTCGCAGCATGGTCTACCTCTCCCTGACCTTCGACCACCGCGCCTTCGATGGGGCGCTGGCCGACCAGTTTATGCAGCGCCTGGTGCGCGAGCTTGAGGGTGGGACGTGGCGTTTGTAGGATTGCCAGCGGCCTGTGATAGCCATATAATTGAGCGTCCTGCAATTCGACGAGTGGGGAATGTTCTTGGGAGGCAAGCGTGACCGCTGAGCCGTCACCTGGCGAAACGTCGGCTGAGCCGAACCAGCTACATCTGGGCCGCGTCGCCGCCAATTTCGCCCGCGATCTCGTCATCGCCATCCTCATCGGCGTGGCCCTCTTCGCGCTGATTCGCGTGACCCTTCAGCACGTGCTGGTCGAAGGCCCAAGCATGGAGCCGACGTACACCAACGGCCAGCGGGTGTGGGTTAATACCCTCGCCTATAAGTTGGGGCAGCCGCAGCGCGGGGACGTGGTCGTGTTCCACTTCAAGTACCGCGAGGACCAGGAGCCGTTCATCAAGCGTATCATTGGCCTGCCGGGCGAGCAGGTCGAGGTGCGCGACGGTACGGTCTACGTCGATGGCAAGCGGATTGACGAGCCCTGGACGATCCGGCCCGCCAACTACAGCAAGGCTCCGATTCGCCTCGGCCCGCGCGAGTACTACGTGCTGGGTGACAATCGCGCTAACTCGAGCGACTCCCACATCTGGGGGGCGCAGCCCGAAGACCTGATCATGGGCAAGGTGTGGATCACCATCTGGCCGCCGTCTAGCTGGCCCCTCATCGGCCGCCTGATGCCCCGCGCCACCAGCGGAGCCTAGCCGTGACTATCAGTGACCCGGCGACCATCGCCAGGCTGCTCCGCGTCAGCCGCACCATCGCGGTCGTTGGCCTGTCGTCCGATCCGGCGCGCCCAAGCTACGACGTCGCCCGCCGGATGCAGCAGTACGGCTACCGCATCATCCCCGTCAATCCGCACGAGACGCAGGTGCTCGGCGCGACGGCGTATGCCGACCTGACATCGGTACCCGAGCCGGTGGACCTCGTGAATATCTTCCGCCGGCCAAGCGAGGTACTGGCCCACGTGCGCGAGGCCATCGCCATCGGCGCCCGCGCCATCTGGCTGCAATTGGGCGTGAGCAACGACCAGGCCATCGCCGAAGCGGTGGCGGCCGGGCTGGACGTAGTGGCGAATCGTTGCATCGCCGTCGAGTATCGCAACCTTGAGCGGCCGCACCCGGCCGGGGGCGTAGGGTGAAGATTACTATCCTCGGCGCAAGCCCGGCCATCCCCAACCCCGGCGGGTCCTGCTCCGGCCTGCTCTTCGAGTCGGGCGATACCTCGCTGCTCATCGATTGCGGCGTCGGCGTCGTCAGCCGCCTCCAACAGCACATCGACTACCACCGCCTATCGGCCATCGTCATCACGCACATGCACGCCGACCATGCGCTGGACCTGGTAACGATGCGCTACGCCCTCAAGTACGGCCCGTGGGACGGGCCGCCGGCCATCATCCCCGTGCATCTCCCGCCCCAGGGGACCGACGCCCTGGAGACCATCGCCCGCCCGTTCGCTGAGGACGACAGCGACTTCTTCCAGGGCGAGTTCGATATGCGCGAGTATGATCCCCTTAGTGCGCTGGACATTGGCCCCTTCCACCTCACCTTCCAGCCCACCACCCATTATGTGCCCACATGGGCCATCCGCATCGAGGCTGAGGGCCGCGTGGTGACATTCTCGGCCGACACCGGTCCCGCCACCGACCTGTCCCCCCTGGCCCAGGGGGCGGATCTGTTCATCTGCGAGGCGGGCGTACCGAACCGCCTGGAAGAGCCGCACACCTGGGGCCACCTGGCCCCCGACGAGGCGGGGGCCATGGCCCGCCGCGCCCACGCCCGCGTGCTCGTGCTGACCCACGTCTGGACCGGCTACAATACGACGGCGATGCTGGAGGCGGCGCATCGCGCCTTCGGTGGGCCGACGCACCTGGCCCGCGAGGACGAGGTGTACGTGCTGTAGGCATGACGCCTGCCCTGACGACCGACGACCCCCCTTTGACCGCCGACGACCGACCACCAACCACCCTCCGCGCTGTTCCAACCGATGAGCTAGAGCGGCTGACGGCCCACCTCGCCGGGGAGCCGTCGGATGGCGTGTGGCGCGACTGGCGGATCGCGCGTGTGGGTGGCGGGTCGAATAACCTGCTGTATCGCGCCGCCGGCCACGGCCACGACCTGGCCGTGAAGTTCACCCTGCGTGACAGCCGCGACCGGGCGGGCCGCGAGTACGCCGCCCTGGCCGCCCTGCGCGCCGTCGGCCCCGACCTCGCGCCCATCCCCCTGTACCTCGACCAGACCTCCTTTGCCCAGCCGGTCATCGTCATGACCTGGCTCGACGGCCCGGTCTCTGAGACGCCGCCTACCACCGATAGGGAGTGGAACGCGCTGCTGGCGCATCTGCTCGCCGTGCATACCGTCACGCCCGGCGGCGCGAGCGAGGACATTCCCCCGGCGGTGATGACCATGCTGGACGTGCCCGACGGCCTACGGCGCATCGAAGCCCAGGTGGATCGCCTGCCGCCCGGCGAGCATCTACTGCCGGTGGACGCGCTGGTGGAGGCAATCACAGTGACGGACTGGCCGGAGTGGCCGCCGGCCCAGGTCAGCCTGTGCCGTAGTGACCCCAACCTGAGCAACTTCGTGCGTCGCTCCGGGCGCTGGGCGTCGGTAGACTGGGAGAACGCGGGTTGGGGCGACCCGGCCTTCGAGATCGCCGACCTGCTGTGCCACCCGACAACGCTGACTGTCCCGCCGGAGCGGGCGGCGTGGGTGGTCGACCGCTACGCCACCCTACGCGGCGATTCTGCCCTGCCCCAGCGTGTGGCGGTCTATCAGCGGCTACTGCTGGTATGGTGGGTGGCGCGGCTGGCGCGCTTCCTGTACGAGGTCCCGCGCGGCCTGGACCCGCGCCTGGTGGACCGCCCCGCCAACTGGCAGGCGGAGGCCGAGCGCAAGTACCAGCTTTATGTCGACCGCACGAGGTCGTGGACCAGGGTGCGCCGCAGGGTGCGATAGCCGAGGCTCTCGTAGAAGGTCAGTGGACCGCCAGGATACTCCCAGGTGTCCAGCTCGATCTCGATCGCGCCACGCGCCGCCGCCCAGGCGTGGGCCGCCGCCATCAGGGCACGACCGACACCCCGACCGCGTACCGCTTCGTCCACCACCAGGCTCTGCACGTAGGCGTGGGACCGGGCGCGGCGCGCAGGGCTGGGCGCATCGGTGCGAAAGTAAGCCTCGACCAGGCCCACCACAGCGCCGCCTCGCTCAGCCACCATCAGAGCCGCGCTGTCGTCGCCGATGAGCCGCTCCAGGGCGGTAACAAGGTCGGTCCAGTCGCGCTCGTCGAACGCGCCCAGGCTGTGGAGCTGGTCGGGCACGCCTCGCGCGTGGCACTCGTGCAACTCGTAGTACAGGCGGCACAGCGCCTCAACATCGTCGCTGGTGGCGGGGCGGATGTGGATTTCAGGCATCGCGCGCCTCCCGGGGAGGACCGAGGACGAAGGACCAACGAGGAGCCAGCCACGCAAGACATAGAACACACGCCAGGGGCGAGCGGTTCAGTTCGGTGGCGTCCATAATTGCTGCTGGCTGCCCATTACGGGACGCCCGCGAGCTTCTTCAAAGCAGCGACGAAGTCGTTGTCCTCGAGTGTCTGCACTTCCCAGCGTATCGCATCGCCGTCGAGGGAGTCGGGCGTCGTCTCGAACACCCTCGCGTCGAGCTTGATCTCTTGCGTGAACGCCGCGCCCAGCACGGCCCGCAGGCGCTCGCCGTCGTTGTAGACGTACTCCTGCAGCAGCGGGACGATGCGGTGGTACCAGGCGAAGCGCAGGTCGTCGCGGGTCTGGACGCCCATCAAGTAGCTATGGCCGATCTGGTGGTCGCGGTCGAGGAGGGCGGCGACGCGCTGGTTGAGGCGGGTCAGCAGGGCGTCCAGCGGCACGCCGTCGATAACCTGGCCCTGGAGCAGCGTCGGGTCGGGCATGAGCTCCACGAAGGTGAAGCGCCGGCGCAGCGCCAGGTCCAACAGGGCGATGGAGCGGTCGGCGGTGTTCAGCGTGCCCAGGATGGTGAGGTTAGGCGGGACGCCGAAACGTTGACCCGACATGGGCAGGACGACACTGAGTTCGTTGGCCGCGCCGAGGCGTTTGTCGTCCTCGATGAGGGTGATCAGCTCGCCGAAGACCTTGGCGATGTTGGCGCGGTTGATCTCGTCGATGATGAGGAGGTACTTGGGCGCATTGTCACCCTGGGCACGCCAGGCGCGCTCGGCGCGATCGGCGATGCGGCGGAAGACGCCGGGAATGACGTCGTACTGGACGCCGCGGGCGTTTTCGTCGTCGGGTGGCAGCGGCCGCAGCCCCTCGATGAAGTCCTCGTAGGCGAAGGACTGGTGGAAGGTGACGAAGGCCAGCGTGTCGCCCGCCTCGACGCCGGGCAGGCTCACGTCATTGCCAACCTCATTGAGGACGCGAATGATTTCGCCCGCATCCTGGCGTTCGAGTTCAAACACCCACGGATGAAGGGCGTCCATCACCGGGTGGCTGGCTGGAAGGCTCGCGCGAGACTTGAGGCCTTCAAGGGACACCGGATTCTTGAGACCAGCCATTAACTCCAGCGTAACGGCTTGCTTCACGCCCGTTGTGCCAGACTGAGGTAGGGCGGTAGCCGCCACCTGCGCTAGTGCCATGATCTTCCTGGCATGAGCGAGATAGCAGAGCGCGTAGTCCCCGGTACGCAGTTCCTTGTCGGCAGAGACCTCCACAACCTGTGTGCCCTTGTCGCGAAGAGTATCCCAGGTCTCGCCGGGGCCGTAGGAAGTCGTGTTCGGATTGATGCCGATCCACCACACTTTGCTCTTAGTAGCCGCCTTGACCAGCTCGCGACGCGCCTCCCCCGCCAGCGATCGCGCCTTGTCGTGGTCCCCTGCCTCGACGGCCCGCCAATACTCGCCTGCCTTCGCCTCGCCGTAGTTGCTCTTGAGCAGGTAGTAGTTGGCGAAGTGATTGACCAGCCACGTCTTGCCGGTGCCCGGCGGGCCGTAGAGGAGGATGTTGCCCGTGCGGCTGGCAGCAGCGAGCAGGCCACGCAATTCCCTCGGTGTCTCCGCGATGCTCTCCACGGCGGTTGGGCCGTTCACCGACGCAACATTGGCTGATATCATTGGCCCCTTCCAATACCCCGGCTGCGGGGTGTCGCGCCCAAGCCAATCACGCATATAAGCAATGACCCCACCTGTATGTGCCTGAGGGTAGGGTGTACTTGGATATACGGCGGCTTCCCGTCTCACCCAGTCGAGATGGGCTGACCGACCAAGGCCAATCGCTCTCTCGAAGGCCGCGAAGGGCACAAGGAAGCTGGCCGCGTCGGGCCGCGACTGGTAGCGACCTGGCTCGCCCACGGCGAGGCTTTGCAGCTCAGTGCGCGTACCAGCATCAAGTTTCGTCTCGTCGACGACAATCGCCGTGTGACCCCGTTTGTAGTCGCCTAGCGACAGCGCCTCAATGAGGCCGACATTCAGGCGCATGGCCTTCTCAGTAGCGAGAAGCGTGACCTCCCAACTGGTGGGCGAGACGCGGTTCGCCTCATCGATGGAATCAGCAAGTTGCTCTAGCCAGACGCGCCGAACGTGCTCGTCGGGCAGGAGGCGCTCGATGATGCGGCGGGCGTAGGCGGGGTCGCTGCGCTGGTTGAGGGGGAGGTCGGGTTCCTGGGCTTGGGTGGTCATGCGGCGGGTTCCTCATGCAGGATGCGGCGAAGTTCGTCGATCAAGGCAGTGCGCTGGGCGGGCTTGCCCAGGTCGCGGCGGATGTCGAGGGTAGCGACGGTGACGGTCTCGTGGTCGCCGTGGAAGGTGAGACGGCGCGACAGACGCTCAGGCAGGGCGGCGGTCTGCGGGTAGAGGAGCAGGATGCGCGGGCAGGCGTAGACTTTGGCGTAGGCGAACATCTGGTACAGGTCGGCCTGGCTGACGCCCAGGCGGGGATCGGTGAGAACGAGGGTCTTGTATTTGGTGTCGAGGAGGAGCGGGAAGCCCTGCCCAACGCGGAAGGCGAGGTCGGGACGGAGGTGGAAGTGGCGCTTGCCGTCCGCATCGTGGGCGAGGTACTCCGCGTAGCCGACGGACTGGGGCAGCAGATCGCAGGCGGCCAGGGCGGCCGGGAGGATGCGCTCGCGGTGACGGCGGATGAGGTTGACGACCAGGGCCTCGAACAGGGCGTTCATGTCGAACATGAAGGTAAAGGTCGAGTCGTCACCCGCCGTGAGTTGCAGCGCACGGTCGTCCAGGAATAGCCGCGCCAGGGTGAGCAGCGGCGTGTAGCGCTGGTTGAGGCGCGTCAGTAGGCTTGGCGCGGCGTCGGCGGCGGTCATCGCGGGCAGCAGCGTGACCTCGTCCAGCCAGGGGCGCAGCTCGCCCAGCAGGCGGCGGTTGGCCACGTCGCGGCTCAGACGCCACAAGCGCTCGACCACGTAGCGGAAGACGCGGTTGAGGCGGTTGTCGGCGCTGAACTCGTCGTAGGTCACGTCGAAGCGGTGGTCGCGGGCCGGCCGTCGCGCCCGCTCGGCGACGCGCCACTTGCCCTTGAGCACACCCAGGTCGTCGTCCACGGCCTGGTAGGCGCGATACGCGCCGCGCTGCCACTCGTCCTTGAGGTGGGTGGCGAACAGGTGGGTGAGAATCTCGAACCAGTCGCTGGCGCGCTTATGCAGCGGCGCGACGGCGTGCTCACGCACGGTGACATAGCCTGCCTCGGCCAGCAGATGCAGCAGGTTGTCGGTCGCCTGGCGGACCTGCTCGCTCTTGGGCGCGTCGGCCGCGTGAATCTTGGGCAGTACCTGGATGGTGTGGCGGCCGAGGCGCACGACGCCGACGAACTGCGTCGCCTGGACGACGCGCTGGCCGCCCTTGACGGTCAAACGCAGAGCCTCGTAGCCCAGGGCGTCGTTGAGGCGCACCAGGCGCACCAGGTCGTGGTCGTCCCAGGGAAAGGGCACGCGCTCATGCTCGAAGAGGGTGATGGTTGAGGTAGGCATGTCTGTCAGTGTCGGCCTGGCCCCGCCGAAGGTCATTCGGCGCCTGTCACCCGATGCCTGCTCAAGCAGGCTCAGCACCGTCCTCGAAGGTGAGGCACGGATCTAGGGCGTTCAACCTGCCTCGGCAGGTTTGTCGTGACAGCCCGCGACTTCCAGTCGCGGGGGAAGGCTCTCCCTATCTCCAACGTCGGCGGGTGGGCTGCGGATATGGCTATCCGCAGCGAGCCGGTAGTCTCCAATCTCCACTCCCTAATCTCCAATCCCCTCCCCTTCGCACAGGTCCAGCCACTCCAACATCGCCCGCAACTGGCCGAGGCGGAACTCTAGCACGAGACGGTCGAAGGCAGCCGCGTCGGAGATGCGCGCCGCCTGGGCGGTGAGGCGGTCGTGCTCGGCCTGTAGTTCCCGCCGCTGAGCGTTGACCAGGGCGCGGGTGGCGTCGGGACCGGCCTGGCGGGCGAAATAGAGTTTCGCCATGAATTCCAGGCGCAGGTCGCGGCCGTGGCGGACGGGCGCGCGCAGCCAATCCTGGAAGGCGGCCTCGCCGGCCGGCGTGAGGTAGAGCATCTTGCGGGTGGGGCGCGTCTCCTGGGGAGCGGCGACGGCGCGCACGTAGCCCGCCTCCTCCAGACGGCCGACGAGGCGGTAGAGTTGCGGCTCCTTGATGCGCCACACGAGGCCCAGGTCGCGGGCGGCGGTGAGCTGTTGGTGCAGCTGGTAGGCATGCATCGGCTCGGCATGGAGGAAACCCAGCAGGGCGTGCTCCATCGCCAGGGGCTGCTTGAGCATCGGACTCACAGCGGTCTCCTTATCGTGCCACACCGATTCTGGGGCGAAGGCGGAGCGGAGTCAAGCCAGGTGCTCAAGCGCCTGGCTGCGACAGCGGGGCCTGCTTCGGGCGGGCTGAACAGGGCGCTTCAGCGTCCTTCCCACGACTGGTCCAGGCACGGACGTTGACGGTCGGCGCTGGCCCTTGACACGGCTGCACTCCCTCTCGTATAATGACCCTATACTCATTCTGTGAGTATTCGACATGTGAGTATTGCAGGAGGCTCCGTTGCGCTTCATCGCCGTCTGTCTACTCTTACTCCTCACCATCGGCATCGCCGCATGCAGTGCGCCGAGCGCCGCCGCGCCGCCCGCTCCCACCGTGCAGACGACCGCCCCGGCCGCCGCAAACCCCAGCGAGTTGAATGTATTCGCCGCGGCATCCCTGACCGAGGCATTCGGCGAGATTGGCAAAGCCTTCGAGGCGGCCAACCCCGGCGTCAAAGTAACCTTCAACTTCGCGGGTTCGCAGCAACTCGTGCAGCAGATCGGGCAGGGCGCGCCCGCCGACGTGTTCGCCTCGGCGGCGACCAAGAACATGGACGACGCGGTCAAGGCGGGGAGCGTGGCCGACGGCGCGGCCAGGACCTTCGCCCGCAACCGTCTGGTCGCCATCGTGCCCCAGGCTAACCCGGCCGGTATCAAGACCCTGGCCGACCTGAGCAAGCCGGGCGCACGGCTGGTATTGGCGGCGAAGGAAGTGCCGGTCGGCCAGTACGCCCTTGACTTCCTCGACAAGGCGAGCAAGGATGCAACCTTTGGGGCCGACTACAAGGACAAGACACTCAAGAACGTGGCATCCTATGAGCAGAACGTGCGTGCCGTGCTGAGCAAAGTCACGCTGGGCGAGGCCGACGCGGGCATCGTGTACAATACCGATATCACCCAGGCGGCCGCGCCGAAGGTGACGCGCATCGAGATTCCCGATGCCCTGAACACGGTGGCGACCTACCCCATCGCGACGGTGAAGGCGACAAAGAATCCGGCTGCCGACAGGTTCGTCGCCTTCGTCCTGGCAGACGCGGGCCAGGCTATCCTGAAGAAGTACGGGTTCATCACGACCAATTGAAAGCAGCCACATTATGACGACTGTCATCGCCCCGCTGCCGCGCACCGCGACCACCGCCAGTCCTTCGCGGCTGCGCCGCCTGTGGCCCACCGACCTGCCCCTCATACTGGCGGCCCTCCCGCTGCTCCTCTTGTTCGTGCTGCCGCTGATGGCGCTGGCGCTGCGGGTCAGCCCGGCCCAATTCCTGGCTGGCGTGGCGAATCCCGCCGTCATGCAGGCCATCTGGATCAGCCTGGTCACGTCTACCGCTGCGACGACGCTGGCGATGCTGAGCGGGTTGCCGCTGGCCTATCTGCTGGCGCGGCGGCAGTTCCGCGGCCGCAACGTGGTGGACACCCTCATCGATCTGCCGATGGTCCTGCCGCCGTCGGTGGCGGGCATTGCGCTGCTGGTGGCTTTCGGGCGGCGCGGGCTATTCGGGCAGTACCTCGACGACGCGGGCGTCTCCATCGCTTTCAGCCAGACGGCCGTCATCCTGGCGCAGATGTTCGTGGCCGCGCCCTTCTTCGTCAAGGCGGCCATCTCCGCCCTCGGCGGCGTCGATCGCGAGTTGGAGCAGGCGGCGGCGCTGGACGGGGCGGGCGATAGCCAGGTATTCCGCCACGTGACGCTGCCCCTGTCGTTGCCGGTGCTGTTCGCCGGGGCGGTAATGATGTGGGCGCGGGCGTTGGGCGAGTTCGGCGCGACGATCATCTTCGCCGGCAACTTCCCTGGCCGCACCCAGACCATGCCCCTCGCCATCTACCTCGGCTTCGAGCTAGATATGGGCGTGGCGCTGACGCTGGCGCTGATTCTGCTGGTGGTGTCCTTTGGGGTTCTGTTCGCGGTCAAGCGCGCGCTGCGGGGGCGCGTCGGAGTCGGCTAGAGGCTACCCAGGCACGACAGGTGTTGAAAGGCTGTCAGGCCTGCCTGAGTCTTGCCAACAAGCGCCAATCTGCGCACAATTTGGGCGCTATGAGACGCCTACCTGTTGCGTGCCTTGTCCTCGTCCTGGCCCTGCTGGCCGCCCTGCTCGGGGCGGTGCAGCCAGTCGCCTCCCAGGGTAATGACCGCGTGGTGTTTGCGGTTGTCGGCGACTACGGCCTGGTGGATGGGAATGCCCAGGCCGTGGCGACGCTGGTCAAGGGCTGGCGGCCCGACTTCGTCGTGACCCTGGGTGACAACGACTACTCGACCGACCCGTCGGGGGCGCTGGACGAGCATGTCGGGCGGTACTACCACGAGTTCATCGCGCCCTACACGGGCAGGTACGGGGCGGGCGCGGACATCAATCGATTCTTCCCCACCCTCGGTAACCACGACTGGGACAAGGCCGACGGCAAGCCCTACCTCGACTTCTTTACCCTGCCCGGTAACGAGCGCTACTACGATGTCACCTGGGGGCCGGTGCGCCTGTTCGCCTTGAACAGCGATCCCCGCGAGCCGGACGGCGTGACGGCCGACTCCACCCAGGGCCGGTGGCTCCAGGCGCGACTGGCCGCGTCGACGGCGTGCTGGAACCTCGTGGTGGCGCACCATCCACCCTTCTCGTCGGGCATCCACGGCTCGAACCTGTGGATGCAGTGGCCCTTCGCGGAATGGGGCGCGGATGCGACGCTCAGCGGCCACGACCACACCTATGAGCGCATTGTGCGCGACGGTTTCCCCTACTTCGTCAACGGCTTGGGCGGCGCACCGCCTTACCCGTTCCTGCTACCGGTGGGTGGTAGCGAGGCGCGTCACACGGCTATCCATGGGGCAATGCGGGTGACAGCGACCCGCGACAGCATCACCTACGAGTTTATCACCGTCGACGGTACAGTCATCGACCGCTATACGCAGCGTGGCGGGTGCGCGACGAAGGCGACCGTCACGCCACCGGCAGCGACCGCCACGCTGACTGCTGCGTCGCTCGTCACCCCGACCACCAGGCCCGCGTCAGCCGCTGCCCCCAGCGCAACGGCGACAGCCACACCGTCCAGCGCCCCCGCCACTCTGACGACACCTGCGCCCGTTCAGAGTCTGGCCCCCGCGCCGTCCCCCCGCGCCGCCGCACTGCCCCTGCGCCTCCTGCAAGCCGTTCGGACGCGCCTCGATCTCGACCACGACGGCCGCGTCAGTCTGGGCGACCTGCGCGCCGCCCTGCGTGGCTGGCGCTGAGCGCGCAAAGTTAACTTGCACCCTCAGCCTATCACGGGGTAGAATGACGATAGCGCATTCCTATCAGGAGACCCACGCATGAGCACGAATGGCCTCAACCGCCGTAGCCGCACCATCACCCAGGGGGTGGAGCGGTCCCCAAACCGGGCGATGCTGCGCGCCGTCGGCTTCGACGACGCCGACTTCACCAAGCCCATCATCGCCGTCGCCAACGGCTACAGCAACATCACGCCGTGCAACGTGGGCCTCAACATCCTGGCCGACCGGGCCATGGCTGCCCTACGCGAGGCGGGAGCGATGCCCCAGGTGTTCGGCACGATCACCATCAGCGACGGTATTTCCATGGGCACCGAAGGCATGAAGGCGTCCCTGGTATCGCGCGAGGTCATCGCCGACTCCATCGAAACGGTGTGCCTGGGCCAGTGCATGGATGGCCTGGTCGCCATCGGCGGCTGCGACAAGAATATGCCGGGCGCGATGATCGCTATCGCGCGGCTCAATATTCCCGCCATCTTCGTCTACGGCGGGACCATCAAGCCTGGCTGGCGGCAGGGCGAGCGGCTCACCGTGGTCAGTTCCTTCGAGGCCGTCGGAGCGTATAGCGCCGGGCGCATGGACATGGCAGCCGTGACCGACATCGAGCGCCACGCCTGCCCTGGCCCCGGCTCGTGCGGCGGAATGTACACGGCCAACACCATGTCATCGGCAATTGAGGCGATGGGGATGAGTCTGCCTGGCTCGTCGACGATGGCCGCCGAGGACGCGGAGAAGTGGGATAGCGCGGCCGAGTCAGGCGAGGTTCTACTGGATGCCGTGCGCGCCAACCGCCTGCCCCGCGATATCATGACCCGCAAGGCCTTCGAGAACGCCATTGCTGTGATCATGGCCATCGGCGGGTCGACCAACGCCGTGCTGCATCTGCTGGCGATTGCCCACGCGGCGGGCGTCGAGCTGAACATCGACGACTTCGAGGTCATCCGCCAGCGGGTGCCGGTGCTGTGCGATCTCAAGCCATCGGGCAAGTATGTGGCGACCGACCTGCACGCAGCCGGCGGCATCCCCCAGGTAATGAAGATGCTGCTGGCCCACGGCCTGCTGCACGGCGATGCGCTCACCATCACCGGCGCGACGGTGGCCGAGACACTGGAGGGCGTGCCCGACGCGCCACCCGCAGACCAGGACGTGATTCACCAGTGGGACGACCCGCTCTACCCCCAGGGTCACCTGGCGATTCTGCGCGGCAACCTGGCGACGGAAGGCGCGGTGGCGAAAATCACCGGCATCAAAGAACCGTCCATCACAGGCCCGGCGCGGGTCTTCGAGTCGGAAGAAGACTGCCTGCATGCGATTCTGGCGAACCAGATTCGCCCAGGCGACGTGCTGGTGATTCGCTATGAGGGGCCGAAGGGCGGCCCAGGCATGCGGGAGATGCTGGCCCCCACGTCGGCCATCATCGGCGCGGGGCTGGGCGACAAGGTGGGTCTTATCACCGATGGGCGCTTCTCCGGCGGCACCTTTGGCATGGTCGTCGGTCATGTCGCGCCAGAGGCGGCGGTAGGCGGCACGATTGCCCTGGTGCACGAGGGCGACTCCGTCACCATCGACGCCCACCAGCGGCTATTGCAGCTCAACGTGAGCGACGAGGAACTGGCTCGCCGCCGCACCGCGTGGCAGCCCCCCACATCGCGTTACCCGACGGGCGTATTCGCCAAATACGCCAGGCTGGTGTCCAGCGCCAGCGTGGGGGCCGTGACGGACTGAACAGGGTAGGTCAACGAAACAGGCCCATCTCCGCAGGGAGATGGGCCTTGTCGTGCTCCGGGGCAGGGATTCGAACCCCGATAAGCAGATCCAAAGTCTGCTGTCCTACCATTAGACGACCCCGGAAGGCGATTGTTGGATGACGGGGTGGTGAGGGTTCTTACGGGAACGGACCAGGGACCAGGCACGCAGGGCCAGGAAATAATCCCTGTCGGCCCTTCGTGCCTGGCCTCTCAGGCTGCCTCGCGCCCGCGCCACTGCATGGTGTACAGGCCGTAGTACGAGCCGCGATGGGCCAGGAGGTCCTGGTGCGTCCCGCGCTCAACGATGCGCCCATCGTCGATGACGCAGATCAGGTCGGCATTGACGACGGTGCTCAGACGATGAGCGATGACAAAGGCCGTGCGGCCCTGAAGCAGCCGCTGCAACGCCCGCTGTATCACCTGCTCAGTCTGGGTATCGACGCTGGACGTAGCCTCGTCGAGAACGAGGATGCGCGGGTCGGCCAGGAGCGCGCGGGCAAAGGACACCAGCTGGCGCTGGCCGACGCTCAGATTCGTGCCGCCTTCGCCCACCATCGTGTCGTAGCCATCAGGCAGGCGGGCAATGAACTCGTGGCCGCCCACGGCGCGCGCCGCGTCCATGACCTCGTCGTCCGTCGCGTCCAGGCGTCCATAGCGGATATTCTCGGCGATGGTTCCCGCAAAGAGCACCGGTTGCTGGAGGACGACACCCACCTGCCGGCGCAGCGAGACCATCGTCACCTGGCGCACGTCATGACCGTCGATGAGCAGCTGGCCCTGGTCTATCTCGTAAAAGCGGCTCAGCAGGCTGACGATGGAGCTTTTCCCTGCGCCCGTCTCGCCGACAAAGGCGACCGTCTGGCCCGGCTCAACGGTCAGATTGATGTCCTTGAGCACCGGCGTGATGCCGTCGTAGCTAAAGGTGATGTGCCGCAGTTCCACCTCACCCTGCACCAGTGGCAGGTCGTAGGCATCGGGGGCATCGGTGAAGGCGGCGGGCATATCCAGCAACTCGAACAGGCGCTCGCTGGACGACATCGTGTTTTGCAGGTTGTTATAGCGCATGGACAGGTCGCGAATCGGCTCGAAGAAGCGATCCACAAAGATGACGAAGGCGACCAGCACGCCCGGACTCGAGTTGCCCTGCAACACCTGCCAGCCGCCAAAGAGAATCACGATAGCCGTCGCCACCGCGCCCAGGATATCGACGGTTGGGAAGAAGATGGCGCTGAGCAGCCCGGCGCGAATGTTGGCGTCGCGTAGCGCCTGATTGAGCTGGTCGAAGTGCGCCAGATTGCGCGCCTCGCGACTGAAGGACTGGACGACGCGCACACCATTGATGTTCTCGGCGAGATTGCCGGTCAAGACCGACTGGCGACGCTTGGCGACGCGGAACGTCTCGCGCACGTAGCGCCGCCAGATGGCCGTCGCCAGCAACATGACCGGAATGACCGTCAGCGTCAGCAGCGCCAACCGCCAATCCATCAAGAACATGGCAACGATGATGCCGATCAGGATCGTGATGGAGCGAAACACGCCGATGAACGACCACGTAACGAAGTCCTGGATTGTCCCCACGTCGGACAGCAGGCGCGACATGAGGCGACCGACAATGAAGCGGTCGTAGAAGCTGAGTGTCATGCGCTGGAGATGGGTGAATAGCTCCGTGCGCAGGTCGAAGATGACCAGGTTGCCGACGTAGCCCATCAGGCGCGTGCGCTCGTGAGTGCCGACGTATTCGACCAGCGCGGCGAAGATGAACGCCCCCACCCACATACCAAGCACACGCACATTGCCCGGCAGAATGCCCTGATCAATAGCGTGACTGACGATGGGCGGTCCCGCGACACTGGCGATCGCCTGGAGCGCCTGGAAAAAGAGGGCCAGTAACACCATCCGCTGATAGGGGCGCAGATACGTCGCCAGGCGGCGCGTCAGGCGCGGATCATAGGCCTGGCCGAGGCGGTCCTCCTTATCGCTGAGGCGTTCGATCAGCCGCGTCTGGTCGGCCTTCGTCCCACTCAACAGCGCGGCGGTTGCCCCGCCGACGGGAGTAGTCTTCATCTCACTCATAGCTTTGCCTCCGACCACGATCGCCGTAGCCGGCGGCCAGTTCGGATGGGGTGTACAGATGACGCGGCTGCCCGTCGGCGCCGGCAGTCTCCTCCTGGTCGCGAAGCTGCAAGTCGTAGATCGTGCGATACAGGCCCAACTGGGCCAGCAACTCAGCATGTGTCCCACGCTGGACGATGCGCCCCTGGTCCAACACGAGAATCTGGTCGGCGTTCTTGAGGGTCAGCAGCCGTTGGGCAATGACGAACGTAGTCCGGCCGTGCATCAGGCGGGCCAACGCCTGCTGAATCTCGTGCTCGGTGGCCGGGTCGACGCTGCTCGTCGCGTCATCCAGGATGAGGATGCGCGGGTCCATGAGCAGCGCGCGAGCGATGGCGAGCCGCTGTCGCTGGCCGCCCGATAGGGTGACACCTCGCTCGCCTACCTCCGTTTCGTAGCCATCGGGGAGACGCTGAATGAAGTCATGTGCCCCCGCCGCGCGGGCGGCCGCGATGATTTCGTCGCGGCTCGCCTCTGGCCGGCCATAGGCAATGTTCTCCTCGATAGTGGCTGAGAACAGGAAAGTGTCCTGCAACACCAGGCCAATCTGCTGCCGCAGCGAGTGGAGGGTCACGCTCCGAACATCGCGGCCATCCACCCGCACCGCGCCCTGGGTCGGGTCGTAGAAGCGGGGGATCAGGTTGATGATGCTGCTCTTGCCCGAGCCTGTCAGACCCATCAAGGCCACCATCTGGTTCGGCTCGCTACGGAACGACACGTCCTTCAGGACTGGCACGTCGTCGTAGCCGAAAGAAACGGCATCGAACTCGACGTAGCCCTGGATCGGCGGCATCTCGACGGCGTCCGGCGCGTCCGTGACATCGGACGCCGTATCCAGAATCTGGAACACGCGCTCACCCGATGCGAGGGCCTGGGAGACGCGATCGACGACGAAGCCCAGGCGCTGGGTAGGCATGGCGAGCATGACAAGATAGGCGTTGAAGGCGACCAGCGTACCCACCGTCAGCGTTCCGTCGATGACCATCCGCCCGCCGAACCACAGGATAAGCGCGGTACTGGTGGCAATGATCAGGGTCAGAGCCGGAAAGTAGGTAGACCAGGTGCGAACGATCTCCTGACGCTTCTCGTTGAAGTGAACGTGCTGCTGATGGAAGCGCTCCGTCTCGTACAGTTCACGGGCGAAAGCCTTGACAACACGAATGCCCGCCAGGTTCTCCTGCAGCGTGGTGCTGAGAACGGCTGTACGCTCCTGAGCGGACTGCCAGAGGGGGCGCATGCCCAGCCCGAAGCGCAGGCTGACAACCACCAGGAAGGGGATGGGCAGCATGGCGATAAATGCCAGGCGAGCGTCCACGGAGAACAGCAGCACCACCGTCGCCACGAACAGGACGATAATCCCGATGAGGTCCATCGCACCCTGGCCGGTGAAGCGCATGATCTGCTCGACGTCGGAGGTGGCGCGGCTCATCAGTTCGCCTGTCTGGGTCCGGTCATGGTACGCGAAGGACAGGAATTGCAGCTTGTTGTAGAGTTGGCTGCGCATGTCGTAGGCGATATCCTGCGACAGGCGCTCCGCGCCGTATAGCTGCATGAAACTGAACCCGGCCCGCACGGCCACCAGGGCCACAATGAGAACCGCCGCCGCGACTATCACGCGAAAATCATTATCCTGTAGGCCACGGTCGATGACCACCCGCAGAATCCAGGGCACGGTGAGGGCTAACGCGGTGGCCGCCAGCATCGATGCGTAGGTGACTGTGGCTAACCGGGCGTAGGGACGCACGTAGCCGAGGAGTCGTCTCAAGATAGGCATGTTGTGACTCTATCACATCTCGGCTGTCGCTGCATCGACCGGCTGGGCGATGGGCGCATCCGCTGTTCGGCCCTGCCGACCGGGTAGCATCAGGGCAAACCCGGTTCCCGCCAGCGCGATGAGAGACAGACCGGTTAACATGGCGGTCAGGCCAATGCGATCAGCGATGATACCGCTGATGGCGACGCCGACGCCGCCGGCAATAAAGGTGAACCCCAGGGCCAGGCCGCTCATGATACCGATACCACGGGGAAGCAACTCTTGGGCCATGACCAGGGTAATCGGGAACGACGCACCCATGACGATGCCCAGCACAGGCGCGAGCACGAACATGAGCGGGCCGGGCGCGTTCAGCAGCAGCAGCAGCAGCGGCCCCATCAGGGCCAGCGACGCAATGATGATGGGCTTGCGGCCGATGCGATCGGCCATGTAGCCGCCGAAAAGCCCGCCAAAGGCCAGCGGCAGCAGCATGGCAAACATGAGGTTGCTCGTCATCGTCACCGAGTAGCCTTGCGCCGTGAGCCACTGGGGCAGATAGGTGGTCAGCGACGAGTGGACCCACTGACGCAGAAAGATGACCATGATGAGGGCGAAGGCCGCGCCCAGGGCCATGGGGCGATGCTCATTCAATGCCGCGGCCGCGGCTTTGGCGTCGGCGGCCGGGATGCGCTTGACGCTGGGGGCGAGATAGATTTGGAGGAAGCCGAGGATGAAGCCGACGCTGGTCAGGGCCAGCACGGCGGCCTGTCCCACGGCGGCAAAGGCGAAGCGTGCAACGATGGGGCCAAACGCGAAACCGGAATTGCCGCCCAGCATGAAGATAGAGACGCCCGTCGCCTTCTGCCTGCCGCTCGCCAGGGCCGCGTTGGCCGCACCCTGCGGGTGAAAAGCCGCCGAGCCGAGGCCCGCCAGCGGCGCGAGCGCGATGAGCATGGCATACGAACTTGCCGAGCGCATGAGGCCCGTCGCCAGGGCAATGACAATGATGCCGCCAGCCGCCAGCCCACGTCCACCCCAACGGTCGGCCAGCCAGCCGAAGAGCGGCTGGGTCAGCGACGAGGTCAGGGTGAAGGCGGTGGACACCAGGCCTATCTGCGCGTAGGAGAGGTCCAGGGGGCCAGCCAGGGCTACCAGGATCAGGGGTAGCATGCCGGAGTACATATCCACGCTGAAATGGCCGACGGTGACAGCCATCAGGGCCTTGTTGCGAAGCCAGAAGAGCATGGAATGAGTCCTTTGCTGGCGTCGGGGCTAGGCCAGGAACGCCTGAAGGGACGCGACAAAATCACGCCCGGCGGTGCGATCGACGGAGTAGTACTTGAGACCATTGTCGCGGCGCGCTCGTACCAATGACACCCGCTCCAGCAGGCCAAGATGCCGCGATGCCGTCGGCTGCGAGATGCCCAGCGTCGCCACCAGACTATCCTGGGTGTGTTCGCCGGCCTGAAGCAGGGCCAGGATGTGCAGGCGCGTCTCGTCCGCCAGGGCCTTCAGCGGTGGGAACAGATGCACCACGTCAGGCGTCGATGGCTCGGCGCTGCGTCCCGTCGCCACCGTGCGCGCGTTAAAGCTGATGTACACGCGCGACCCCGTGGTGATCAAGTAGAAGTAGGGGCCGATATGGGGCGAGGGGACAAAGACAACTTCCGCCGCCCGCGCCAGTGTCAATTGAGACTCGTGGGGCAACGCACGGCCGGTAACCGCGCCAAAGATGTCATCGATCTGGCCTCGGTACGACTGACGACGATGATAGGTCAGCGCACCCCGCAGCAGGTCCGCCTCCCGCGCCAGTGAGGGGCCGTAGTGCTCCCTGGCGAACGCGCGCACAAACCCTGTCAGGCGCTCGTGGAGTAGGGTAGGCTGGATCAGCACGGCCTCGGCAAGCTCAGGGTCAAAGTAGACGCCGGACACGCCCCGCCGCGCCCGCTGGTCATCAAGATAGCGCGCCAGCAGCGCAGCCAACGGCATGCCGGCCTCACCGGGAGCGACGCACTCGCTCGCGTCGCGGATGAAGCGCACCGCCAGATCGGCGTAGAAGGCGCGGGGCTGACCCTCCAGGTAGGCCAGGTAGGCATCCAGGTCGCGCCACGCGGCCGCCGTAGCTGGCAGGGTGAGAATCGGGGCGTCCGGCCCGCGCACGACTGTGCCAAGCAGTGGCGTCAACGTCGCCGCGTCGCGGCGGCCTTGCGAGCCTAACGCGGCGGCCGTCTCGTATACCCACTCACTGAACCCGGTGCGCCAGGGCGCTTTCACCATCAGGCTCAGTGTGGCAAACAGGTCGTGGGGCACAGACATGTCGAAGGCGACGTCGAGGGTCGGAGCCGCCTCAATAAGGTCGGGGAGCATAGCCACACCTATACACTTATGCTAATACCTGAATAACAGCGGGGGTAAGTATAAGCCTGGCCGAGCAGCAAGGCAAATCTGCGCGGCAACGCGCTCGTGTCGGGGGTGGCCGTCCGACGCGAGCGCATTTGCCACACTATCGGGATAAGATTCGTCAGCCTCGCGCCATCAGCGCTAGCGCAGATTCTGGCCCTTGACGAGGACCGGCAGATAGGACGTGCGCTGCACGTCGGTCTGCTCGTCCGGCGTCAGGATATCCACGTAGGTTGTGGACCGGGCGATGACCTGATCCACGCCGCCGATGCGCATGGAGGGATTCACCTCGACAACCGGATTGGTCTGCAAGCCCTTCACGGTCGACAGGCCGACCGTGTCACCGGCGCTCACCGCGCCCGCGATGGCCTCCATCTCGACATCGACGACGCGAGCGCAGGCCGACGGCAGGAGCGGCAGTTCCACCGGCCCGCTGGCCTCTACCTGGTACCAGATGCGCCCCCGCTCGCGGCCCGCGATCGTCTCGCGCTCAATGGCGGCGCGGATCGGGTTGTTGCTGAAGGGGCTGCCTGGGATGGCGCGGAAGCCCTTGACCCGCAGCTTCGCCGGGTCAAACTCGGCGATGAAGGTGAGCCTGGTGATCTGCGGCAGCGGCGTGTTGAACGCGGCGACGCAGACCGGAAGCGCGAAGCTGTCACCAGGGCTGACGCCACCTCGGGGCAACGCCGTCAGGTCGAAGAAGGCGAGGGAGTTTGCCATGACCGGCGAGGGCGGGTTGGGGGCAGGGTACGCCGGGACCACCGGCGGCGGAATGGGGGGTGTCGGCCCCGGCGTGAAGCCCGGTCCCGACGGGGCGTTGGTGAAGATATCGCGCCGGGTGCGGCAGTTCTTGAAGTTGAGCGCGCCGACCAGGGTCTCATCAGTGAGGGGCAATTGCGTGTACAGATAGCCTGTATCCTGGGCTGTCAAGGCGGGCGGCAGGATGGCGAGGCTGTAGGAGCCATCCGCCGCACTGACCACCTGACTGGCGTTCGCCCGGCCGCTGAGCCTGAGAATCACTGTCGCCTGCGGCACGGCCCGCCCCCAGGGGTCCAGCACGTAGCCGCTTACCGTGCACGAGCCGCCGCCTTGCGCGCTCGCGACCGCGAAGACCACCACCACCACGAGTAGGGAGAGCGCGCCGCCAACGAGCAGGCGGCGCCACGGGGAGAGGGTCACGAAACCTCCTTGTGGGGGACGATAGGAGTCATGGTTAGAAACGATGAAAGTAACGTGAAGTTACGGCCCAGTGACAGAGGCCAGCCGCGCCCGAGTGTGACAACGCCGCGCAGCCGACTATAATAACGACCCAGGGGACACCATCCCCGACCAACGGGAGCACGGTGTTGGACGAAGCCAGCCTGATTCGCCAAGCCCAGCGCGGCGACACGCGCGCCTTCAACGTTCTGGTTCGCGCGCACCAGTCGACCGTCTATAACGTGGCGTATCGCATCCTCGGCGAGAGCGAGGCCGCCGCCGACGTGGCGCAGGAAGCCTTCCTGAACGCCTACCGCGCTATCGGTACGTTCGACGGCGGGTCGTTTCGCGCCTGGCTGATGCGCATTACCACCAACGCCTGCTACGACCACCTCCGCTATCAGCAGCGGCGGCCGGCGACCTCGTTGGAAGACATGGTCCCCGATCCCGACATGGCTGAGCCGTCGCCCGCGCTAATCGACCGGGGCGAATCCCCCGAAGACTACACGCTGCGCCAGGAACTGAGCCGCCTGATGGAGAGGGGTCTACAAGCCTTGCCGCCCGACCAGCGCGTGACGCTGGTGCTGTCCGACATCCAGGGGTATTCCTACGAGGAGATCGCGACGGCGACGGGCGTCGAGCTGGGTACGGTCAAGTCGCGCTTGAGCCGGGCGCGGGCGCGTATGCGCGACTTCTTAGTAACACAGCGGGAACTATTGCCCGCCGCCTATCGTCTAGGTAGCTGAGGGCCAACACAGCCGCGCTCGATGACCGCCGACACGAGGCCAGCCTTCTGGCCATCGAGCCACGCTGCCAGGGTGGAACTGTTGGATGCCTAACCTTGTCGAACGCCCCGTCGATACTGAGCTTCTCTCGGCTTACCTCGATGGCGCGCTGACAACCGAACAACGTCGCGATGTGGAGGCTCAAGTCGCCGCGAGCGCAGCCTGGCGCGATGAGATGGACAGCCTGCGCTGGACTCTCGAAATCCTGCGCCAGACGCCCGATGTCGCGCTGCCTCGCAGCTTTGAGATTCCGATCCCGGTCGCGGCCGATGAGGTCGCAAGCCGCGAAGAATCCCGGCGGCCCTGGTGGGCCAACACGGCCTGGCTCTACGGCCTCACGCGCGGCGCAGCGGCGGTATCCGTCGCGCTGCTTATCGCCGTCATCGGCCTCGATGCCTGGCAAACGACGCGCGGCGGCGCGCAGGCCATCCCCATGAGTGCGACAGCCGTCGACGCCCTGGCGCCTGCGCCGCCAGCGGCGGCCGAGGCGCGCAAGGCGCCGGTCGAAGCTCCCAAGGCAGCGGCGCAAGCCCCTGCGCCTGCTGTGCAGTCGATTCCCGTCGCGCCTTCCCCCTTCCCGCCCGGCTCGTCCGCGCCCAGTGGGGCGGGCGGTGGGGGCGCGGGTGCGGGCGCAGGGGATGATACGAGCGCCGCCCCGCCGGCCGGCGCGCCCGTCGTGCGTCCCTCCGCTACGACAGCTGCCCCAGCTGCCGCCGCCGCTGAGGCGGCCCCCGTTAGCCTGCCCACGGCCGCGCCCCAGGTCGAGGCCCGTAGCGCACCCGTGGCGACCGCGCAACTGGCGGTGGCTCCCCGCGCCGGTCCGGCGCCGCCCCCACAGCCTGGCAACCCCTATCGCGCGGCCGAGATTGGGTTGGCTGTACTGGCGGCTGTGCTGGCCGTGAGCGCGATTGTGCTACGCGCCCTCACGCGGCGATGAGGCCACATGACTGGCGCGGGATGTGGCATCCCGCGCCATCCGCCATGAGCGTCCAGGCGACAGACAAGGGCCGGCGCGCAGCGCGCCGGCCCTTGAGATTCACGGCAAAGGGGCGTCGGCCTACGTAAAGATGGCCTTCTCGGTCTTGGGGTCGAAGAGCTTCATGTGATCCATGTTGAAGACCACCGTCAGGTCCTCCCCAGCGTGAACGCGGACGCGCGGATCGACACGGGCAACGAAGGACTTGCTGCCGCTGAGCATGTACAGGTAGATCTCACTGCCCATTAGCTCCGTGACATCGACCTTCGCAGCCACCTCGGCGCTGATGATGTTGGATGGCTCGTAGCCTTTGGCATGGATATCCTCAGGCCGCATACCGAAGATGACTTCCTTGCCCAGGAACTGCTGCACCTTCGGGCCGTCCTCGTTAGGGATGCGCACGCGGAACGTGCCCGCATCGACATACATCTCGTTGGGCGTGCCGGTGATGGTCGCATCGAAGAAGTTCATGGCGGGCGAGCCGATGAAGCCGGCCACGAAGATGTTGCCCGGATGGTCGTACAGATTTTGCGGCGTGTCCAGCTGCTGGAGGATGCCGTCCTTCATCACGGCAATGCGGCTGGCCATCGTCATCGCCTCCACCTGATCGTGGGTCACGTAGATGAAGGTGGTATTCAGGCGCTGGTGCAGCTTGCTGATGTCGGCGCGAGTCTGGACGCGCAGCTTGGCGTCCAGGTTAGAGAGCGGCTCGTCGAAGAGGAAGACGGCCGGCTCGCGCACGATGGCGCGGCCGACGGCGACGCGCTGACGCTGACCGCCGGACAGTTGCTTGGGCTTGCGGTCGAGCAGATTGGAGAGACCCAGCACCTGAGCCGCTTCCTTGACGCGCGTATCAATCTCAGTCTTGGGTGTCTTGCGCAGCTTGAGGCCGAACGCCATGTTGTCATAGACGCTCATGTGCGGGTAGAGCGCGTAGGACTGGAACACCATGGCGATGTCGCGGTCCTTGGGGGGCACATCATTGACAACTCGATCACCGATGTAAATATTCCCGTCACTGATCTCCTCCAGGCCCGCGAGGAGACGCAGCGCGGTAGACTTGCCGCAACCCGACGGCCCGACCAGGACCAAGAACTCGCCGTCCTTGATGTCCAGGTTCAGGTCGTTGACTGCCAGCACGTCGCCGGCGTACCGCTTCGAGACGTGGTCGTAGGTGACGCTCGCCATTGATTGTTCCATCCTTTCTTCGCATGTATCGTGGCCTGAGGATAGCATACGCTACACCCCATGTCAAGCCGCCTGTGCTATAATTCAAATCAAGAGCGCCGCTTCGACACGCCGCGACTCTTCTGGCGAGGACTCCATGCCTGATGAATCCACCCATCGCCCCAAGCTCGTTCTGATCGACGGCCACGCCCTGGCCTATCGCGCTTTCCACGCCTTGAGCGAGCAAAGCCTGATGACATCCAGCGGCGAGCTAACCGGCGGCGTTTTCGGCTTCATCTCCATGCTGCTCAACGTGCTGCGCGACGAGAAGCCCGACTACATCGCCGTCACGTGGGATGCGGGCCTGAGCGGACGTCGCGAGGCGTTCAACGAGTACAAGGCCAACCGCAGCAGGATGCCCGACGACCTGGGCCGCCAGATCGAGCGCATCCGCGAGGTACTCGACGCCCTGCGCATCAGGTCGCTGGCCGTCGAGGGCTACGAAGCGGATGACCTGCTGGGCACGCTCGCGCTACGGGCCGGCGAGGACGGCCTGGACACGGTCATCGTCACCGGCGACAGTGACACCTTCCAGCTGGTCGGGCCTCACGTGCGCGTGATGACGACGCGCGGCCGCTTCAATGAGACGATCATCTACGACGAGGCCGCCATCCAGGCGCGCTACGGTCTGTCGCCCGCCCAACTCATCGACCATAAGGCCCTCAAGGGCGATACCTCCGACAACATCCCCGGTGTGGCAGGCGTGGGCGACAAGACGGCCACGACGCTCCTCCAGACGTACCACACCATCGAGGGCATCCTGGCCCACCTGGATGAGGTGAAACCGCCGCGTATCCGCGAGGCCATCGCGGCCATGCAGGCCCAGGTGCTGCTCAACAAGCAGTTGGTGACCATCCACGACGACGCCCCGCTGGAAGTGGACTGGGACGACCTACGCTACACCCAGTACGATACAGACCGCGTCCACGAGTTATTCCGCGAGCTAGAGTTCCGCTCGCTGCTGGCGAGGCTGCCCGACCGCACCGCCGGCGCGCCGGTGACGCGCCCCGACGGCGCGCCCATGCAGATGTCGTTGCTGGACGAGGGCGAGACGACGGCGACACCGGAGGTGGCGAGCCTGGGAACCTATACCCTGGTCGATACACCCGGCAAGCTGAGCGACCTGGTCGTACGGTTGAGCGCGGGGACGGACCTGACCGTGGATACCGAATCGACCGGCATCGACCCACTGCTAGCGGACCTTGTCGGGGTGGCTGTGACGGCCGCCGACGGCGAGGGCTACTACATCCCCGTCGCCCATACCACGGGCCAGGGTATGCCGCTGGCCGACGTGCGGGCCGCGCTGGGGCCGCTGCTGGCGAACCCGAGCCTGCCCAAGGTCGCCCACAACGCCACCTATGACCTGGCGCTGCTATGGAGCCACGACTTCGAGGTACAGGGGCCGGTATTCGATACGATGGTGGCCGCCTGGCTTCTAGAGCCGGGGCGCGGCGGCTACGGTCTCAAGGAACTGGTGTGGAACCGCTTTGGCGTCGAGATGACGCCCATCTCCGCCCTCATTGGCAAGGGGCGCGACCAGATCAGCATGGCGGAGGTTGACCCGCAGCGCGTCGCACCCTACGCCGGGGCCGACGCCGATATGACGCTGCGGCTGGCGCGCGCCCAAGAGCCGGAGCTGAGGGAGCGCGCCCTGTGGGACCTGTTCACCCAGATCGAGATGCCGCTGACACCCATCCTGACGCGCATGGAGATGGCGGGTATCCTGCTGGACGCCGACTACCTGATGGGGTTGTCCAGCGAGTTCCACCAGCGGCTCCAGGCATTGGAGCTTGAGATCTACGACCTGGTCGGCTATCCCTTCAACATTGGCTCGACCAAGCAGCTCGCTTCGGTGCTGTTCGAGCAGCTGGGCCTGCCGCCCCAGAAGCGGACGAGCACTGGCTACTCCACCGACATCAGCGTGTTGGAGGCGCTGCGCGGCCAGCACCCCATCATCGACAAGCTAGTGGAGCACCGCCAGTTGTCGAAGCTCAAGTCGACGTACATTGACGCCCTGCCACTCCTGGTCAGCCCCAAGGATGGCCGCGTGCACACCGACTTCAACCAGTGCGGCTCAGCCACGGGGCGCATTTCCAGCAGCAACCCCAACTTGCAGAACATCCCCATCCGCACCGACGAGGGCAAGCGCATCCGTCACGCCTTCATGGCCGCGCCGGGCCACGTCCTGCTAACGGCTGACTACTCGCAGATCGAGTTGCGCATCCTGGCGGCGATGACAGGCGAGCCAACGCTGGTGGAGGCCTTCGAGCGTGGCGAGGACATCCACGCGCGCACGGCGGCGCTGCTCTTCAACATCCCCATCGAGCAGGTCTCGCCCGCCCAGCGGCGGCTGGCGAAGACGACCAACTTCGGCATCATCTACGGTATCTCCGGCTTCGGGCTGGCGGCGCGCACCGACCTGACCACCGACGAGGCGCGTGTCTTCATCCAGGAATACTTCAGCAAGCTGCCCCAGGTAGAAGTGCTGATGGATGGCTTCAAGAAGGCCGCGCGGCGCGATGGCTACGTCAGCACGCTGCTCGGCCGCCGCCGCTACTTCCCCGCCCTGAAGAGCGGGGCGCGCATCAACCTGGCCGAGCGGCAGCGCATGGAACGCGAGGCCATCAACGCGCCGGTGCAGGGCACGGCGGCCGACATCGTAAAGCTGGCAATGGTCCGCGTCGATGGCGACCTGCGGGCGAGCGGGCTGCGCGGGCGCATGCTGCTGCAAGTCCACGACGAATTGGTGCTCGAAGTACCGAAGGATGAGGTGGATGCCACGGTGCGGCTGGTGCGTGAGGCGATGGAAGACGCCTACCCGCTGAGCGTGCCGCTGCGTGTCGATATCGCCGCCGGCGAGCGATGGTCCGAGGTGGCCGACGTAGAGCGCGAGGCATAGCGGCATGGCTGTCAACGGCGCTACCACGAACCGTGCCGGGCTGCCACCCGGCACCCTCATCCACATTGGTCTGAAACGCCGCGATACCACCACACTGCGCGTCATCGACTACGCGCCGTCACTCTACGCCGAGCGTGTGGCGGAATCGGTCGAGGACACCCTCGCCTATCGGGACCAGGCGGCCGTGACCTGGATCGACGTGGACTCGCTGCACGATGTGGAGCTGGTACGGCGCATTGGCGGCCTGTTTGGCATCGACCCGCTGGTGTTGGAGGACATTCTCGACACCAATCAGCGCCCGAAGGTCGAAGACTATGGTTCGTACATCTTCATCACCCTGAAGATGCTGCGCTACCACGCGGATGACGACAGCATCATTATCGAGCAGATTAGCCTCGTTCTGGGCGACCGCTACGTCATCTCGTTCCAGGAAGGGATCGAGGGTGACGTGTTCGACGCCGTGCGCCGCCGGACGCGCGATGGCGTGGGGCGGCTGCGGACGTCAGGAGCCGACTATCTGGCGTACAGCCTCGTGGACGCGGTTGTGGACAGCTACTTCCTGGTCCTGGAGCAGTACCTCAAGGAGATCGAGAAGCTGCGGGCGAGCCTGCTGGAAAACACCAACCGCGAGACGATGTATATCATCCTGAACCTGGAACAGGAGGTGATGTCGATTCGGCGGGCGGTGTGGCCGCTCATCGAGGCCATTAGCCGACTGATGAAGGAGAAGTCGCCCCTGATGCGTAGCTCGACCAAGAAGTACCTGCGCGACGTGGACGACCACGTACGGCAGGTTTTGGACGAGACCCAAACCGCGATCGATATGTTGGACCGCATGCAGGACGTTTACCTGTCCAACGTCAGTAATAGCATGAACGAAGTGATGAAGGTGCTGACGATCGTGTCGACCATCTTCATTCCGCTGACGTTCATTGCGGGCGTGTACGGCATGAACTTCGAGCAGATGCCGGAACTGGCCCATCAATACGGGTATCCCGTGGTGCTGTTCCTGATGCTCGGCATAGCCATTGGCATGCTGGTGTATTTCCGGCGTAAGAAGTGGTTGTAGGGCTGCTCGTACTGATACATCCATTCTATTAGCGGAGCCATTTCTCCATGACCCTTCAAGACCAGCTTGGCGCGATTCTCCGCCAGGCCATTCTGCAAGCCCAACACGACGGCGCGCTGCCCGCTTTCGACATGCCCGCCGACATCACCATCCAGCGGCCGAAGCCTGGCTACGGGGATTTCGCCTCGCCAGTGGCGATGGCGCTGGCGAAGCCCGCCCGCATGGCCCCCATCCAGATCGCCGAGCGCGTAGTCGATCACATCCCCCGCGACGGCCTCATCGGCAAAGTCGAGGTCGCCGCGCCGGGCTTCATCAACCTGTGGCTGGCGCCCGAATGGCTGTCGCGACGGGTAGACGACATCCTGGCGGCAGGCGCACGGTTCGGCGACATTGACCTGGGCGTGGGCCAGACGTCGGACGTGGAGTTCGTCAGCGCCAACCCCACTGGCCCGCTGACTGTAGGCCACGGCCGCAACGCCATCATCGGCGACACGCTGGCCCGCATCCTGGAGGCGGCGGGCTACGACGTGACACGCGAGTACTACTACAACGACGCGGGTCGCCAGATGGAGCTACTCGGCGAGTCGGTGCGCGCCCGCTATCTGCAAGCGCTGGGGCACGACGTCGCGTGGCAGGAGGCCTACTACCAGGGCGAGGACATCGTCGAGATCGCGCGCACGATGGTCGCCGATTGTGGCGACGCTCTGGTGGACAGTGACACGTCGCCCTTCCGCGAGCGCGCCCAGGCCGTTATCACCGCCGACCAGCAGGCAGTGCTGGCCAGGCTCAGCGTGCGCTTCGACATCCTGTTCAACGAGCAGAGCCTGACGACGGGTGGCGCGGTGGCCGAGGTGGTTGACGGGTTGCGCGCACGCGGCTACGCCTACGACCAGGACAGCGCGGTATGGTTCAAGGCGACCGCGTTCGGGGCAGAGAAGGACCGCGTCATCGTGCGGTCCAGCGGCGAGCCAACCTACCGCCTGCCTGACATCGCCTATCACAAGAACAAGCTCGACCGGGGCTTCGACCTTATCATCGACGTGCTTGGCTCTGACCACGCTGCCCAGTACCCGGACATCGCCAACGCGCTGACGGCCCTGGGTTACGATACCAATCGGATCAAGGTCGTCATCTACCAGTTTGTAACCCTCATCCGCGACGGGCAGGTCGTGAAGATGAGCAAGCGCAAGGCCAATTATGTCACCCTCAACGAGCTAGTGGACGAGGTGGGGCCAGATGCGGTGCGCTACTTCCTGCTCACACGCGCGGCCGACACCCACATCGAGTTCGACCTGAACCTGGCCCTGGAACAGAGCGACAAGAACCCGGTGTACTACGTCCAGTACGCCCACACCCGCATCGCAGGCGTGCTGCGCCAGGCCCAGGAGCGCGGCATCTCGCTGGATCCGGACGCAGACGTGTCATGTCTGCGCGACCCCGCCGAGCTAGCCCTCATCAACGAGATGCTGCGACTGGAGGAGGTGGTGCGCCTGGTGGCGACGACCCTCGCCCCCCACCATCTGACCTACTACGCGACGAGCCTGGCGACGGCCTTCCACACCTTCTACGACCGCTGCCTCATACTGCCGCCCAAGCAGACGGACCCCGCCCTGACCCAGGCGCGGCTGAAGCTGGTAGCGGCGGCCAGACTGACCCTCGCCCGCAGCCTGCACCTGATGGGCGTCAGCGCGCCAGAGCGCATGTAGCGGGCGGCGTAAGGAAGCCTCGGCGTCGGGAGTCCCAATAAGGAAATCCCACGCAGGAACACGTATGTTTGACAAACTCGACCAGATTGAACAGCGCTACAACGAAATCAACGATGCCCTTGTCGATTCCGACGTCCTGGCCGACGTGGAGCGGCTGACGGCCCTGGCTCGCGAACAATCTGAGCTACAGGAGGTCGTCGATACCTACCGCGCCTACAAGGCCGTCAGCCACAGCCTCGCCGAGGCGCGCGAGCTGGCCGACGGCGGCGACGAGGAACTGGCGGAGTTGGCTCAGGCTGAGCTGCCTGACCTGGAGGCCCGGAGCGTGGCCCTGGAAGCGACGCTCAAAGGGTTGCTCATGCCGGGCGACCCCAACGACCAGCGGAACGTGATTCTGGAGATTCGCGCGGGGACGGGCGGCGACGAGGCGGCGCTGTTTGCCGCCGACCTGTTCCGCATGTACCAGCGCTACGCCGACGCCCACACCTGGAAGGTGGACGTCATCAGCGCCAACGAGTCGGGCATCGGCGGCTTCAAGGAAATCATTGCCGAGGTCAAGGGGCGCAACGCCTACTCGCGCCTCAAGTTCGAGAGCGGCGTCCACCGCGTCCAGCGCGTGCCGGAGACCGAGTCCCAGGGGCGCATCCACACCTCGACGGCCACCGTCGTCGTGCTGCCCGAAGTCGACGAAGTGGACATCAGAATCGACGACAAGGACCTGCGCATCGACGTGTACCGTTCGTCGGGCCACGGCGGCCAGAGCGTCAATACCACCGACTCGGCGGTGCGGATCACCCACCTGCCCACCGGCCTTGTCGTCACCTGCCAGGACGAAAAGTCGCAGCTCAAGAACAAGCTCAAGGCCATGTCCGTCCTGCGGGCGCGCCTGTATGCCATCGAGCAGGAGCGGCGGCAGGTCGAGGCGTCGGAAGCCCGCCGCGCCCAGGTCGGTATGGGCGAGCGCGCCGAGAAGATTCGCACCTACAACTTCCCGCAGAACCGCGTCACCGACCATCGCATCAACCTCACCAGCTATAACCTGGAAGGCTTCATGGCTGGGAACCTGGACGAGTTTATCAATGCCCTGGCCGTCGATGAGCAGGCCAGTCGCCTGCAAGCGGTCGGCGCGTAGTAGGACGGAATAGGCGGCCATGCCCCCCGTCAAGCCCCACGCTCTCACCATCATGACCTACAACGTCGGCAATGGTCTGGCGCGCCCCCAACCACTGGCCGACGCGCTCCGCGCCTCGCAGGCCGACATCATCGGCTTGCAGGAGTTGACCCACGACCAGGCCGACGCCCTCGGTGAGGCGGTCGCCGACCTCTACCCGTATCAGGTTCTGTGGCCGGCGGGCATCCCCGGCAAGGGTCTGCTGAGCAAGTTCCCCATCACCCACGCCGAGCAGGTCGAGATTCACCCGCGCCGCCCCGATCTGGTCACGAGCCTGAGTGTTGCTGGCGAGACGCTGAAGGTCATTGTCGCCCACCCGCCACCGCCCCGCTACCATCCCCGCCAGGGCATCATCTACACCGAGCATGGCGGCAAGCAGTTCGCCCATCTAATCGCAATCGCGTCCAGCGGCAACCCAACCGTGCTGCTGGGTGACTTCAACATGCGTGAGAAGAACCGCGCCTACTCGCAGTTAGTCGATGCGGGACTGACCGACGGCTTCCGGCACGTAGGCGCGCAGGGCTTCACCTTCCCCACCCGCCGCGGCCGCGTGCGCCTGCGCCCCATCCTGCGCCTCGACTACATCTGGCACTCGCGGCATCTCACGGCCATCGATGCCCGCATTGGCGGCGACGCTGGCTCCGACCACCTGCCTCTCCTCGTCGACGTGCTCTGGCCCCAGGATGACGTGGATGGCGGCGCGACGGAGTGACCAGTATCGGGGAGAACGGGCCTCCACCCGTGCCTGGACCTTCCACACACTCTCTAGCCTCTCCTGCCCTATGATGCGCCACCTCACCGTAGGCCACGCTGTTGCTCAGGCAACCACCCGCCTCGACGCTGCGGGCATCGATACCGCCCGCCTCGACGCCCAGGTGCTACTTTGCCACGCCCTCGGCGTCGACCGCGCCTGGCTCCTCGCCCACCCGGAGGTGACGCTGTCACCCGCACAGGCGACTGCCTTCGCCGACCTCGTCGCCGCCCGCGCGAGCCGCCAACCGGTCGCCTACCTCACCGGCCACCGCGAGTTCTACGGCCTCGACTTCTGCGTGACCCGCGCCGTGCTCGTTCCTCGCCCTGAGACCGAGCACCTCGTCGAGCGCGCCGTTGCCGTGGTCCGCGCCTGGCGCGCCCGCCATCACCGTTGGCCGCGCATCGTCGAAGTCGGCGTCGGTAGCGGGGCCATCGTCGTCAGCCTCGCCCACAGCTTGCCTGACCTGATGGTGACCGGCGTCGACGTCTCGCCCGACGCACTAGCCGTCACCGCCGCCAACGCCCGCCGCCATCACGTCGCCGACCGGGTGCGCCTGGTCGAGGGTGACTTACTCTCGCCCCTCACAGGGACGGCGGATCTGGTGCTCGCCAACCTGCCCTACATACCCAGCGCCGAGCTGGACGGCCTCGCCCCAGAGGTACGCGCGGAGCCACGCCTGGCGCTGGACGGCGGCCCGGATGGCCTGGACGTGTTCCGCCGCCTGTTCGCCCAGGTCCCTTCCCGTGTCGCCCCAGGCGGCGTCCTGCTGCTGGAAATGGGCGCAGGTCAGGGCGCCGCGCTGCTGGCCCTCGCGACCTGCCTCGACCCCGCTCGCGTAACCGTGACGCCCGACCTGGCAGGCCACGACCGGCTGCTGGAGATTGAGTTGCATGACAACGATTGAACTGGTGGCTCTAGACCTCGACGGAACCCTGCTCACTGAAGACCTACACTATAGCCAGCGCGTAGCCGCCGCCATCGCCGCCGCCCAGGCCCACGGCGCGCGTGTGACTCTCGCCACGGGCCGCGCCTTCGCCAGCGCCCGCCCCTTTGCCGCCGCCCTGGGCATCACCGCGCCCCTGATTGGCTACCAGGGCGGCGTCATCGGCGATCCCGTTAGCGGCGCGATCCTGCACCGCGCCGCGATGGCCGACGCCGATGCGCGACTCGCTATCGAGCAGGCCGTTGCCGAGAACCTCGATTTCAACCTGTACGTGAACGATGTAGTCTACGTGCGCGACCTGCGCTGGCCCAACGAGTTCTACGCACGGTGGTTTGGACTGCCCATCCAGATCGTGCCCGACCTGACGGCCTGGCTCGACGGCGGCGCGACCAAGTTCATCATCATCGCTGAGCCGCCAGAAGCGGACGCCATCGAGGCGCGCTGGAAGGCCCGCTTCGGCAGTCACCTGGACATCGTGCGCTCCCACCGCCTGTTCGTCGAGGGCAACCCGCGCGGCGTATCCAAAGGTACAGCCCTGGCCTGGCTGGCCGCCCGCCTGGGCATCCCTCGCGAGCGCGTCCTGGCTGTCGGCGACAACGACAACGACCGCAGCATGATTGAGTGGGCGGGCGTCGGGGTGGCGATGGGCAACAGTCCCCCCACCCTGCAAGCCGTCGCCGACTGGGTGGCCCCCTCGGTTGAGGGCGACGGCGTCGCGGCCGCGCTGGAACGCTTCGTGCTGCGCTGACGGCGCTCGCGGCGGGTGTGGCTGCCCGCCGCCCGAACCACGCGGGATGTGACCATCCTGCCTGAACAGGGGAACCGAGGATGACCACCATCCGCTTCGCCCCTATTCTGCCCGCCGCCGACCCGGCCGCCCTGGCCGAGGCCCTGCGCCTCCTCCGGGCGGGCGAGATCGTCGTCTTTCCCACTGACACCGTCTACGGCGTCGGCGCGCACGGCCTGCGCGAGGCGGCTGTCAGCCGCCTGTTCGACGCCAAGCTGCGCGAGCGGGACAAGGCCATCCCGCTGCTACTTTCCGATGCCTCGGACGTAGAGTTGGTAGGCGTGGACATTCCCGCGCTGGCCCGCGAGCTGATGGCCCGCTACTGGCCCGGCGGGCTGACCCTGGTAGTCCGCGCGCGGTCCGGCCTGCCGCCCTCGCTGACCGCCAGTGGCGGCACGGTCGCCGTGCGCGTCCCGAACCACCCAACGCCGCGCGCTCTGGCTCGCGGTCTTGGCGCGCCCCTGGCCGCCACCAGCGCCAACCTGTCGGGGGAGCCGCCCACCACCACCGCCGCCGAGGCCGCCACGGCCCTCGCCGACCGCGTGGCCCTGGTCCTCGACGGCGGCCCCTCGCCCGTCGGCGTCGCGTCGTCGGTCATCGACTGCACTACCGACCCGCCGCGTATCCTGCGCGCCGGCGCGCTCGCCGATGATCTGGCCCTGGCCGCCCTGCTGGGTCGCCGCCAGAACTAGACAGGACAGGCAGACGGGGCCACAATAGCTGGCGACAATCTGCGGGGGTAGGTCCTGTGCTGGCCCGAGAAGAGAGTTGGACACGGGCGAACACGGACAAGACGGGTGGACGACCTGCCCTTATCCCCGCCGTGTCATCCGCGTTCGTCTGCGCCCAATTCTCGTGCCTCTTCACAAGGTGGACATCCATGGAAAGTCCCGTCGTCTCGTCATCCTCGTCCGGCGTGCGTCGCTGGACCGCCATCATCACTGGCATCGTTCTCATCGGCCTCGGCGTCTGGTTCCTGCTTGAGAACTTCGGCGTCGTCAGTATCGACCTCGGCCGTATCTGGCCCATCTTCCCGACCCTGTTCGGTATCGCCATGCTGGTCCTCGGCGTGGCGGCGCGCCGCAACCGCACCGCGGAGGGCGAGATCATGGTGGGCGTGTGGGCCTTACTCATCGGACTGTTCTTCTTCCTCTTCTCCACAGGTACCGTCAGTTGGAGCGAGATGGCGCGGCTGTGGCCCACCTTCCCCCTCATCGCCGGCCTCGGCTTCCTGCTCGGTTTCCTCGTCGGCGGCGCGCGTGATTGGGGCATCTTCATCATCGGCGCGATTGCCACCCTCGTCGGCGTCGTCGGCTACATGTTCACCTTCGGCCTGTTCAGTCCCGCTTTCGCGGCCACCGTCCTGCCCTATTTCGTGCCGGTTCTGCTCATCCTCGGCGGCATCGGCTTCCTCGTCAGCGCACTACGCCGCCGCTAAGCCCATGCTCGTCGGGATTGACGCCAGCCGCGCCACACCCCCGCCGCGCACGGGAACGGAGAACTACTCAGTCGGCCTCATCCGCGCCCTTGTCGAGCGCGGCCGACACCGCTACCGCCTCTATTTCCGCCAGCCACCACCGGCCGAGCTTGCCGATGTGGACGCCGAGCGCCGTGTCATGCCCGCGCCCCGCCTGTGGACCCATACCCGGCTGACGGCCGAGCTACGGCGGCAACCGCCCGACGCGTTCCTGGTCCCGGCCCACGTCTTGCCAGCCACCCACCCGCCCGCCAGCGTCGTCACCGTCCACGATGTCGGCTTCCGCTACTACCCGGAGGCCTACCCGGTCCGCCAGCTCCTCTACCTCGACCTGAGCACGCGCTGGGCCGCCCGCCGCGCTGCCCGCCTGCTCGCCGACTCCGAGGCTACCCGTCAGGACATCCACCAACTGTACCGCGTCCCCCTGGACCGCATCCACGTCGCCTACCCGGCCGTGGACGCCCAGTTCACTCCCGACGCCGCCCCCGGCGAGGCTGAGCGGCTGCGCGCCGCCTACAATCTTTCGGACGCCTACTTCCTCTACGTCGGAACCCTTCAGCCACGCAAGAACGTCGGGGTGCTCATCGACGCCCTCGCCCGCCTGCCGCGCGGCGACGTCACCCTGGCCCTGGCCGGGGGCGCGGGCTGGCGCGGCGAGGCCGACCGCCTGCGCGACCAGGTGACCCGCCTGGGCCTGCGAGACCGCGTGCGCTTCCTCGGCCACGTACCGGGCGGCGATCTGCCCGCGCTGATGCGCCAATCGGTCGCCCTGGCCTTGCCGAGCCTGCACGAGGGCTTCGGCATGCCCCTGGCCGAGGCGATGGCCTGCGGCGCGCCGACTCTCGCGGCCAACACCTCATGCCTGCCGGAAGTGGTCGGGGACGCCGGGCGACTGCTGCCGCCCCGCGTCCCCGATGCCTGGGCCGACGCCTTTACCCGCCTGCGCGACGACAGCGCGCTGCGCGACGACCTGCGCGCGCGGGGCATCGCCCGCGCCGCCGCCTTCACCTGGCTGCGCGCCGCCGAGGTAGCGGAAGGTGCGCTCGAAGAGGTCAGGGCTTAGGGATTGGAGATGCCGGGTAATCCCCAATCGCCAATCCCTGATCGCCTCTCCCTACTCCGGCTGCACATCCAGCGCGTACTCGGCCGTGGCCCCGCTGAGTGTCAGGGCCACGCCGGACGGCAGCGCCTCGTTCACGGTGTAGTCAACACCCGCACTCGGCGCCAGACCCTCGGCGCCGGTCAGGCGCGCCGACAGCGCGTATTGGACTTTGCCGTCCTTCAGGAATGTCACCACCACGCGCGGCTGCCGCAACGCTGCGTCTGTACCGTTGACCACCCGCCCCCGCAGCGTCACGAACAACCCGCCCGGATCGACGAAGTACGATGTATTCTGTAGCGTTGCCCCCGCCGGCTGTGGCTGGGGCGCGGCGCGATACGCCGTTTGCAACTCATAGCGCGTCCAGGCGCTGGCGTTCGCCCCATCCAGCGTCGTCTGGAACGGGGCCATCACGCCCGTGTTCACGATGCGGTCGGCGTTCTGGCTGGCCCACGCCCAATCGACGTTCACCACGCGATTGGCCCCGTCGTAGAAGGAGGCAATGACCTCCAGTTCCCGAATCGCGCCGCTCGTGGTATTCGTCACCTGGCCCCAGATATCCAGGTGACTCGCCCCATGCTGCTCGTTGATGGCGCTCGTCGGGAGAGGCAGCGGCGCAGGCGTCGAGGACACGCCGTACATGAAGCTATACTGGGGCGCGCCGCCGCCGTAGTCGACGGGCAGGCCGATGCGATACGGCGTCCACGCGCCCGGCCCGACGACGATGCCATAGGGCGAGTCGACGCCGAAGCCGCTCTCGAACACATCCACCACGGCCCCCTTTGGGTTACGGAACACCGCCACCACGCGCAGCGCGTCGATGGCTGCGCCGCTGGTATTGACGGCGCGGCCCAGTAGCGCGGCCTGCGCGCCAGACGCCTGATAGGTGTTCGTCGGCGGCGCGAGGGTAGGCTGCGGCGTCGCCGTGGTCCACTGCCAGCTGTCGACGGTCACGCGCGTCGTGCAGTACTCGGCCGGGCAGTCGGCCGGGCGCTCCGTCACCACCTTGAACGGCGCGGTCTGCCCGGGACCCAGCGCGGCGGCGTACACCTCGGCCGCCGTGGTCTTCACCGTCACCAGCCGGTCATCCAGCAAGGCCACGACCACGACCACATTCACCACGCTGCTGTCCGTCGCGTTCCGAATCTCCCCCACCACGCTGACAA
This sequence comes from Anaerolineae bacterium, assembly GCA_034431435.1. Lineage (GTDB taxonomy): Bacteria > Chloroflexota > Anaerolineae > Epilineales > JAHCIE01 > JAHCIE01. Next base: position 28,691 of record DAOUDG010000088.1, on the reverse strand, counting down.
CGGGCTGCGAGCCGCGCTCCCCCAGGGTCGTCGTCGAGTTGACGACAACGACGCGACTGGCGGGCGTGGCCGTCGGCTCTGGCGTATCTGTCGGCCAGGGTGTCTCGGTCGGTAGGCTCACCCACGTGGCGGTAGGCGTCACGCCCGGCGGCAGCGTCCCGGTCGCCGTGGGTGTACGGGTGGGCGTGCGTGTCGCCGTCGGCGTAGCCGACGGGCCGCTGGTCACCGATGGACCGGCCATGACTGTGGCGGTGATGGTCGGTCGCCGCGTGCTGGTCGCGGTCGGGGTGAAGGTCGCCGTCGGGGGAATGTTGGTTGGGAAGGGCCAGCCCACACCGCCATCCACGAGAGGCAGGTACAACAGGCTGTACAGGGCGGCGGTGGCGGTGGGCGGCGGCTCGTCGGCGCGGGACGGCGATGGTTCGGTCAGCAGAACCCACACCCCCACCAGGGCAAAGAACAGGGCGATCAGGCCCACCTGGGCCAATCGTCGACGATGAGGAAGCATACAATCTCCAAGACCTGACGAAAGACGAAGGACGAAGGACCAACCAGGACTTCTCACGGTCCCTGGTCCTTCGTCCCTGGTCCTCGGTCAGTAGTTCTCCTACGGTAGCTGCGTCACCGTCAGGGTGTGCAGCGTCGGCGGCTTCGTGTTCGCGCCGGTAGCGCCCTGCCAGCCGAAGATGTGCATGCCAACCGGGAACAGCGGCGTCGCACCGATGCGGAACGTCGCCTTGCCGGAGGTGCGCACATGGTCGGAGAGGGCAGCGCGGCCCGCCTGGTCAAAGGCCAGCGTGTTGGTCTTGCCGACCGCCACGTCCGCCGTCACCAGAACCGGCGTCAACTGCGCGTCGGCCGGCGCGTTCGCCACCGCCCACTGCGTCGCCGAGGCGAGGCTGTTGTCGATGGCGCTCGTCAGCAGGTCGGTCCGCCACTGGTTGTCGAGGCGCGGGTCGGCATACGTGGCATTGCTGCCCGTGATATCGAGAGTCGCCTCCTCGAACTCGACCCGGCCGCCCGCCGCGCCCAGGTTGAACTGGGTCACGCCCAGGAAGTTGAGCGGCGTGCGCGGCCGGTTGTCGATACCAGAGAACATCGTGCCCGTACCCAGGAAGTTCTCCTGACCGACACGGTTGACGAAGTAGCCCGTCAGGCTCGGCGTGGCGGTGAAGGTCTGCTCCTCAACGCGGAAGTTGAAGGGGAACTTGACCGTCAACGCCGCCGCCTCGTTCGCCACCGTCGCGTTGTCGAAGTACTGGAGCAGGAGGCCCTGCGCGCCGATACGGTTGGCCTGCTCGCCACCGAGCCAGCCGCGCGCATTCGCCCACACCTTGACATCGACCGAACCGTTGCCCGGCACGGCGAGGCTGCCGCCATCGGCAGCGTCCGTGCTGAAGCGCGGCTGGGCCGCATTGTAGGTGTATGCCACGCCTGCCCCGTCGGGCGCGAAGTCCACATAGGCCTGGTCGCTGCCGTCGGGGAACTCCTGAACCCACCAGTTCGTAGCCAGGACGTTGAAGTCGAACTGCTGGTTGGTGGGCGTCAGGCCGATGTCTACGGCGTCGATGGTCAGGATGTAGTTGCTGCCGTTGGCGTAGTAGTAGGTGTAGTAGTAGGGGCCAGCGAGCGTGTTGGTCGCAGGGTTGTAGATGTACGTCCCGTTCTGCCCGTTAGCCGTCCCGGTTGCTCGGTAGCCGATGTCGTTGTTCCGGACGACGTAGTCCACCGTGCCGTCTCGATTCGCGTCCACGTTGATATTGAACATCGTCTCGAGGCCGTTGGCCGGGCGTCCGTACAGCTTGAAGCTGAACTGAAGGTACTGGCTGGCCGGGTCGCTGGCGTCGGCGAGGCCGCTACGCACCCCAACGTACTGGATGTCGTACTGGTCGGGGATGTCGGTCTCGTTGGCATCGCTGCCCATCAGCGAGAAGACCTCGACGTTGCCCGTCGTGGCCGAGCTGTTCGCCAGTGTCACGGTGGTGGCGTCTTCCATGCCGAACTTCGTCATTGGCAGGTCGCCCGACGGCGGGGTGACAGCCGAGGCTGCCCGCGCCACCGCGTACAACGGGGCGGTTACCGCCTCGCCCGCGCCACCCTGCTCGGTGGCCTTGACGAAGCCAGTGATCTCGGCGTTGGTCAGCTGCGTGGGGCTGGCTGCGTTCTGTACGACCATGCCGTACGGCTTCAGACCCGCCGCGACGATGGTCAGCGTCGCGGTCACCGACGCCGTGCCGCCCGCCGGAACGGTCACGCTGGCCGGGCTGAAGCTGACCGTCGTGCCCGCCGGCAGCGGCGCGAAGGGCGCGAAGGACAGATCATAGGTCCGCTCCGCGGTGTCCTTGTTGGCGACCACGAACTGGCGGGTGATGCTCTTCGTGCCATCGACGGCCTGGAAGCCGAAGGAGACACTGGCGACGGCGTCGGGAACCCAGATGAGGGTCTTGGTCGTCGCGGCCTTGTAGGCGTCCACCAGGCCCGCGCCCTGGCGGCTGAGGGACACGGCGGCCGAGCGCGGCGTGTTGTCCGGGTTCAGGCCGAGCAGGTCCACCACCGACGGATTGGCCGTGTTGACGATGGCCGCCGACAGCTCTTGCGCGCTCCAGGTGGGATTGGCCTGCTTGAGCAGGGCCAGCACACCCGCGATGTGCGGCGCGGCCATCGACGTGCCGGACATGGTCTCCGGCTGGTCGCCGCTGCCGACGCCCGTAGATACGATGTTAGAACCGGGCGCGCTGACATCTGGCTTCAAACCATTGGTGAACAGGGATGGGCCACGGCTCGAGAAGCCGGAGATGTAGCCCTCGACCGGGATGCCACCCTCCAGCGAGATCAGGACCTGCGCGCCCGGCGTGTTGCGCAGCAGTGCACCGTCCCGGTTGTTCAGCGTCACCGTCGGGACGGTCACATTACCGCCACCGTAGCTGAAGGTGGGCGGCAACTCACCGGCCACGTTGTTGTAGATGACGGCGGCGATGGCGCCTGCATCCGACGCGACGCCAGCCTTCAGGGAGACGGCGCACGAGCCGCGAATCGCCAGGGCGATCTTGCCGCGCGGGTCGGCGGCCAGGGCATCGCCAGGGCAGGCGCGGCCGATGTACACCACATCACCCGTGATCGGCGCGGTGAGGGGCGGCGACCACGACTGAAGCTGCATCAGGAACTTGCGCCCGGCAATGCTGGCGGGCGCGACGGCATCCATGGTGTTGACGAACTGGTTGGGCGGATACACGCTCGCGACGTTCAGCGCGCGCTCAGCGATGGCCGGCGCGCCGCTGATGTAGGCGACGTCGCCGCTATTGCCGGCCGAGACGGCGGCAGCCACACCCGCCAGGACTGCGTTGTTGGCCGCCGTGGCCGTCACGCGGTCACCACCGAACGGCGCGCCGATGGACATATTGAAGGCGTCCAGGTGGTCGCTCAGGTCGCCGTCGCCGTTGGGGTCGGCCGACGCCTCCATGCCCTGAATCATCGCAATGCCAGAGCACGACGTAGAGACGCTGGAGCAGACCTTGTAAGCGTACAACTGCGCGGCGGGCGCGACACCGTGGTAGAGCACGTCGCCGTCGAAGTCGTTGCTGGTCGGGATGGAACCGTTGAACGACGTGTTCGGCACGCCGAACCCACCGACGATGCCCGACGTGTGGCTGCCGTGGCCGCCTTCGGGGCCGTCATCGATGGGGTCAGGGTCGGGCTGCAACATCTCGTCGGGGCTGTCGGGCCACTCGCTGCCAACGTAGTCGTAGCCGCCCGGAATCTTGTCGGTCGGGAACATCGTCGTCACCACCGGCACGCTGGTGACCGGATTGGTGATGGTGACGGTCTGGGTGATCTCGGTCGGCGGGTTGACCGCCACCTCATAGGCCTGGAGGGTGCCGGGGCCGCCGTAGTTGGCGTGGGTGTAGTCGATGCCGCTGTCGATGACGGCGACACGCACCCCGCGCCCGGTGATGCCCAACTCCGTCGCCAACCGGTCCGCGCCGATATAAGGGACGGAGTACTTGAGATCGCGCCTGGCATCCGGTACCAGGGTGATGCTCGTGACGCCGGGCACCCGGCGCAGGGCGTCAACCTGGCCGCGATTGACACGCACGTAGACAGCGTTTACCAGCGTCTGGCTCGTCGCCATCACTTTGGCGCTGGACGCTTTGGACTGGATGGCCGGGATGACGGCCTTCTGCTCGACTTCCAGTTTGGCCTTCTGGTCCTTCTGCGCCTTCGCCAGCTGGGCCTTGCCGGCGCCGGCGGCCTGCAAGGCAACGTAGGTCGTCACGATCGGGTCGCCGCGCAGGGTGAGCGCGACATTGACCCGCTCGTTCTTGACCGCCTCGGGCGCGCCATCGTCGGGAATCAACGCGGGGTCGATGTCGACGACGGTCGGGTTGCCGCGGTCAGCGACCGCCCCGCCGGGCGCCAGCAGCGCGAACGCCGCGAGCAGGCCCAGGGCAAGGGCCGCAACCAGCAGCTTCGTGAAGCGTCGTTGCATGTCCTATCCTTCCTTTCTCAGGCTGAGGGAATGGGGAAATGACAAACCGCCGCCCCTCGGCTCAGGAGCCGAGGCGTGGCGAATGGGGGGCGTGGCTGCCATGCGCGATCGGGGCGATAGCTGCGCGGCGCGGACAACGAGGCGAGACCGGCGAACAGATTCCATGCGGCGGAAGGCATCCGTGCGTCCTGAGTGCCCAAGTCTGGGCCGGGTCGCCTCTGACATCGAGGCGCGCTGGTGTCAGTGTCCGGTGGCGGCTCAGACCCTAAAGGTCTGCGAGACCTTTAGGGTCTGCTTGCGCCGCCAGATTCGTGGCTTGGGATAGAGCCGCGCGCCGGGAGGGGGGCGGCGCCGGGCGCGGTGGATTGATTATAGCCGCCAGACGGGGGATGTCAAGACGCGACACGCGGCCCGCCCTCTCCCCCGGTGGCCCCCGCATGCGCGGGGAAGGGGGGGAGTGGACTCGACTGCCCCAGGTTGGCGGGCGTCCGGCGACGCGGGTATACTTGCCTCGTGAGCATCGACCCCCTTGTAAAACCCTCCCCGGCCGCGCCGACCCGCGACGCCGATCGGCCCCACGCCGTGGCCCTGGTCATGGCGGCGGTGGCGGGCGGCGGCCTGGGTATCGCCCTCGCCGCTCTGCCGGGTCTGACGCCCGCGTGGCCGTGGGCCATCGCGACCGCGCTGCTGGGCGCGCTGTGGGCCTGGCGCGGCGGCCATCCCTGGGCCTGGGTGTGGGGCTACCTGGCGCTGTGGCCGTGGCCCGACGGCCGCGTCGCGGTAACCGCCCTCGCCGCCACGCTGGCCGGCACGGCCCTGCTGACCCCCAGGATCCGCGCCTGGCTGACCCCGGCCCGCGTGGCCCTCGGTCTGGCCGTCGCCGCCTTCGCCCTGTACGTGGCGACGCTGGCCCCCGGCCTGCTGCCGGCCGACAGCGGCGAGTTCCAGCTCGTCGCCGCCACCCTCGGCATCGCCCACCCGCCCGGCTACCCATTGTATACCCTGCTCGGCTGGCTCTTCACCCGCCTGACCCCCGCCAACCCCGCCTGGGGCCTCAACCTCCTCTCCGCCGTCATCGCCACCCTGACCCTGGTGGTGGTCGTCCTGGCCTCTGGTTCCCTCTCCCCCTGGGAGCGGAGCAGGGTGAGGGGCCTGGCTGCCGACGACCGATCCCCAACCACCGACCACCCCGACAAATCGTATCGGTCCTCGGCCCGTCGCCCTCGGTCATCTTCCATTGGTCCTTCGTCCTTCGTCCTCGGTCCGCCATCGGAACCGGGCGCGGCAGTACACTCCCTCGCCGCCCTCGCCGGCGCGCTGGCCCTGATGGGCGCGACCACCTTCTGGTCGCAGGCCACCACCGCCAACATCCGCATCCTCGTCGCCCTGTTCACCGCCGTCATCCTGTGGCTCGCCCTGCGCGCCATCGCGCGGCCCACCGTCGGCCGCCTGGCCGCCCTGGCCGTCGTCGGCGCGCTGGCCGCCACCCACCACGGCAGCCTGGTGTTCCCCCTGGCCGTCGCCGCCCTGGCCGTCGCCTGGGCCTGGGCGCGCGCGCGGCGGCGCGGCCACCCGGCCGCCACCCCGACCCAACTCGTCGCCGCCCTGCTTGTCGGCGCGCTCGGCCTGCTGCCGTGGCTGTACCTGCCCCTGCGCGGCGCGCCCGGCATCCCGCCGCAGCCCGACTCGCTGCGCTCCCTCGACGCCTGGCTCAACCACGCCCTGGCGCGCGGCTTCGGCGGCGACATGTTCGCCTTCGCCCGCCCCGCCCTGCTGCCCGACCGCCTGCGCATCCTCGCCGACATCCTGCGCATCCAGTTCGGCTGGCCGCTGCTCCTCGTCGCCGTCGTGGGTTTCGTGACCCTGGTGCGGCGGGGGCCAGTCGCGCTGCTGCTGGGCGCAGGCTTCGCCGTGCCCGCCTTCGTCGCCGTCACCTACCGCGCCCCGCAGACGGTCGAGTACATGCTGCCCGCCTACGTCGCCCTCGCGCTGCTCATCGCCGCCGGTGGGAGACTGGAGACTAGAGATGGGAGATTGGAGCCTGGGGATGGGCGCCGCAATCCCCAAGCCCCAATCGCTACTCTCCAATCCCTGCTATGGCTGCCCCTGGTTGTGGCGCTGGTCGTCTGGAACATCGCCGGGCTGTGGCCAAGCTTCGCCGCGCTCCACCGCGACGACGGGACACGCCAGGCGGCCGAGGCGCTACTACGCGCCACGCCGCCCGACGCCCCCGTGCTGGCGGGCTGGCATCCGGTGACGCCCCTGTGGTACCTGCAACTCGTCGAAGGCCAGCGTCCCGACGTGACCATCGACTACGTGGCCCCGGCCGGCGCCGAGGAATACCCCGCCACCTGGCAGCGGCGGCTGGCGGCGGCCACGCAGCGCGGCCCGGCCGTCGCCACCAACCGCTACCCCGGCTACGATGGTGCGCCGTTTACCCTCGCGCCGCTGGCGAGCGGCTTCCTCGCCCAGCGTGGCGACCCCCAACCGCCCGCCGCTGCTACCCGCCTGGACATCGCCCTCGATGGCAGTCTACGCCTTGACGCCACCCAGATTGCCGTCGGCCCCAACGCGCCGCCCACCCACGGCCCGCCGAGCGTCGACACTGACGATACCCTCGTCGTCGATCTGTACTGGAGCCTCGACCAGGCCGCCCCCGCCGACACGTCCTTCTACGTCCACCTGGTCGATGCAGCGGGTCGGGTGGTCGGGCAGGCCGACACCACCCGTCGCGCCGCCGACCTGGGCGCGGGCCGCCATCTCGCCACCCGTCACACGGTGACCATCCTGCCTGATACGCCCCCCGGCGTCTACCACCTCATCGCGGGCGCGTACCGCTCTGACTCCAGCGGCGTCACCCAGCTCAGCGCCGCGCCCATCCCCCTGGCCGACGTGACCGTCCGCGCCCCGACGACGCTACCCATCACCCAGCGCCCCCTGCGCGCCGGGCTGGCCGACGGTGTGACTCTGGTAGGCGCGGATTGGGACACCAGCCTCGACGCGCCGCGCCTGCTCCTGCGCTGGCGGCGCGACGCGAGCGGCCCGCCCGCCACCATCACCGCCACCGCCGACGGCGCGCCGCTGGCCGAGATGACCATCGCCGAAGCCCCCGCCGGCAGCATCCTCACCACCACCCTCGATACGCCGCCCGCCGCCGACATCGCCCTGAGCGGTGGCCGAGGGAGCATCACCCTCGGCCGCCCCAGCGACGCCCGCTGGCTCGACTTCGGCGGCGAGATGGCCCTGCTTGACGCGCCCATCGAGCGACGCGGCGACGAGCTGGTGGTCAACCTCGACTGGCTGGCGCTGCGCCCCCTGAGCCGCGATTACAGCGTCAGCGTCAAGGCGCGCGGTCCCGGCTGGTCGGCGCAGAGCGACGGTACACCGGCCGGCGGCGCCATCCCCACCCTCAAGTGGACAGCCGGGATGCGCGTCCCCGACCGCCGCGTCCTACGCCTGCCCCAGGATGCGCCCGGCCCCATCAACGTCACGGTCAGCGTCTACGATGCCTTCACCGGCGCGCTCCTCGGCGTGCGCGACGATCGGCTATTGAAGCTCGGGCAGGGGGAAGAAGCAGTGATCGGTCAGCAGTAAAGTCGTACCGCCTCGCCCGCTGGGAGAGGGCCGGGGTGAGGGTCTGCGGCGGTCGGCGGGCGGTCGTCCGTGGTCGCTGTCATCTCTCCACCCGCACGCCCTCGACCGTCGCCCGCCCCACCTCCGTCAACGTCGGCCGCTGGTACATGACGATCTCCAGGCGATACACGCCCGGCGTCACCGTATCGGGCAGGGCAAGGCGGCGGCGGTCATAGACCGGCTGCCCCACCTGCCACGCGCTCGTCGGGAAGAAGCCATAGCCCGGCGGCTGGTCGGATGTGGCGACCGTCTGACCCGCCTCGTCCACCAGTCGCAGCGATACCACGTAGTTGTCAGCGAGGGGCGCGTCGGTCCGCCACGTGAGGTCAACGTTGAGGTCACGCCGGCGCGGCTCGATCTGCACGTCGGTCAGGCTAACCGCGTCGTTCAGCCGATAGCGCGGCGTAGCGGGCGGCGGCGCGGCGCTGGGCGGCAGGACGTAGACGGGCAGCAGGTAGAGGCGGCCCCGGAAGCGCGCCTCGGCGTCGACCGGCCCCACCTCTTCGTTGCCCGCGTCCTGTAGACGCACCCGCAGCCAGTACAGGCCCGGCGTCGTCTCAGCCGGGATTGGCAGGCGATGGACCGTCGTCGAGGCCAGGGGCACGCGCTCGTTGGCGACCTGCCAGGAAATGCCAAACAGGTGTTCGGCCGGGCTGACCAGCGCCACATCCACCTGCCAGCCGGCTGGAGTGCCCCACGTCAACGTCGTCGTCAGCGTCTCCCCCGCTCGCACGCCCACCCCCAGCGCGGCTCGTCCCTCGGCATTGGCATCACTCGGCAGGCCCGGCGCGGGCACATCGGTGACACCATCCAGGCGATACCCGGCCAGCCGCGCGCCGTTGGCGAAACCTACCCCGTCGGGGTTGCGGTGCAGCCACGGCAGGCGAAGGAAGTCGGCCGTCTCGGTGCGCAGGGTAACCGACGCTGGCTCGGCCGGCCGCAGCGCCAGCCCCGCCAGCCACAACCCGCCCAGGCCGACCAGCAGCACGGGCAGCAGCCACAGCCAGCGCCGGTCCAGGAGCAACAGCGCGCCGATCATGACCAGCGCGACCAGACTGACCGCCTCGGCCACACCCCGCGACGGTGTTCGCCCCTCGCCCAGTTCGACCACATGCTCGCCGCGCGGCACACGCACCGTCGAGTAGCCCAGGCCATTGGCCGCCGTCACGCTCGTCGGCTCGCCGTCCAGCCATGCCACCCGCCCCGCGAAGGCCAGCAGCGGAAAGGCGACCTCGGCCGACTCGCTCGCCGCCACGACCCGCCAGCGATGGCGCGCGTCCAGCGTCGCCACCGCCTCGCCCGCCTGGACCACGGCAGCCGGTGGCTCGCCCGGCCGCATCAGCGGCGCGGTGATGTACGGGCGCGGGTTGACCGTCGCAGGTAGATACTCGGCGCGGATTGTCGTGCCCACATTACCGGTGAACGTCTCGTATAGGGCGACGCGCTCAGCCGTCACCTCGGCATCGGCAACGGGGATGCGGCCCACATCCAGCCGCGCGAGACCCGCCACCATCAGCGCCCCACCGACGACCGCCGTCACGGCCCACGCTGTCCCGGCCGTTGGCAGCCGCGCCGGTAGCGCGGCGCTGACAAGCGCGCCCGCAAAGGCGACGATGGACAGGAAACGCCACGGGAACTGGGCGAAGGGCAGCAGCGGCAGGTGGTCCCACAGGGGTTGCGACAGGGGCGTGATGGCGAACACGGCGGCGACCAGGGTCAGCAGGATGGCCCCCACCTCCCAGCGCCGCCCGGAGGGCCACGACAGGGCGGCCACGATCCCCGCGCCGATGGCCGCCGCCTGCGCCAGCCCCATGACGAAGGCCGCGCCGTTGGTCGGGTCATAGTCGAACAGGGCGGCCGCCTGGACCAGATTCGCGCCTCGGAAGTGACCGGTGTAGCTGAAGAACCCGGTCAGGTTCACCTCCAGCTGCACCAGACCGCGCTCGGCCAGGGCTGGGTACCAGAACCACGCGCTGGCCGCCAGGCCCAGGGCGATGCCACCGCAGGCCGCGACGAGTGGAAGCCAGCCGCGCCCCCGGCCGTCCGCGCCCCGGTCGAGCCACACACCCAGGATGTACACCGCCAGACAGGGGCTGAAGATGAGGGCGGAGATGTTGTGGCTGAGGGTCAGCCCCGCGTAGGCCAGCGCCAGGCCAGCCACCGCCGCCGGGCGGGGCGCACGCACCACCCGGCGCGCCGCCAGCCACACCAGCGGGTAGAAGGCAAAGGCCCAGAACTCGCCCAGCGAGTCGCCGCGCACATAGATGTTCACCAGGTGGAAGGGCGCGTAGGTGTAGGCCACGGCAGCCAGCAGCCCGGCCGCCCGGCTGCGCCATACGTCGTAGGCCAGGATGTACATGGCCGCCGCGGCGACCAGGAAGCCCAGCAGTTGGGTCAGCTTGAGGGGGGCAACGAGACCGAGGCCCAGCCGCGAGAAGAAGGCAGCCAGGTAGTAAGGCAGCGGGGCGTAGAAGTTCCAGAAGGGGTAGCCGAGACCGTAGGCGGCGTCTGGCATCCAGCGTACCGGGAGGCCGTCGGCCAGCCCCACCAACATCTGGTACAGGCGCACCAACAGGAAGGGGCTATCGCCGCCCGCCCGCGTGGCTACGAAGCCCGGTTGGAGCAGCCGCCACGCGGCCGGCAGCGCCAGCAGCGCGGCCAGCACGGGGAACAGCAGCCGCTCCGGCCACGCCACCCTGGCCCCCTCGCCTGTTGGGTAAGGGAGGGGGTAAGGGCTGCCCGACAGGTCCTCGGTCATTCGTCTTCGGTCCGCCTGGCAGCCCCACACCCCACCATATGTACCGCCTACTGCACCTGCGTCGGCGTCAGCGGCGAGCCGCCGAGCCAGCCCAGCGACCTGGCGATGTCGCCGCCGTTGGCGATGGTCACCTCACCCGCCTTGGCAAACGACGTGTCCTCCTTCCACTGCTGGAAGACGGCGCGCTGCGTGCGCAGGGCGTAGTGGTTGCCCATATCCTCGACCTTCGACACCGGCAGGCCGAACACTGTCAAAGGATCGGCCACCGAGAAATAGCGCGCCTTGATGGCCGGGTTGGCGTCCAGCAGCGCCTGACGCCCGCTCACGATCTGCGCCCAGGTAGCCCCGGCTGGGTCGAAGTTCTCCAGCGGCTTGGGGGTCTGGTATTTCTGTAGCAGCGCCGGGTCCAGCCCCGCCTTCGACATCTCGTCGAAGACGTTGACCACGGCCACCATCCCTAGGTCAGGCCGCCACTGGAGAATTAGCTTCTGGAAAGCCTGGGTGATGAAGCTGTCGCGCTCGTAGCGTTGCGAGATGGGATAGCCCACCGTCGCCACGCCGCCGAGACGCTGGAATTCGGTCCAGAACTTGGCCTGCGCGTCGTCAACGACTGCGAAGCCGCCCTGGCCGGCGCCGGTCTGGGTGAAGAAGCGGCCGTTGGGGAGAGCGAAGTCCGCGCCTGCGCCGGCCGGCGCTGTGACCGCGTTGGAGGCGCCCGTCGAGGCGGGGGCCGACGGGGCAACAGGAGTCGTGGGCTGCATCGAGGGGGCGGCCGGCGCGGCGGACGCAGGCTTGGCCTGGAGCGCCGGATCGACGAACAGACACGCATCGTCCCAGAAGGAGTCGTTATGCTTGACCGAGAACTCCGGCTGGCCCTTGAAGTACACCGTCACCGCCGGGCCTTGCGAAACCGCGCTCACCGCGAGCTGGTGCCAGTCGTCGGTCTTGAGGCTCGGCTCGCTCCAGATGACTGTATCGGGCGGCGGCGCGCCCACGCCCGGCGGCGTGGCCCCTGTCGGGTCGATGCCAATGGCGACGCGATACTTGCCAGGCTGCTGGGGGTCCGAGAGGAACTCCGTACCGTTGAAGCCGTCGGCCTCGCCGCTATACACCTGAACCCAGGTGGTGGCCGTCAACGGCGTGCCCTCCGGGACCTGCACCTGCTGATACACGCCGGCCGTATGCGTGCCCCAGGACGTGAACCACTTCTGCGAGTAGCGGCCAGTGTGAGCGCGGAAGCGGGTCCTCGAAAGATTCGTATCTTCGAGCTTGTACTCCGGCTCGCGATTGCTCCGCTCGTCGCCTCGCAACAGCCACGGTGTCCAGCCATCGCCAACCGCCGACGACAGACTGGTGCCAATATTCTCCGTCTTGTGTGAACCTTCCTCAAACCCCGCGTTCTGGAGCAGGTTGTTCGGGCAACCCAACTGGGCGGGCGGGGCGGCCGAGACACTCGTGGCGAGGAGGGCCCCTAGCGCCACGAGTGTCAGGGCGATGGTGAGGATGCGTAGTCGCATGGTCGTGGATTCTCCTTGCACAATATCAGGCTCTTACTTGTTGGTCGCCGCCGCTACCTCGACCTGACCGAGGCGCGCGGCAATGCCCATCGGTTGGCCCCCCGAGTCCACCACACTCAGGTTACGCTGGGCAGCGGTGTCCCAGACCAACACATCGACATCGTAGCGGCCCGGCGCCAGATCCGCCGGCAGCTCCACCTCCGTCAGGCCCCTCACGGTCTCCCCCGGCGGGAAATGCTGTGTCCGCAAGTAGGGCGTGCTGGGCGACTGGTCATGGGTCAGACGAATCTGCCCATCCGGCGCGCGGAATTGTAGCGCAATTGAGTATTGGCGGTCCAATTGACGCGGCGCCTGCCAGTAGAGAATCCAACGCACCGTGCGCCCCTGGTCGTCCAGCCGATCCGCCCCCATCAGAGTCAGCGCATCCTCAAAGTGGATGTCCAGCGGCTGCTGCGGTGGCGGCGTGGCCACCACCGGCGACCAGTCACCCAACTCATAGCGCATCAGCGAATAGCCGGGGAACGTGTTGCGGACAAAGGCTTCGCCCTTGCTGCGCCGCGCCAGCTCCGTAATGACCATGCCGGTGGGGTCGGCGAACTCGTGGTGCCACAGGACCAGCCATACCCGCTCCGGCCGCGTCACCAGGAACTCGTTCAGCTGCCGCGCGCCGCGCTCGAAGTCGAAACCCACGTGCATGCCCGTCCAGGGCGTCTCGCCCCGATAATAGTAGCGTAGCGCGTCGGGCGCGTCCTCTACCAGCACGATGCTGTCGTCGGGGCGCGCTCTCTCCGAGAGATACTGCGCCATACGGCGCGAGTCCTCCTGCCCAAACCAGCCGCCCTGGGCTGCGTCACCGCCTCGCCAGCCGACGATGAACAGCGCCACCGCCAGCCCCACGCCATACGCGAACCGCGCGGTGCGCCCCCGCCCCCACAGCGCGAGAAACGCCAACGCGGCCAGGCCCACGAACACGGCGGGCACAGCCACGATGGCGTAGCGGGTGGCAAACTTGGGCATCAGGCTCGCCAGGATGGCCGTCGAGACCGTCGGTAGCAGCGCGGCCAGCAGTGTGACCAGCAGCCGCGCGGCTACAGGCTGCGCGGTCCGCCACCCCCAACCTATGACCCACACCAGGCCCGCCAGCAGGGCGGCCAGAGCAGCCATACCCAGCGCAAAGCTCTCGCTGCCGCCAAAGCCCGCCAGAATGCTCGCCAGGACATCCGGCGCGCTGAGCCGGTCGGAAAAATAGTCAGGGTTGCGCAGCAGGTACAGGAACTGGCCGACCATCGATGGCAGCCACGCCAGGTAGAGCGCGGCCGCCCCTAGCGCAGCCAGCAGCCAGCGCCGCAGAGTGGGCCAGCCCGCCAGCAGCGCGCCAACGAAGAACGCCGGGACCAGGAACACCGACAGGTACTGGGCATAGAGCATGCCCGCCAGCGCGAGCGCGTACCACAGCCACGGCCACAGCCCGCCGAGCCGCACGGCGCGCAAGAACAGCACGAGCGCCAGCGCCGCCAGGCATGCCGCCGTGCTGTACATGCGCGTCTCCTGCGCGTAGTACAGCAGGAAGGGCGACATGGCCGCCAGCGCGGCGGCCGGCGCGCCTACGGCCAGGGCGGCGACGGCGGCTCGCTCGTCGCCTGTAAATACCTCCCGGCCTAGCGCGTAGGTCAGCGGGACAACCAGCACACCCGCCACAACACTCGCAAAGCGGGCCGCAAACTCCGTCGTTCCTGCTACGGCCATGATGCCATGCAGCCAAAAGTAGTGGAGGGGCGGGTGGATGCCCCGCGCCGCCAGCGTCGAGAGCATCTCGGCGATGGGTAGCGTCCCGTAGCGCAGGTCGACCGCCTCGTCAAAGCTGAGCGCCGCGCCACCCAGCGCCCACACCCGCACCGCGAACGCCAGCCCACACAACGCGGCGACGATGCCCGCCGCCCACGGCGCCCAACGCCCGCTCTCGCCCGTCACGGTGCGCTACCTCGTGGAACCACTGCGTAGTCCTCGCCGCTCGCCAGCCGCTGCCTCTGCTGCGTCGTCCGGTCGTACAGTCCTACTCGCACCTCATCCACCGCTGCCCCCGGCGGCAGTACAATGTCCCGCTCCTCGGCCACGGTGTCGCCAACTCGCCACAGGCGCGCCGGGTAAAACGCGCCGGGCGTGCCGTCCGACTGGCCTACCAAACCACGGGGGCCAGCAACATGCACGAAGGCCGATGTGTCGGGCGACAATGGCCCCTTCGCATCCCATACCAGGCGAACGCGCACGCCGTCCGAGGTGGGATGCCACTCCGCCGCTCGCAGTCGCGCCACGCCCAAATCCGCCCCCAGCGTCTCAGGCGGCTTGTCCGGCGTCACGCGCACGCTATAGTATAATTGCCGGGCCTCGGGGTCCAGGTCGCCACGTTCCCAGGCCCCCTCGCGAACCTCGATCAGGCTGTCCTGCGGTAGCTCGGCCAGTAGCGCGTCGTGGTTCTCTTGCGGCCACAACGCGAGGATGATGGCATCACCGGTGACAGCGCGGCCGGGCGTCAGCGTCCGCACGCCCGCCGGGTGGATGAGGAAACGCAGGCTGGGCCAGCCCTCCCACAGGCGCGTGTCGAGGTAGGCCCGGTAACCCTCGCGCTTGTCGGAGGCCACCTCGCGCCAGCCGCCCTGCCAGCCCGTGCCCAGGAAGGTGTTGATCTCCCGTGCCAACTCGGTCGCGCCCGTCTCGAACTGGTAGTAGGCGGCCTCGCTGCGAGCGTGAACAACGAAGTAGTCCCGTACAGTCAGGCCCAGGCCGAGGGCGAGCGCGCCCATGACCACGCCTGCCCCTAGCGTTGCCCGCCCGCGCGCCGCGAGCCAGCTCCACGCCCCATCCAGCCCCAGGGCGGGAAACAGGAAGGCGATGGGCAGCACGCCGACGGCGCGCAAGAAGTGGGGCGCATCCTCGGCCAGCACGGTCGGCAGCAGCATGACGCCGGTCCAGGCCAGAATGAAGGCATCCGACGCCCGCCGCCAGTGGGCCAGGGCGATGCCGAGGCCCAGCACGGCCGCCAGGGCGATGAGGGGATCGAACACGGGCCGCAAGGGCACGTTGTGGCGCGGATTGAAGTCGCCGCGAAAGGTGAACATGGCCGCCGTGGCAACCGCCTGTCGCAGGAGCAGGCCCACGGGATCGCCCTCATTGATGACAGGGTTGAGGATCGAGACCTGCACTCCGCGTCCTTCGCCCTCGCCAGGATGGAGCGCCAGATAGGCGAACAGAGGCGCGGCGACTACCAGCGCCGTCACACCCGCCACCGCCGCCCCGCGCCAGGGAAAGGCGGCCCGCGCTTCCCTGGTCTGGCCGAGCCACCACACGGCCAGGGCGGCCAGCAGCGCGATGGGCGTGAACCGCGCCGCCAGGTAGGTGTAGAACAGCAGGCCGTATAGCGCGCCCGCCGCCACGAAGTGACCCAGGCGGCCAGTCCTGACCGCCACCGCCGCCTGCCACACGCACAGCGCCAGGATGAGGGGCAGGGTGACGGTGCGGAAGCCGACGCGGCTGAGATTGAGGCTCCACACGCTTATCGCCGTCACCGCCGCCGCCAGCAGCCCCACCCGGTCGCTGAACAGGGCGCGGCCCATCAGCGCGGTCGCGGGGATGAGCAGCGTGCCCAGGATAGCCGCCACGAGACGCACGGCGACGGGCGTGTGGCCCAGCGCGGCAATGCTGCCCGCGACCAGATAGATGAACAGCGGCTCGCGCCCATTGTTGGCTTCGAAGAAGATGGGACGCTCGCCCTCGAGGACCTGGACGGCGTCCAGGGCATAGTAGGCTTCGTCGCGCCATAGGCCAGGCGGCAGATCACCTAGCGCCGCAAAGCGCAAGACACCGCCGAGGAGGGTGAGTAGGATGACCCAAATGAGGAAGTTTCGCATGCGGATGACGGAGCGTCCTTGACGCTGCGCGCCCATTATAGAGAGGCCGAGAGGTCATGTCAATTCACCTCTATCTTTCGCCCCATCTCGACGATGCCGCGCTCTCGTGCGGGGGGCATATGCTCGCCACGCTGGCCGCCGGAACGCGGGCGCGGGTAGTCAACATCTTCGCCGGTATTCCCGACTACAGCCACCTGTCGGCCTACGCCCGGCGTCAGCATGCTAAGTGGGGCAACCCGCCCGACCCCTACGCCGCCCGCCGCGCCGAGGATGCGACGGCCCTGGCCGCCATCGACGCCGAGGTCGAGCATTGGGACGGCCTGGACGCCATCTACCGCCCGCCGGGCGGCCCCTTCCTATATACCAATCACGACGAGGTCTTCGGCCCCATCCATCCCGACGAGCGCGACTATCCGGTCGCCCTCGCCGCCCGCTGCGACGCCCTGGCCGTCGGCTTGCATGACGCGACATGGTTCGCTCCCCTCGCTGTCGGCGGCCACGTCGATCACCGCATCGCCCGCGACACCGGCTTCATCCTCCACGCCCACGGTCATCGCGTTGAGTTCTACGAGGACTTTCCTTACGCGGCCCGCTGGCAGGAAGTCGCCGAGGTTCTGGACGCCAGTCACCACACCTGGCAACCGATCCTCACCGCCATCGACATCGAGGGCAAGATTGCCCTCGTCCGCGCCTATGCATCCCAACTCACGGCCGTCTTCGGCGACGAGACCCTCGTGGAAAGCACCATCCGCGATTACGCCGCCGCCCTCGCTGCTGGCCCAGACCTGGCAGGTTCTCCGAAGCCCGTCAGGTCTGGGGCAGCGCCGAGCTATTACGAGCGCACCTGGCGCATCGTTCGGTGACATCCAGCAGACCCGACAGGTTTTCCGACTTGCCGGGTCTACCCCAGTGAGAGACGCCATGCCCACTACCGAGATTCCCATCCGCACCTTCATCGCCATTGAGCCGCCACCCGACCTGGAGGGCGCGATCCGTAACCTCCAGGTGCAGCTCAAGCAGCGCCTGGCTTTCCCGGCCATGCGCTGGGTGCAGCCGCATGGCATCCACCTGACTCTCAAGTTCCTGGGCGACGTACCCCCATCTCGCCTGCCCACTATCCAGGACGCGCTGGCCGCCCTCGCTGCCCGCCACTCACCCTTCACCCTGGCGGCTCGCGGCCTGGGCGTTTTCCCCGGCCCCTCGCGCCCCAGCGTTCTATGGCTGGGGCTGGCGGGCGATTTGCCGCGCCTGCACCGCCTGCGCGACGACGTGGAGGCGGCCATCGCCCCCCTGGGCTACCCGACGGAAAGCCGCCCCTTCCGCCCGCACCTGACCCTGGCGCGCATCAAGGACGCTGCCCCCTCCGACTCTGAGCGCATCCGGGACCTGTTGCGCCAGCCGCCCGCCGCCGACCTCGGCGCGCTGCCCGCCGCCGCCATCCACCTCATGCGTAGCGACCTCTCGCCCCAGGGCGCTCGCTACACCCCGCTGGGCGTCTATCCCCTCGCGGGCGAGGCGGGCTAGAGGAGGCCGCCGGGCTACTCAGCCCGCCTCCCGTCTCCGTGGTTGGAGGTTTACCCGACGTGGCCGGTTCTTCCCTGCCACCCGTCACTTTTACCCTACAATCGCGTTATTATGGACATTGGATGGTTAACCCTTACCAGTGAGACATCCGATGAAGAAAGCGTCTACGCCTGAAGCCCCCCGCACTCGCAAGTCCGCCAACTGGCTGGAAATCGGCCTGCTGAGCATCGTCGCGGTCGGCCTGGTCACTGCGGCGGCCCTGTCCCTGGGCGACCGGCTGTTCCTCAACGCCCTGGATACGTCGAGCCTGCTCGTTATCTTCTTCACCGGCCTGACGACCGGCGGCCTGACCTGCCTGGCCGTGCAAGGTGGCCTGCTGGCAACAACCCTGGCCCAGCGCGAGGACGAAGCCTACTCCGGTCGCGCGGCGCCGATCATTCTCTTCCTGGCCGCCAAGCTTGTCGCCTACACCCTGGTCGGCGCGCTGCTCGGTTGGTTCGGGTCGGCCATCGGTCTGTCACCGACGCTCCAGGGCTGGCTGCAAGTCGCCGTGGGTCTGTTCATGGTCGCGGTCGCCTTGCAGATGCTCAACGTCCACCCCATCTTCCGCTACTTCAGCGTCCAGCCGCCCCGCTTTGTCACGCGCTGGATTCGCCGCGAGTCCAGGAGCAGCAGCCTGCTCGCCCCGGCCGTCCTGGGCGCGTTGACGGTCTTCATGCCCTGCGCCACGACCCAGGCCATGATGCTGGCGGCCATCGCCAGCGGCAGCGCGGCTGCTGGCGCTACCATCATGTTCGCCTTCATCCTGGGTACCACGCCGCTGTTCTTCTCCCTCGGCTATCTGGCGACGCGCCTCAACGCCGCCCTGCAAGGCTGGTTCACTCGCCTGGCCGCCGTCGCCATCCTGCTCCTGGCGCTTGTGTCCATCGCCGCTGGCTTGTCGGTGCTGGGCGCGCCCGTGCCGGACCTCACTGCGTTCACCGCCCGACCCATAGCGGCCACCGCCGCCGGCAGTACGCAGGAAATCGTGGTACGCGCCGACCCGACGGCCTATGTGCCCAACCGCATCGTCTTCAAGGTCGGCCAGCCCGCGCGGCTGCGCCTGATGACGGGTGACCGTCTTGGCTGCACCAGCTCGTTCATGATTCCCTCCCTCGGCTACCACAAGATTCTGTCCAAGAATCAGCAGGCCGTCTTCGACATCCCCACCGACAAGCCCGGTAAGATTCCCTTCACGTGCAGCATGGGAATGTATCGCGGCGTCATCGAGGTAGAGGCATAATGACTCAGACCTTCAAGATTCACGGCATGCACTGCGCGTCGTGCGCCATGCGCATCGACATGGACCTGGAGGACGTGCCGGGCGTCAAGGAAGCGCGCACCAGCTTTGCCAGGTCCGTCACGCAGGTTACCTACGACCCGGCCCGTACCAGCGTCGACCAACTCGTCGCCGCCATCGCCGCGGCGGGCTACACGGCTCAGCCAGCTCAATAGCGCAATCTGGACAGGCAGCGGCCCCGCAGCGCGAGGAGACATGAGTGTCTCCTTCGCGGCGCGGGGCCGCTGTGCGTCTTGCCGCCGGCGGGCCTCCTCAGCCTGGGCTGCCGCGCGGTCGGTGGCCTCAGCGAAGGCCGGCCGGCAGGCTGTCGCCGTGGGCGGCGATGAGGTCGTCCACCATCGCCTGAATCTGAGGCAGGGTCAGGGTGGCGGCGGTGTGCGGGTCCAGATACGCGGCGTGATAGACGTGGTTGCGGTCGCCTTCCAGAGCGGCGCGCACCGTGAGTTCCTGAACATTGATGTTGGTGCGATCCAGAGCGGCGAGATGGGGCGGGAGCGCGCCGAACGGGACGGGATGCAGGCCGTCGCGGTTGATGTTGCAGCGGACCTCGACGCACGCGCCCTGGGGCAGATTGTCGATGAGGCCACAATTCTCGACGTTGCCGTAGATGACCTGGGGCACGCCGGTCTCCATGCCATAGATGATGAGGGAGGCGTACTCCTCGCTGCGCCGGAGGGGGAAGGTCCCGCCGCGCTGGAGCTTGCTCAGGGTGTACTGGAACTCTTCGAGGTTATCGCGGCTGCGGCGCGGATACTCATCGATGGGGATGTCGAGGCGATCGATCTCGGCGGCGCTCTTGATGAAGTACGGCGTATACTCGGCCATGTGCTCGCTGGACTCGGTCACGAAGTAGCCAAAGTGGCGCAGTATCTCGAAGCGCACCTTGTCCCTGGCGTAGACATAGCGGTGGTTCATGGCCTCGCGCAGGCGGGGGTAGACGTCCTGGCCGTTCCACTCCAGGCGGGTGAACCAGGCCATGTGGTTGATGCCTGCGCACTCATATTCCAGTTCCTCGCGCGGGACGCCTGCGTAGCTCGCGATCTGCCGCGACGTTCCCTGGACGCTGTGGCACAGGCCGACAACTTTGGTGGAAGTGGCGGCCGTGACGGCCCACACCAGCATCGCCATCGGGTTGGTATAGTTGAGGAGCCAGGCGTCGGGGCAGCCCTGGCGCATGTCGGCGCAGATGTCGAGAAGGACGGGAATGGTGCGCAGGGCGCGGAAGATGCCGCCGATGCCCAGCGTGTCACCGATGGTCTGGCGCAGGCCGTGGGCGGCGGGGATGTCGAAGTCGAGCATCGTAGCAGCGTGACCACCAACCTGGATCATGTTGATCACGTAGTCGGCCCCATCGAGGACGCGGCGGCGGTCGAGGCTGGCCTCGATGCGGGCGGGCGCGCCGATGGTGGTGGCGGTCCAGCGGGCCATGCGCTCGCCGGCTTCGAGGCGGGCAGGGTCGATGTCATGCAGGGCGATGGTGGACTCGCCAAGCTCAGGGAAGCTGAGGATGTCGCCGAGCAGACTCTTGGTGAAGACGACGCTACCCGCGCCGATCATGGCAATCTTGGGCATGGCTTCTCCGGGAATGGGATTGTAAGTTTCAGCAATGATAGCACACTGCACGAGAGACGCGCGCCCCTAGAGGATGACAATGTCCTCGCTGGACAGGGCCAGGCTAACCAGGCCGTCCGGGGTGACGACAGTGGTGTTCTCCAGGCCGACGCAGCCGAGGGCGGCGAAGACGGCCTTCGGCTCGACGGCGAGGACCATGCCCTCTTCCAGCGTACCCTTGTAGCCGCGCGCGAGGAGAGGCAGCTCGTCGACCTCGAGGCCAACGCCGTGGGCGACGAAGGACACGCGCTCCTCCGGCGTGCCCATAAAGACGTCGGCCATGCCCAGCGCGGCGGCGCGGGCCACAGCCTGGTCATAGACATCGCCACCCACAGCGCCGGGGCGCGCGCTACGAGCGATGGTC
This sequence comes from Anaerolineae bacterium, assembly GCA_034431435.1. Lineage (GTDB taxonomy): Bacteria > Chloroflexota > Anaerolineae > Epilineales > JAHCIE01 > JAHCIE01. The sequence continues at coordinate 7,554 of DAOUDG010000088.1, read as the reverse complement.
GCGTAGACCTCGCGCATGGCGGCGTAGGCGTCGCTCAATTGCGAGGGTAAGGAGCCGATGCTAAACGTGCGGGTCTGGTCGCACATGTAACCGCCAGATACCGAGACGAAATCAACGATAACCGGCTCGCCACGCCCGATGGGCCGCCGACTCGCGCCCGTCGGGCCTGCGACGCTGACACCGAGGCCGGCGATGGGGCCGTCGAAGTGACCGGGGACGACAACGCTGGGACCGGCCCCGGCCACGCCGTAATACAATTCCATATTCCACGCCCGCATGGGCGTCAGGCCCTGGTGGCCGAGGGACCGCCCGACTGCTTCGAGCCGGGCGGACAGCTCCAGCTCGGTCATGCCCTCGCGCAGGATGTCGGGGACGGCGCGACAGATGGCGTCGGAGATGATGGCGGCGTCGCGGATGCGGTCCAACTCCCAGGGGGTCTTGACGGCGCGCTGCTCGCGCAGGAGGCCGCCGACATCGACGATCTCGGTGTCGGGCCACAGGGACTCATACTGGCGGTAGGCGAGGACGGGCAGCACGTCAAGCTCCAGGCCGATGCGAACCGGGCGCGCAACGACGTCGGCCAGGGCGGACGGCAGGTCGCGCAGTGAGCGCATGGGGCGGCTGGGCCAGGGACTCTCCCAGGCAGCGCGGCGCACGCTCTTGCGGGTCAGGAGCAGCGGCTCGCCGTAACGGGGGATGAGCAAGTGGGCCTGCTGCCGCGTGCCCGCCAGGTAGACGAGGTCCACACCCTGGCTGAGGATGGCCACGTCAACGCGCTGCGCGCGCAGGCGGGCCTGGAAGCGGGCCAGACGACCCTCTAGCTCATCGCGGGGTATGCGGTCGATGCTGGACTGAACCAGGTCCACGAGAGCCTCCTTGCGCGGCTATGCGCCTGGGTGATCTTAGGGCCTGACAACAGGGAGGGGGCGTCGAGGGTTGGTGGTCGATGGTCGCGGGTCGGTCGCGGGTTGCCCCAACAGGTCGTAGGCCATTGCGCCGCTGATGGTGACAGGCAGGCGTTCGCCACTGGCAAGCTCCTGCTGGATGAGCACCATGCCGTCGACTTCGGGGGCGTCGCGGTAGCTGCGGCCAACGCTGATGCCGTCGCCCACGCCCTCGATGAGCACGTCGAGCGTGCGACCCACCTGCGCCCGATTGCGTCGCAGGCTAATCGCCTGTTGTAGCTCCATCGCCCGGTCGCGGCGCTCCTCCTTGATAGCCTGGGGGACCTGGTTGGGCATGGCCCCGGCGGGCGTGCCATCCTCCTGGCAGAAGGTGAAGACACCTACCTTATCCAGCTCGTACTCGGCGAGAAAGTCCAGTAGGCCCTGGAACTCGACCTCAGTCTCGCCGGGGTAGCCGACGATGAAGCCGCTACGGATAGCAATGTCGGGCATGGCGGCGCGCAGGTCGCGGATGTTGCGAGCGGCGACGCTGGCCGAGGGGCGGCGCATGCGGGCCAGGGTGGCAGCATCGCCGTGCTGGAGGGGCATGTCCAGGTAGTGGGTAATCTGCGAATGGCGGGCCATGCTCTCCACCAGGCGCGGCGTGACGCGACCGGGGAAGGCGTACATCAGGCGCAGCCAGACGTCGCCGGGCAGGCTGGCGCATAGACTGTCGAGCAGGGGCGCAAGCTGGTCGCGCTGACCCCAATCGTAGCCGTAGGCGGTGGTATCCTGGGCAATGAGAATGATCTCGCGCACGCCCTGGCAAACCAGGGAGGCGGCCTCTTCGAGGATGGCAGCCTGGGGCTTGCTGCGCCACGGCCCCTTGATGCCGGGGATGGTGCAGAAGGCGCACGGCGCGGAACAACCGTCGGCAATCTTGAGGTACGCGCTCGTCCCCACAGGACGGCGGGCGATCGGGGTGGCGATGGCCTGGGCGGGCATGGCCTCGTCGCGGTTGAGCGTCAGACCAACATTAGCGCGCAGCAGGTCGGGGGCGGCGGTCAACCCCGCCGACGGGATGTCGCTGTAGCGGTCCTGGCGTAGCTGGGCGACCAGGTTGGCAATCTCGTACCAGCGGCGCGTGCTGAGGATGGCATCGACCTCGGGTAGCTCGCGCTGGAGGCTCGCGCCAGCCCGCTGGACGAGGCAGCCGGTAGCGATAAGTAGCTGGTGGGGGCGCTTGCGGCGACCCAACTCACGCAGGGTGGCGATGGACTCGTCACGGGCGGGGCCGATGAACCCGCAGGTGTTGACGATGAGAACATCAGCCCGATCGGGGCGCTGGGTAGGCTTGTAGCCCGCGTCGGCGAGCAAGCCCGCCATGCCCTCCGAGTCGACGGTGTTCTTGGGGCAGCCGAGGGTCAGTAAATGATAACGCATGAATACGGTTCTCCAATTGGCATACGGCGGGTAATTATAGCCGACCTGGCGACGGAGGGGCAAAGGACGGCTATGGCTCGCGCGCGGGATGGGGCCGCATGACCACCGACCATCCGCCGAGGGCTACCACGCGACGTGGTCCGTGGTCGGACGTGTGCTATAATCGCTCTCGTCTCACGCATCGCGTTTCACGCTTCACGTTTCACGGAGCCGCCATGCCCACCACCCGCGCCAACGCTGAGGCCCGCGACGCCGCCGACCCCCTCGCCCACCATCGGGCAGCCTTCTATCTGCCCGATGGCCTCATCTACCTGGACGGCAACTCCCTCGGCCCCGTGCCCATCGCCGCCGTCAGCCGTCTGGGCGAAGTTATCGCCCACGAGTGGGGCGAGCAACTCATCCGTGGCTGGAATGGCGCGGGCTGGATCGACCTGCCCCGCCGCATCGGCGACAAGATCGCGCGGCTCATTGGCGCGCAGCCGGGTGAGGTCATCGTCACCGATTCAACATCCGTCAACTTATTCAAAGTTCTATCCGCCTCTGTCAACCTCAATCCAGGTCGCCCCATCATCCTCTCCGAGCGCGACAATTTCCCCACCGACCTCTACATCGCCCAGGGCCTGACCCACCTCCTCAACGACGGCCACACGCTGCGTCTCGTCGACGCCGACGAACTGCCCGCCGCCATCGACGACGATACCGCCGTCGTCATGCTCACCCAGGTCAACTACCGCACTGGCCGCCTCTACAGCCTGGACAGCCTCACCCAGGCCGCCCACGCCCACGGCGCGCTCATGCTCTGGGACCTGGCCCACTCAGCAGGTGCGCTGCCCGTGGACCTGACCCCTGCCCAGGTCGATCTCGCCGTCGGCTGCGGCTACAAGTACCTCAATGGCGGCCCCGGCGCCCCTGCCTACCTGTACGTCGCCACCCGCCACCAGCCCCGCTTCCGCCAGCCCCTCTCCGGCTGGCTCGGCCACGCCAGCCCCTTCGCCTTTGAGGTCGAGTATCGCCCCGCCGCCGGCATCGACCGCGCCTTGAGCGGGACACCGCCCATCCTCAGCATGAGCGCGCTGGAAGTGGGCGTCGACAACCTCCTCGCCGCCGACCTCCTTGCTCTGCGCGCCAAGTCCCTCGCCCTGACCGAGTTGTTCATCCACCTGGTGGACGAGCGCTGCGCCGACCTCGGCCTGCGCCTGCTGACGCCCCGCGACCCCGCCCAACGTGGCTCCCAGGTGAGTCTCGCTCATCTCGAGGGCTACGCCGTCATGCAGGCCCTCATCGAGCGCGGCGTCATCGGCGACTTCCGCGCCCCCGACATCCTGCGTTTCGGCCTCGCCCCCCTCTACAACCGCTACGTCGAGGTGTGGGACGCCGTCGACGCCCTGCGCGACATCCTCACCACCCGCGCCTGGGACCGCCCCCAGTGGCAACGCCGCGCGGCCGTCACCTGAAGCCGACGCCGGCGCACCATCCTGACCCAGCACGAAGGACCGAAGACCACAAAGACCACGCGGGACACCTATATTTCTGTCCTTTGCGCCTTCGTGCCTTCGTATCCTCGTATTGCCTCATTCAAAAATCTACCCCCCGCTGCTTGTTGATCAGCGTCAAGCTCGGCAGGAAGAAGTTGGTGTAGAGCCGCAGCGCGCCGTAGAGGTGGACCAGGGCCAGCTGGGCCGCACGGCCCTCGAAGCCATCATGGCCGACGAAGTGGCGCACGATGGACCGGTTCATCTCCGCGACGTGGTCTTGCCTGGCGAGCCAAGTTGGGGCAGAATTGCACTCATAGGTCGCTGGAGGAGGAGAGCCCACATGACGCCCTTGATCACCACCAATGCCCTCACGAAAGATTTCACCCTCCGCGGGGGTGTGTTGCGCGCGCCGCAGGTCTTGCGCGCCGTTGACCGTGTCACCCTCACAATTGAGGCTGGCGAGAGTCTTGTCCTGGTCGGTGAGTCTGGGTCGGGCAAGACGACCCTGGGGCGCATGCTGGTCGGCCTGACCGAGCCGACCTCGGGCTCGTATCGTTTCGACGGAGGGGATCTGGCCCGCCGCGAGACCCGCGCTCAGGCCCAGATGGTCTTTCAGGACGCCAGCGCGGCCTTCAATCCGCGCCGTACCATCGCCGCCAGCCTCGAGGTGCCCCTACGCTATAACCGTCGCCTGAGCGATGCCGAGGCGCATCGCGAGGCCGCTCATCTGCTGGACCGGGTAGGTCTTGCCCCAGCGGTCTACCTCAACCGCTACCCGCATGAGCTGTCCGGCGGCCAGCGCCAGCGCGTTGGCCTGGCCCGTGCCCTGGCCTCGAAGCCGCGCTTCATCGTAGCGGACGAACCCGTGTCGGCCCTCGACGTGTCGGTCCGCGCTCAGGCGCTGCGTTTGATGCGCGAGTTGCAACGCGAGGATGGGCTGGCTCTATTGTTCATCACCCACGACCTGGGTGTCGCGCGCGTGATGGCCGACCGGGTGATGGTCATGTACCTGGGGGCGCTGGTGGAGGAGGGGCCGGTGACCGATGTCCTGACGCGGCCCGCCCACCCCTACACCCGCAGCCTGCTGGCCGCCACCCCCGTCCCCGACCCCACACGTCCCCCGCCGCGCCAGCGGCTGGTGGGCGACATCCCTTCGCCGCTGGACGTGCCGCGCGGCTGCCGCTTCCACACCCGCTGCTCCTTTGCCCGCGAGACACTAACGGAGGCCGAGCGTAACTTATGCCACAGCGAGGCCCCGCCGGTTGTCACCTTCCCGAGCGGCCAGGGCGCCGCCTGCCACTACGCCGCGCGCGTCAGGATCGCTGACTAACGGAGGGGTCTTCCTGGCTGGCGGAGGTCGACTGATCGGCCAACGTGGTCACAAACAGCCGCTGATAGGCGGCCACGTCGACCTCCGTCACCACGTCCACCTGAGTGGGCGATGGCGTCCACCACTCGTTGGCCGCGCCGCGCTGCGGCGCGGGGCGGCGGTCGATGACCGTCATGCCCCGCGTCGCCTCCCCCATCAACTCCACCGTTAGCGGCAGGCGCACGGTGCGCGCCTCGTCCGGTGCGATGACGGTGGCCACAGCGCCCGCATCGCCAATCATCGCTGTGGCGCGAGCCATCGTGGCGCACGTCGACACGAGGATGCGCCCCGCGACGCTGAGCGACGGGCTAGGATGGGCGACTAGCGCCCGGCTCTCCTCGAGACTAAACGTCAGGCTGCGGAATGGGTCGAGCGGGTAGAGGGTGATCGGCAGACCGCTGTCCAGGACAATACGCGACGCCTCAGGGTCCTGGCGGATGTTGAACTCAGCGACGGGATTGGTATTACCATGGGCGAGGTACGCACCACCCATGAGAGTCACGCCCGACACCTTCGCCGCAGCCAGGTCTGGGTACAGGCGGATGAATAAGGCCAGGTTCGTCAGCGGGGCCAGGGCGACGAGGCGAACCGGCGTGTCGGCGTCAGTGAGCAGGGCGCGCAGCAGTTCGATAGCGTGGACGACGACCGGGGAGCGGTCTGGCGACGGCAGACCAATGTCGGCCATGCCATCCACGCCGTGGATATTCACCGCAGGAGGACGTAGCGCCTCGACCAACGGCTGCCGTACGCCCGCCGCGACCGGCAGGTCACGGGGCGCATTGGCCACGTCCAGAATCTTGAGGGTGTTATCGATGACCCGGGACAGGCCATGATTGCCGGCTGCGCAGGTGATGCCCAGGACGCGGAGGGCAGGTGAACGCAACGCCAGCAGCAGCGCCAGCGCATCGTCATAGCCGGTGTCGACGTCGAGGATGATGGGTATCACGGCGGGCTACCCCTGATCGCGCCACAGCGACACGAGCCGTCGCTCCTTCGCCAGGACCAGCCCTCGGTCGGTGATGCGCAGGCCAGAACTGACCGGCAGGGTGAAGGTCGAGATACGCATCAGCCAGTAGGGATGAAACAGGCCCAGGTCGTTCAAGGCAGCATATACGGCGCGCACGTCCTCGGCGGTGGCGGCCACTGAGCGATCCGACAGGATACCCGCGATGGGCAGCGGCAGGCGGGCCAGCACGACCCCATCGCGCACGACAGCGATGCCGCCATCCATGTCGATGACGGTATTGGCGGCCAGCGCCATGTCCTCGGCTGTCTTGCCGAACACGGCCAGATTGTGGCTGTCATGGGCGTGGCTGGATGCGAACGCGCCGCGCTGGACGCCCAGGCCACGCACCAGTCCGAAGGCGCGCCCACCATCACCATCGTAGCGGTTGACAACGGCGAGCCAGATCAGGTCGCTGTCCTCGGGCAGAGTGGCTATCCCGGCCCGCGCCAGGACGACACCGTGCCCCTCGACGGCGACGGTCTGGTGAATACACTCCATCACCCTTGCCTCAAGCTCTCCATCGTAGATAGGGGTCGGCATGTGGAAGTCGTCGGGCGTCTGGCGTCTCACGCGCAGCGTGCCGCGTAGACTGGCCAGCGGGTCGGGCGTCGCAGCGCGCCACAGGCAACGGCCCTCCTCAGCAACGACCTGGCCGTCCACCAGCACCAGCTGCGCGTGGAAATCGGCCAGACTATCGACCAGCACAATGTCGGCGGCGCGCCCTGGCGCGATGGCGCCGCGGTCCCAGAGGCGCATGCGCCGCGCCGGGTTGAGCGTCACGGCGCGTAGCGCGCGCATGGGGTCCATACCGAGGCGGACGGCCAGGCGCAGCAGGTGGTCCAGGTGGCCCACTTCCAGGAGATAGTCGGGGGCCACGTCGTCGGTAATGAGGCACAGGCCGATATCCAGGGGCAGACTCTCCAGGGCCGCTATCACCTCGGTCGTCATGTAGCGTTCCTGGAGCATGAGAGTAACGCCCTGGCGGGCCTTCTCCACGAGGTCGGCCGCCGTCGCAAGCGTGTGGTCCGAGTCGACACCGATAGCCACCCACGCCGACAGGGCGCGACCGCGCAGCATAGGGTTATGGCCCTCGATAACCCCGGGGCTGTCGGGGCGGTAGCCCGCCAATCCGCCAGCCGCGGCCAGGATAGCCAACAGGCGCGGATCCTCAGCCATGATGCCCGCCCCGTCCATGACCTCGGCCAGGCCGCGCACGCGGGGATGGGCCAGCAGGGCCGTCACGTCATCGGCTTCGATGGACCCGCCGGCCGTCTCCAGGCCGACAGCCGAGGGCACACTGGAACTGACCAGGTATTCGACCTTCAGGGGCAGGGCGTCGGAGGCGGCAAGCATGGCGCGGATGCCGTCGGCGCCCAG
>DAOUDG010000087.1:0-40165 GCA_034431435.1 Anaerolineae bacterium | reverse complement strand
TGTCAGGTGACAGCATCGTCATACACGAAGATGAGACTCGGCTTCCCGTTGGCGGGCCAGACGAACACCCGCGCGGCCTCAGCCGTCGGTAGCGGCGCGGTGGACCACAGCCTCGGTTCCACGGCCAGGGACACGGGCGCGAGGGCTGGTTCAGCCTGGGAGGCCGCGGGCGAGGCCATGTTTGCCCCGCCCGCACACGCGGCCACCGCCAGCCCCAGCGCCGCCCCAAGCGCCCAGGCGCGCCAGGTGTCTCGCATGTAACATCCCCTATCTACCCGACAACATGGCGGCCTGCCTCTGTCTGGCCGGGGGCAGCGTGCCCTCCGCCGCCGCGCCGTCGTCGCGCTACGGCAGTTCCACCACGGGCGGGATGTAGCGCACGTGGAGGCGCGGCGGGTGACCACCTGCCCCACCATCCCAACCGAAGATACCCCGCCACGGCGACGCGGCTTCGCCGTCGACTCGGAAGCTCAGCGGCCGCTGGAGCGCGGCGGCGAAGCGCGCCAGATCGACCTGGGCCACGTCGAAGTGATTCACGACATCCACGCCTACCTCGGCATCGGTGATACCTGGCCGCAGCCGCACCGCCACGGGCGCGGTGGCAGCCTCGTACCAGCTCATTGTCCACAGGCCATCCCCTACCGACGGCTCCAGCAAGCTCAATGACCACGATGCGCCGCTGCGCGGGTCCAGGTACGTGGTATCCGCCCCCGTCATCGCCAGGCTGATGCCCGTGACCGTCGCGCCGTCTGGCAACGCGACGCTCGGCAACTGAAACAGCCCGTAGTAGGCAAGCTCGCGGGGCACATCCAGGCCCGCATAGATCAGGTCAGGTCGCACCACGTCTTTGGGTAGCAGCGGGCGCGCGTACCCCGACAGGTCCTCGCTGCCAACGACCGTCACGTCGACCGGCGCGGGGGGAATGGCCGTCACGACCACGCTGGCGTCGGTCCTCGCGCCGTCACCTACCCGGACGAGGCTGGCAACCACGGGGAACATCCCGCCCGCCATCGGGCGCGCCTGGAAGCGCACCACGAAGCTGTTCTGCCCGCCGCCCCCTGGCTGTGCCAGCAAACGTAGCGTCTGACCCGCGCGGGGGAGATAACCCACCGGCTCACCGTTGAAGTACCACGACGTTCCCGCTCGCCCGTCGGGGCTTTCAGCGCCGACCGTGACAGCGTCGAGGGGTGCGTCGACGCGCTCGTACACGAAATGCACGCCGCCGGTTTCCAGTTCCAGAATCACCTCAAAATCGTAGCGGCTATCCGGCCGCCCGTAGACCTGAGCTGCCTTCCACTGGATGACCAGAGCGTGATTGACGCCAAATATGCCGCCCGTCAGCACGTCTGCGTACCACTCGCCGTGACCCGTGCCCCCAGCGCCCAGATCGAGGTCAGTCCACAAGGGAGCCAGGGTGGGAGTGGGGGGCTGCACATCGGGGAGCGGCCGGTTCAGGTAGGTGATGTCCGCCTGCGTCACCCCGCCCGGTACGACGTAGCCATTGCTGACCAGGCCAAAGGTGCGGTAGCTCTGGCCCAGGTAATCGAACGCGGGCACGTTGGAGGCCAGGCCGATGTTGATACCCACCTCATCGCCCTCAGTTCCCTGGGGTAACGGCATGACGCCCGTCACGGCTGGCAGGTCAATGAAGGGCAGCGAGGGAGTCTGCCCTGCCAGACTATCCAGAAAGGACAATGCGTCGCCCGCGCCTGGCAAGCTGAAGTCGGCGTGGACGGCGCGTTTGTCTGGGCTGTAGGCTCCGCCAACAACACTACCAGGAACCACGTTGAGATTCAGCGGCAGCGGTACGTAAAGACGGTAGGACTGGGACAAGGCCGAGGCGTTGGTCGTGGTGATGGCGAAGGTGACCGGACGCCCGGCATCGACCACAGGCGGAAGCGCCGTGAAGGCGACGACGGTCTCCTGGGCGAGGCGCGGACTACCTCGCTTGCCGCCAGCCGGGCGCGGGGCGCGCGGCACATCCGGGAGCGACGGCTGAAGGGTGACAGGGCTGCCTTGCCCCGGGCGGTAGGGAATGGGGCCAGTGGGTGATGGAGGGTTGGCAAAGGCGTGGCCGCCAGCAAGACACGCCAGCAAGACAGCCAGCAAGGCAGCGCGCAGGGCGCGATGGCGCATGAGGAAGCCTCCTACCGCAAGGGTCGGGGAGTGGCTGCACAAAGCAGGCCGACGGCGAAGGAGGACGGCGCCGCGCGGCAAGACTGGACGAACGACCCTATTATAGAGCCGCGAGAACCCACGGTCAACGCACGCCGTTGCGTCTCAATCAGCGTCGGGCGTCGAGGCGTGCGCGCCGTGATCGGGCAGCGTGTAGGCCTGGTACTCGCCGCGCAACACCTTCTTGTCGAACTTGCCCACGCTGGTCTTGGGGATGGCGGGCACGAAGACTACGTCATCCGGCAGCCACCAGCTGGCGAAGCGCGGCCGCAGGAAGTCGAGGACTTCCTCGCGCGTGGCCGTCTCGCCTGGCTTCAGGACCACGCAGGCGAGCGGCCGCTCCTGCCAGCGGGCGTGGGGTACGGCGATGACCGCCGCCTCCAGCACCTTGGGGTAGGCCATCAGGGCGTTCTCCAGCTCAACGGTGGAGATCCACTCGCCGCCGCTCTTCACCAGATCCTTCGTGCGGTCAACGAGTTGGATGTAGCCCTCCGCGTCAATGACCGCCACGTCGCCGGTGCGGAACCAGCCGTCCTGGAATGAGGCGGGGCTGCGGGCATCGTTGTAGTAGCCACTGATCACCCACGGCCCGCGCACTTGCAACTCGCCCATCGTCGCGCCGTCCCACGGTACTTCCTCGCCTACCTCGTTGGCGACACGGGCCTCGACCACCAGCGACGGGAGGCCCTGCTTGGCGCGCGTCCTGAGTACCTGATCGGCCGGGAGACCAGCCAGGCTGCTCTTGACCTGGGAGACCGAGCCGATGGGCGTGGTTTCCGTCATGCCCCAGGCCTGCACGATGCGCAGCCCCAGGCGGTCGTAGGCCTCCAACAGGCTGGCGGGCACGGCTGATCCCCCGACGTAGATATCGCGAATGCTGGACAGGTCGTAGCTGCCCTGGGCAATCAGCGGGGCCGCGCCAATCCAGATGGTCGGCACGCCCGCCGCCACAGTCACCTTCTCCTGCTGCATCAGGTCCAGCACCGCCTGGGGGGTCATGAACGGGCCGGGGAAGACCTGCTTGGCCCCGACGAGAGTCGAGGTGAACGGGAAGCCCCACGAGTTGGCGTGAAACATCGGCACGACGGGCAAGACCGTGTCGCGCTCCGACAGGCCGCAGACGTCGGCGGCGGCCTGCGTCAGGCTGTGCAGGAACAGGGCGCGATGCGTGTACAGCACCCCCTTGGGATGGCCGGTCGTGCCCGAAGTGTAGCACATCATGGCCGCCTCGTCCTCGTCCAGCGCGGGCCAGGCGTAGTTGGGGTCACCCTGGGCGAGGAAGTCTTCGTAGCGAATCACAGGCGCGAGGCTTGTTTCCGGAAGGGGGCCATCCCCCATGACCACGTACAGCTTGACCGTCGCGAAGTGGTCCTTCATCGTCTCCAACACCGGCACGAGATTGTCGTCGACAAAGATGACCTGGTCTTCGGCGTGGTTGACGATATAGATGACCTGATCCGGGAACAGGCGGATGTTCAGGGTATGAAGAACACGGCCCGAGCAAGGCACGGCGAAATACAGTTCCAGGTGGCGGAATGTGTTCCAGGCAAAGGATGCGACGCGCTCCCCCGGCGCTACACCGTGCCGTTCCAGCGCGCTGGCGAGCTGGCGGGTACGCCGGGCGATGTCGGCATAGGTGGTGCGATGCACGCCGTCGCTGGTGCGGGTGACGACCTCGCGGGCGGGGAACAGCTTCTCGGCGCGCGCCAGGAACACTGACAGGGTCAGGGGGTAGTCCATCATCAGGCCGCGCATGGCAATCCTCCTCACATCGGTTGAGTCGCCCGGTTGCGCCGGGGCGAGCGTGTGTTTGAGCACGAGTCGAGGGTTGTCGCGTAGGGCAGGCGTGTGCCAGGGTTATACACGCGGGTCATGCGGTTGTCAACCGCACCACCGTCGCCAAGTTGCCCGCCGCCGCAAAGCCGGGTACACTTGCCGCCATGCCCCTGTCGCGCATCCTCGCCGTCAAGCTCGCCGACATCGGAGACGTGCTGCTGACGACGCCCGCCCTCCGCGCCCTGCGCGCACGCTACCCCGCCGCTCGCCTGGAATACCTGACGACGGCCAACGGGGCGCAGGCCCTCCGCGACTCGGCCCTGGTCGATGAGGTGCTGCGCTTCGAGAAGGTGGGCTATGATCGGCCCGGCGACGCCGCCCGGCTGTCGGCGGCCCGGCGGCTCAGTGACTTTGCCCGGAACCTGCGAGCGCGGGAGTACGACGCCGTCGTTCTCTTCCATCACTTTACGACCGGCTGGGGTGTGGTAAAGCTCAATGCCTTGCTGGCTGCCACCGCCGCGCCGCGCCGCGCCGGGCTGGACAATGGTCGCGGTTGGGCGCTGACCGAGCGCGTGACAGACGCGGGCTTCGGCGCGCTCCACGAGGCCGAGTATGCCTTGCGGCTGGCGATGCGGCTCGACGCCCCACCCACCGACCTGACATTGGACTTTCCCATCAGCGCGAACGCCCACGCGGCAGCCGAGAGCCTGCTCGCTCCGCTGGCTGACGGGCCGCGCGTCGCCCTGTTTCCAGGCTCGGGCCAGTACAGCCTGGCGCGGCGTTGGCCGCCTCAGGCCTTCGCCGCCGTCGCCGACGCGCTGCGCGGACGGGGGGTGCGCGTCATTCTCGTCGGCCGCGACAGCGACCAGACGGGCGATGTCGTCCGCGCCATGCGGGGCAGGCCCGACCTGGACCTGACCAATCAGGGCGACCTCGCCACCCTCGGCGCGGCGCTGGCGCGGATGGATGTCGTACTCACCAACGACGGCGGGCCGATGCACATCGCGGCGGCCGTGGGCACGCCGGTGGTCGCCGTCTTCGGCCCGTCTAACGCCGAAGCCTACGGGCCGTGGGATGCCGGCCAGCCGCCCCAGTCGTGGCCGCCCCGCTCCGACGCGCCGCCGTCCACGTCCCGCCATACCCTGGTTCGGCTGGGCCTGGGCTGCCAGCCATGCTTCTATCGTGGCCACCACCTGGGCGCGCCGCAGGGCTGCGCCACGCGCGAATGCCTGGGGCTGCTGCCACCGCGCCTGGCGCTCGAGGCGACGCTGCATCGCCTGGCGCAGGCCCCGCCGATAGGTCAACCTACGAGGATGCCGTATGCGTGACGAGTTGCTCGCCATTATCCCCCGCCTTGCGCACGTGCGGCTCGTCGTCGTCGGCGACGTGTTTCTCGATGAGTATCTCGTCGGCAAGGTCGAGCGAGTGTCGCGCGAGGCTCCCATCCCGGTGTTGGAGTACGTGCGCCGCTTCACTCTGGCGGGCGGCAGCGCCAATCCGGCCCACAACGCGGCTGCCCTGGGCGCGACCGTCCACGTCGTCGGGCTGGTCGGCCCCGACGAGACGGCCAACGAACTCCGCGCCCGGCTGGCCGATATTGGTGTCGGCGATGCGCTGGCGGTCGATCCTAAACGGATGACGACGCTCAAGACGCGGGTCATGGCCGAGGGGACACTGGTCTTCCCGCAGCAAGTTGCCCGGCTCGACCGTCTCACGCGCGCCGCGCCCGCCCCTGCCATCGAACAGGCCCTCATCGCCCAGTTGGAGATATTGGCTCGCCAGGCTGACGCTATCCTGGTCTCCGATTACAAGACGGGCACCGCGACGCCGGCCGTCATCGATGCCTGCCGCCGCCTGGGGCAGCAACACGGCAAGCTCATCGCCGTCGACTCTCAGGGCGAGCTGCCCAAGTATCGGGGCTATGATTTCATCCGCGCGGGTGCGCGCGACGCCGAGGCCAGTCTGGGTACGGCCCTCGACAGCAATGCGGCCTTCGAGCAGGCGACCCGCCGTCTCGTCCGCGACCTGGGGGCAAGAATCGTCGCCATTGGCCGCGCCGAAGAGGGCCTATCGCTGGGCTGGGATGACCAGTACGCACTGCTTCCCGCCGTCAATCGCAGCGACGTGTACGACGTGACGGGTGCGGGTGACACTCAGGTGGCCGTCCTCACCCTGGCCCTGGCCAGCGGCGCATCGCCGCGCGCCGCGGGTATTCTATCCAACTACGCCGCCGGTCTGGTGGTGCGTAAGGTGGGCAACGCCGTCCCCACGCCAGACGAATTGCGGTGGGCGGTGGAGAACTGGCGCTAGCCGCAACCCCGGAGATTGCGGCTAGCGCCCATATCTCTACCCCCTGCTCGTTCGTCTCCTGTATAGACAGATTGCATCCGCCGCTGATTCGCCGCGCGTCCCGCGCTCAGTAGGAGGTTGACATGCGGAGATGGCCTAAACTCCTGGCGCTGGTTGGCCTGCTGGCTCTGCTCCTCGGCGCGGCTCAGGCAGCCAATGGAGCGGCGCTTGCCTCGACCGTCGCCGCCCCCCGCATCGCTCTCCCAGCCGTCGATGTCGATCCTGCCGGGTCATCCCAGATCAGCGTCCAGAATCTCGGTTCGACCGCCACCTTTGTCGTGCTGGAACTGTTCTCCCAGCCGAGCCTCGAGTGTGTCGCCGAGGCCCCTATCATAGCCCCCGTCCAGGTATGCCTCGGCCAGGTCGTGCCGGGTCAGAGCGTGATGGCTGACCTGTCGTCCGTGCCGGCCGGCCACTACTCAGGCTACATCATGGCTTACAGCGAGTGCCCTGCCGCTGGCGGACTGCCAGCCGCCACACCGCTCGGGGCGGTGGTGGCTCGTCAGGTGACGAGCGGCGCAGCCCCCGCACGCATCGCCGCCAGCGCCTACACCGGCCTCGCGCCCGACCCCCGCGCGTACAACCCGGTGCGGGAGCGTTACGCCTACTCGGCGCCCCAGGTGCGGGCGGGTCTGTCCCAGTCACAGACGACGCTCAGCGTCCAGAACACGGGTGACACATGCGCGGAGGTACACATCCGCTTCACCCCTGAGAGCTTCCAGGATACCCAGGACTGCCCCGCCACGGCGGGGACGCTGGACGTGATCATCCCACCCGGCGGCGCGGCGCGCGTCACGCCGGCGCAGGCTGGCCTCCCCATCTTTTTCGGCAGCGCATCCCTGGAATCGACACAACCCCTCGCGGTGGCCGTCGACGTCACCGCCACCGCAGACCGTCAAATGTTCACGTACACCGCGCTACCCTACGCGCCTGCTCCGGTCCGCTACGTGCTGCCCGCCTTGCTCAACACCGTGGCCAGCGCGACGCCGTGGCTGACCAGCCTGAAAGTACAGAACGCCAGCGCCGTGGAAGAGGCCCTCATCACCGAGCGCATCTTCTACCGTGACGGTTCACCGGCCAGTGCGAGTCTTTCGCAGCGCGTGTGCCCATCGTCGTCGCGCACGATCCCCATCGGGGACGTGAGCGCCGCCCCTGACTTCCTCGGCTCGGCCGATGTAGACGACGGCGCGCCGATGGCTATCCTTACCAATACCGGCCTGGAGCAGTATGAGGGCTACTCAGGTATCGCGCTGGAGGATACCGCGTCGCGGCTGGGCGCCCCGCGCCTGCTGCGCGAAGGCGTCGACGATATCGTGACCTTGCGGTCACAGGTCTTCGTGCGCAACACTGATCCCACGACCGATGTCGAGGTCGCGCTGGCCCTGTATGACGAAGATGGCCGATTCCTGGATACCGAGCGTGATGTCGCGCCCGCCAACGGCGTGGCCGTCTTCGACCTGGCCGGGTTGAGATACCTGGGCATGGGCTGGCGCGGATCGGGGGTCATCTCCGCTGTTGGCGCGCCACGCGCCCGGTTGGCCGCCGTGGTCTTCGAGCGCAGCAATCAAGGCGGCGCCGACCTGTCCCGCACCTATGTGGCAGTCGCGATGATTACACCGCCCGCGACAGCAACGCCGACCCCCACAGCCACGGCGACCGCGACAAGCACACCGCCGCCCAGCCCCACGCCCAGCCCCACGGCAACGGCAACCAATACGCCGCTACCCACTGACACACCTGCCCCGACGGCGACCAACACGCCGCTACCCACCGATACGCCCGCCCCGACGGCGACCAACACGCCGTCGCCTACTGACACGCCTGGCCCAACAGCGACCAACACGCCGTCGCCCACTGACACGCCTGGCCCAACAGCGACGGCGACCGAGACAATCACGCCTGGCCCCACGCCGACCGAAACGGCGACCGCGACGCCCACTCTCACACCCACGCCAACGGCCACGGCCACCGCGACACCCACCCTCACACCCACGCCAACGGCCACGGCCACCGCGACGCCCACCCTCACACCCACGCCGACAGCCACCGCGACGCCCACCTTGACTGTTCGGGAATTGACGCCGCCGCGCAATGTGTCGGGTTATGTCGTGAGTAACGACCCCCACACCAACTACTTCAGTTCTGAGGATCTGTTCGTTGGCAGTGACATGAAACCCTGGCGGCCCATCCGCTGGCTCGGCGGCATCCAGTTCGATGTGTCAAGCCTGCCAGATGATGCCCGCATCGAGAGCGCTGAGGTCGTCCTGACTGGGCGCAACGCCGTCTACCTTGACACCGTGCCGACGATGCGTTGGGCGATGACGCTGCTCGACAGCAGCGTTGACGCCACGTGGCGCGCGAGCACCTACACGTCCCTGGCCCAGGCCCCCAGTCTTTCACCCCTGACGCCCCTCTTTGCCTCGTCTGAGGTGGGCGTGGGCGTCACGAACACGTTCCGCTTCACCGACGTGGGTCTGGCGCAACTTCAGGCCCGGCTTGCGTCCACCAACCGTGTCTCGCTGCGCGTCTGGGCCAACGATCCCAACGCCGGCTACCGGTCGATCTTCGACTGGAATAGCGGCAACGCCGTAGCGGGCAAGCCGATCCTGCGCGTCACCTATCGCTAGTCCCATGCCCGGTGCAGGGGCTGTCGTCCGCGACCTGGTCGTAGGCGGCAGCCCTTGTGCGTGGCTTGCCGGGCGCCTGCTCCCGCGCTACAATTCGTGGTCGGAGACTGAAGCATGGGCCAAGTCCTGACCCTGGACGAGATGCGCGCCGAGCGGGCGCGCCAACGCACCGCCGGCCGCCGTCTTGTTTTGACTAACGGCGTGTTCGATATTCTGCACGTCGGCCACACGCGCTACCTGAGCCAGGCGCGCGCCCTGGGCGATGTGCTCCTTGTCGCCGTCAACGATGACGCCAGTGTCCGCGCCCTGAAAGGCCCCGAGCGGCCCATTCTGCCTCTGGTTGAACGCGCCGAGATGCTGGCCGCTCTCGCCTCAGTAGATTATGTCGTCCCCTTCTCCGAGACCACGGCCTCGACGGTCGTCGCTGCCCTGGAGCCTGATCTGTACGTCAAGGGGGGTGACTATGGCCGCGGCAAGCCCCTGCCCGAAGCTGCCGTTGTGGCCGCCTACGGCGGCGAGATTCACCTGCTCCCCTTCGTACCCGGTCGCTCGACCAGCGACATCATCCGCGCCATTCGCGCCCACCACACGCTCGCGTGACCACGCCCACCGATACCCAGCTGTCGCCGACAACTGACGCCGCCACCACCGTCGCGACGCCGCCACCGTCGTCCAACGCGGGCATCGCGCGCGCCGCCCTCATTATCGGCACGGGTAACGTCGCCAGCCGCGTCCTCGGCCTCGCTCGCGAGATGGTGCTGACGCGCTACTTCGGCGCGGGCGGTATGGTCAGCGCGTACACCATTGCCAGCTTCGTGCCCCAGATGCTCTACGACCTGATCATCGGCGGCATGGTCAGTTCGGCCCTGGTGCCGGTGTTCAGCGACTACGCGGAACGCGGCAAAAAGGAACTAGGACGAGTGGCCAGCGACGTGCTGACCTTGACCCTCATCGCAATGGCCTTGCTCGCCTCGCTGCTGATGATCTTCGCACCCCAGGTGGCATACCTGCTCGGCGGCGATCTACCACCGGAATACCTGGCAACGACGATCGGGCTGCTGCGCCTGATGGCGCCCGCGACCATCTTCCTCGGCCTGTCCGGCGTGACCACGGCTATCCTGTACGCCCTGCGTCGCTTCACCCTGCCCGCCTTCGTGGTGGCCGTCTACAACGCAACTCTCGTCCTGACGATCGTCCTCAGTGGCGGCCAGAACATCATCTGGGCCGCCATCGGCCTCGTGCTGGGAGCCATTGCCCAGGTCGCGCTTCAGTGGCCCGGCTTGCGCGACTTGCCGCTGCGCGTGCGGGCTGACCTGCACGACCCGGCCCTGAGGCGTATCATCCTCCTCTACCTGCCGATGCTGCTCGGCATCGTTGCCGCCCAGATTGGCGCTATCGTCGACCGCCGCCTGGCCTCCGGCGTCAACGAGTCTGCCATCGCCTGGATGCGCTACGCCACGACCCTCCAGCAGTTCCCCCAGGGCCTTGTGTCGACGGCGGTCAGCATGGCCGCGCTGCCCGCCCTGGCGCGTCAGGTCAACGACCTGCCCGGCTTCCGCCGCACCCTGGGCTTCGCCCTGCGCATCGTGCTGCTGCTGGTAATTCCGATGGCGGTCGGCCTCTTCCTGCTGGCAACGCCGGTGGTCGCCACCCTGTTCGAGCGCGGCAAGTTCACGCCGGAGGATACGCTGGCGACGGCGCACGCCCTGCGCCTGTACATGCTCGGACTGCCCTTTGCCGCCATCGACCTGCCTCTGGTCTATGCCTTCTACGCGCGGGGTGATACGCTCACGCCCAACCTGGTCGCCTTCGTCGGTCTGGCCGCTTACTTCGCCATCGCCTTGCCCTTCGTTGATAGCTATGGGGTGAGCGCGCTGGTGGCCGCCAATGCCGCGCAGCTGGCGGCGCACGCTGTCGTCATGATAATCCTGGCGCAGCGGCGATTCGGCGCGATTCGCGGCCAGGGTCTGGGCACGCTCCTGGCGAAACTCAGCGTGGCGTCCCTGGCGATGGGCGGCGCTATTCTGGCTGCGTTGACTCTGCTTGCGCCACTCCATCTGTCGGAGTTTTGGGGCGCGCTGACCACGCTCGTCCTGGCCGGGGGAGCGGGTGTCGTCGTATTCGGGGTGATGGTCGCGGGCATGAGGATTGACGAGGCGCAGCTGCTGGCCGCCATGACCGTGGGGCGACTCCGCCGCCGCCAGACCTGAGCAAGAGTTGACCGAAGCCCCCCAACAGGCTATAATTCCGCAGATTGCACGGTGTAAGGAGTCATTGTCTATGGCGAAGAAGTCCCGTCGCGAGCGGAAGGCGGAGGCCTCAACCGCGCCGACTGCCCCGCGAGTTCCAACGTCGACGGCGGTGATGCCCACCACGGGCGCGGCGACCCAGACGCTCACTGCATCCAGCGCCCCGGTAGCGCGCCCGCCAACGGCCCCCGCGCCCAACCGCACTAGCCGCACCAGCCGCACCACGGTCGACGCCACCGCCGACGCGCCCGCGCGCATCCCCCGCAAAGAGATGGTGCAGGAATGGGTCTACGTGCGCAAGGACCTGCGTCACATCCTGATTCTGGCGGTCATTCTCTTCGGCAGCCTGGTCGTGCTGTCCCTCCTGCTGCCTCGGATGCTCGGCTACTAGCCGAGACACGACGGCGGTGAGAGGTCCCACGCCCTTCACACCTCATTCTGAGTTATCATCAAGCCTCACAACGGGCCGACTGTTCCTACCCACGGTAGCAGTCGCCCGTCGCTTATTGTGCCAGATGGCGCTCTGGCTGCCGCGCTCTAGCGTCCGACTAGCTATCTCATCGAAAAACCGGCTCTCCAACGCGTACCCCAGCGCGCCTGTCCAGCGTCTATGTATGCGACAAGCGATTATTTTCTGGCTCGTAGTCAAGAAGGCCTGAGGTGCTGCGTTCCCCACTCGTAGTCGCCCTTCTCCTCCTGGCGTTGGCCTGTTGCCGGTCAACGCCTGTGGTCGCGTCCAACCACGACGGCGCCGCTCCGGCCCGCCGCTGGCTTGTCACGCTCGCCGACGGCTGGAATCTCCCTGCGACGCAGGCGCAGGCCGCCAAAGCGGGGCTGAAAATAGACCAGACGCTGGACTGCGCGGGGGCGTTGGTGGTCACATCCAGTGACGATGCCGACAAGGTCCGCGCGCGCCTGTCTACCCTGGAGGGTGTGCAGAGTGTTGAGCCGGACGATCCGGTTCCTGCCCCCAGCGTGGCTCCCCAGAACCTCGCCCTGGTAGAGACGCCATCACCGTCCGCCGCCCACGAGAGTGTCCAGCCTGACGATGAGTTTTGGTCAGAGCAGTGGAACCTGCGCCAGGTTGACGCCGTGCGGGCCTGGGACTATACCACCGGCTCGGCGGACGCCTTCTCCACCATCGCCATCCTCGACACGGGCATCGATCTCGACCACCCCGACCTGGGCGGCAGCGTATTCGTGAGCGCGGGCTGGAACTTCTTCGACAATAACGCCGATATCCAGGACGTGAGCCAGTCTGGCAGCGGTACGATGGTGGCCGGCGTGATCGCCGCCACCGCCAACAACGGCGTGGGCATCGTGGGGCTGGCATGGAATGCCCAGATCATCCCCATCAAGATCGTCGGCCGCGACCCGACCAGCGGCACCGACGTGTTCTACTGGAGCCAGGTCGTGGCGGGCCTGTGCCGCGCCGTCGAACAGGGGGCGCGGGTTATCCACATCAGTGTCTATCACCGCACCCTGAACGCCGCCACCGCCATGTATCGCGCCCTGACCTTCGCCGAGTCGGCGGGCGCAGTGGTCGTCGCCCCCGTCGGGGACGAGCGTCGCTATGGCAACCCCACCGAGTACCCGGCCGCCTACCAGCGGCTGGTGCTGGGCGTAGGCGCGGTGGACCAGAGCGCCACGGCCTGGGATGACTCCAACGTCGGCAGCTACGTCGGGGTCGTCGCGCCGGGCGTGGATGTCGTAACGACGGTGCCGATGGCGATTGATGACATTGGCGTGCGGCGCGGCACGGGCACCATCCTCGCTGCGGCCCACGTCAGCGGGGCCGCGCTGCTCCTGCTCGCCATCAACCCACGCCTGACGACGCAGGACGTCACCGACGTCTTGCGCCGCTCGGCCGATGACCTGGGGCTGGTGGGGCCAGATACGACCTACGGCGCGGGTCGCATCAATGTGCGCCGCGCCGTCGAGCAGACGCCGCACCGGCTAACCGTCTCGCCCGCCGACGCGCTGGTCTTCGAGTGGAGCGAGCAGGACGGCGCCTATCGCCAGCCGTTCCAATCTCTTTCGAACAACAATAGCGGTCCGGCAACCTGGACGACCCACGCCATGTCGCCGTGGATCGCGGTCACCCCGCCGGTTAGCGCCGACCCCGGCGGTACCACACCGTCGATTGCCTCCCTCAGCGTCGCGCCACCCGCCGCGGGCGAGTGTGGGACACGGGCAGGCGTGGTGCGCGCCGAGAGTACCATGCCCAATCGCGCCGGGGGACCGCAGGATATTGTCGTCCGCGCCTATCTGCCACCCTGCCCGCCCCGGCCCTACAGCGTTTTCCTGCCCCGAATCCTCGTCGCGCCCCCTGAGCCGGTGCTGATGCAGGCGCCGGCGCGAGGACATACCGCCTACCCACCCCCCGCTACGTCCCAATGAGCCTGCCCCCGGAGAGTGAAAATGCTTCGCCATCTTGTCTGGCCGGCCCTGGCCGCCATGCTGCTGGCTGCCCTCGCGGCCTGGGCCGTGATCGCCGCACCCCCCGCTCAAACGCCCCTATCCAGCGCCGCCAATACCCCGAATGATCCCCTCTACCCCCAGCAGTGGGGCCTCCAGGGCGCGTTTGGCATCCAGGCCGCCGACGCCTGGGCGGTGACCACCGGCGGCGACGGCGTCATCACCATTGCTGTGCTCGACTCCGGCTTCGACCAGAGTCACCCTGACCTGGCCGACCGCTGGGAAGACGCCTACAACTTCCTGGAAACGGGCTGGCCATCCCAGGACGACTGGACCGACAACTATGGGACGGCCCTGGCCGGCGTCGTGGGCGCGACCGGCAACAACGCAGCAGGCGTGACTGGCGCGACCTGGCGACCGAAGCTCATGCCGCTACGGGTGGTGAGCCGCCGCACCAGTGGCGACGGCGCTGGCCTGCCGCAGCGGGCGTTCAACACGGC
Organism: Anaerolineae bacterium; assembly: GCA_034431435.1. GTDB lineage: Bacteria > Chloroflexota > Anaerolineae > Epilineales > JAHCIE01 > JAHCIE01. The sequence goes on along the minus strand of DAOUDG010000087.1, from coordinate 26,071 downwards.
CAGCCTCATTGCCCAGGCGCTCGACTACGCCACCGCGAAGGGGGCTCGTATCGCCGTCTTCGGCTTCAGCCTCGGCAACCTGAGCGACGACGACCAGACCACCATCCGCGACGCCATTCGCCGTAACCAGGACGCGGCGACTGGCCGCAACCTCGTCGTCATCGCCCCAGTCGGCGAAATCTACCCAGGCCAGAATCCCGTTCCTACCCCCTATCCCGCCGCGCTCGACGGCGACGGCGTGTCGATCATCGGCGCGACCGGCGTGCTCACGACTGGCCTGGCGCTGCAGAGTAGCGGGGGCCAGCTGATCGTCCCAACCGGCGCCTTCGTCGACCTGGCCGCGCCAGGCGACATGATCACCACCACCTCGCGCGGGGCCAACGCCTCGCCCAGTCACGGCTACGACACCCTGCGCTACGGCACGAACTATGCGGCGGGCTACGTGGCGGGGGTGGCGGCGCTGGCGCTGTCGGTCAACCCCAGCCTCAGCCCGGAGCAGACGTTGCAGACACTCAGCCAATCGGCGCGCGACCTGGGGGCGGCCGGGCGCGACGACGTGTATGGGGCGGGACTGGTCAATGCGGGACAGGCCGTGCTGCGCACGCGCCACTTCCTGAACCTGACGCCCAACACCGTGCGGCTCGCGCGGCGCATCGGCGCGACGGCGACAATCACCAACCCCTACACGTTGGGCGCATCGTGGGCGCTGGTCTCGGCGCCGCCCTGGCTGACGGTGTCGGCGCCAACCAATACCGGCGGCGGGTCGGTCGTCCAGGTAACGCTGAGCCAGGATCCCGGCTGCCTGGATACTGGCGGCGGGACGGTGGTGTTCCGCAGTACCCTGCCACTCTCGTTCGAGACGCGCGAGATTCGGGTAGAAGTCGCGGATGTCGGGCCTTGCCGACGGCTCTACCTGCCGTATCTCGCCAGGGCGTGCACGACGCCCAGCAACTGTGCCATCGGGCAATAAAGAAAAGACCTGGCAGGTCTTCGAGAACCTGCCAGGTCTGGCTACTACTTCGGCATGGCCTTGAGGGCGTCGAAGGCGGGCCGCTTTGAGCCATCGGGGTTGGTGATCGCCCACCAGTACTGCTCGTTCTCCGGCTTCCAGTCGGGGTCCGCAATGTAGATGAGAGACATCAGGCCCATGTACGGCCAGTTCTTCTTGGCGTATTGATAGGCGCGCACGAGGTAGTCTGCCTTCTGCTGTTCGGTGACGGCGTGCCACTTGTAGTCGGGGTGAATCTCGTCCGAGGTCCAGCCGAACTCCAGGACCGCCATCTGCTTGGCCGCGTCGCCATATTTCTCCATGATCTTGCGGATGTCCTCGACACGGCGGAAGGTGAAGAACCGCTCGCCGCCGTACTTGGCCTTGTCGGCAGCGGCCTCCTCAGGCGAAACTTCCGGCGCGGCCCTGAAGCCCGCCGCGTGCACGCCCAACACATCAAAGTAGCCGTCGCTCTTGCCGCCCATCGCCTTGTACAGCTCATCGTAGAAGACATCGTCGGGCATCGCCGTGTTGTCGTTGGTGCCTGTCGGCGACATGCCCGCGCTGATCACCATTGCATCGGGGTCGGCGGCTTTGATGGCGGTGTAGGCCGTCTTGAGCATCTGGGCGTACTGCTGCGGGCTGGGCTTCTGGTCGCACCACTCGCGCGCCAGGTTCGGCTCATTCCAAATCTGATAGGCGCGGATGCGGCCCTTGTAACGGGTCGCCACGGCGGTCAGGAAATCGGCGAAATCCTGCATGTTCTCCGGTGGCCCCATCAGGCTGCAGCCCTTGCGCGCCCAGTCCGGCTGGTGGTCCACGCGAATAAGCAGGTCGATGCCGCCATAGCGATTGGCGGTGTAGACGATGTGGTCCGTCTTCGACCAATCAAACTTGCCCTTGGCCGTCTCGATATCGCGCCAGCCGAAGATCTGCTTCACCCAGCCGAAGCCCATATCCTTGACTTGCAGCAAGTCGCGTTCAGCCAGTTCGGGCCGCCACCAGAGGAAGGCCTGTGTGCCGTATTCGGGCGTGTCCATCGTCAGTGGCTTCTTGGGCGGCGCTGGCGGCGGCCCAGGGGTCGGCTCAGGGGTCTTGGTGGGCTTGGGGGTCTTCGTCGGTTCAGCCGCTGACGCTGCCGTTGCCTCGGCCTTGGCGGCGGGTGCGGCAGCCGTCGGCGGGTTGACGACGGCCACTGGCGGGCGTGGGGCGGTCGGGGTGGGGGCAGCGGCGCTACCACCGCCGCACGCGGCCACCGCCGCGCCAATGATGAGGAGAATGCCCAGCGTCAGGGCACGCAGTTGGGTAGATGTCACGCTCGCTCCTTCTGCAAGAACACACGACAACCGCCGGGTCGCCACCTGTCGTGGTTCGACCGCCGGCCAGAGACAGCAGATTGTAGCATAGCGGACGGCCTACCGCCAAACTTTGTTCCGACCGGCCCAGCGGTCAATCGCGACTTGCCACAGCAGAACAAAGAGTCTATCATTAAGAGTGGTGTGCGCATGGTCGAGCGCCCGATTCCCCGCCTCCGGGTTGCTCGACGGCCCTGCTATCGCACCCCCAACCTGCTCACGAGAGAGGATTAGCCCATGAACTCGCGTCTCTCAGGCGCTCTGATGATCGCCTCCCTGCTTGCTGTGCTGCTCCTGGCGGGGTGCGGCCCGGCCGCCTCAACGCCGCCGCCAGCCCTCAACCCGACGGGCGGCACGGCCGCGCCGGCCGCCGTGGCAGCCACGGCGGCGCCCGGCCAGCCGACTGCCAGACCGGGTGTCGCACCGGCGGCGCAAACCCCGGCGGACCCCGCCGTCGCCGCCAGGGTCAATGGCGAGATCATCCCCATGGCCGACTACCAGCGCGAGATTGCGCAGGCCCGCAACTTCTTGCTCAGCGACCAGCGGGTGAACCCCGCCACGACGGAGGGCCAACAGGCGCTGCAGACAACCTACAATCAGGTGTTGGAGGCGCTCATCTCCGAGACGCTCATCCGCCAGTACGCGCAGAAAGAGGGGCTGACCGTCAACGCCGACGAGCTGACCAAGTCGGTCGACCAGCTGACCAAGGAAATGGGCGGCGTGGCGGAGTTTGACAAGGCCCTCAGCGCACGCGGCCTGACCCGCGAGCAGTTCCTGGCCGAACAGCGCGACCAGTTGCTCGGCAACAAGGTGCGCGACGCGGTGACGAAGGATGTGCCGCAGACCGTGGAGCAGCTTCTCGCCCGTCACATCCTGGTCCAGACGGTGGACGAAGCAGTCAAGGCAGCCAAACGTGTCGACAGCGGCGAGGATTTCGCCAAGGTCGCCCGCGAGGTATCAAAGGACCCCAGTACCGCGAAGGGTGGCGGGGACCTCGGCTGGTTCCCCCGTGGACTGATGGTGCCGGAGTTCGAGCAGGCCGCCTTCAGCCTTGCCCCCAAGCAGATCAGTTCGCCGGTACAGACGCAGTTTGGCTGGCATGTGATACAGGTGTTGGAAAAAGACCCGGCCCGCAAGCTCAGCGATGACAAGTGGCAGGAGTTGCGCCAGGTGCGCTTCCAGACCTGGTTGGAAGAGCAGCGAGACGCGGCCAAGATTGAGAGGAATGTCAACTGATGGAGATCACCTGGCTGGGCTACAGCGCATTCCGAACCCGTACCCGCGACGGCTTCGTCGTCAACGACCCCTACTCGGGTAAAGCGCTGGGTATTCCTGGCTTCCCACGCACCACGGCTGACATCGTGACCATCAGCCACAACCACAGCGGCCACAACAACCTCGATGGTGTCAAGGGCGAGCCGTATGTGATCCGTGGCCCCGGCGAGTACGAAGTCAAGGGTATGTTCATCTTCGGCGTGCCCACCTACCACGACGGCAAGAAGGGCAGCCTTCATGGCCCCAACACCGTGTATGTACTGGACGCCGAGGACTTGCGCGTCTGCCACCTGGGGGATCTGGGTCACATCCCCAACCAGACCCAGGCGGAGGACATCGGCCCCATCGACATTCTGTGCGTGCCTGTCGGTGACGGGCACGCCCTGAATGCCACTCAGGCCGTCGAGGTCATCAATCTCCTGGACCCGCGCATCGTCATCCCGATGCACTATCGCTATGGCGGCGAGGAGACGCCCCTCGACAAGCTCGACAAGTTCTTCAAGGCGATGGGCATGGAGGACAAGGAGGCGTCCCACCAGGAAGTGCTGAAGGTCACCAAACGCGATCTCCCCAGCGAAGGGGCACAGGTCGTCGTGCTGGAACCGAAGCGCTAGGCCGAGGTTGACCCCTATGCCCATCGCACGTTACCCTCAGGCCGTGGTGGACGCGCTGGACGCGCTGGACGGGACGCCGACCGGCCACGCCTGGGCGGAGTACTTGCGTACCCGCCGCGTCCAGGTGGTATTCAGCGATGCCCTGGGTGGCCCCGGCGGTACAGCGTGGTTCGGCTGGCGCGTCTACTTCCCCACCTCGATGCGCGCCTATCTGGAGCCGGACCGCCTCGTACATGAGCTGGTGCATACGACGCAAGGCCCTTACCTGTGGGGGAGCCTGGAGAACGAGCGCGGAGCCTACATCGTGCAGCATCGCTATCTGGCGGAGGCAGCGGTAGAGCCAACGAGCCGCGACTTTCACATGGACATCGTGACTATGCTCCAGCGTGGCGGGCCGCAGGCGTATGGGTGGATTCAGAACCTCGGCCCCTACTATCAGCACTTCGCTGCGAATCACCCGAAGCCCTGGCAGGTGCGCGCCTGGCTACCACAGGCGCGCTACGCGCTGTCGGTAGCAGTTTCGGGCGGCAATCGCGACGTCCGACGAGCCTAGCCCATGGATGTCGAACGTTTCGAGGCGCTCGTCGCCGAGGCTCTGGACAGCATTCCAGCGGCCTTCCAGCATTACCTGGACAACGTCGCCGTTGTCATCGAGGCATGGCCGCTCCCCTACCAGATGGCGCGGGTGGGGTTGGGGCCGGGGTCGCTTCTCCTCGGCCTGTACGAGGGGGTGCCTCGCACGCGCCGTCCGGCGGCCATGAACCTGGCCCTACCCGACAAGATCACCGTCTTCCAGGGGCCGATTGAGCTTGTCATACCGGGCGATGGCCCCGCGCGCGACGAGGCTATCCGCCGCGAGGTGCGTCGCGTCGTCCTGCACGAGGTAGCCCACCACTTTGGTTTTGGTGAAGAACGTTTGCGTGAGCTGGGATACTGACTATCATGCCCTACCGCCCTCAGAGTAACCGACGCCTGGCCCGCCGCCGCGACACACGTCAGCGGTTCGACCGCCTGGTCGAGGCGGCCCTGGCAGAGATTCCAGAGCGTTTCCGCCCCTATCTGGAGCGCGTCGCCATTGTGGTCGAAGACTGGCCCGACGAGCAAGACCTGGCCGAGATGGGTATCCCCCCGGACGATACCATCTTCGGGCTGCATCGTGGCCCGCCGGTCGGCTACTACGACGGCATGACCGCCCCGTCCGTCATCACTATCTACCGTGGCCCCATCGAGGAAGCGTGTGAGACGGACGCCGAAATTCGGCGCGAGGTGCGCACCACCGTCCTTCACGAGATCGGCCACTTTTTCGGCATGAATGAAGACGACCTGGCCCGCCTGGGCCTGGCATAGCGCGCCCATGCTAACCTCCTCGCTACGCCTCGCCGATACCTACACCCTGACCACCTTCGCCAACGGCCTGCGCCTGATTCTCACCCCGCTACCCGACCGCTATTCGGTCACGGCGGCTTTCTACGTTGGCGTCGGTGCGCGCTACGAGCCGGACGACATCGCGGGCGCATCCCACTTCCTCGAGCATATGCTGTTCAAAGGCTCGCGACACTATCCGACGCCAGAAAGCATCAGCCTTGCCGTCGAGGGCGTAGGCGGCTCGCTGGATGCCTTCACCGGCGACGACCGTACCGGCTTCATTGCCCGCGTGCCGGCCGCACACCTGCGCACGGCGGTAGCTGTCGTCGCCGATATGCTGCGTCACCCGAGGCTACGAGCGAGCGATGTCGCCCGCGAGCGGCGGGTCATCGCCGAAGAGATGGCGATGATCTACGATGAGCCGGAAAGCTGGGTTGGCGTGCTGGCCGACCAGATGCTGTACGGCGACCACCCCCTCGGCCGCGACATTCTGGGCACCGAGGAGAGCCTGCGTGGCATGTCACGGTCACGGCTGGTGGAGCATCTCGCCGCCTACTATCGACCAAACAACACTGTCGTCGCGCTGGCCGGCGCCTTCGACCCTGCCGAGGCTGTGGACGTGGTGGGGGCAGCGTTGGGTGACTGGGCGGCCGCCCCCATACCGGGCTTCTCGCCGGCTCCTCCGCCGCCTCGCGGGCCACGGGTGACCCTCCACACCCGCGCATCCGAGCAGGCGCACGTGCGCCTGACCGTGCCCGGCGTGTCCATGCTCGACCTGCAACGCCACACGCTGCAAATGCTATGCGGTGTCCTGGGCGCGGGCATGAGTTGTCGGCTGTTCATCGAGTTGCGCGAGCGCGCCGCCCTGGCCTACAACGTCTACGCCGACGACAGCTACCTGCACGACACCGGCAGCGTCGCCCTGTATGCGGCCGTCGATCCGACCAGGGCGCTGCGCGCCACGCAGGCTCTCCTGGCGCAGGTCGACCGCTTGCGGCAGACGCCTGTGCCCGAGGCGGAGCTTCACAAGACAAAGGAATATCTCAAGGGCGGCATCCTGCTACGGTTGGAGGACACCACCGAGATTGCCATGTCGCTGGCGAGCCAGGCCGTCGTGCGCGAGGAAATTCTTACCGCCTCGGACCTGGTGGCGCGTATCGATGCCGTCACAGCACAGGATGTGCAGCGCTTGGCGCAGCAGCTCTTCAGCCGCGAGTGTTACTCACTGGCTATCGTTGGCCCCTTCGCGGGACCGCAACGCTTCGAGGATGTTTTCAAGGAGGTCGTATGAAGTTCTTTCTAGACACCGCCAACGTGGACGAGATTCGCCAGGCGGTCGCCTGGGGTGTGCTGGATGGCGTGACGACCAACCCCACCCTGGCATCGCGGGAGGGTCGCACCTTCCGCAAGATGATCGAGGAAATTGCGTCCATTGTCGATGGGCCGGTGTCGGCCGAGACAGTTAGCCTGGACGTCGAGGGTATGATGGCCGAGGCGCGGGCCGTCACCAGTTGGGCGCCCAATGTGGTGGCGAAGATTCCGATGACCGGCAACGGCATGACAGCGGTCCGCCGGTTGGCCGACGAGGGCGTCCCGACGAACGTGACCCTCGTCTTCAGCGCGACCCAGGGCCTGATTGCCGCCAAGGCGGGCGCTACTTTCGTCAGCCCCTTCCTGGGCCGCCTGGACGACATCAGCGCCGACGGCATGCAGGTGGTGCGTGATCTGGCGGAGATCTTCACCATCTACGACTACGAGGCGGAGATCATCGCGTCCAGCATTCGCCACCCGCTGCACATCATCGAGGCGGCCAAGGCGGGAGCGGACATCGCCACGCTGCCTTTCAAGGTGCTGGAGCAGATGCTGCACCACCCGCTCACTGACGCCGGCATCGAACGCTTCCTGAGCGACTGGAAGAAGGTTCCTGGCTACGCGACGGCGTTTGAGGTGGGCGAGCCGGTGCGGTAATGCGGCCGAGGACGAAGGGCCACGGCCCAGGGGCAGGGCCTGGGTTGGTCCTTCGTCCTCGGCCCGCCGTTGGTGGCAACTACCAGCGGTAAGAATAGCTTCACCGAAGCGTCTCACCCTTTGCCCGCGTTTTGTCCTGAAAACTACTTGACAGATGCGGGCTTATGGCCTATACTGGAATTTGATTCTCAGATGACGGCGGGGCGGAGAGGCGCACCTTGGGGGTCGCGGCGGTTAACGGGGAAGCCTATGCGACACACTTCTGAAGCTAAAGTCCGTGCAGCCGGGTGATGCGGCCAGGTATCTTCATTGAACCATGGGCCAGGTTCCGGTTTCTTGCTCTTCATCATCTTCGACAGCCGCGTCGAAAGCCGGCGTAGCGCCTCCCCTTCCCCCAGAATAACGTGAATCGTCGCCCAATGATGGACGACACCATCGAGCCAGAACCCCGATGGCGGGCGCATCCAGCCCGCCTATCCGCGCGTTGACAGCCCGTGGGGCGGTTGCCAGCCTCTTGCCCAGGTGCGGACGGCTCGAGAGGGCACAAGTGAATAGCGCTCGTGTGCTCGCCGCGTCGTTGTGCCGATTCAGCGCGTCCTCACGGGCCAGGGTGTTGAACAAAGGTGCCGGTTCACCGAGACTTTCGGTGTGGTAAGCCGTTCGCGCGCCATCGGGTCGCCTCCCCGGACGGCCAGCGCGCGACGCGCTGGCCGCCTATGAGCCTCGGCCTCCGGCGGACATCCGCCCTGCCCGGCCCGTCGCGCATCAGCCCAGCTGACGCCTGCCCCAAGTGTACTCGTTAGTCGAGGAGGACATTTTGGACCTCAAGGAATTCAACGCGATCCGTATTTCGCTGGCGTCGCCTGAGGAGATCCGCTCCTGGTCCTATGGCGAGGTCACCAAGCCGGAGACGATCAACTATCGCCGCCTGCGGCCAGAGAAGGATGGTCTGTTCTGCGAAGCCATCTTCGGGCCGACTCGCGACTGGCAGTGCTACTGCGGTAAGTACAAGAAGATTCGCTATCGCGGCATCGTCTGCGACAAGTGCGGCGTCGAGGTCACCCGCGAGCGCGTGCGCCGCGAGCGCATGGGTCACATCGAGCTGGCCTCGCCCGTCGCCCACATCTGGTACACGCGGCGCGTGCCTAGCTACCTGGGCCTGCTACTGGACATCTCCCGCCGCAACCTGGACCGGGTTCTCTACTTCGCCCAATACATCATCACCAAGATCGACGAAGAAGCGCGGCAGAAGGCTTTACGCCGCATGGACGAGGAGATCGAGCGCAAGGTGCAGGAGGCTCACGCCGCCGCCGAGGTGCGCCTGAGCGACCAGCGCGGCGCCATCGAAGACCGCATCAACGAGCGCAAGTCGGAGCTGGAGGCGGTCATTATCCAGCTTGAGGCCGAGCGCGACGTGCGCGTCAGCGAGGTCATGGAGCGGCTGCAGGGCACGAGCGACAAGGCGGAACTGGCCCGGTTGAAGGACGAGTCGCAGAACCAACTGAGCGACATCGAGGCTGACTTCCGCGAGGAGAAGGAGCGCCACACGCAGCTCTTCCAGGGCGAGCGTGACCGCATGCTCGGCGACACGGAGAAGGAGCGCACGAAGCTCGGCAAGCAGATGGAAGAGGGCATGGCCGCCGAGATCAAGAAGGTCGAAGAACGCCGCACCGCCCTCAAGAAGCTCGAAGTTCGCCAGTTGCTGACAGAGGCTGAGTACTGGGAGCTTCAGGAGAAGTGGAATACCGGCACCTCGCAGCCCATCTTCCAGGCGGGCATGGGCGCTGAGGCGCTCTACGACATCGTCGAGCAGATCGACCTCGATAAGATGTCGAAGGAGTTGCGGCGCGAGATTCGCACCGGCAAGAGTAAGCAGCGCCGCAAGAAGGCCACCAAGCAGTTGAAGGTCGTCGAGTCATTGCGCAAGTCATCCAACCGACCCGAGTGGATGATTCTCAAGGTGCTGCCGGTCATCCCGCCCAACATTCGCCCCATGGTGCAGCTGGACGGCGGCCGCTTCGCCACCTCGGACCTGAACGACCTGTACCGCCGCGTCATCAACCGCAACAACCGCCTCAAGCGGCTCCTGGAACTGGGCGCGCCGGATGTCATCATCCGCAACGAGAAGCGCATGCTTCAGGAGGCCGTCGACTCCCTCATCGACAACAGCCGCCGGGGTAAGGCCGTCTCGGCGCGCGGTCGACGCAAGCTCAAGAGCCTCAGCGACATGCTCAAGGGCAAGCAGGGCCGCTTCCGGCGCAACCTACTCGGCAAGCGCGTCGACTACTCGGGCCGCTCGGTTATCGTTATCGGCCCCCACCTGAAACTGCACCAGTGCGGCCTGCCCAAGGGCATGGCCCTGGAACTGTTCCGCCCATTCGTCATGCGCAAGCTGGTCGAGTACGGTCACGCGCACAACGTCAAGGGCGCCAAGCGTCTCATCGAGCGTATGGACCCGGTCGTGTGGGAAGTGCTGGAGGAGATCATCGAGGATTATCCCGTACTCCTCAACCGCGCCCCCACGCTACACCGCCTGGGTATCCAGGCCTTCCAGCCTATCCTGGTCGAGGGCAACGCCATCCAGATTCACCCCCTGGTGTGCGCCGCCTTCAACGCCGACTTCGACGGCGACCAGATGGCCGTCCACGTTCCCCTGAGTCGTGCGGCTAAGGAAGAGGCGCGCCGCCTGATGCTGGCCTCGCAGAACCTGCTCAAGCCCGCCAGCGGCGAGCCGATCGTGGGCCCGTCAAAGGACATGGTACTCGGTTGCTACTACCTGACGATGGAGCCGAACCCACACGCCGAGGGCGCTGACCAGAAGTGGATCTTCGCCGATCCTGACCCGGCCGTCCTGAACGGCGATGGCGGGACGCCGAACACCCTCCTCGATGAGGTGCTGATGGCCTATCACCTGGGCCACATCGAGGTACACACGCCGATTACGGTCGTCACCACAACCTACTACGACCCGGCCACCGGCAAGCGCTTTGCCGATGGGCAGGGGCGCTACCTGCCCATCGATACCACGGTCGGCCGCGTCATCTTCAACCAGATCCTGCCGGAGCCGCTGCGCTTCGTCAACATGCTCCAGGATAAGGGCAAGTTGCAGGACCTGGTCGGCGATGCCTACCTGGTCATGGGCCAGGAGACGACCGCCGATCTGGTGGACCAGATCAAAGAGATCGGCTTCCAGTACGCGACTCGGTCGGGCGTGACCATCGCCGTCAGCGACATCACGGTTCCCGACGACAAGCAGCAGATCATCGAGCGCGTGGGCACCGAGGTGGAGGAGATTCAGCGGCAGTACCGCCGTGGTCTCATCACCGAGGAGGAGCAGTACGTCAAGACGGTCGAGCTGTGGACGAAGGCGACGGACGAAATCACGGCCGCCGTGCAGCGCAGCATTCCTGGTTACAGCCCGCTGCGCACGATGGCCCAGTCCGGTTCGACCAAGGGCGGCTTCCAGCCCATCCGCCAGATGGCGGGCATGCGCGGCCTGATGGCCGACCCCGCTGGCCGCATCATCGCCCTGCCCATCCGTTCCAACTTCCGCGAGGGGCTGACGAACCTGGAGTACTTCATCTCGACCCACGGCGCACGCAAGGGTCTGGCCGACACCGCGCTCCGTACCGCCGACGCTGGCTACCTGACCCGCCGTTTGGTGGACGTGGCGCAGGACGCCATCATCAACCACGACGACTGCGGCACGCGCCAGGGCATCTCGATTGAGTACCGCGACGTCAAGACCGCCGGCGAGAGCATGCGTGATCGGCTCTATGGACGCTATACCCAGGGGGCGGTGGCGGACCCGAACACAGGTGAGGTGCTGGTCGAGAACGGCGTCATGCTCGACCATCCTGAGATCGACCTGATCGAGAAAGCCGGGATACGAACGGTCTATGTCCGCTCGCCCCTGACCTGCTCGTTGCGCCACGGCCTGTGCATCAAGTGCTACGGACGCGACCTGGCGCGGGGCGGCCCCGTCATGATCGGCGAGGCGGTGGGCATCATCGCCGCTCAATCCATCGGTGAGCCAGGCACGCAGTTGACCCTGCGCACCTTCCACACCGGCGGCGTCGCCGGTGGCTCGGACATCACCCACGGTCTGCCGCGCGTTCAGGAGCTATTCGAGGCGCGCATTCCCAAGGGTGAAGCTGAGATCGCCGAGATTAGCGGGCGCGTCGAGGTTCACCGCCTGGACGAGGGGATGCGCGAGATTCGCATCATCCACCAGGACCTGATTCGCGACCGCTATGTGCGGCGGCCGAACATGGACCTCCAGGTCGAGGACGGTCAGCAGGTGGAAACGGGCGCGATTCTGATGGTTCACGAAGGCGCGAACATCGTGGCGGCCCACGGCGGGCGCGTGGCTGTCGAGGAGAAGGCGGTCTACGTTGCCTACGACAAGCAGGAGGTCAAGTCCTATGTCGTCGCGCCCGGCGCCCGCATCCGCGTCGAGTCGGGGCAGGTTCTTGAAGCCGGTTACCAGTTGACGGAAGGCTCGAAGAATCCGCACCGCATCCTGGCTATTCAGGGCCGCGAGGCCACCCAGGAGTACATGGCGAGCGAGATTCAAAAGGTCTATCGCTCGCAGGGTGTGAACATCAACGACAAGCACATCGAGATCGTGCTGCGGCACATGCTCGGCAAGGTTCGGGTGAAGAACCCTGGCGACAGTGAGATGCTACCCGGCGATCTGGTGGATCGGCTGGCGTTCGAGGAGATCAACGCCCGGCTCATCGCGGCGAACCGCCGCCCGGCTACGGCGTCGTCCATCCTGCTCGGCATCACCAAGGCGGCTCTGGCGACTGACAGCTTCCTCTCGGCAGCCGCCTTCCAGCACACCATCAACGTGCTGGCGGACGCGGCTATCGCGGGCAAGATTGACGAGTTGTACGGCCTCAAGGAGAACGTCATCATCGGCAAGCTCATCCCGGCCGGGACGGGCTTCCGCGAGCGCGACAACGCCTCCATCGAGGAGTCGGGGCGCGGCCTGATCAGCGGCGACTCCTACGACGATGACTTCGACCTGGACCTGGAGTTCAGCGGGGACATCGACGGGGACGAGGACGAGTTTGAGGACGAGGACGAGGACGACGAGGAGTTCGAGGACGACGAGGAGTTCGACGAGGAAGGCGAGTTCGACTTCTAGGCCGGACTCGGCGCGGCGCGTATTGCGTATTGCGGATTCGCACCCTGGCAGCGTATAATTAGCGGTGCGCGTACGCAGTACGCAATACGCCAAACATGAGAGGGCGAGTGAACCACGAGCAGAAGTCCCAGCAGGAGAAAGAGCAATCGCCGATGTGGGAGGCGCTTGAGTCGGCCGAATTCGGCTATCAGGAGCTCCAGCGCGGCGAAACGCGCCCCGGCATCGTTGTCGAGAAGACGCCAGATCGCATTGTCGTTGATATCGGCGCGAAGACCGAAGGCGTCGTTCACGCCAACGATCTGGAGAAGCTGGGCCCTGAAGCCGTAGCCCGCATCAACGTCGGCGACGAGGTCATGGTGTATGTGGTTCGCACGGACAATAACTCCGGCGAGATCATCGTCTCCATGAGCCAGGCGCGCAGTCAGCAGGACTGGACCCGCGCTACCGAGTTGCTCGACAGCGGCGAGATCGTCGAGGCGAAGGTTGTGGGCCAGAACAAGGGTGGCCTGATTGCCCAATTCGGCCAGCTCCAGGCGTTCGTCCCCCGCTCCCACATCGTCTACGCCAGCGGCCAGGGTGAGAACCTGGGCGCGATGGTGGGCCAGAACATCCCCATCAAGGTGATCGAAGTGGACCGCCGCCAACGGCGACTGATCGCCTCGGAGCGCCTGGCGTGGAAGGAGTGGCGCAAGGGCCAGAAGGAGCGCATCCTCGACGAACTGAAGGAAGGCGCGGTCGTTACCGGCAAGGTCACGTCCATCACCGACTTTGGAGCGTTCGTCGATCTCGGTGGCGCTGACGGGCTGATTCACGTCTCGGAGTTGTCCTGGGACCGTAACGCACAGCCCAAGGACCTGCTCCGCGTCGGGCAGGATGTCGAGGTCTACGTGTTGAACGTCGACCGCGAGCGTAACCGCATCGGCCTGAGCATGAAGCGGCTGCGCCAGGACCCGTGGAGCGACATCGAGGCGCGCTACCAGCCCGGCCAGCTCGTCCAGGGAACGATCACCAATCTGGCGAAGTTCGGCGCGTTTGCTCGCATCGATGAGGGCGTCGAGGGTCTCATCCACATCTCTGAACTGGCCGACCGCCCAGTCGCCAATCCGGGGGATGTGGTCCGCGTGGGCGAACAGTACACCCTCAAGGTACTGGGCGTCGATACCCAGCGCAAGCGCGTCAGCCTGAGCCTCAAGCAGGCGCCCCAACCCGACGGGATGGTCCTGGCTGAGGCCGAGGAACCCACGGCCGCCATCGAGGTGACAGCGCCTGAGGTCGAGGGCCTCACCCCCGACGAGGTAGAGTCGCTGGCAGCCAGCGAGGTAACAGCCCCCCAGGTCGAGAGCTTCTCCTTCGACGAGGCGGAGTCGCTGGCCGATAGCGAGCCGGTCGTCGAAGCTGAGGCGACCGACGAGCCTGCGGCGTCGAGCGAAGAGTAGCCCATGCCTACCCGGTCGCGGCGGCGTCCCATGCGCTCGGCGGGGAGCGCGCCCAAGCCTGTTGCCACCTTGCAGCCAGGTCGATTCAGCGACATGTTGCTGGTCTGCGAGACGTGCGGCGCGCAGTTCGTCTTTACCGTCGAGGAACAGCGCCGGCTGGATGCGGCCGGCTTGCCTGTCGATCCGCCTACCCAGTGTCCACGCTGCGCGCCACGTCAGATGCCGCCTGAGCCTGCCCCGATGGCCGAGGCAGCCTGGAACCACGCGGCGAGCGCGCCGCCACCGAGGCAAGCGCGGGAGCGGGATGATGAGGCGATGGAAGTTCACTATGTGGTGCGCTCCTACGGCCATGTCAAGGGCTACGACCTCGACAAGGGCGAGGGACTCATTGTCGACGACGACGATGGGCGCGAATACCACGTGCGGCGCTCGGCGCTGGAAGGCGGCGTGCGCAGTCTGAGCGAAGGCCAGGCTGTCGAGTTTGAGATCATGGGTCGCGGCTGGGAAGCCGAAGCGGTCCACGTCCTGATCATCTAGCAAGTCATCGATTCAACACACAAAGAGCGGGAAGGCGCGCGTGCTGCGCCCTCCCGCTCTTTGTGTCAGTAGGGATAGCCACCTGCGCGCCTAGGGCGACCAGGCTGGCCCCATGTGCTCCTTACTATCCACCAGCAACGGCTGAACCAACGATCCATCGAGCGTGAGCGCGTAGAAGTCGTTGCGCCCGTTGCGCGTCGTAATGAACACCAGCGCCGCACTGCTCGACGCCCAGCTAGGTTGGGAGTCCACCGCGCCGTTGGTGGTCATGCGGGTCTCCGCCAGTCCGTCGGCGCGAACAGTGTAGACTTCCCAGTTGCCGTCGCGGCTCGACATGAAGGCGATTCGTTGGCCGTCCGGCGACCAGCGCGGCGCGGTATTCTCCCCGTTTGAGAAGGTCAGCCGCAACTGGTTGCGGCCATCGGCCTGCATGATGTAGATCTCATCGTGGCCGGCGCGGTTACTGACGAAGGTGATGTGGCCGCCGTCGGGCGACCAGCTGGGCAGCCGGCTGGTCGATTGGCGGAAATAGTTGTCGATCACCGAGACGGTTGGGCCGACGGTCGGCGTCGGCGATGACGCGGGCGTCGAGGTGGGCGATGGCGTAGGCGTCGGTTGGGTGGGCGTCGGGACCAGCGTCGGCGGGGGGTTCGGCCACGTCAGACGGCTATCATCGGTGACCGCCACGGGTGCGGCGCTGGGGAAGGCGTCGATCACGTAGATGTCGAGGGTAGTGAAGGTTCCGGCGTCAGAGGTGAAAGCAATGTGCTGACCGTCGGGCGACCAGGTTGGCTGCACGTTGTTCACCGTGGTGGCCGTCTGCGTCAGGCGTGTCTTCTCGCCGCCGTCGGCCTTCATGCGATAGATCTCGAAGTGACCATCCTTGTTGGAGGCATAGGCCACGTACTGTTGGTCCTTTGACCAGGCAGCGTCAATCTCATCGGCATCCGAGCCGGGTGTTAGGTTCACCGGGTCGTTGCCGATCTTGGCGATGACATCCCAACTCTGCTTGCCCGTCGAGGGGTTCACATTCACCTGCGCCCACAGCAGCGGGTAGCTGCTAGTGACGCCACTCGCCTCGACGGTGACCTTGACAATATCGCTCGCGGTGGCTCCCTGCGCGTTCACGGCCTGCAGCTGGTAATAGTAGTCACCAGCGGCGAGAGTCTCGCTCGCCTGGGTCGCCGCCCCCGAGTAGATCAGGGTGGGATTGACCAGGGTCAACTGCCCGTTGACAGTCGCCGTGCCGCTCCCCCGGTAGAGACGATAGGCGACCGCGCCGCTGGAACCCCACACGAGGTTGATCGTGCCCCGCACCGGCTGATAGGCGACCAGAATCGGCGTCGCGGGCGCGCCGGGCGGCTGGCGCTGAATGAGGGGCAGATACAGGCAGGTAGCGCCCGCCTCGCCGCAGACCACGGCGGCAGCTTCCACCGCCTGGCGCGCCGCCGGCATTGGCGTCTGGCCGCCCGCCAGGCGAATGACTGTCGGAGTGGCAGACAGACTCGGCGTCGCGGTGGGGGTCGTGGTGGGAGCGACGGCAGCGGCGGCGTCGCGGGCGGTCGGCGCGCCGCTCAGTTGCCAGGCCAGGACGCTGAGCGCCAGCCCGGCCAGCAAGGCGGGCAGGAACAGGGTGGAGAGGCGAGGAGAGGCGCGCATCATCGAAGATCCCACCACAGCCGAAGCGTCGCACTGCCTACCAGTTCCTGATACTCGACCTGGAGAGTGTGGTTGCCGGGCGAGAGATAGATGTCGGCGGTGTACGTCGTCGCCGCCTGCGGCGAACCTTCGGGCCGCCACCTATCGATGTAGGTGACACCGTCGATAATCAGGCGCGCGCCATCGTCCGTACGCAAGTAGAAGCGATAGTAGCCGCCGGGGAACTGAATGCCCCGCGTCCAGCGTGCCGAGAGGTAGTCAGTGGTGATGCCACCGGCCGGCGAGCCTAACCCCCAATCATAGTACAGACCCTCGCCCGCCTCGCCTGGGAAGTCGGGGCCGCTAGGGCGGTCATCGCGCACGACCACCAGGTTGTTGCTCACGCTGTCCGGCCAGACGGGTTCGACATTGGCAGGCCAGATCCGGGCGTAGTTGGGCGAGTTGTAGTACTCGCCGCGCCAGCCGGTGAAGTAATTGGGGAAACGCTGGCAGTCGGGGCTTTGAGCATCAATCTGGCACGACGGCTCGAACTGCCAGTAGAACTTGAGGTAAGCTGAACCAATGTGGTCGAAAAACTGGATCTCGATGTCCAGGTCCTGATTCCCCAACACCTCCTGACGGAAGAAGTTGAACGAGGGCACGTTGGGACCAATGTCACCCCAGAGGCTGTCGCCAAAGATGGATACATTGTTGATCAGCACCTTGACGCCGTCATCGTGGTAGATGTAGAAGCGATAGATACCCGGCGTGGTGATGCGCATCCGACGGCGAAACCGCGCCGACCAGCCCTCGCGATTGACGTTGTCCATGGGGCGATCCAGACCCCAGTAATAGTCAAGCTCGCGGCTGCGGCGCGCGTTGACCATCGGGCCGGCGGGGCCGCCCTGGAAATAGTCGTTGTAGTATTCCTCGCACCACGAGTCGACGCACGTCTCAAAGGGGAACTGGCCGGTCTTGGCATCGCCCATTGCGATGAGTGGCGCATCCAGGGCAGCGCCCTTGATGGCCGCCGATGAGGCAGGGGTAGGGATGGGTGTCCAGGTCGGCCATGGGGTAACGAGAGGCGCGGTGGGACCAACGGCCTGGGCCGCGCCGCCGCTGCTGAGCGCCAGCGCGCCCGCGACTACCAGGACCAGCCCAATCAGGACCACAGGGGTGACTCGCTGCAAAGGAGCCTCCATTCAAACGGCAGCCACGGGGCATCCAGGGCTAACGCGCGGCCTGCCCGGCACAGCGCGCCCACCGCGAATGAGAAGCGCACGACCGGCAGGGTCTTACAGCCATCGCCGCCCGCTCACCCATGTCTCACTAACCTCTCATATTACGACGTCGAGGGCGGCGTGGCGTTACGTTGGGCGAGGGCGCGCAGTTTGCGATACTTGACCCACTCATAGTAGGCCATCAGCGACGCCATGCGCAGCCCGTGCAGGCCATCGCGGTAGCCGCCCAGGCTCAGGAAGCGGCGACGGAACTCGCGCAGGGGCTGCAGGATGAAGTTGTGGGGCCGTGCGCGCAGTCCTTGCGCGTAGAGGATGCCCGCGTCATACGACGTGTACACCGCCTGCTTGCGGCGAAACTGGGCGAGATCGATGTAGTTGTAGTGGACGAGGGGCTGCCGAAGATACCCCTCCGGCCCATCGAGCATCACCAGCTCGTGGACGGCGCGCTGTGGGTCGTAGCGGGCGCAGTCGGTGCGCATGAGGCGCAGTTGATAGTCCGGCCACCATCCCCCGCCGCGCGTCAGACATCCGAAGATGTAGTTGTGGCGAGGAATCCAGTAGCCCACCGCCGCGGCGGGGTCGTCGCGGGTCACCGCGCCGCGAATCTCCTCGGCCAGGGCGGGAGGAATGCGTTCATCGGCGTCGACAAACAGGGTCCACGGCGTGGTAACGAGGGAGAGGGCAACATTGCGCTGGTCGGCGTAATTGACAAAGGGCCGATTGACCACGCGCGCGCCCGCCGCAGTCGCCAGTGCAGGTGTGCCGTCTTCGCTATCCGTATCGACTACCAGCCGCTCACCGGCCCACGCCACACTTGCCAGGCAGGCCTGGATGTGGGCGGCTTCGTTGCGAGTCAGGACGACGGCCGTCACAGTTGGGATGGGCGGCAGTGTCAGGGCCGGCGAGGCCAGGGCGTCTGAGCCGGACCGGCCTGCCTCGGCGGCGACGCGGCGATAGGCCTCGCGCCGGTCGGCTGGCCCCCAACGCTTCTGGACCCCTGCCCCCACGGCCACCAGGCGGCGCAACGCGGCGGCGTGGAGCGCGCCGTAATGCTTGTCGAAGAGGCGCAGGCGGCTGCGCCAAAGCTGTATGAACATTGCCTCGCGGAACTGGCGGGTACTCTGCCCCTCATAGTGGACGACGCGGGCCGCCGGTACGACGTACAGCCCCCAATGAGCCTCGGTCAGGCGGCGGCACCAGTCCAGTTCTTCCGCGTACATGAAGAACCCCTCGTCCAGCAAGCCCACCGCCTCGATGGCCGCGCGGCGCAGCAGGAGGCACGCGCCCAGCAGCGTCGCGACAGGGAAGGGCCGCCCCATCTCGTACCACGCCGCCGGGTAGCGGCCGTTGAGGCGGGTGGCGGTCAGCCGCGCCAGGCGACCCGTCGGGGGAAACAGGTCCAGCGCCGTCTGGCTGAGACCGGGGAAGGCGAAGGCGCTGTGCTGCAAGCGCCCGTCAGGATACGCCAGGCGCGGCCCGACCGCTCCCACGCGGGGATGGGCGGCCAGGAACTGGCGCATGAGGCCGAGGGCGCCGGGCGTCACACGGGTATCGGGGTTGAGCAGCAATACGTAGGCGGGCGCAGGCAAGGCTGCTGCGCCCGCCATCCGCCCGTCGGCCCATAGCGGGGCCGACCGCACCGCCTCGTCGCCGCGCGGGTGGAAGCCCAGCGCCTGCAAGGCCAGGTTATTGCCACCGGCGAAGCCGAGATTGATACCGCTATCGAGTAGATGGACCCACGGGTATTGCTGTCGCACCATAGCCGGGCTGCCGTCCGTCGAGCCATTGTCGACCACGACCACCCCGTCGTCAGGGCCTAGTTCGGGCGCGAGGGAGTCGAGGCACGCGGCGAGCAGGTCGCGGGTGTTGTAGCTGACGATGACGACGGCCAGCGCGGTCACGGCGAGCCTCGCTAGTACTCGATGGTGACGCTGGTTGGGTTCACCGACTCTTCATGCTTGCGCACGTCTTCCTGAATGAGGGCCAGGTAGAAGAGCGGCTGGCGACGCAGCGGCTTCTCGGTGATGCGGATACGGCCTGTAACATCGACCGATTGCCCCGGCAGCAGATACACATACGTCTTGTCGCCAACCTGCCGCTCCTCCAGCGCGCACTGGTCGACGGGGGCGCGGGGCGGGCAGAGCAGGGTACGACCGTCCACGGCGCGCCGTTCGAGCTTCGATGGGTCACCCAACTCCCACCGATAGGGATAGTCCAGGTCGCTGGGGGCCTCGTTGAACGTCGCGCCGAGGCGAAACGCGCCCGGCGACTGGGGTAAGCGCAAGGTGTTGTACGACTGGGAGCTATCGTAGGCTGTTCCTGAAGACGGCCCCTGGGTACGGATAGGCGTCGTGCCGACGTTCTTGACGGTGGCCGTGATGAACACGCTCTCGCCCAGGGAGACAACGCTGGGTGTGATCTGGCTATCGAGGATAGTAGCGCGCGGCACACCGCCTTCGCGAATGGTGAGGGGACGTTTCTCCACGACGAGGTTGCCCAGGGTGTCGCGCGCCTCGACCACAACGTTGTACTCACCATCGGGCGGCGGTGGAGCGTCGGCATCGACGCCCGCGTCGTAGTCGTACTGATGGCGACCGGGGCGGCCCGGCTCGACCGGCCCATTCTTCTTCTCCAGCAATGATACCACGAAGCGCCCCTTGGCATCTTCCAGGAACACGCGCACCGTGGCCGCTTTGGCGAGAACGTAGCTCACGGTCACTCGGTCGTTGATGCCATCCTGGTTGGGAGTGAAGATTTCGGGAACAACGGTGAATTCCGTGATATCGGGCCGGGTGGCATCGCCACCCTGGATGGTGAGGTGGCCCTCGGCCTGCGCGGGTACGCCGCCATCGAGGGGGCGGGCGATGATGCGCCAGGCGTACGGCCCGTCGGGCAGCATCCGCCCGTCGATGATGCCGTTGAAGAGGCCGTTGTAGGTATTGGGGGAGCGCCGCTCGTCGGCCCGCCACACATGCTCTTGCCCCGCGGCATCGATGAAGCTGGTGGTCACCAGAGCGGTCTGGCCGATGCGATACTGGATGCGGGCCAGGTCGTCGCGGCCGTCAGCGTTGGGGGAAATCGTCACTGGCTCGACGGCGACACCATCGAGCACGGGGGCTGCGCGGCAGCCGACCACCAACAGCGCCAGGAATAGCGCGGCCACAAGAAAGGCGCTGCGAGAGATGGGGCGAAGCAAGCTAGTCTGAAACATGACGCGCAAGTGTACACCGAGGAGAGGGCAGGTGCAAGAAACCTGCCTCCCCGCAGTTACAGTTCCTTCTCAATCGGGCGGGTCGCGGGCGACCCACTCGCCGGCGGCGGGGGACCAGCCTCCGCTGGCCGCTCCTCGGCGGCCTCCGCGCTCCCCATCACACCGCGCCGCGCCAGCGCCTCCACCAGGTGGGTAATCAGTCGCTGGCGAACCCCAGGGGCCGTGCCGTAGGCCGCCTTGACCTTGAGAATCAGTTCGGTCGTCGAGCCAATCTGCCCCTCGCTGATAATCTGCGGCTCCTCGATAATATCCGGGTCGGGTGTCTGGACCACGTCGCCCAGGGCATCCAGCGCAGCGGCCAGTTGCTCGGTAGGCACGGTGAGCTTGATGTTGGCCAGGGAGAACTCGGAGCGCGAGAAGTTGCGGATGGTACGAATATCACCGTTGGGCAGGATGTAGAGTTCCCCCGCCTCGCCCCGCAGGCGAGTGGAGGTCAGATCTACACTCTGGACGTAGCCGACAACGCTCCTGTCGCCCATCTCGACCTTGTCCCCAATCGCAAACTGGTCACGCATGAGGAATAGCAGCCCGCTCATCACGTCGCTGATGAAGGGGCGCGCCGCCAGGCCCAGGCCCGCACTGAACAGGCCAATGGTCGTGGCGATGGCCGTGGCGGGCATCACCTGCGCCAGCATGAAGATGACGGTTGCGATCACGGCCAGGGCATCGCCGAGGGAGCGGATGAGACTGCGAAGCGTCCGAGTTCGCTCGCGGCGATAGGTATCACCGCGCCGCCGCGCTCGCCAGTCCAGGAAACGCCAGGTCAGGGCCGAAACCAGGCGGCCCAACAGGGTGAAGACCAAGAGAACGATGAGGCCAAGGGGCAGGAACAACAGGAAGCGGAGGAGGGCGACCGTCCACTCGGTGATGAAGGTCGTATCGGTCATTACGAGTCTCCAGGGCTGGCCGACTCCCGGCGGCCAGAGGGGCCAGAACGCCTCAAGTCTAGCCTGTCCCACCCCGCGCGTCAAACAGGCAATTCACCCCCTGTGTGCCGTCTTGCCTTTTCGGGCCGTCCTCATACCATTCGGCATATGAATTACCAGGATGCCCTCAACTATCTGTACGACCCCGACCGCGTGAAGGGCGAGCGTAGCATCAAGGTCGGTCGGGGCCGCAGCCTCGAGCCGATGGCGCGCGTGCTGGCCGATGTCGGCAGCCCGCAGACCCGCTTCAAGGCTCTCCACGTGGCGGGCAGTAAGGGCAAAGGTTCGACGTCAGCGATGCTGGCGAGCATCCTGCGTGCGGCCGGCTACCGGGTCGGGCTGTTCAGCTCACCCCACCTGCACACCTACCGCGAGCGGATGCAGATCAATGGCGAGTTGCCAGGCGAAGACCAGATCGTAGACCTGCTGACGCGGCTGAAGCCCACCTTCGACGCCATGCCCGAGCTTATCACCTTCGAGCTGTCGACAACCATGGCCTTCACCTACTTCGCCGAGCAGGCGGTGGACCTGGCAGTGATCGAGGTTGGCCTGGGCGGACGCCTGGACTCGACCAACGTCATCACGCCGGAGGTGTCGGTTATCACCGCGTTGAGCCTGGAGCACACGGCGATTCTGGGCGATACCATCCCGCAAATCGCGTTTGAGAAGGCCGGCATCATCAAGCCCGGCATCCCGGTTGTGGTCGCGCCCAACCCAACGTCGGCGCTGGCCGTCGTGCGCGAGGTAGCGCGGGAGCGAGGCGCGCCGTTGGCCCAGGTCGGCGAGGATGTGGTCTATCGCGTGTGCAAGTTACACGCCAACGGGCTTGATTTCGAGGCGCGGGTCGTCAACCCCAACCACGCAGCCTGGGGCAGTCGCCGTCACAGCGGCCCCCCCGAACCCTGGCGGGCCTACCGCCTCCCCCTCCTCGGCGCGTACCAGGCCGCCAATGCTACCTCGGCGCTCAGCGCGATCGACGTCGTGCGAGGGCGGGGTATCCCCGTCCCCAATGCGGCGATCGATGCAGGGCTGCGCCAGGTACGCTGGCCGGCGCGCCTCGAGGTCTTGGGGCGGCAGCCGCTGGTCGTGGCGGATGGGGCGCATACGCCAGAATCAGCGGCGCTGGTCGTGGCGGCCATGCGGCAGCACTTCCGCTTCGAGCGACTCATCCTCGTATTCGGTGCGCTACAGGATAAGGACGTGGCGGGCATGCTGCGCAGCCTGCTACCCGCCACGGACGAGATGATCGTCGCCCGCACCAGGTATCCCCGCTCGCTGAGCGCGGCCGAGCTGGTCGCAGCGGTGCGGGCGCAGGGGCGCGAGCCGACGGCCGCGCTCGATGATGTTCCCGACGCGCTGGCGGTTGCGCTGGCGCGGGCAGCGCCCGGCGATGCGATTCTGGCGATAGGGTCCCTGTTCGTGGCCGCTGGCGCCCGCGAGGGCTGGGCGCGGCTCCAGGGACTATCGCCGCCCCCTGGCGACCCACCGCTGCACTGACAGGCTTTGGTCGTTCGTGTGAAAGTATGGTATAGTTGCGGCGACCGTTTTGTCACCACGGAGACGCCCGCCATGACCGTGACCAATGTAGTTGACGACAAGATCGAGCGCCCTCGGCGCACACGCCGCCGCAAGGCAGTCGGGCTGCCCGATCTGCCGGTGCTGCCGGTGCGCGATACGGTCCTCTTTCCGCACATGGGCACGCCACTCTTCGTCGGTCGCGAGCGGTCTGTCCGCGCGGTAGAGGCGGCGTTGGCGGAGGACGGGGCGCTGGTGGTCATGGCGCAGCGCGATCGCGACATCCAGGAGCCAGGACCCGACGACCTATACGACATAGGGACCGAAGTGACAGTCAGCCGCGTGCTGCGCATGCCCGATGGGACGACCAGCATCCTGGCGCAGGGACGTGGGCGGGTGAAGGTTCTCGGCTACAGCCAGGTCGAACCCTACCTGCGCGCCCGCATCATGCCGTTGTTTGAGGTACAGGACGAGAATACCGAGGTCGAGGCGCTACGCCGCGCGGTGCTGAGCATGTTCGAGCAGGCCGTCGAGCTCAGCCCCGGCCTGCCTGAGGACGCCTACGTCTACGCCCTCAACGTCACTGACCCAGGCTGGCTGGCGGACCTGGTCGCCTCCCACCTGAACCTGGAGGTGGAGCAGCGCCAGATGGTGCTGGAAACCCTAAACCCCCAGGAGCGGCTACGCAAGGTGAGTCACCTGCTGGCCCAAGAGCTAGATGTCTTGCAGCTCCAGAATAAGATTCACTCGGCCGTTCAGGAGGAAGTGGACAAGAGCCAGCGCGAGTACTATCTCCGCGAGCAGATGCGCGTCATCCAGAGCGAACTGGGTGAGGGCGACACGGCGGCGCGAGAAGTGGCCGAGCTACGCGAGCGTATCGAAGCCGCCGGCATGCCCACCGAGGTGCGCGAGAAGGCCGACAAAGAACTGTTGCGCCTGGCTGACATGGCGCCCGCCTCGCCCGAGATGGCTATCGTTCGCACCTACCTCGACTGGCTCATCGCGCTGCCCTGGCACGTCGAGAGCGCCGACAACATGGACCTGCGCAACGCCGAGCGGGTGCTCGACGCGAACCACTACGGGCTGCCCAAGGCCAAGGAGCGCATCCTGGAGTATATGGCCGTGCGCAAGCTGGCCGCCGACAAGATGCGCAGCCCTATCCTGTGCTTCGTGGGGCCGCCGGGCACGGGCAAGACGTCGTTGGGCCGCTCGATCGCCGAGGCGCTGGGCCGCAAGTTCGTGCGGGTATCCCTGGGCGGCATCCGCGACGAGGCCGAGATTCGCGGCCATCGCCGCACGTACATCGGCGCGCTGCCCGGCCGCATCATCCATACCATGCGGCGCGCGGGCACGGTCAACCCCCTGTTCATGCTCGACGAGATCGACAAGGTAGGCCTTGATTTCCGGGGCGACCCTACCGCCGCCCTGCTGGAAGTGCTCGACCCTGAGCAGAACTTCGAGTTCTCCGACCACTATCTCGACGTACCCTACGACCTATCGAAGGTCATGTTTATCACCACGTGCAACATACTGGAAACGATTCCGCCCGCCCTGCGTGACCGCATGGAGGTCATTCGCTTCCCCGGCTATATCGAGGAGGAGAAACTCTCCATTGCCAAGCAGTTCCTGGTCACGCGGCAGCGCGAGGAGCATGGGCTGAGCGCGACGCCACTGCGCTTCTCCGATGAGGCGCTGCGCCATATCATCCGCGAGTACACCTACGAGGCGGGCGTACGTAACCTGGATCGGGAGATCGCCAACGTCTGCCGCAAGATTGCGCGCCTCGTCGCCGAGGGCAACCCCACACCGCGTACCATCGGCGTAGGGCAAATCCACAAGTTCCTGGGGCCGCCCGCCTTCAGCCACGGCCTGGCCCAGGACGAGGACGAGATCGGCATCGCCACTGGCATCGCCGTCACCGAGGCGGGCGGCGACGTGCTCACCATCGAGGTCAACCTGATGGAGGGCAAGGGCAACCTGACCCTGACCGGCAGCCTGGGCGAGGTGATGCAGGAGTCAGCCCACGCCGCGCTGAGTTACGCCCGCGCCCACGCCCGTCAGCTTGGCATCGACCCGCAGGTATTCGAGCGCGTCGACATCCACGTCCATGTGCCCGAGGGCGCGATGCCCAAGGATGGCCCATCGGCCGGTATCACCATCGCCACCGCGCTCATCTCCGCCCTGCTGCAACGCCCCGTCAACCGCGAAGTGGGTATGACGGGCGAGATCACGCTGCGCGGCCGCATCCTCCCCATCGGCGGCTTCAAGGAGAAGGTTATCGCCGCCCATCGGGCCGGGCTGAAGACGGTCCTTGCGCCATCGAAGAATCAGAAGGACATGGGTGATTTGCCCGCCCGCGTCCGCCGTGAGATGAACGTCGTCTTCGTGACGAAGATGGACGAGGTACTACCCGTGGCGCTCAGCCGTGGCACGGTCGCGGCAGTCACGGCGGGCAACGGCCACCCGCGCCGCAAAGGCAAGCCCCCCTCAGCCTGACACCGGGCCAGTTTCCTCAGGTGAACAACTCTCCACGTTCTGTCAGTCGGTCCATGCTATAATGAGACTGTCTCCCCAGGAGCCTTGAGGTCATTCCGTGGCCGTCCGTCAGCCACCCAGCAGACGGTCGAGCCGGTCGAATACGCCGTCGAGCGTCGCAGGCGGCGCAGTTGGCTGGGGCACGAGCATGCCCTGGTGGACCCGCGCCAGCTTGCCGTCGTAGCGCACCTGGCCGCCGAGAGCCTGCTGTAGCATCCACGGCGGCAGTTCGCGCCCCTCGTAGCTGCGCCACAG
>DAOUDG010000086.1:0-94876 GCA_034431435.1 Anaerolineae bacterium | reverse complement strand
CCCGACGGGGCCGGGGCGGCCGGGGCGGCGGCGCCGCCGCAGGCCGTGGCCCACAGGCTGATGACGATGAGCAGGCCTAGCACGGTCGCGAACGTCCTCGTTTTCATGGCTCCTCCAGTTCAAAGTTGGGGCGAAGGGGTGGGTGGCTCGGTCAAGAATGGAACTCCAAAGCCGCGCTGTAGCGGGCGAGCGCCCGCCGGTTATGCTCGCGCGTCAGCGTCTCCAAACGGGGGTAATCTTGGGCCACCATCGCGTCGACAATGGCCTCGTGCTCGACCTGGGTTTCGTGGAGGTGGGTAGCAGGAACAGTGGCAAGGAAGGTGTGCCGCACGCGCTGCCAGCGGTCGAAGACCTTGGCCGTGAACTCGGTCAGGGTGGCCATGCCGGTTATCTGGCACACGCGCATGTGAAACTCACGGTTGAGGGCAGCCCACCGCGATGTGTCGCCGGCGGCAATCACGTCGTCCATCGCCGCCAGGATAGTGCGCAGCGACGCCTCGTCTCCCGGGGTCATCCGCTCAGCGGCAATTCGATTGCCGACGCTCTCCAGGCCCTCGAGGAGAACGAACACCTCGCGCACCTGGGACGGCGAGATCGATGACACGACCGCACCGACGTGCGGGACCAGCGTCACCAGTCCCTCGGCCTGCATCTGCTGAATGGCTTCGCGCACAGGGCTGGGGCTGACCCCAAGCTGGTCAGCCAGGTCGTTGATGATCAGCCGGGAGCCTGCCCCTAGCTCGCCTTCGAGAATCGCGTTCCGCAGGCTCTCGTAGACCATCGCTTGCTTGGTTCGATAGGGCGTAGGCGCTAGAGGGATGCTCATAGTGGCTAAGACCTCGGTTCCTCGACGCCTGCACGTAGGCCAGTAGTCGGCTATATATCGTCGATTATATATTATCTATTTCGATCTGTCAAGAGGCAAAATTGGTCGGGACGCCTTTTTCGCCGGCCGGGAGCGAATCGATTGTGGTATACTGCACCCCATCCTGTCGATGGGAGTCACTCGCGATGCCCTCGCCCCTATTTCGCCTCCCCTGGCCCGGCGCCGGTGACCAGTTCCTGCTGCGCCCCGACGTCACCTTCCTCAACCACGGCTCCTTCGGCGCGACACCCCACCCCGTCTTCGACGCTTACCAGCGCTGGCAGCGAGAGATGGAGGCCGAGCCGGTCGAATTTCTCGGCCGCCGCCTGCCTGGTCTGCTCGCCCAGGCTCGCGCCCCGCTGGCCGAGTACGTCCACGCCAACCCGGACGACCTGGTCTACATTCCCAACACGACCTTCGGCGTCAACATTGTCGCCCGCTCGCTGGACTTGCAGCCAGGGGACGAAGTGCTGGGGACGGACCACGAGTACGGAGCGGCCGAGCGAGCGTGGCGCTTCAACTGCGAGAAGCGCGACGCACGTTATGTCGTCCAGCCTATCCGCCTCCCCATCCGCGACCCCGATCACCTCGTCGAACAGCTATGGGCCGGCGTCACCGCGCGGACGCGGGTCATCTTCCTCAGCCACATCACCTCGCCCACGGCGGTCATCTTTCCCGTGGCGGAGGTTTGCCGACGGGCGCGCGCAGTCGGCATCCTGACAGTAGTCGACGCCGCCCACGCCCCCGGTCACCTTGACCTGAACCTGGGCGAGATCGGGGCGGATTTCTACCTGGGCAATTGCCACAAGTGGCTCAGCAGCGCGCGTGGGGCAGGATTCATGCACGCGCGCCCCGACGCGCAGGCGCTCCTTGAGCCGCTGGTCGTCAGCTGGGGCTGGCGCAGCGAGTTGCCCGGCCATTCCACATATCAGGACTGGTATGGCTGGGCGGGAACCGACGACCCCTCCGCCTATCTGAGCGTGCCGGACGCTATCCGCTTCCAGGGCGACCATGACTGGCCCGCCGTCCGCGCTGAGTGCCACGCCCTGGTGACCTGGGCGCGAGGGCAACTCGTCACGCTCACGGGGCTGCCGCCCATCTGCCCCGACAGCATGGTCGGCCAGATGGCATCGCTGCCCTTGCCACCGGGCACGCTGGACCGCCTCGGCGCCCGCCTGTGGGACGAGTATCGCATCGAGATTCCCCACCTCCGCTGGCAGGGTCACGAGTTCCTGCGACTGTCCATCCAGGCCTACAACAGCGAGCGCGACGTGACTCGTCTGCTCGACGCCGTGCGGGCGTCGGTCTAGTACCAAATTGGTACTTTCAGGCCCTTTATGTACCATGCGGGGTCAGCCTGGCTGTGCTAGAATGCTGTCAGGCCGTTGCGAGCGCGACAAGACGGGGTGAACAGTGTCACGATTTGGCTTGCCCAACTGCGACCAGACTTTCCACCTTCAGATCGACAGCCGATTGGACCCGCTGTGGTTGAGCGACTTCCCCATCGTCGCAACTCTACCAGAGGCGGGAGACCGCTGCGAACCTCTGACCACCCTGGTCTTGCGCGTGGTGGACCAGTCGCAGATGATGGGTATCATCAACGAGCTGCACAGCATGGGAGTGGCGCTCATCTCGCTGGCGCGAATCCTGCCCGACCGGCCGACTCGGCAAGACCAGGTGGAGCGCTAGCCTCCGAAAGGGGGAGATGGGTCGATGGCGCGAGAGCGGCTTGCATCTGTGAGATATTGACACTAACATTGCGGGAACCAGTAGAGAGTCTACTTTCTGCCGCTGTAAGGCGAGGCATGTCGAGACCTGGACCTGCCAGTCACGCGGAGGCGAGGAGACACTGAGTGCTCGAGTATATCTCCCAGGTGATGAACGCTATCCGCCTGGGTTTGACCATGTCGCCGCAGACGCTCGCCGTGGTGCAAGTGCCGCCCAACGCGCGATGGGTCGCGTTGGGCCTGCTCGTCGTGGCCGGTGTGTCGATGTTGCTGGGCCAGAGCGTTGTTCTGTTCGTGAACCGCGTTCCCCCGAAGCGCTTCACCCTCAGCCTGTTGGTCAACGGCCTGTTGTTTGTGGCGGGTATCTTCTTCTGGGCGTTGATGGTCTGGGCAACCGGGAACTTTCTACTGGCGGAGACCGCCACGTATCGCCAGATTCTGCTCATCATTGCCCTGAGCTACGCCCCCCTTGTCTTCGGTTTCCTGATCCTGCTGCCCTACGCAGGGTCGGCCATCCAGGTGCTGCTCTACGTGTGGTCGATGCTGGCGGCGGTACGCGGGGTGGAGACCCTCTTCGCAGCCGGTTTCTGGGCATCCCTGGTAGTGGTGACGCTCAGCTTCGCCATGATGTTCACCATCCAGACCACCATCGGGCGGCCCATCTGGGCCATCGGCGACCGAATGCTCGGCATCGATAGGGCAGCGACAGTGCGCGACCAGCTGCACTGGAACACAAGCAAGTCACGTCGTGAGGGGCGGAAGTAAGATGCTGGCGGAGTTGCTGGAACTCGTACGCCTGCTGGTCTTCGGGGCCATCGTCTTCGTCCTGCTGACCCTGCTGATCTCACCGCTGCGGTCGATGACATGGTGGGCGGGCTGGTTCGGCGGAGAGGATGCGCGTCGCGATGTGGCCCAGAGCGATCAGCAGCTCCTACCAGGCGAGGGCTTTGACGACGCGGATCACTATCTGGTGTACCTGTCGGGGATCGGGGCGATTGCGGGCGGGTCCGTCCCGCAAGAGGAGTACCCCTTTGTCGAGGGACTGAAGGAGCGGCTGCCAGCAACGAAGGTCATCAGCGACATCTACCCGTATGCGATGAACAACACCGGCCTGACCAGTAGCGCCGTGCTGGCCCCCTTCTGGCGATGGCTCGAGGCCCGCCGCCTCAAGAACATGAATGACCCACTGGCCGGCATCTTCGTCAATCTTCGCAACGCCGAGCAGGTCTTCGTCTCCGCCGACGGTCGCTACGGCCCCATCTACGACCTGGGGACAGCGCGCGAGATCCGCGATGGCCTGCTACGCCACGGCTACAAGCTCGACGGCGGCAAGCCCGTCACGCTGTTGGGCTGGAGCGGCGGCGGTCAGATCTCCGTCGGCGCGGTGGACTTTCTGCGCGATCTGCTCCAAGGCCCTATCTACATTCAGTCTGTCGGCGGCCTAATCGCCAACCGGCCCGGCCTGGACAAGATGGACCATCTGTGGCACAACTACGGCTCAAAGGACTTTGTGCAGGGCTTGGGGTGGTGGGTATTTCCGGGGCGCTGGAGAATCGCGACGCGATCCAACTGGAACCGCGCCCTGGCCGAGGGCCGCATCACCCTCAACAACATTGGGCCTTATAACCATAACCTGAAGCGGCATTATTTCGATAACGAAACAACGTTGCCCAGCGGGGAAACATACATGGAGCACCTGCTGAACACTATTCAATCCCAATTGAGAGAGGTAGGGATCGTCCAGGCGAACCAGGCTGCGCCGAACGGCACAACAAACCAGTCAGCATCCTAGCCCACGATGGGAGAGCATCACAGCCAACATCACAGCCTCACACAGGAGAGCATCATAGCCAACATCGTAGCCTCACACGGGAGAGCATCATAGCCGACATCGCAGCCCACACGGGAGAACAACGCAGCCCTCACTCTAGCTCCCTGGGTCCATCGCAGCCGACATCCTTGCTCCTAGAGGTTCACCATCGCCACCATCCTTGCTCCTAGAGGTCCATCACTGCCTACATCCAGGCTCCCACGGGAAGACATCTCAGCCAACATCGCACCCTAACCGACTGGCGCAATCGCCTTGACGAACCCTCTCTCCTGCGGGGGTCCATGATGACGAACTCATCGGGACCCCCGCAGGTAATTTTCGCCGGTTCGCCTTGACAGACCGACGGCGAGAGGGCATCTTTATCCTGTCGCCATCGCCGCGCGCTGAGGTCGCAGGGTGTCATCCACGCTGACCGAGATACCGCCCGCTCAACCGGCCGCCGACTATCGCGAGGCGGTCGAGCGCATCGCAGCGTTGCGTGCCCGTGACGATGCAACAGTCAACCCTGTAGCGCGCCTTATCCTGCTGAGCCACCACGGCGCGACGGAGCGGGCGGTGGTTCTCTTCCACGGCTACACGAACGCCCCCACCCAGTACCGCCTGCTGGCCGACCGCCTCTACGCCGATGGCTACACTGTGTTCGTCCCGCGCTTCCCATACCACGGTCTGCGCGATCGTATGACGCCCGATCAGGCGCGGCTGACGGCGCTGGACTTGCGGCAGGTGACCAGCGAGGCGCTGGACATCGCGGCTGGGCTGGGGCGGCGCGTCATCGTGGCCGGCATTTCCTTCGGCGGCGTCATGGCGGCGTGGGCCGCCCAGTTTCGCCCCGGCCTGCACCTGGCTATGCCGCTCGCGCCATCCTTCGACCTGCCTTTCGTGCCCGCCGTCGTCGGCCGCGCCGTCCAGCGCGCCGCGCTCCGCCTGCCCAACGTCTTCCTGTGGTGGGACCCGCGTACCCGGCAGCGCATTCCCGGCCCTGACTACGCCTACCCTCGCTTCGCCACACACGCCGTGGCCCAGTGCATGCTGTTGGGGCAGGTCGTGCTGCACGCGGCGCGCACCACACCGCCCGCGTCGCGGCGCATCGCGGTGGTGACGACGGCCGGTGACACCGCCATCAACAACCACACCGTTGACCACCTGGTGCACGACTGGCGGCGCTATCCCGGCGTTCAAGTGACGACCCTGCACTTCCCCCGCTCGGCGCGCGTTTTCCATGACATGATCGACCCCAGTCAACCCGCCCATCAGGTGGATCGCGTCTATCCCGCGCTATTGCGCCTCATCGAGGGTGACGGCTCATAGCGGCGGGCGGCCTGCCGCGCGAAGTCGGCCAGGCTGAGGCGCAGGGGCAACGGAGCGAGAACCTCCACGGCTCCGCCGAGGGCCAGCAGTTGGGCGCGCGCCGCCTCCAGGTTCGCGAAGGTCAGCGTGACGGTCGTCCAGCCGTCGGTGTCGGTCTCGGTCCTGCCATCGACGGCCGCGGCCCCCAAGAGCAGCGGCAGACTGGCCACCACTTCAGGCGCCAACCGCGCCTGCACCAGGTAGGCGCGCCGGGCTGCCGCCTGTTCATCGCGCCAGGCGGCCCAGACTGCGGCGAGGTCGAAGCCGGGCGGGCGCAGGAAGGTCTCGTCAAGAACCTCGACCGCCTGTAAGCCCGCGACGCGAAAGGCTTGCCGGCGACCGTCACTGCCCCACACCACGTACCACACGCCCGCCTGGCCCACCAGCCCATACGGCTCCACCACCCGCTCGAAGGCTGGACGATAGGGCGCGTCATCCAGGCGGTACGTCACACGCAGCCGGCGGTTCTCCCACACAGCCCGCTGGACTTGCGGCAGGTGAGGCACGGTCTCGGCCTCGGACGGGGCTGACCAGTCGAGATGCAGCCGCTGGCGCAGCCAGTCCGCCTGATCCTGGCGTTCAGCAGGCAGAGCCGCGTTGAGCTTCAGCACGGCGGCCTTCAGGTCACGGCCCACCTCCAGGTCGGCCAGCGGCGTGGGCAGGCTCAGCAGGAACAGGGCGCGCACCTCGCCGTCGGTCAGGCCCGTGAGCGACGTGCGGTAGCTGTCGAGCAGCGCGCAGCCGCCCCCCGGCCCCCGCTCGGCGTAGACCGGCACGCCCGCCATCGCCAGCGCGTCCAGGTCGCGATAGATGGTCCGTTCGGACACTTCCAGCTCCCGCGCCAGCTCGGCCGCTGTCATTCGCCCCCCGGTTTGCAGCAACATCAGCAGCGCCAGCAGTCGATCGGCTCGCATGCCCCCTCCCCACCCTCGCTCTTTACCCAGTATAGCACACATACCTGACAGAAGGTGTCAGGAATCGGGCGTATACTACGGGTGGGCAGTCGCATGGGGCGACGACATGAAAGGAGACGACCGATGAAGATGCAGGACGTTCGGCGGGTGACGCTGGGACCGCTGCGGGTAGCAAGTGTCCACGGGTACGGGGCCAGCCCTGAGGGCATCGCGGCGGAGAAGCTGGCCGCGTGGGCAGGGGCGCGGGGGTTGCTGGACGGTGCGCACCGCATCTTCGGCTTCAACAACCCCAGCCCCAGCCCCGGCAGCCCGAACTACGGCTACGAGCTGTGGATCGAGGTTGGCGCGGAGGTAGTGGCGGGCGGCGAGGCGGAGATCAAGGAGTTCGGCGGCGGCCGCTACGGCGTCATGCGCTGTCGCGGCGTGGATACCATCGAGGCGAGCTGGGTCCGGCTCAACACCTGGCGGGAGAACGCGGGCTACCGCCTGGGCCAGCATCAGTGGCTTGAGGAGCACGTTGGGCCGTTCCCCGCCACTCCCGACGGCCTGACGCTGGACCTGTACATCCCGCTGGCGGAGTAGCGCGGACCGCTGCCCACCGACGACCAGGGACGAAGAACCAGGGACCAAGAGGGGTGTTCCCCTCAGCCCCTGGTCCTTCGTCTTTCGTCCGTCATAGCGGCAGCGTCTCGCGCAGCAGGCGCAACCAGTTGCCGTGCATGATGGCCGCCACGTCAGCCTCGTGGTAGCCGCGGGCGCGCAGCAGGTCTGGTATCTGCTGCAAGTCAGCGATGGTATCCAGGTCGCCCGGACTTTGCTCACGCCCGTAGCCGCCATCCAGGTCGGTCCCCAGCGCGACATGGCGCGCGTTCCCCGTAAGCTGGCAGATGTGATCGATGTGATCGACGACGTGGCTCAGGCTGACCCGCTCCGGCGTCGGATCGTCCTTGTTCCAGTCAGGGTCGAGCATCCAGGCGTCGAAGGCCGCGCCGATGACCGCATCGCGCTCGATAAGGGCGCGCAGCATGTCGTCGCTGAACTGGCGCTGGTGGGGGACCAGGGCGCGACAGTTGTTGTGGCTGGCAATGACGCGGCCAGGGTACAGATCAAGCTCCTCCCAGAAAGCCTCGTCGGAGGTGTGGGTCAGGTCGAGGAGCATCCCCAGTTGGGCCATGTTCGCCAGTAGCTCGCGGGCCGGTGGCAAGACGCCGCCAACCGTGTTCGTGCCATGGGCGTAGGCGCTAACGCCGTAGTGGGCCAGGCTCAGCGAGTGCAGCCCCTGCGCGCGCCACTCGAAGACCTGGTCGGGGTGCAGGAGAGGGTCGGCCCCCTCCATCGACAGGACGTGGCCGAGCGGCGTAGTAGTCGGGTCAGCCTGCCAGGCGGCGAGGTGGTCATCCAGGTCAGCGCGGCTACGGATGCGGCGCAGGATGCCCTGGTCTTCCAGCTGGCCGTAGTAGATGCGCTGTGCGTGGGCGGCGGCATAGGCGGCTTCGGGCGGAAAGTCGATGTTGGAGCGCAGCCCCGCCGCGTGACGGGCGAGGATGGTCGAGAAAGACAGGAACACCTCACCACGGCGCATGTCGGGGAAGCAGACGGTATTGCGACCGCGGCTCTTGCCGAGCATGTACTGCTCCCAGCGACGAACATCCGTCACGGGCTGTTTCAGATCGCGGCCGTAGAATAAGGCATTGAGGCCTAAGTCCAGGTGAGCATCAACGACGAGCATGGGGAATCTCCGGGCGATGGGGTTGGGCGGATTATAGCGCGTGAGGCGTGAAACACGAAACGTGAATCCTGAGAACCGCCAATCTCCAGGCTCCCATCTCCCGCGTTGACAATCATCCCCCGCCTAAGGTATGATGAGCGACACTCTATAGCACGAGCGAAGGGAGAGAGGCATGTCGATTGAGGCAAGGCTGAAGGCGATGGGCCATGACATCCAGGCCGCGCCGGTCGGGCAGGGCAAGATCGAGCCAGCGGTGCGGGTGGGCAACCTCGTGTTCACGTCGGGTCAGGTGTCGGCGCGGGGCGAAGCGGTGTACAAGGGTAAGGTAGGCAGTGATCTCTCGGTCGAGGAGGGCTACCAGGCAGCCAGGGTCTGCGCCCTCAACTGCCTCGCCGCCGTCAAGGCCGTCACGGGTGACCTGGACAAGGTCGTGCGCATTGTCAAGCTACTCGGCATGGTCAATGCCGCCGATGGCTTCACCGATACACCCGGCGTCATCCACGGCGCCACCGACCTAATCAACGACCTGTTTGGCCCGGCCGGCCGCCACGCCCGCTCAGCGGTGGGCGTCTACCAGTTGCCTGCCAATTACGCCGTCGAGATCGAAATGATCGCCGAAGTGAAGGAGTGAGCCATGACCCTCGACCGCCAGGCGCTGAGCGTGTACATCGACAACATGGTCGCGGGCGAGCAGTCGGCCCTGGGTGAGCAGGGCGTGCGGGATCTGCTGGAGCGCGGCCGCCAGTGGCAGCTGGGCGAGACGCTGCGCCAGGGCGGCGCGATCCTGTTCCCCCACGCCGGTATTGCCGACTGCGGCCACCAGATTGCCGCTACCGTGCAGGCGTGCATGGACTCTGGCGCGGACCGCGTGCTGGTCGTTGGTGTGCTGCACGCCCTGACTGATGAGTTGCAAGAGGCCCGCGTGCGCGTCGCCAACGGCGCCGACGTGACCCAGGAGACGTATTGGGGTATCCAGGGGCCGGGGCTGGACGGCCACCAGAACTGGCGCAGCGAGTTCTCCCTGCGCCACTTCCTATTCTTGTGGGACGCCGAGGCTAGACTGCGCGGGGGGAAGATACCCCAGGTTGTCGTCCGTTACCCCTATCTGGCGGGCGGCAAGCCGGAGATTCTACCCGGCATTGACGAACTGCAAGCCATCGCCCGCGACGCGGTAGTAGTCTGGACGGCCGACGCCTTCCACCACGGCATCGGCTACGGCGACACGCCGGACACCGCGCTGTACCCCGAACAGGGTGGGTTGGACCTGGCGGGGCGCACCATCCAGGCGGGCCTTGACTTGCTGCGCGACGGCGACTACTGGGGCTTCAACCAGCACTGCGTCGAGGCCAGGAGCGACGGCCGCGACGCGGGGCAGGTGGTGCGCTATCTGCTCGGCCCCCTCGAGGGCCACATCCTCGACCTGACCTACACCGACACGACGGATATGTACAACTCGCCGCCACCGACCTGGGTCGCAGGCGCGCTGGTCGAGCAGCGCAGCGTGCGCTGAGGGGTAGTGGATCATTTCCGGACCATCTACCGCACCCGCGCCCACGATTACGATAGCCTCGTCGCGCGGGAAGACTATCAGGGTAATCTGCCGCGCGCCCTGGCCGAGATTCGACCCTGGGCGGGGCTGGACGTTGTCGAACTCGGCGCGGGGACCGGGCGGCTGACGCGCCTGCTGGCCCCGGCCGCTGCGTCCGTCGTCGCCCTGGACGCGGCCCCTGCCATGCTGCGCGTGGCTCACCTGAGCCTGGGCCGCTCTCGCCACGTGACCTTCGCCGCCGCCGACAACGCTGCCCTGCCGCTGCGTGCTGCCGTCGCTGATCTGGCCGTGGCCGGCTGGAGCCTGGGCCACTCGGTGGCGTGGTATCCCAACGCCTGGCGCGACGTGATCGGGGCGGCCCTCGCCGAGATGCGCCGTGTCCTGCGGCCCGGCGGGATGGTGGTCATCCTGGAGACGCTGGGGACCGGCCGCGAGACGCCCGCGCCGCCCACCGACGGCCTGGCCGCCTACTACGCCTGGCTAGAGGAGACGCACGGCTGCCAGCGGACGTGGTTGCGAACCGACTATCGCTTCGCCTCCCTCGACGAGGCCGAGCGTCTGACGCGCTTCTTTTTCGGCGACGACCTGGCCGACCGCGTCCGCCGCGAGGGGTTGACGACGCTGCCGGAGTGCACGGGCGTGTGGTGGGCGTGAGGGATAGGGGAGGCGTATGCGGGCATTAGTTTGGGAGGGGCCACGGCGGGTGGTGATTCGCGAGCAGGCAATGCCATCGCCGGGACCGTCCGAGGTCCTGGTGCGGGTGGCCTTCGCGGGCATCTGTGGCTCGGAGTTGAGCGCGTATCTGGGGCACAACGCCCTGCGCGTCCCGCCCCTGGTCATGGGTCACGAGTTTGCGGGCGAGGTGGTCGCCCTGGGCGACGGCGCGCGGAGGCACAACCCCGCCCTGCGCGAGGGAACGCGGGTGACGGTCAACCCGCTGTCGTCGTGCGGCCACTGCCTGTACTGTCAGCGCGGCGACCAGCAG
Organism: Anaerolineae bacterium; assembly: GCA_034431435.1. Lineage (GTDB taxonomy): Bacteria > Chloroflexota > Anaerolineae > Epilineales > JAHCIE01 > JAHCIE01. The sequence continues at coordinate 83,929 of DAOUDG010000086.1, read as the reverse complement.
CTCTGTCTGTCGCGGCAACTGCTCGGCGCGCACCGCGCGGGCGGCTACGCTGAATATGTCGTCGCCCCCGCTGCGCAAGCCCTGCCCTTGCCCGAAGGCATGAGCCTCGCCAGCGGCGCACTGACCGAGCCGGTGGCCGTCGCCATGCGCATCGGCGAGCTGGCGGGCGACCTGGGCGGCGCGACGACGCTGGTGGCGGGGGCGGGGCCGATTGGCCTGCTCGTCCTCCAGGCGTTGCAGCAGCGCGGCGCGCGCCGCGTCTTCGTGTCGGACCTGGCCCCCGAGCGGCGGGCGATGGCTGAGGACCTGGGCGGCGCGGCGCTGGACCCGCGCGCCGTGGACGTGGTGCGCACGGTGCGCGAGGCGACCGGCGGCCTCGGAGCGCTGGTCACGGTGGACGCAGTGGGCGTCGCGGCGACGCGCGCGCAGACCATCGCCGCCACCCGCAGCGGCGGCACGGTCATCCTGAGCGGCCTGCACGAGGAGAGCGGCGTTATCCCCGCCGCCGATGCCATCCGCCGCGAGATCACCCTGCGCGGCAGCTTCGCCTACAGCCATGCCAACTTCGCCGACGCCCTGGACCGGCTGGCGCGGGGCGCGATGCGCCTCGACCCGTGGGTCGTCCAGGCCGACCTCGCTGAGGGCGGCCTCTGGCTCGACCGCCTGGTCGACACCCCCGGCGGCGAGGCCAAAGTACTACTCGTGCCATGACGAGGGCCAGTGCGGACTGCTCGCGCATTTTGCGTTGCGGGGCGACATCTCACTATACTTTCCCCACCTTCCCGCACTCCACGAGGTAGCCACCATGCTTGCCAACACTGACCTGCGCGTTGTCCACGCCGTCTGCCCCCACGACTGCCCCGACACGTGTGGGATGAAAGTCACCGTGCAGGATGGGCGCGCGGTCAAGATTCAGGGCGACCCTACCCACCCCGTCACGCGCGGCTTCCTGTGCGGCAAGGTCGGCCAGCACTACCTGGACCTGGTGTACAGCCCACGGCGCGTGCTCACCCCGCGCCGTCGCGTCGGCCCCAAGGGCAGCGGCCAGTTCGCCACGATCACCTGGGACGAGGCCATCAACGAGGTACGCGACCGTCTCCACGCCATTATCGCCGAGCACGGCGCGGAGGCCATCGTCCCCTACTCCTACTCCGGCACGCTGGGGCTGCTCAACGAGGGCAGCATGGACCGCCGCTTCTTCCACCGCCTGGGGGCCAGTCAGCTGGAGCGGACGATCTGCGCCGAGGCCGGTTTCCGCGCCTGGAAGTACACCTACGGCAGCTCACTGGGGACCGACCCTGAGGCCTTCGCCTCCGCCAGGCTCATTCTGGTCTGGGGCAGCAACCCGGCGACCTCCAACACCCATCTGATGCCCTTCATCACCGCTGCCCGCAAGCAAGGCGCACGGCTGGTCGTCATCGACCCGCGCCAGACGCGCACCGCACGCCTGGCCGACTGGCATTTGCCCATTCGCCCCGGCACAGACGCCGCCCTGGCCCTGGCAATGATGAACGTCATCATCTGTGAGGGGCTGCACGACTGGGAATGGCTCGCTGAGCATGCCATCGGCTTCGACGCCCTGACCCAGCGGGTGGGCGAGTGGCCGGTGGAGCGCGCCGCCGAGGTCACGGGCCTCCCCGTCCAGGACATCATGGCCCTGGCCTGTGAGTATGCCACGACACGGCCGTCGGTCATTCGCCTCAACTACGGCTTGCAGCGGCACACCAACGGCGGCATGATGGTCCGCGCGGTAGCCTGCCTGCCCGCCGTTGTCGGCGCATGGCGCGACCTGGGCGGCGGCGCGCTGCTCAGCACGTCCGGCGCGTTTCCCATCGACTACGCGGCCCTGGCCCGCCCCGATCTGCGGCCCACACCCGAACCGCGCTGGGTGAACATGAATCAGATCGGTGAGACGCTGCTCACCGCGACCAACCCACCCATTAAGGCTTTGTTCGTCTACGACGCCAACCCGGCTGCCAGCGCGCCCAACTCAGCGCGCGTCATCCAGGGATTGCGGCGCGACGATCTGTTCACCGTTGTGCACGACCCCTACTTCACCGATACCACCGACTACGCCGACCTGGTGCTGCCCGCCACGACCCAGCTGGAGCATATGGACCTGCACAAGGCCTACGGCACGTACTACCTACAGATCAACCAGCCCGCCATCGCGCCCCTCGGCGAGTCGGTGTCCAACGTCGAGCTATTCCGCCGCCTGGCGAAGGCGATGGGCTTCAGCGAGCCGTGCTTCGACGATAGCGTGGAAGCCATGATCGACCAGGCCCTCGCCGTCGATCATCCCCACCTCCAGGGCGTCACCCGTCAGGCCCTCATGGGCAACGGCTGGGCGCGCCTCTGGCTCCCGCACACCGAACCGATTGTGGCGGGCGTGGAGTACGGAGCGATCGCTGGCGGGGCCTCCGCCACGCTCAACCCTCCACGCCCCACACCCCACGCCCCCTACGTCCCCTTCGCCCACGGTGGCTTCCCAACGGCCAGCGGCAAGGTGGAGCTGTACTCGGCAGCGATGCTCGCCGCGGGACTGGACCCGCTGCCGCGTCACGACCCCATCGGTGAGAGCGCCGCGGCCGACCCCGAATTGGCCGCGCGTTACCCGCTGAACCTCATCACCCCCAGCGCGCATTTCTTCCTCAATACATCCTTCTCCCACGTGGATAAGCTGATGGCGAAGCAGGGCGAGCCGTTCATCGAGCTAAACCCTGTAGACGCCGAGGCGCGGGGCATCGCCGACGGCGACTGGTGCCGCGTGTTCAACGACCGAGGGACATGCCTGCTGCGGGCGCGGGTGGGTGATATGGTACAGCCCGGCGTGGCTGCCGCTGAGGCTACCTGGTGGTCAAAGCTAAGCCCCGACGGCAAGGGCATCAACCAGCTGACGTCCGACGCCCTGACCGACATGGGGCGCGGCGCAACTTTCTACACCAACCTGGCGCAGGTGGAGCGCCACCCGGAGCCGGTTGGCTGAGTGTCGCAGGCGAGCTTCATCAGCGCCGCCCGCTACCCGCCGCCGCATGTCGAAGAGAGCGCGACTGGTGGCGCTGTATGGGGTGGGGAGCGGTAGGAGAGAGATTAGGGATAAGAAAGTGGAGATTGGGTGGGCTTCGAGATGTCAGTCGACAGGCCGCTGACGAATCTGCTTTACCATCTTCGAGATGACTTCAACCGCTGCCTCCGGCTGGTCAATCTCAATGTTGTGGCCGCTCTTGTCCGCAATCACCTGTTGGCTGTGTGAGGAGAGTTGTAGCATCTCGATCTGGTTTGCCTGCCACACTCTGCCAGAAGCGCTGTTGTCCGGGGTGCGCGACAGAACCACCAGGGGTAGATCGCCCAAAGTATGGACCGCCCTGACCTGCACCGAACCTTCTGGAATCGCGCGCGTTTCGTCTAGCATAGTCTGGAAGTATTGCGGGCGTACCGAGAACGCAGCATGGGCTTGCTCGGCGTCTGGCGGCAAATGTAGACCTCCCAAGCCGAGCGGCCCCGCGCCCAGACGAAATACTCCGAAACGAGCCAGGGCGGGGACAATCGAAACCGGGTCTAGTGGCGAACTCGTCGCAGACTTTACGTCACCTGGAAGGTGCGCATCGTCGGCAGGCTGCATTGAGTCGACCAGCACAACCCCAGCAACTTCGGTTGGGTAGTCGTGGGCAAACAAACGCGCTGTGAATCCACCGAGCGAGTGCCCGACGAGCATGTAGGGACCTGGAATGTTGGCCTGGCTCAGCAAGGCGTGCAGTTCTCTGACAAATTGCTGGGTTGTCCGTGGCAGCGGGCCGGCCTCGCTCCAACCATAGCCAGCTCGATCATAGGTGCAAACCCGTGTGGATTTGGCTACTTCCGGCTGCACCCAACTCCAATTCGTGGACCAATCGCCCAGGCCGGCATCAATAACCACGGTGGGGTTGCCGGCGCCGGTACAGTTGATGTGTAACCGATAGCCGCCTACGTCCACCATCTGCCCAGGAGCAGGGTGAGCGCGCAGGTCAGCGGCTTCAGCGGCCACCTCGTATAGCGCGCCGCCTAGCATCATCGCCAAGACGAAAAGTGCAAGCCCCCCCAGCCACGCGAGGCAGCCTCGACCCCGACGGTTGGGAGTAGGCGCCTGTTCGATGTGGTCTTGACGGCTCATATTGGCAACATGACTCCCTTCTGTCGTCTTGGCCTAGTATACTGCATTCGGGTTGTCTGACCAACGCACTGGAACATCTCAAGAATTGTCCCAAGCCGCGCTCACGCATCACATACCATGATGGCATCCATCTCCGTCTGGAGGTTGTTTCCCATGCTTCACGAAACCGGCGTCCTGCCCGGCGCCAACGGCGTCCAATTGACCTTCGAGGATTGGCGGCCCGAGGGTCCTGCTCGTGGCGTGGTCGTCCTCGTCCACGGCTACGCCGAGCACATCGGCCGCTACAAGCACGTCATCGCCATGCTCACGGAACGCGGCTACGCCGTGTTCGCCCAGGATCATCGCGGCCACGGGCGCAGCAGTGGCGAGCGCGCCAACGTCGAACGCTTCGCTCTGTACGTCGCCGACCTACGCCCACTGGTACGTCGCGCGCAAGAAGCCATGCCCGGCGTACCCCTCTTCATGTACGGCCACTCCATGGGCGGCCTGATCGCCACCCACTACGCGCTCGATTACCCCGACGGCCTGGACGGCCTCATCCTGACCAGCGCGGCCATCCAGATCGGCGACGACGTGTCGCCACTCCTCAAGCGTGTGTCCGGTGTGGCAGCGCGAGTCACGCCGAGCCTGCAACTGGTCAAGGGCGCGGAGGGCGTGCTCAGCCGCGACCCCAGCGTCGAGGCGGCGACCCGCGTCGACCCACTCTGCTACAACGGCGGCATCAAGGCGCGCATGGGCAACGAATTGCTCAATGCGTCCCTTGCCGCCCAGGCTCGCATGGGTGAGTTGCGGCTGCCGCTACTGGTGATGCACGGCACAGCCGACCGCTACACCAACCCCGCCGGCTCGCGGCGTCTATACGAGGCGGCGGCCAGCCAGGACAAGACCCTCAAGATGTGGCCCGACAACTACCATGAGCTACACAACGACCTCGACTGCGCCGATGTCATGGACACGCTCCTCGCCTGGCTCGACGCCCACAGCCCGGCGGTCGGGACGGCGTGAGTCTTCCCTTCCCCCAGCAACAACACCATCGGCTGGGCAGGCCCGGAACTTGACCCGGCGGCGGGGCACGCCTATGCTACCGCCATGCGCGACGACGACATCCACGACGTTCTGGCGGCGGTGCGCGCCGCGATGCCCGCCTGGGAGACGCCTCTGGTCGACGCGATGGCGGCGCGGGGTACGACGCCTTACCGCGTCCTCATCGCCACCATTCTTAGCCTGCGCACCCAGGACAAGACGACGGCCCAGGTGACACCGCGCCTGTTCGCCCTGGCCGACACGCCGGACGCGATGTTGACCCTGTCGGCCGAGGCCATCGCCACTGCCATCTACCCCGTCGGCTTCTACCGCACCAAGGCGCAGACCATCCTCGACATCAGCCGCATCCTGGTTGACCAGTACGGCGGGACCGTGCCCGACGACCTGGACACCCTGCTGACCCTGCCGGGCGTCGGCCGCAAGACGGCTAACCTGGTCGTCACAGCAGGCTACGGCAAACCCGGCATCTGCGTTGACACCCACGTCCACCGCATCAGCAATCGCCTGGGCTACGTGACGACCAAGACCCCCGACGAGACGGAAATGGTCTTGCGGGCCAAGTTGCCGCCCCAGTACTGGCACGAGATCAATACGCTGTTCGTCGCCCTGGGCCAGAACATCTGCCACCCGACGTCGCCGCGCTGCTCGGTATGCCCGGTACGCCAATGGTGCGACCGCGTCGGCGTGACCCGCAGCCGCTAAGCATCCTCACCCGCAGCGCCTGTATGGCCGACCCGTATCGCCGCGTGTCAGGCAAGCTGATCGCCCTGGTCGGGGCCTTCGCTGCGCATGCTGAGCGCGTGACGACGCCGCACGATTTGGGCGCAGCAGCGGCGCGGGCTATCGAGCGCCGCCCGCTGAGCCTCACCGACATTCAAGCGCCCTGCAAGGAGTGACCCTGCTATGGATGGCGTGTACACCGCAATCGTGACCGTCCAGGCGCGCGACTGCGACTCGCTGCGCCACGTGAACAACGCCGTCTACATCGACTATCTGCACGAAGCGACACTGCTCGCTCACGGCGTGAGTCGCGAGGCCGCGCCCGACGTCATGCTGACCGCCCTCTCGGTCGAATACAAGGCCGCCGCTGTCTACGGCGACGCGCTGACCGTCACGACATGGGCGACCGGGGTACAGGATGGCCATGTTACCCGCTGCTACGAGATTGATCGCCCCAGCGACGGGCGACGTGTCCTGTCGGCGCGGGCGACGTGGCGCGCGCCGGGCGATCCGCCGCCCCTCGTCGCCAATCGCGCCGCGCCTCTGAAGCCCTTTGCGCCACCCGCCGAGGCCGAGGCCGTGCCCTTCTTCTGGCGGCACCGTATCCGCCGCTACCAGCTCGACATGCGCGGCGTGGCGGCCGTCACAGCCTACCTCAACTGGCTGGAGGAGGCAACGTTCCGCGCGGCGGGCGCGGCGGGCTGGCCCGCCGACCGCATGTGGGGCGAGAATCTGCTCATCTTGCAGTACCGCCACGACATCGAGTTCTTCGGCGACGCGGGCCTGGGTGACGTCGTTGAGATTGAGAGCCGCTACGTCTACGATGGGCGCATTCGCGGGACGTGGCGACACGAGATTCACCGGCTAGGGGAAGATGGGGCGCGCACCCTGCTGGCGCGGGATTATTCGACGGGAGCATTCCTCGACCGCGACCTGCGCCCGCGGCTCGGCGCTCCGGAGATAGCGGCGGCCCTGCGCGCCGGCCCGCTGGACGGCAGGCTGACGCAGGAGGCGTGACGATGGCGGCGGTGGAGTCGCCCACCCTGTGCGCCTGCCAGGCTAGCAGAGAGACCCTGCCCTACCAGATTCATTCGAGGCCTTCCAGCACCATCGTCAGCGCCCGAATCGCCCGCAGATACTCGTCGATGGCGACGTGCTCGTGGGGCGTATGGTCGAGGCTGGAGTCGCCGGGGCCGTAGGCGATGATGGGCACGTTCCACACCGGCCCCACCACGTTCATGTCCGACGTGCCCGTCTTGACCTTGAAGGCGGGCGTCCCGCCCTCGCCGCGGATGGCCCGTAGGAAGCCCCGCGCCAGAGCGTTGTTCTTGTCGGCGCGGTAGGCCGTCTCGTGGCCGCTGAACTCCACCTGGGCGTCGCCCGCCAGGGCGGCCAGCGCGGCGGCGGCCTCGTCGGGCGGCAGTCCGACCGGCAGGCGCACGCCGATGAGCATCTCGGCCGTCTCGGTCAGGCCGTCGCTGGCGGTGTGGATGTCGCGCAGGGCGGGTGTCGCCTGGTCCGTGACCCGCTCGCGGCCTTCATTATAGACGGCAGCCCAGGCTGCGACGCGGTTCCAATAGTCGACGGCCACCTCCGGCGCGCCGACGGCCTGGCCGGCCGTGTGAGCGACGGCCTGCGCCAGCCGGTAGCGCAGAAGCAGCCGCCCCTTGTAGCCGAGGGTGATGCGGTCCCAACTACTCGGCTCGCCGATGACGCACATTTCGGGGCGGTACTGGGTCGCGGCGTAACGCGCGCCCTTCGACGTGGCGTACTCCTCTTCGACCGCCCCGACGACCACCACCTGCCAGCCGTCGGGGATACGAGCGCGGGCGGCGGCCGCGACGAAGGTCGCCAGCGGCCCCTTGGCGTCGACGCTGCCGCGCCCGTACAGCTGGCCCGCCTCGCGCCGCACCGGAACCACGCCCCCCACGGTGTCGATATGCCCTAACAGCACGATCTGGCGCGGGCCACCGCCGATGGCGCCGACGGCGTTGCCCGCCGCGTCGACGTGGGCATCCAGCCCCAGGCCGCGCATCTGCGCGACGAGCCACGCCACGGCGGCGTGTTCCTGGGTGGACAGGCTTGGGATACGGACGAGGCCTTCGAGGAGATCGACGGCTGCATCGTCGCTGAGAGGTTGGGGCGCGTCAGGCATCGAGTTCAAAGGCGACCTGGATAGGATGTCCAGGGCAGACAGGGTGGACCAGACAAGGCAAGCGGAACAAGGCCATTATTTTATCAGTCCCGTCGACACGGCGTGAGGCATCACGGGCGCGCGAGGCGTTCTTGCAGGCGCATCTTGACGCGAGCCGTCAACTCGGCGGGGGTAACGCCCAGCATGCTGGGCGCCAGTTCGTCGAGGTTAGTACGCTGAAGATTCCGGAAGCGGTCAGGCGCGACGGACACGCCCTCCCCCGCCGCCTCGCGCACTCGGTCCATGCTCACGTCGGCGAAGGCGCGGTAGAGGTCAAGGAACTTGTCCTGGCCGAACTGCTCGACAATCGTCTCGGCCACAAAGGTGGAGTAGGCGTAGGCAACCAGGAGAGGCACGCCCGCCTGATCCAGGGTCTCGATGCCGGTCACACTGTCCAGGCTAACCGCATCTACACCCTGCTGACGGACAAAGTCGTCCAGGGCGTCGTAGTTCGTCTCGTCAGCGAAGAGGCCCGCCGTGCCCTCGACGAGCCAGGTAGGTGTCCACGGGCGTGTCCAGCGGGCCAGGGCCAGGTGGGTCAATTCGTGCTGAATTGTCTGGTCCCGACGGTTGACCAGGTTGCCGTTACTGAACGCGCCCTCATTGATGAACAGGGCGCGGCTGGCGACGCGGATGCCAGTCGCGGTCAGCAGGTTATCGTAGCGCGCCGAGCCAACGAAGCTGTGGCCGCTCTGCTGGGTAACCTGGGTGAACAGGTCACGATCGTCCACGATGACCATGATGTTGACCGGATCGACGAGGTCCTCCAGCCGCGCCCCTAGCATGGCGTGGGCCTTCTCGGCGGCGGCGATGACCGCCTCAACATTCTGGCCCGCGCGGTGGAAAACGAGGAAGTGGGGGCTTCGGGTGTGGGCGGTCAGGCCAACCGTCCAGAAGGGTGAGCGATCAGCGCGGATATTCGCGACGCGCCACTCCGCGCCGACGCGCTCGAAATCGAGAGTCAGCACGTGGCGGAACCACTCGTTTTCGACGCCCGTGAAGGCATAGACCAGGGCGACCGGCACGTTGACCAGGCGTGCCGCCTGGCCGTCGACCACGACAACTTGCTCCGCCGTTGGATCGATGGGAAACATCTCCAGCTCGAGGCGACTGAAGGGCACGTTGCGGGCGAAGGCCAGCGGGTCGGTCACGTCGCGGAAGAACTCGCGGGCGGCCGGCGTCGTCACGCGCGCGAAGGCGTCCCTATCCTGCCTGAGTATGGCCTGCTGGAGGCGAGTCAGGGCGTCGCGCGCACCCAGCAGCGCGGGGCTGGCCGGGTTGGGCGTCGGCGTAGGCAACGTCGCCCCGTCGTCGGCAATGGCCCGCGCCGACCCGGCCTTGAGGTCGATCTGGACGGGGGGGAAGCCCGGCAGGCGCAGGGTCGCCGTTTCATCCTGGGGCTGGCGGAAGACCAGCGTACCGCGATTGGTCGCGCCCGCGTTCCAGCGACCGCTGGGGGCAATATCCGCGGCCAGGCTGGCGGTGACGTCGGTGGGCTGCTGGGGCGCGCCGTCAGCGACCAGAACAGCATCATTGCCGCTGGCCCCGGTCGGCCCCTGCAAGTCCCGCGCGCCCGCGTTGATGAACTCGACGGACAGGGACAGGGCATCCCCGTTGAGACGCGCCTCGTCCAGGCGTAACACGATGGGCACGCGGCGGGCGGCCACGCTGAAGTCGAACAGGACGCGCCGCGGTGAGGGGGTGGCGGCGAGGGTGGGCAGCGCCGTCGCAGACGGCGTCGCCACGGCGGTGGGAGTGGCTAGTGACGCCACCTGTGGTGTCGCCACGGCGACAGGGGGGGCGGGACTGGCGCAACCTACCACGGCCACACTGAGGAGCGCGACCAACACGAGCCGGTGTGGCGGGAGGCTACTCACCGCTCGCCTCCAACTCGATGCTACTCGTCACACCAATCTCTGCGCCGCGCATGAGGATCAGGCCCGACCAGAAAGCCGCGCACACCAGCGCGATGCTCGCCACCCAGGCGCACACAGCGCGCGCACCGTAGACGGGAGCCGCCCAGCCAACAAACGCCGTAGAGAGCGCCATCGCCAGAGTCACGAGAGCATTGTCGAGACTGAACACTCGCCCGCGCAGGCGGTCGGGCACGATCTGCTGCAACATGGTGGAACTCGTTACCCAGGCTGCGCCGCTGCCCGTATGGGCAAAGAACACCATCGCCGCCGCCTGGGGCAGACTCTGCGCCTGGCTGAAGCCCAGGTAGCCCAGGCCACTCGTCAGGTAGCCCACGCTGACCGACCAGCGCAGGCGAGCTACACTCGCCCCGATCAACAGGCTGGCGAGCCACGGCCCTACCAGGACGCCGAAGCCGCGCGCCGCGTACAGCCAGCCAATGCCCTCGTCGCCCTGGTAGAATACCTGGGTCGCGAAGAGGCTGAGCATCAACACCGTACCCGCTCCCAACCCCCAGCCAAACTTGACGAAGATGAAGGCCGCCACCGCCAGATTATGTCGCGCATAGTCCAGGCCGCCCCACATCGCCTTCCAGCCTAGCGACACCCGCCCCAGGCTGTGCGGCGTCGCTTCTGAGAAACGCGCGCGGATGGCCCAGATGAGAATCGCCGATACCAGGAACGACATCGAGTTGATGATGAACGCCGCATCACGCCCCAGGTACGCCGACACCAGGCCACCGAGGGCCGCACCCACCGCCAGCATCGCGCCCCACGTCAGCTCCGACAGGGCATTCGCGGGTAGCAGTTCGCGCGGTGTGACCAGATTCGGGATGGCGGCGCGCTGCGCCGGACCGAAGAACGCCGTCACCGAGCGCAGCGCAGCCGTGATGATGTAGATGAGCCAGATTTGATCTGCGCTGCGTACCAGCAGAAAGCCGAGGGCCAGGACCATGCGCAGCACATCCGACACCACCATGACCTGCTTGCGGTCGTAGCGGTCGGCCCATATCCCAGCCACCGGGCTAAGCAGGACGCCCGGAACCTGCGCCGCGATGATGAACCCACCCGCCGCGGCCGGCGAGCCGGTCAGTTGCAGAATCAGCCCCAGCACGGCCACGTCGTTGAACCAGTCGCCGGCGTTGCTCGTCAACTGGGCGAGCCACAACTTGCGAAAGTTCGCGTTGCCGCGCAGCACGTCCCAGTACGAGACTCGGTCGTTCAAGGCCGGTGGTTCCCTGGTAGGCGACAGCCGAGCCGCCACATGTGACGGCTCTACATTGTAGGGTCGGCGCGAGGACGAGTCAAAAAAGGATGCGATGGCAGGGCGGGGGTCGCCCTCCAGGCGGCCGAGCGCCAACACCCCGGCGGTCGCATCCATCACCCCGACGACTTCGCCACCTTCTCCTGGCAATAGGCATACAAGGCATCGAAGACCGGAGCCTGGCGCGCCAGGGACTCCCCGTCGGGCAAGCCGAGCAGGAAGAAACCGTGGCTAACCGCCCACAGGCCGTCGGCCTCGGGTGCGCGCTCCTCGCGGTCGGCCCTGTCCGCGCCGCGCACGATCTTCGCCAGCAGGTGCAACGCGGGGTCGGCCAGCCCATACGTATCGAGGATGGCGTCGAAGCCCGTGCGCCCGCCGCGCTTCCCCAGTTCCGCCTCGCTGACGTGGAAGGGGATGGCCCCCTCCGCCGCCGCCCGCGTCATCACCGCCTCGCGTGGCACGTACAGAAACTCGGCCGCCGGGTCAACGAAGCGCTGGATGAGCCACGCGGACGCCGTGCGGTCGATGCGCAGCCGCTCACGAGTAATCCATTTCACCATTTCCTCCCGCCAGATGCTGTTATCAAATTGACCGTCGTTCACGGCGTGGCTAAGATTGGAGTACTTTCCTAACGCCGTCGGAGGCTTCATGACACGCGAGGCAACCATCCATGCCTTGCTCGACCAGGGGCACACCCCCGGCCAGATTGCCCGCCATCTCGACCAGCCCTTGCCCGATGTCCTGCTCATTGTCGACCAGCTCATCGGCCAGGGTCGGTTGCGCTGCGCCGACGTGCTGCTCAACATTCCCCGCGAGAGCCGCCAGCCCATCACCCGCGCCCTGCTTGGCCTCGGCTACCTGCCGACGGCCGAGCAATTGCACCGCGACCTGACCGACGCCGGGCACACCATTGCCGTGGAGGACATCGAGGTCCTGCTCCGCTACGGCGACGTGGGCCGCCTGTATGGCGAGGTGTATGAGCACCTGCGCGACATCGAAGTCGGCCTGCACCGCCTGATTCGCGAGGCCTTCGTGCGGGAATTCGGCGAGGGGGAGACAGGCTGGTGGCGGCAGGGCATCCCCCGCGACGTGCGTATCAAGGCTCAGTCGCGCCGCGAGGAGGACGACGCGCTACAGCCTTCGGAGCCTTATGGGTACACCGACCTGATCGACCTGCGCCTCATCCTCGACCGTCAGTGGAAGGTGCTGGCTCCCTACCTGCCGCCCAAGGCGCGCGGCGACCGCCGTGTCCTGCTGGACGATATGCTGCGGCTGAACCAGATTCGCCGCGTCATCATGCATCCCGTGCGCGGCGGCCTACCCAGCGAAGACGACCTGGATTTCTTGCACACCATGCGAAAGCGTCTCGGCTTCGGCGAGACCCGCTTCTAAAGGAGAAGGCGATGCAGTGCCCGAAAGACGGCGCGACCCTCGAGACACGCAATCACCTGGGTATCGAGGTGGACGCCTGCCCCACATGCAACGGCATGTGGCTCGATCAGGACGAACTAGACCAGCTAGAAGACCAGGCCTACGACCAGGATGCCTGGAAGGGGAGCCTGATGCTCGATAGCTCCCCCACCGAGTACAAGTGTCCCCACTGCGGCAACCCGCTGCGCGTATTCCGCTACCGCATGTACCACAGCCTGGAGATCGACTACTGCGACCAGGGCCACGGGTTCTGGCTAGACGAGAATGAAGAGCAGCGCGTGCTACAGTTGATGGAGACGCGCAAGGGCGACATCGACCGCAAGATCGAGGCGGAGTCGGCCTGGGCGGGTTTCCTCAAGAAGTTCCGTTCCCGGTCGTTCGGCACCCCGGCATGATGCGGATTGAAGGTTGAAAGTCGAAGGTTTGAGAGTTCCCTCCACAACCTTTCAACTTTCAACCTTCGTACATTCAACCCAGAGCGACCGGCTGCCCTGTCCGCTCCGACTCGTAGGCGGCCAGGGCGACCTGCATGGCTCGCAGACCGTCCTCGCCCGTGATGGACGGCGCGCGGTCGGTCTGGGCCATGTCCACGAAGTCGTCAATCAAAGCCCCGTCCAGGTCGCGGCCAAAGCCGACCCAGCGGTACGCCCCAGCGCGCGGCGCAAGAGCCACGTTCTGCGAGAATACGTCCACGCTGGTGAAGCCCTGGTCGCCGATCAGTTCCAGCGTCACATCGCCCCAGATGGGGTAGCTCGGCGGGCGCGACCAGCTCGTGTCCAGGGTCGCCATGACGCCGTTGCTGAGGGTGAAGGACAGCAGACCGGCATCGTCGCAGCCAAGCTGCGGATGCAGCAGGTCGCGCCCCACCTCGGCGTACACCTCCGTGACCTCCACCCCCGGCCACAGCCAGCGCAGCGCATCGACGACGTGGACGGTGTGGTCCAGTACCGCGCCGCCGCCGGATAGCTCATCCTGCACAAACCAGCCGCCCGGCATCGAGCCGTGGTTCGTGGCGCGCGCCGTGTGGACTGTACCCAGGTCGCCGCGAGCGAGCATCTCTTTCAGGGCCATGAGCGGGACGGCGTAGCGCACCGGGAAGGCGATCTGCAAGCGCGTGCCCGTCCGCTCCGCCAGTTCCAGCATGGCGTGGGCGTCGGTCATCGTCGTGGCGATGGGCTTCTCGCACAGCACGGCCCGCACCTTGCCCGCCGCCGCCTCGAACAGGGCGCGGTGGTGGACGTTCTCGGCGCAGATGACCACCGCGTCGCTGTCAGCGAGCGTCTCGTCGCGGCCCAGGGCAGGGATGCCCCACAGCTCGGCGGCGGCCGCGGCGCGCTGAGCATCCCAGTCATACAGGCCGATGACCGACACGTCAGGGTGGCGCAGCAGGTGGCGCATGTAGCTGGCGGTGTGCACGTGGCCCACGCCCAGGAAACCAACTCGCAGGCTCATCCTACACCTCCCCGTGGGAGAGCGTCACCGCCCGCCCTGTGCGCGCCGACTCCATGCCGGCCAGGCTGATTTCGAGGGCGGCGAGGGCGTCGCGCGCCGTGACGATGGGCTGCGCCCGCCCTTCGAGGCAGTCCATGAAATGGCCCAGCTCGATCAGGTACGGGTCGTCCTCGGTCACGGGTAGGGGCGGCCTGTCGCCCGAGTGCAGATGCAGCGCCAGGTGCGGCGCGCTGTTGTCCACCTCCACCAGGCCGCCGTCGCCAGCAATCTCGATCTTCGTGGTCCAGATGCCCCTGGGCCGGTTCCAACCACCCTCGATGTGGCCGATGGCCCCGCCTGCGAAGCGCAGCAAGGCGAAGGCGTGCTCGCCGGACGGCGGCCCCGCCCAGCGACGGCGGCGCACAAAGATGCGCGTCACCTCGCCGCAGCACCAGCGAGCGAAGTCGAAGTCGTGAATCATCACATCCAGGATGACGCCGCCACTCTCGGCCTCGTCGGCGAACCAGCCACCCCATTGCGGATACGTGCCCAGACGCGACGAGCGGTAGACGCCCGGCTTGCCGATGGCCCCGTTGGCGACCAGGCTATGCAAGTGGTTGTACTCCGGGAAGAAGCGCACCACGTGGGCCACGTACAGCGGCGCGCCCGTCGCCTCGCTGGCCTCGACCATCGCCCGCCCGTCGGCCAGGCTCCGCGCCAGGGGCTTCTCGCAGATAACCGGCCGCCCCGCCCGCAGCGCGGCGACCGTCGGCTCACGATGGGCCGTCGGCGGCGTATTGACATCCACCACGTCCACGCGGCGAATCAGTTCCGCCACGCTGTCCACCACCGTACCATCCACCTCGGTCGCCAGCCTCTCCGCCGACGGGCGTACCGTGTCGTACACCGCGTCCACCGTCGCCCCCAGCTGCCGCCAGCGCAGCGCGTGGAAGCGACCCAACTGCCCCGCACCGATAATACCTATTCGCATTGCATTTTCCTCCATGTCCCCGCGCCAGCGGTCGCCCGCAGGCTACTGGAAGGCGCGGGGCAGTTCGATATTCGCCCGACCACAGAGCGCGGGCGGCCAGGGAACAGCCCCGCCACCTCTCCGCGCCGCGGCGGTCCAGGGCGATCCCCAGCCGCATTCCTGGCCGAAGTCCGAGAGGCGTGAGGCGCAAGAACTACCCGAAATCCCAGGTTGTTGTTCCTGTTGTTCGGGTTGTTCCTGTTGCGGTAGGCGCAGCGGGCGTTCCTCTGATTGTTGTTCCACGACCCGCCGCGGATAACGACCGGGCTGCCCCCCCGAGAAGCGCCCCGTCACGACGGCGACGCCGACTCGCGTTCCTTGCGCTGCCAGCCGCCCAGCAGGCGGCCAATCTCGTCCACCATGCGGCTGACGTGCTCGTATTGTCCCATGCTCAGCCACCGCATGTCAAGGCTCAGGCGAAGGTAGAGGCGTAGCCGGGCCAGGTGATAATCGGCCGCGTCCAGGCTACGCCGTCGGGTGTCGCCGCTGCCGCGCCCGGCTGCGACGAGGGCGTCCTGGAAGTCGAAGGCCACCGCCTGCAGGCGTTGGGCCATGACGAAGCGCTGGCCGCGTGGAAAATGCTCAGTCGCCTGGAGCAGCCATTTCAGCAGGTCGTAGCTACGGACAAAGATGGGGGATTCCTGCACTATGCCACCGGGCGCGGGAGAAGGACGCCGCTCAGGATGCTGCGCCGCAAGCCCCACGTGTCACCGTAGCGCGCGTGGTTCACCCAACCCTGAACCGAGCCGTCCAGCGCCTCGCGGGTCAGCCGTCCTGCCGCGTAGTCGGCCAGCCGCGTTCTGAAACGCCGCCGCGCGTAGACTGCCTTGTGGCGGCGCAGGCGGCGGTGGTCGGGGTAGACGGTGAAGCCGAGGAAGGATACGCCTTCGGTCACCGGCCGCGGCTGGGCGCGACCTTCGTGGAGGGACAGGCGCAAGCCCGCCAGATGCTCGATGACTGCCGCGCGCCAGACGTGCAACTGGCGCAGGTCGTCGTGGAAGAGCAGGAAGTCGTCCACGTAGCGCAGGTAGGCGGCGCAGCGCAGGTCATGTTTCACGAACTGGTCCAGGCTGTCGAGGTAGACGTTAGCCCAGAACTGGGAGGTCAGGTTGCCGATGGGCAGGCCACGCGGCCGCGCCGCTGCCAGCAAATCGTCGCCGGCGAACCACGTCATGTGGTATTCGCCCGCCAGCACGCCGACGCCGCTGGCGAGGATGGTGTCGATGAGCCACAGCGCCTCGCGGTCGGCGATGCGGCGCGCCAGCCGGGCGCGCAGGATGGCGTGGTCGATGCTGGGGAAGTACTCGCGCACGTCGCAGGCCAGCACGTAGCGGTGGCGACGCATGAACTGGGTGCAGCGGTCGAGGGCGCGGTGCGTGCCCTTGCCGACGCGGTTGGCGTAGCTGTCGAAGATGAAGCTCCGCTCGAAGAGGGGTTCGATGACGTTGCACAGGGCATGGTGGGCCACCCGGTCGCGGAAGGGCGCGGCTGAGATGAGCCGCCGCTTCGGCTCGTGGATGTGGAACGAGTGGTACGCGCCGGGCGCGTAGGTCTGGTCGCGCAGCTCATCCTGGAGGGCAAACAGGTTACGCGCCAGGTCCACCTCAAAGGCGGCCACTTCTGGCTGGCCGCGCTTGCCCAGCCGCGCCTTGCGCCAGGCCAGGTACAGGTTCTCGAAGCTGCACACCGTCGGGTAGAGGTGGCGGTAGGTCTTGGCCATAACTGAATCCTGCGAGGGCACACGGTCCCGCGCCCATCCCCCCTCTCGCTCCCCCCGCAGGCGGGGGGAAGGGGGTTATCGGCGCGCCCCCCGATTCCCGGCTGAGGGGGCGGCTGCCCCCTCAGGCTCCCCCGCCGCGCGAAGACCCAGACAGAAAACAGAAATCCAGAACTCAGAAATTCAACTACCCAGAGGTGGGAGGCGCAAGAACTACCCGAAATCCCAGGTAGCTGCTCCAGTGGTACGGGTTGAGCCTGAGGCGGAAGGCGCAGCGGGCGTTCCTCTGATTGAGGAGCCACGACCCGCCGCGGACAACGCGCAGTACCTCCGGCCCGGCCGCCTCGTTCTCCCGACGGTCGGTCGCGTCGTAGGGATACAGGAAGTCCGTAGCCTTCGGATTGCTTCCCCACAGGCTGAGGGTCCACTCCCACACATTGCCGCTCATGTCCAGCGCGCCACACTCGGCCGTGCCGTCCCGGTAAACACCCACCGGCGTCGTCCGCCCGACCCAGCTATCCAGGGTATTAGCCTGGGCGGGGTCGAAGTCCGGCCCCCACGGGTAGCGGCGGCCAGTGCGGCCCCGCGCGGCGGCTTCCCACTCGGCCTCGCTGGGCAGACGCACCTCGTAGATGGGCGGCGCGTCGGCGGGCGGCTGCCACAGCCCGGCCCGCCCCTGGGCCGTCAGCCACCGGCAATAGGCCCGCGCCTCGTGCCAGGACACGCCGACGACCGGCTGGTTGTCGCCGTTGAAGTCGGCGTAGGCCGGGTTGTCCCAGAAGCGCGGCCGGTCACGCCGTTCGCCCGCTCGGGAGGCGCGAACCTCCGCCAGGAACTCGTCGAGGTTGACACTGCGCGCATACTCCACGCTACTCTGGGTCGCCGGTGTCCAGTCGTCGGCATTCGCCTCGCGCCAGTCCTCGCCCAGGCCGTTGACGAAGGAATGATACCACGTCCAGTAGGGATCGTCCACCACCTCACCGGCGAGCCAGCGTCGCCCAAGGTCGTCCCACCACGCCTCGTTCGCGTAGCCCTTCGCCTGGACGAAGCAGCGGTACTCGGCGTTGGTGACCGGGTACTGGCCCACCCAGAAGATGGGCGGGCGGACCTCTTCGCCGTTCTGCTCGTCGGCGTCGGCGTCCGGGTCGTAGCGCGGGTCGGCGCGGTCGGCCGGGTTGCCGACGAGATAGGCGCCCGCCTCGACGCGGCACAGGGCGGGCGGAACGACGCTGACGCCGCCCCTCATCACCGCGACAAAGCGCGGGTCGTCGATGCGGCCCAGGGCCAGGCCGCTGGCGACGCGGACACGCAGGTGCAGCCGTGGCTCGCCCAGGTCGCTCAGCAGTCGCTCGCGCAGCCTCTTGAGGCGGTCGGCATCGGCGGGCGCAGTGGCGAGGGCGCGGAAGTCGGGCGCGCCCTCGGCCAGGCAGCGCGCCGCCAGTACCGGGTTCACCGCGCCGACCGTCGCCACGAAGCAGGCCAGCTCGGTCGGTTCAGTCAGACTGGCGGCCAGGGTGGTCGTCTCCTCCCAGCCGGTTGTCGGGGGCGGCGGCAGCGGGGCCCAGCGGTCGCGCGGCGCGGCGCGCGTCGTCGTCGTCTCGTGCTCGTCCACCTCAGCGACGAGACGCGGCGCATTCCACAGCGCCGACTGGTCCTCCCCCGCGCGATAGCGGCGCAGCAGGTCGAAGGCGGCCAGCGCCTCCTGCAAGAGTTGGTGGGTAAAGAAATACTCGTGTTCCGCCAGGCCCGGCGCGCGGTTCAGGATGCCCGCGCCGAGGGCGTAGTCCATGACGTCGGCTGAGGGTGGGTCGGCCGGCAGGCAGGCCAATGCCTCGGCGTGCAAGACGCGCTTGACCTCGCCGCCCTGCTGCGAGCGGTAGGCCAGGCGCGCGAGGGGCGCCTCGAGGGCGTAGGCGACGGCCTCGGGGTCGTTGGGGTGGACGGCCAGCAAGGCATCGCGCGGGGCGTCCGCCAGACCCAGCCGCCGTCTGGCCTCGCGCTCGAGGAGGGTCAGGCAGAAGGTCAGGAACAGGCGACCGCGCCGCGCAGGTAGGTCGCGATGACGGCGGAAGACCTCGGTCATCACGGTCAGCACGAAGGGGTTGCCCGCCAGGCTCAGCAGGCTACGCTGGTGGTGGCCCGCCTTGCGGCACGCCGCGTCGTCGTCTTCCAGGCGCTGCACCAACTGGCGGCCCAGGTCATCGGGCAGCTGCTGGCGTTCGATGAACTCGACGATGCGCTCCCTGGGCAGGGGCAGCGTCTTCACCTGCTGCAAGTCGAGAGGGTTGATGTAGTCCAGGCTGCGACAGGTGAAGATGGCCCGGTTGCCTGTTGGGAACAGGTTGGCGTTGCCGACCCACTGGCCCCAGGCCTCCATCTGGCTGAACAGCACGTCGCGCGGCATCTCGTTCAGGCCGTCGGCCAGCAGCAGGATACGGCCGGCCTTGAGCAGGTCATCCAGACTGGTGTCCAGCCCCTTGTCGTAGCCCTGCGCCGTCCACTCGGCAGCCAGGAAAGCGGCCGGCGTCCCGCCGCGATGCCCGTTGAGAGCGACGCGGAAGGGGATGCGGGTGGTGGTGGGGGCATCTACCGCGCTGTCGAAGGCTTCCAGGGTCAGCCGCTCGACGAGGGTGGACTTGCCACTACCCGGGTCGCCGAGCAGGACAAAGCGAGGATACCTGTCCAGGGCGTGGCGCAGGTCGGGGATGGGAATCTCCTGAACCTGGCGTTGGGGGCCGTCGCCCAGGATATTGAGGGCGACGAGATCGAGCGCCAGGACCTCCTGAGTCTGGCCCTCCAGCGGGACGAAGCGCGTGGCCCACCGCTGCAAATCGGGGACCCGCGCCTGCTGCCACAGCCAGCGGCTCTGCCGCCGCGTCGTGGTGGACCAGGGCAGGCGGCGCAGCCAGCCAGCGCCGGCCGCCCCCTGGTCGCCAACCCATTTTGCCAGGCGGTCGCCCAGGCCCTTCCACGCGGCAAGGGCGAGGAATACCAGCAACAGCGCCACGAAGGCCAGCGGCCAGCCGTACTGGGCGATAACCTGGCGCACGAACTCCAGGTTGTCGTCGGGCAGCTTGGGAAAGGCGGGCGTGGGCGTGGCGATGACGGCGGCCGTCGGCGCGGCGGGCGGCCCCTGGGCGACGGCCGCCGACGCGAGGGCGACGGCCAGCCCCAGGGCGAGGGCGCTGCTCACGGGAATCAGGCGGCGAAGGGTCGAGGCAGACATGGCTTCCTCTGACGGGCAGTCTCCCCGCCAATTATATCATGCCAGGGGCAGCTCGCGCCAACCCCACACCCGCCCGCCCCCCGCCTGCGGGGTGAAGGGGGGGCAGGGTGACAGTCGGAGTCCTCTCTTCATCCGCGCGCGTCCGCGTCCCGTTCGCTTGCCGCCCGCCGCGCGCCTGCGTCACCCTCGGCCAGCAGCCAGCAGCCCGTAGTGCGCGTCGATCCCGCGCTGATAGCCATCGACCGCGCCGCTCAGCACCTCATCGACGCTGACCACGCGGCCCAGCGCCGACGCCTCGATCACGCCGAAGGCGCACGCCAGGTCGCGCAGGCCCTCCGTGCCGCTCGTCTCCGGGTCGGTCCCGGCGGCGATGGCCTTCAGCCAGTCGTGTTGCAGGATGGCGTACGGCTCGCGCAGGCCCAGCGGGAACCACCGCGCCCGCTCGTCGGCGGTCATGTCGGCCTCGAAGCGCGCCAGCAGGTCCTCGCGCTGCCCCCCGCGCACCAGCCAGCCACCGTGGATGCCACCCTCGCTACCCAGGAAGGCGGGCGTATCGGGCAGCGTCACCGGCTCGCCACGCCCCGCCCACGACCATAGCAGCTGGCCCACCGCGTCGTGGTCGAGATAGGCCGTCGCCAGGTAGGTATCGTCCACGTCGGCGTGAATCGCCTCCGTCACGCCGCCTACGACCCGCCGCCGCGTTGGCTCGAAGGCGCGCACCACGCCGAACACCGCGTTGACCTCGCCCATGACCGCGCGCAGCCAGTCGAACTGGTGGACGCCGATGTCGAGCGTCCCGCCGCCGCCCGCCAGCAGCTTTTGGTGACGCCAGGGCGTATCGGCAACGACCTTGTCGGGCGACCACACGCCGCCCAGGCTGCCCAGGATGGCGAGCTGGGGCGTCCCAATCAGCCCGTGCTGGACGGCCCACGCCGCCGCCCGCACCAGGCGCATCTGGCGCACGTTCTCGAACACCCCCAGCGTCAGCCCGCGCGCC
The DNA here is from genome assembly GCA_034431435.1 of Anaerolineae bacterium. Classification (GTDB taxonomy): domain Bacteria; phylum Chloroflexota; class Anaerolineae; order Epilineales; family JAHCIE01; genus JAHCIE01. The sequence goes on along the minus strand of DAOUDG010000086.1, from coordinate 62,812 downwards.
CTGGCGTCGTCCACCATGCGCCGTCCCGCCCGTACCGACACCGCCAGCGGCTTCTGGGTCAGCAGGTGCTTGCCGTGGGCGAAGGCGACGTCGGCCACCTGGTGATGCAGGGCCAGCGTCGTCGTGTCCAGCACGGCGTCCACCGCGCCGTCGGCGATCATCGCCGCGTAGTCGGTGTATACTTCGGGCAGCACGTCGGGCTGGAAGTCGCTGACGTAGGTGTGGGGCGCGGCCAGGGGGTCGCCCGTCGCCGGGTCCATGACCGGCGGGCGGGGCGGCGGCCCCGCGCCGCGCTGACGGAACATGAGAGCGTCGTCGCGGACCCGCGCCGTCAGGGCGGTGATGCGAAAGTCGTCCACACCCGCTGCCCGCAGTTGGGCGAAGCCTTGCAGGTGGGCGTTGAGGATGCGGCTACCGCCGACGATGCCGATGCGAACCATCGCGCCTCCAGAGGAGATGCTGATTTGGACACGAGTCGTCTGGCGGGCGAGCCGCCCTGTTACCGCTGCCGCGCCCTGTGCTGCCGTGGCTTCGCCATCATCCCGCTACATCCCGACGACTACGCCGAGGACGCCACCCTGGTCGCGGCGGGCTACGCCGAGCGCCGCCACGGCCTGTGGGTCCTGCCCCGCGATGGCGACCGCTGCGCCTATCTGGACGACACGACCAACCTGTGCCTCATCCACACCGAGCGGCCCCGCGCCTGCCGCGACTACGACTGCCGCGTGCCCTGGGCAGCGCGCAACCTGCTGGCGATGCTGGCGCAGCAGGGAGTCGACGACCGACCACCGATGACTGACCACTGATCACTTATCACCCATCTTCATGACCACCACCCCCGCCGCTTCCAGGCGGACGCGCAGCTCACGGGCGATAGCGGGCGCGGTGGGGCCATCGCCGTGGATGCACACGGTATCGGCGCGCACGGGCACAACCGTCCCGTCATGGGCGATCACCTCACCGTCGCGCACCATACGCAGCGCCTGCTCGGCCGAGCGGGCCGGGTCGTGAAGCATGGCGTCGGGCAGCCGCCGCGAGCGCAGCCGGCCGTCGGCCTCGTAGACGCGGTCGGCGAATACCTCCTCGGCCACGGTCAGCCCGGCGTCGCGGCCCGCCTGGACCAGCGCCGACCCGGCCAGGCCCACCAGAATCAGGCGGTCGTCGAGCCGGGCCACGGCGCGGGCGATGGCCGCCGCCAGGGCCGGATTGGCGACGGCGTCGTTATACAGCTGGCCGTGGGGCTTGACGTGGGCCAGGCGCGCGCCGTGAGCCTGGGCGATGCCCGCCAGCGCGGCGACCTGGTACAGGACATACGCTTCCGCCTCGGCGGGCGACAGGGCCAGGCTGCGCCGCCCGAAACCAAGCAGATCGGGGTAGCCGGGGTGCGCGCCCAGGGCGACGCCGTGGTCCAGGGCCAGGCGTACCGTACGCTCCATGACCACGGGGTCGCCGGCGTGCCAACCGCACGCGATGTTGGCCGAGGTAATGATAGGCATCAGGTCGGCATCGGCGCCCATGCGCCACGCGCCGAAACTCTCGCCCATGTCACAGTTGAGGTCGATACGCATGCGCTGAGTTTAGCCCAACGCCGCATAACCGGCAAGCTCAAGCGGCAGTCTCCAGTCTCTAGTCTCCCCCCTCATCCGGTGGTATACTCCCCTCGGCAACACACTCGTCCGAGGCCGGTCCCATCTCGGCAAGGAGGCCGACGTGAGATTCCATACCATCATCGAGCCGTTCCGCATCAAGGCCGTCGAGCCGATCCGGCAGACGACGCGCGAGGAGCGCGAGGCCGCCCTGCGCGCCGCCCATTACAACCCCTTCCTGCTGCGCGCCGAGGACGTGCTCATCGATCTACTGACCGACTCGGGCACGGGGGCGATGTCCTCCAACCAATGGGCGGGCATGATGCGCGGCGACGAATCCTACGCGGGCGCGCGCTCCTTCTACACCTTCGAGGCCGTCGTGCGTGACATCACCGGCTTCAAGCACGTCATCCCCACCCACCAGGGCCGCGCCGCCGAGCGTATCTTGTTCGGCGCGGCGGTGGAGGCGGGCGACAGCGTGCCCAACAACACCCACTTCGACACCACCCGCGCCAATATCGAGGCGCGCGGCGCGACGGCGATGGACATGCCCATCGCCGAGGGTCGCCGCCCCCAGGCCTACCACCCCTTCAAGGGCAACATCGACCTGGACAGCCTCGAACGCATCCTGACCGAGCAGGCCGGGCACGTACCGCTGGCGATGGTCACCGTTACCAACAATTCCGGTGGCGGGCAGCCCGTCAGCATGGCGAACATCCGCGCTGCCAGCGATATCTGTCACCGCCACGGCGTGCCCTTCTTCCTCGACGCCTGCCGCTTCGCCGAGAACGCCTGGTTCATCAAGATGCGCGAGGACGGCTACCATGACAAGACGCCCCTCGCCATCGCCCAGGAGATGTTCAGCCTCGCCGATGGCTGCACCATGAGCGCCAAGAAGGACGGTATGGCGAACATTGGCGGCTTCCTGGCCCTCAATGACGATGCTCTGGCCGAGAAATGCCGCAACACCCTGATTCTCACCGAGGGCTTCGTCACCTACGGCGGCCTCGCGGGCTACGACCTGGAGGCCATCGCCGTCGGCCTGCGCGAGGCGTTGGACGAGGACTACCTGCGCTATCGCACCCGCTCCATCGAATACCTGGCCGCCAAGCTCGCCCACGCGGGCGTCCCCATGGTCGAGCCGCCCGGCGGTCATGCCCTGTACATCGATGCGCGGCGCATGCTGCCCCACATCCCTGCCCACGAGTATCCCGCCTGGGCATTGTCACTGGCGCTGTACCTGGAAGGTGGCGTGCGCTCGGTGGAGATTGGCACGGTCATGTTCGGCCGCCACCCCGACGGCAGCGAGCAGCCCGCCGCGATGGACCTGGTGCGGCTGGCCTTCCCGCGCCGCGTCTACACCCAGAGCCACGTCGACTACCTGGCCGAGGTACTGGCCTACCTGCAAACCCTCGCGCCGCGCCTGCGTGGCCTTCGCATCGTCCACGAGCCACCCGCCCTACGCCACTTTTCAGCGCACTTCGCGCCCGCCCACGGCGCGCTAGTCGCGGCGGACGCAGCCACGCCAGTGTAAGCCTTCGCCCTGCGCCTGGACCCGACGACTGAATGGGAGTATAGTTGCTTCCTGAAGCTAGCATACAATCCCTGCTCGACCCCCGGGAGGATACTTATGGCTACCCAGGCTGATTTCAGCCCAGAGGATTGGAACAAGGTTTTCAGCGCCCCCTTTGTGGCGGGCATGTACATCTCCTTCGCGGACGTCAGTAACCCCGTCGGCCTCATGCAGGAGACGGCAGCCGTGGTCAGCGCCGTCACTGACGCCGCCAAGACCAGCGCCAACAGCATCATCCAGGCAATGGCCACTGCGCTTCAGGCCAAAGAGAAGCCTGTGATGCCCGAGCGCCAGAGCGACATGGCCGCCACGCAGGCAAGCATGCTCGCCACGATTGAAGGGGCGATCGCCGCGGTCCAGGCTCAGGATGCCGATGCCGTCGCCGGCTATAAGCAGTTGATCATGGACGCTGCGACGAAGGCGGCCGGCGCGGCCAAAGAGGGTGGCTTCATGGGCATCGGTGGCACGCCCGTCAGCGATGCCGAGAAGGCGGCCCTGGCGCAGATCGCCACAACCCTCGGCATCGCTGCGTAGCCGACCGGAGATATTTGCATGTTCAAGGAGTTTCGCGACTTCATCGCCCGTGGCAACGTCATCGACCTGGCCGTCGGTGTCATCATGGGCGCGGCCTTCACGTCGGTGGTCAACTCCCTGGTCGAGGACGTCATCATGCCGCCCATCGGCTACATGCTCGGCGGCGTGAACTTCAATGACCTGTTCTTATCCCTGGATGGACAAACCTATGAGTCGTACGCCGCCGCCCAGCTGGCGGGCGCGCCCGTTATCGGCTATGGCGCATTCATCAATACCCTCATCACCTTCCTCTTGACGGCGCTAGCGGTCTTCTTCCTGGTCAAGACCGTCAACCAGCTCTACCGGCGCGAGGCCGCCACGGCCAAGCCCGACCCTAGCGTAGTGCTGCTGACCGAGATTCGCGACATTCTCAAGGACCAGTCGTTGCCGCATTGATGGTCGGTAGGCATTCGCGGCGTGTTGCATCAGGCGCGGCGGGGTGAACGGTGGTATACTTGCCGTAACCCGCCGCCGCCTCGGAGGAACCCCACGCCATGCCGTGCCACTCGCGCATCGCCCCCATTGCCCGTGGCCTCAGTCTTGCCCTCACCCTGCTCCTGATCGCCGTAGCATCGGCGACGGCCCAGAGTGGCGAGCCGGACCGCGCCCAGGTCTACTACGTTGCCGATGTCCACCACGTGACGGCCCGCTCGCAGATTGTAGCGACAGGCGCAAACATCCTGGAGGTCGGTCACGACTACATCCTCATCGAGGCGACGGCCACCGAGGTCGAAGCCGTGCGCACCCTGGGCTTCGACGCTCAGACGCCGACCGGCGATCTTGCCCAGGCGCTGGCCTTTCCGCCCGCCGATTCGGCCTATCACGACTATGCTGAGATGGTGACCGAGCTACAGGCCGCGGCCGCCCGCTACCCTGCTCTCTTCCGCCTGTTCAGCATCGGCGAGAGTTACGAGGGCCGCACCATCTGGGCCGGCAAGGTGTCGAAAGATGTGGCGGTCGATCGCGACGTACCAGAGGTGTTGTTCACCTTCCACCAGCACGCCCGCGAGCACCTGACCGTCGAGATGGGCCTGTACATCCTGCGCATGCTCACGACTGAGTACAACATCAACCCCGACATCTCAGCCCTGGTTGACGGGCGCGAGGTGTGGTTGATCTTCGACATGAATCCCGACGGCGGCGAGTACGACATCGCCTCAGGCATGTACCGGTCGTGGCGCAAGAACCGCCAGCCCAATGCCACCTCACCCGCCGTCGGCACCGACCTCAACCGAAACTGGGGCTACCGCTTCGGCTGCTGCGGCGGCAGTAGCGCCGACCCGGCCAGCGAGACGTATCGCGGCCCGTCGGCCTTCTCCGCGCCTGAGACCCAGGCGGCGCGAGACTTCGTGAACAGCCGCGTCGTCAATGGTAGGCAGCAGATCACCGTCGGTATCGACTTCCACACGTTCAGTGAGTTGGTCCTGTGGCCCTATGGCTATACCTACGCCGAAGTCCCATCCGACATGACCCAGGACGACCACGACGTCCTGGTGGAGATGGGGCGGGCGATGGCAGCGACCAATGACTACACGGCGGAGCAATCCAGCCAGCTGTACATCACCGATGGCTCCATCCCCGACTGGTTGTACGGCCAGCACGGTATCCTGGCCTACACCTTTGAGATGTATCCCACCTCCATGGCGGGCGGTGGCTTCTACCCCTCTGGCGCGGTGATTCCCCGCGAGACGAGCCGCAACCGCGCGGCCGTCCTGTACCTTCTGGAACAGGCCGACTGTCCCTATCGCCTGATCGGCAAGGAGCAGGCGCATTGTGGCGTGACACCGCCGAACTACGTCTACCGCGAGGGTTTCGACGGCGCGCGCACCTGGACCGTGAACCCCGACGGAACCGACACCGCGACGGCCGGCAGATGGGAGATGGGCGCGCCCCAGGCCACACGCAGCAACGGGACGAAGCAGCCGGGCCGCGCCCAGAGCGTGCCCAACGCTCTCGTCACAGGCCTGGCGGCCAGCACGAATCTCAACGGCGGACTGACCACGGCGCGCTCGGTCCCCATCGCCCTGCCCGATGATGTCTCACGGCTGACCCTGACGTGGTATGGCTATATGGCCCACGACGCCAACTCAACCAACGCCGACACCTTCGTGGTGAAGGTACTCGGCGACCCCACCCTGATCGCCTACAAGGAACTCGGAACCTTCTTCAACGCTGGCGCCGGCTGGACCCGCCACAGCCTGGACCTGACTCGCCTGCGCGGGCAGACCATCTACCTCCAGGTGGAATGCGGCGACGAGGCGCCCGACAACCTCGTCGAGTGCGGCATCGACAGCATCAGTATCGCGGCCACAAGGTAATTCCCCGCCGTTGCCGCCATGTCGGGGCCAGACCCCGGTCGAGGCGTATGAAGTCTTACACCAACGGGAACAATCGGGGTATAATACACGTCGGATTACGTAGCACGACCTCTGTAGGTCGGCTCGCGTCTCATTAGGATGGCCTGCCCATCCCGACAGCCCCTCTGATCAGGAGATTTACCCCCATGCAACTCCGTCGTTGGCTTGTCGCCCTGGTGGCGCTCGCCCTGCTCGCTCTCTTCGGCGTCAGCGCGGCTCTGGCGGCGCCCGCCGCCCAGGCGACCCAGACCATCGTCATTACCTCGCCGCTGCCTGGAACCTTCGTTGGCAGTCCTATGACCGTCACCGGTCGCACCGCCGTTTTCCCCTTCGAGGCCAACCTCAACTATCGCGTCACTGACGCCGCCAGCAAGGAGATCGGCTCCGGCTTTATCACCGTTTCGGGCGAGATGGGGCAGCCGTCCACCTTCAACGCCTCCGTCACCTTCGCGCCACCCGCCACCGCTCAGGAGATTACCCTGGCAATCTTCGAGATCGATGCCGCCACGGGCGCGGAGAGGGGCACGGCGACCGTCAAGCTGCGCGTCGCCGGTGCGGAAGAACTCACCACCAGTGGCTGGAAGCTGGCCTCCATCGGCGAGAACCGCAGCCTGAAGCCCGTGCTGGAGGGGACCGAGATTACCCTGGTTGCCAACTCCGATGGCGCGCTGGCCGGCTCGGCAGGCTGTAACACCTATCGCGGCAGCTTCTCCTTCGACGGCGCCACGCTGACCGTATCCCCCCTGGCGACGACCCGCAAGCTGTGCGAAGATGCGGTGATGCAGCAGGAGCAGACCTACCTGACGGCGCTCCAGGCCGCTGACAGCGCGCGCATCCAGGACGGCCGGCTGCTAATTACCTACAACAAGGGTACGAGCCTCCTGGCCTACGATCGCGTGGACACGCCCGCCCAGACCAAGCCTGCGCCGGTGCAGCCCATCCCAACGCAGACCATCACCTTCACCTCGCCTGCCCCGAACACCTGGGTCGGCACACCGTTCATCGTCACCGGCCGTACCAGCAAGTTCCCCTTCGAGGGCAACCTCAACTATCGCGTGACGGACGCCGCCGGGGCCGAAGTCGGCGCGGGTCACTTCCAGGTCGATAACGAGTGCTGTGACCCGTCGACCTTCAAGGCGGGCATCTTCTTCAGCCCGCCGCCGGCGGGCGGCTCCATCACCCTCGAAGTCTACGAAATCGACGCTGCTACGGGCGCGAAGGCCGGCTCGTCCACCCTGGCCCTGCGCGTCGCGCCCCAGGCCACGCTGACGAACACGAACTGGCAGCTGAGCGCGTACGGGCCATTGACAGCCGTCATTCCGGCCCTGGATGAGCCTGCCAACGTGATTCAGTTCGGGACCGATGGTCGCGTGAGTGGCACGGTCGGCTGCAACAGCATCTCAGGCAGCTTCACGACCGAAGGCAACACGCTCAAGATGAGCGGTCTCGCCACCACTCTCCGCGCCTGCTCGGGGCCGGGGATTGCTGAGCAGGGTGACGCCGTCGGGAAGGCTCTCAACGCGGCCAACAGCTACACCATTCTTAGCCAGCGTCTCATCCTCGGCTACAACAACAACCAGGGTGTCCTGGTCTTCGACGCCGTGCCGGGCGAGCCGACCACCGCGCCCAGCCCGGAAGCGGCGCCGGCCGCATCCGCTGTAACGGGTACGGTCACCAAGCTCGACCGTAGCGCTCTACCGCCGACGGCGGTGGTAACGGTTCGCTTGCAGGACACGTCGCGCGCCGGTGCGCCCGCCATCACCATCAGCGAGCAGGTCATCCCGCTGAACGGTCAGCAGTTGCCAGTCGCCTTCTCGCTAAGCTACGACCCGGCCACGATCGACCCGCGCTTCACCTACACGGTGCGGGCCACCATCGAGGACGGCGGCAAGCTGATCTACACCAGCACCCAGGCCTACCCGGTGATCACCCGTGACGCGCCCACCAGCGACGTGGAGATCCAGGTACAGGCCGTGCCGTAGGCGTCAGCCCATCTGTGTAAAGCAGCACGCGCCCCGGCGGACCGTCCGCCGGGGCGCGTTGTCTGTTCGGGGAGCCGGCGCTACTTCGGCTCGGCCACCTTGATGGTGACCTGGCGAGTCTCGGTGTTGCCGTCGAGCTTATGTACCTCAAGCGTGTAGGTTGTTTCCTTCTCCGGGCACACCTGCTTGCTGCCCTGACCGGTCACGCCTTCGCCGTCGAGATACACAGCCTGAATATTCGCGACGTTCCAACGCAGGGTCGTGCACTGGCCCTTCATGACTGAATAATCATCAGCCCAGAATTCAATGATCACGTCTGGCGCGACCACCCGCACCGTGATCTGCTGGGTCTGAGTCGTCCCGTCCTGCAGCCTGACATCCAGGGTGTAGGTGGTCTCTTCGGTTGGGCAGACCTCACGGCTCCCCTCACCGGCGACGCCCTCGCCATTCAGGTACACCGAGTCGATGTTCTGCGTATACCAGCGTAGGGTGGTGCACTGACCCTGGTTGATGGGGTTCTGGTCAACGCTGAACTGGATGACGGGCGCGGCCGGGGGTGGCGCAATCGGCTGTACGGGTTGCGCGCCACCGCACGCGCTCGGCACGACCGGCAGCCCGTCGGGATTCGCCTCCCACGGGAAGCGCTGGGAGTTGAGGCGCATCTCCAGGCCGCACGGCCCGTTCACCCACGAGCGGTAGCCATCGGTGAAGGCCGTGAAGTTGTCGGCCTTGCGCCACTGCATCATGCCGTTGGCCGTGTACTGGATGGAGTTGCCCTGTGCATCGTACATCTCATTGCTTGTGCACGGGCCGACGATCTGGGGAATCTGGTTGTAGATGTCGAGGAAGCCAAGCCTATACTCGCAACCCTGGGCCTGGGTCGCCGATGGAGCATACGCCAGCAGCATCAAAGCGGCTGCCAGGGGCAATAGCAGCCAGCGCGCATACGACAGGAACTTCACGAGAGCCTCCTTGTGGGGCGTGGTCGACGCGGCGTAGTGGGGGGATTCAGCGAGTCATGACTGCGCCGCTCAGTCGTCGGACACGAGTGCAATTACACGCACTTCACGCCAGGTTCATACCGTGCATCTTGCGCTGGGTAGCAGCATGCGCTGCGCCCATGCCCCCGGCCGTCACGCCAAATGCTGTGTCTACTCCTATTCGTCGCTGGCTGCTTTGTCATCCTCCTCTTCGTCCTCCTCCACCCGCGCATCACTCTGTGCGAGAGCGGGGAAGGTCAACGGAGGCGTAGCAGCCGGCGCCGACGCGGCCGCCACAGGCTGCGCGTCGGCCATCTGAAACTCACCCTCGAAGAAAGCGCCCTCCTCGACGATGAGGCTGGCCGCGCGCACCTGGCCGCGCATCTGCCCTGTCGGGCGCAACGTGAATTGGGCCAGGCACACGATATCGCCGCTCGCCTCACCGGCCAGGATGACGTTGTTGGCGCGCACTTTCGCCTCGACGTGGGCGTCGGGCGCAACGGTCACCGTCCCGTCACACTCGATCTCCCCCTCAGCAGTGCCCTCGATGCGCAAATCATGGCTGGTTCGGTACACACCGTTGAAGTGGGAATGGCGGTCGATGAGGCTCTCACTGGGCGACGCGCCACTGGCATCGCTGTCCCGCACATACGACCCGCTGCGCGGCTTGTAGATGGTGGTCATGCGCGCCCCTCCTGCCTGGCCGACTTCATCGCAAAGCGGCAATTGATGTGGGAGCCGCGATCGACGACGAGGACGGCGCTGCGAATGTCACCGGCCACGCGCGCCGACGGCATGGCGTGGAAGCGCGCACTGGCATCTACCTTGCCATCCAGCAACCCGGCGACGATAACGTTGGTTGCGCCCAGGTCGGCCTTCACCTCCGCGCTCTCGGCGATGAAGATGGTGTCGCGCGCCTCAAGCTGCCCCTCGAAGTGGCCTTCGATATACAGGTTACTGTCGGACTTGAGAGTGCCGCTGAACGAGGTATCCTTTGCTACAGCCGAGGCGTTGCGACGCAACGCCTCGAGCATGTCGCGCTGCGCATCCTCGGCCGGCGAAGGCAGCGCCGGCTCGTGATCCGCTGCCTCCGTGGGAAACGGGGCCGACGACTGGGGTGTCAGTGACGGCGCCGGCTCAGTGGCGTACTCGGCCGGGCGGCCAAAGGCCTCGCGGCTGCGGCGAAACTCCTCGACGGTGTCTTTCCCGCGTCGCAAGAAGGTCATGCGGTCTCTCCTTTCGCGCACGCCGAGAACGGGCGGTCCAGGCCTCGGCATCGGTAGAGGCTGCTGCACTTCTATATACGCGCCGGGGGTGCGTCAATATTTCAACCTCAGCTCTAGACCGCCGCCCAGTGGCCGCCCGGCGCGAACAATTCGTCGACGAGACTGTCCAGCAGCCCTGTCTCCGTTACCAGGTCGAGGACCGAGTAGCGGCTGCGAATCGTCCGCGCCAGCAGGTAGCTATCCCTGAGTTGTTGCCGCGTCACGCCCACCTCGGCCGGTGTCGTCGGCGCGCCCACCGCCCGCAACCGCCGCGCCAGTTCGTCGGCCGTCATGAGTTGGCGTTCAAGTCGTGGCTTCAGAGTAGGCCACAGGTCCCCGATCAGGTGCAGCCGCTCCCGCAGCTGGTCGGGCGAGATGTACTTGGCCAGACTCTCCTTGACCGCGCCCTCCGCCAGCCACGGTATGGCGTGGGCCTGGCGCACCTGCGCCACCAGCTCATCGCGCGACGGCCACACGGCGACGAGCGCGTCGACATCCAACCGCGACAGGTCGCGCTGGAACAGTCGCTCATAGAGCGCGGCGGCGGCGATGGACCCCACGCCGACCTTGAAGCCGTGGGGCACGGGCAGGTGGCCGTGCTCGGCCGCCTGCATCTCCCACAGGTGGCTGAAGCGATGCTCGCTGCCCGACGCTGGGCGCGACGAGCGGCTGATCTGCATGGCCAGGCCCACCAGCGTCAAGCCCTCGAACAGGTCGGCCATCGCCTCGGCGTCACCCGCCTTCAGCCGATCGGGGTGGGCGGTCCAGGCGCGCAGCGAGTCCTGCACCAGCGGCCAGGCGCGCGGGTCAATGGCCTCCGACCCTACGGCGTCGGCCAGAATCCAGTCCGCCCCGGCCGTGACTTTGCCCAGCAGGTCACCGTAACCCGACGCTGTCATGCCGTCCGGCGCGCGCATCAGCACGTCCAGGTCGGCCAGCACCGCCCGTGGCGCGGGGCACTCCATGGTCTGCTTGAAGCCGTCCTTGGTGATGGCCGCGCCAAAGGACGTATAGCCGTCCATCGACGCCGCCGTGCCGACCACCATATATGGCCGGCCGACGCGGTGCGCGGCGAGCTTGGTCAGGTCGTTGAGAGTTCCGGAGCCGACGACGACAGGCACGGCATCCACGGCGCGCAGCCGCTCTTCCAGGCTCAGCACGTTGGCGAAATCGGCGGCCAGGGTCGGCTGGCCGGGGAACACGACCGACTCGGCCACGGGCCGCCCCGCCCGCAGGTGCGCGTCAACCGCGCGGCCCGCCGCCGCGAAGGTATTCTCGTCGGCGACGACCACCGCCGCCGCATCGCCAAACGCCTTCGCGAACAGCGTGTCCACCTGGGCCAGGATGCCACGCCCCGTCACAAACTCGCGCGTATCGGTCGCAGCGCGCAGCGCGGCGGCCACAGGATCATGGGTCATTGGGGTTTCCTTCGTAACAGTGTCTCTTCCAACGGACCAGACTGACTCGATTGTAAGTCTAAACGGAAGGGCAGACAAGCGCGGCTGAACTCTGTCTGCTTGCGCACCACCCCAGACACGCCTATAATGCCCCTCTTCGACCATCGGGAATAGCGCGACACGCAGGGCAGGGTCCAGCGCGTCAGAGGAGGCAGGCCATGACTGACCAACGCGAGGCCAGGTCTACGCCGCCCGCTGTCCTGCATGTGGCAGCCGGGACGGACCGCTTTGGCGAGCATCGGCCACTGGGCATCAGCGCCATCGACTTCAAGGTCACGCCTCAGGACCGCGACGGCGTCCTCATTATCGAGAACACCTTTCACGCGCGGGGCGGCCCGGCCCGCCACCTGCACTACGACCAGGACGAGTGGTTCTACGCCACCGAGGGCGAGTTTGTCATCGAGGTGGCGCAGCAACGCTTCAGCCTGAAGGCGGGCGACTCGCTGCTCGCGCCCCGTCGCGTGCCCCACGCCTGGGCCTTCGTCGGCGAGGGTCGCGGCCGCATGCTCATCACCTTCATGCCCGCCGGCCAGATGGAGGCCTTCTTCCGCGAGGTGACGAAGGCCAACGCCATGCCGCCTCAAGACCCCACCCTGTGGCGCGCCTGCGGCATGGAACTGGTAGGGCCGCCGCTGGCGGTCGAATAGACTGCGAGCCACCCATGACCCTGACTCTCAACGCGTTGGATGTCGATTTCAGTGGATGGCGAACGATTACTTACCAGAGACGCACGTTCCACCGCGATTGTACCCCACAAGGAGATGCAGATGTCAGCTATTCAGAAGATTGCCCCATGTTTGTGGTTCGATGATCAGGCCGAGGAGGCGGCCAACTTCTATACCGCCCTCTTCCCCAACTCGAAGATCCGGGGCGTGATGCGCTATAGCGAGGTGGGGCGCGAGATTCACGGCCGGGAGCCTGGCTCCGCCATGACCGTCGAGTTTGAGCTGGATGGGCAGGCCTTCACCGCCCTGAATGGCGGTCCCCACTTCAAGTTTAGCGAGGCCATCTCATTCCAGGTCTACTGCAAGGATCAGGCGGAAGTCGACTACTACTGGGACAGGCTCTCTGAGGGCGGCGACCCGACGGCGCAGCAGTGCGGCTGGCTCAAGGACAGGTTCGGCCTCTCGTGGCAGGTCGTACCTACCGCCTGGTTTGCGATGCTGGATGGCGGCGACCCGGCCGGCGTGGAGCGGGCGACAGCGGCCATGTTCCAGATGAAGAAGCTCGACATCGCCGCGCTCCAGAAGGCCTACGACGGCTAGCCTGACCCTGCACCTTTCCAACAGCGCGCGCCTCCCGACGCATCTCGCCATGCGCGAGTCGGGAGGCGCGCGCTTGCCGGGCATAGGCCCCACGCTCGAACCAGCAGGCCGGCCGACCACACCATCAATTTTCCCCTATTGACATGTCATGTCATACATGGTAGGATGCCACCACCCCGGATGGGGATGCGTCAGTCAGGCCGTCGCTGCCCAGGCAGTTTTCATCCAGAGGAGAGCACGCCACCCCATGCCAACACTCATCACCGGCCGCGTCCTTGACCGAGAGGGACATCCCATTGACGGGACCGGCTTCACCTACGAGAGTGACGGCCGCCTGGCCGCGCTTCTCGGCCAGCGCGTCTCACCCCTCGTCTCGCAGCCGGTCACGGGGGAATGGGTCTTTGGCCTGGTCGCGGCGCAATCAACCGGCGGGGCCTACGAGCGTGGCGTGGGCGTGTTTCGGCCCGGTAACGCGGGGCCGCCAGAACACATCCATCCCAGCTACGACGAGCACTTCGACATTGTGGAGGGGGAATTCATCTTTCGCATCGGCGGCCAGGAACGTCCTGGTCGCGCCGGGCAGCAGTTGGTTGTCGCCAAGGGCACGCCGCACACCTTCCGCTGCGTCGGCGCGAAGCCTGGCGTAGCCATCGCTGAGACGCGGCCAGCCGCCCGAACGGGCGAGGTCATTGCGACCCTCTTCGGCATGGCGCATGAGGGGGCGCTCACCCCTCAGGGCCAACCCAGGTTCCTCCAGGCCATGGTCATCGGCAGTGAGTATGCTGACGACACCGTGTTTACCAGCCCGCCGCCCAGCATTGCTATTCCCATTGCCAGGCTTCTCGCGCCAGTCGGCCGCTGGCTGGGATACCGCTCGACCTACCCACGATACCTTGAGGAGGCGTACTGGGCATCGCGTGTAGAACAGCCCAGGTAATACCCGCTCTAGACCTCGGCGCTGTCATGATGTACACTATTGCCCTTCCCAGGCGCTGGATACAACCGGCCCATCCCCGTGCCGCAGTAGGACGCCCGAATGAGGGACCCTCAGCTCCAGGTCAGGCTCCTCGGCCCGCCCCAGCTACTCTGGGGCGGGCAGCCCGTGCCCATCCCGCGCCGTCAAACCCGCGCCTTACTCTACCGCCTCGCCACCGAGTCCCGGCCGACGACACGCGCCCAGCTGGGCTACCTGTTCTGGCCCGATGTCCCCGACGCCACTGCGCGCCGTAACCTGACCCGGCTGCTGGCGCTGCTACGGCGCGCCCTGCCCCGACCCGATGTAGTGCGGGCCGAAGATGAGACCGTTAGCCTAGCTTCCGAGCGGGCCTGGTCCGACACCGCCACCTTCGTCCGGTTGACGGCTACGGCCAATCCGGCTACCCGGCTCGACGCGCTCCGACAGGCGGTGGATCTCGCCCGTGGTCCTTTCCTGGATGGTTTCGCCCTCCCCGATGCGCCCGAGTTCGAGAGCTGGCTGGAGACAGAGCGCCGCGCCTGGGAGCGGCGCACCCTCGATGCCCTGGCCGCGCTCATCGAGGCGCATACCGCCGCGCGTGACTACGGCGCGGCCATCGCCGCCGCGCAACGCTATCTCCAGACCGACGATCTGGCCGAGGATGTCCACCGTCGGCTCATCGCTCTCTACGCGGCGGCGGGGGATCGAACGGCAGCGTTACGCCAGTTCGAGGCATGCGCGGTGACGCTAGAGCGCGAGCTAGGCGTCTCGCCCCTGCCCGAGACGCGCGCTGTCTTCGAGGCGGTGCGCGAGGGCGCACCGCTGCTGCCATCCCCCGCACGGGACGACCTGCCAGTCCGCCGCGCCCCCGCGCCGCTCGCCCAAACTGAAGCCGCATTGCCCGCCGCTGGCATTCCCGCTCCCACCAGTCCCCTGATTGGGCGCACGACCGAGATGGCCGAGGTGGTAGCCCTGCTGCGGCGCGCCGAGGTGCGGCTGGTCACCCTGATCGGCCCCGGCGGTTCCGGTAAGACGCGGCTCGCCATCGAGGCGGCACGTGTCGCCGCCCCAAACTTTGCCGACGGCGCGGTCTTTGTTCCACTCGCGCCGCTGCGCGACGCGGCCCTCGTCATCCCGGCCATCGCGCAGGCCCTCGGCCTGCCCGACCAGGGCGACCGCCCGCCCCTGGCGCGGCTCCAGGCTGCCCTGCGCCACCGCGAGCTGTTGCTCGTGCTCGACAACTTCGAGCACGTGACCGAGGCCGCTGTGGATGTCGCAGCCTTGCTGGAGGCGGCGTCGCACCTGACCGTGCTGACCACCAGCCGCGCCCGCCTGCGCATGGTCGGCGAGCACAGCTACCCCGTCCCGCCGCTGGCCCTCGTCGACGCGGACCATCTTCCCCCCCTGGACGCCCTCGCCCAGGTGGATGCCGTGGCCCTGTTCCTGGCTCGTGTTCGGGTGCGCCTGCCCAACTTCCAGCTTACCGAGGCGAACGCCCGCGACATGGCGGCCATCTGCGCGCGCCTCGACGGGCTGCCGCTGGCCATCGAGCTGGCCGCGGCGCGCGCGCCGCTACTGTCGCCACGCATGCTGTTGGCTCGGCTGGATCACGGCCTATCGCTGCTGACCGGCGGCCCCCACGACCTGCCCGAACGCCAGCGCACCTTGCGGGCGACCATCGACTGGAGCTACCAGCTGCTCGATCTGAGCGAGCAGCTCCTGTTTGGGCGCCTGGCCGCCTTCGCGGGGGGTTGGAGCCTGGAAGCGGCCGAGGCCGTGGCGGGCGCGGTTGGCCCGCTGGCGATGAGCGCGCTCGACGGCCTTCAAGCCCTACTCGACAGGCACTTGATTCAGCGAGCAAGCGAGGCCGGCGGTGAGCTACGTTTTGCGATGCTGGAAACCATCCGCGAGTACGCTCTGGAGCGACTGGGCGAGCGCGGCGAGGCCGGAGCCACCCAGCAGGCGCACGCCCAGTACTATCTCGCCCTCGCGGAGACGGCGGCCCCGGCGCTGCACGGCCCCCAGCAGATCGCCTGGTTCGACCGACTGGACGAGGAACAGGCCAATCTGCGCGTCGCGCTGGCCTGGCTGCTGGCGACGCGCCAGGTGACGGATACGCTGCGCCTGGCCGGTGCGCTGCACTGGTTCTGGCATGTACGGGGCCACTTCGCCGAGGGCCGCGCCTGGCTCGAACAGGCGCTCGCGGCATCCCCGGCGTCCAGCGCCCCCATCCCCGCTTCGTTGCTGGCCCAGGCCCACGGCGTCATCGGTCACCTTGCCATCGATCAGAGCGATGCGGCGGCCGCGCTGCCCCATGCTGAGCGCAGCCTGGCCTTGTGGCGCGACCTGGAGAGGGACCCAGAGCGCCGCCCCTCCGCGCAGTATCCGGTTCTGCTCGCCATCGAGGGTGTGCTGCACGCGACCGGCCTGCAAGGCGACCACTCCCAAACGGAGTTACTCGTGCCAGAGCTCGTCGCGCGCGTCGAGGCTGCGGCGGACCCCTGGCTCGATGCATGGCTGGCGTTCAACTACGGGGCCGCGGTACTCGAGAACTTCGGCGATATTGCTCTCGCCCAGGAAAAGCTCACGCGAGCGCAGGCGCTGTTCAATGCTCTCGGCGATGCCTACTACCAGGCGCAGGCCCTCGCCTGGCTGGGCGTGCTGGCCATGCTGCAGGGCGACGCTGTCACCGCACGCACGTCATATGAGCAGGCCCTCGCCGCAGCCCGCCGCCTGAAAGAGCGCACCCTGGAAGCGCAGGCCCTCAACAACCTCGGCGAGGTAGCGCGTCTGACTGGCGCCGATGACCAGGCGGCTGACCTCTACACAAGCAGCCTGCGGATTTACCGTGACCTTGACAACCGGCTGGAGATAGCGCGGGTGACCCACAACCTGGGCTATCTCGCACTGCATGCCAATGACACCGCGCAGGCTCGCGACCGATTCAGCGCGGCCCTGCGCGGCTTCCGCGACCTGGGCCAGCCGCGCGGCCAGGCTGAGGCGCTAGCGGGATTAGCCGCCGTCGCCGCTGAGGTGCGCAGACCCTCTTCCGCGCAACGGGCCGCGCGGCTGTGGGGTGCGGCCGCAACCGTCCACACGGCCGAGGGCACGCCCATCTGGCCCGCCAATCGGGCGGAGCTCGCTCGCTACCAGGCCATCGTCCGCGCCACGCTCGGTTCCCCCGCCTTTGATGCCGCCTACACCGCAGGCGCCGCGCTCGCCCTCGACGATGCCGTCGCGGAGGCGCTGCGCGTGTAGGCAGTTTGTAGGCATCTCCCTGCCATACTGCCTCTGTCCCACACATCGGCCCTACATCCCAAATAGAATCCCACCCGTAGCATCGTCTGGCTGCCGGCGGAAGCCGCCGGTAGAGAGAGGGGCGTCATGTCGACCCAGACACAGGAGAACGTTGCTCCCGAGGTCACCGGCCTGACCTACGGGGCGCGCATCGCCTATGTTGTCATTGCCTGGCTGTTCGTAGGGGCGCTGTTGGCCCAGGTGTACCTGATTGGCCTGGTCTACCTGGCCGCGCAGCCAACCCTTGAGGCGCACGTTGGGTTCGGCCACACGCTGAGTGTTCTCCTTCTGCCACTGCTGATTCTCACCTACGTGGCGCGACACCCGCGCCCTCTCAAGGTTCGAACATGGCTGCTCTTTGGCCTCTACGTCCTTCAGGCGGACGTGTTCGCCGTCATCCGCGGCAGTCTGCCCGTGGTGGCTGCGCTCCACCCGGTGCTGGCGCTGGCGCTCTTCTGGCTGGCGGTCTCGGTCGCCTTGCAGGCCAGGGCCTACGCCCACCGCCGTGTACCGACCCCAACGGTGGCGGCCCGCGTCACCGAGCCGACGCGAGGCTGAGGCTGGAGGCCACCCGCATGATAGGCAACGCATCTTACCGCTCGTTCCTGGTGCGGCTGTGGCGTGAGCCAGGCGCGACGGGCGATGTGTGGCGCGGTGAGGTCGAGCACATCCAGGGCGGCGCCGTCGTCGCGGTGGTCTCGCTCGAAGCGGTGTTCGACCTCATCCGGCGCGCCGTGGCCGGCGATGAGGAGCGAGACCTGGATCCCGGAACGCCAATGCCCTGAACAGGCCATACCCGCCGCTGATTCGCCTCACACCCGTCTCTGTCACCGAGCAGGAGACCCTACAACGAAGGGGGGATGTCATGACCCGATCACGCCGCGCGCTGAAATGGATAGGCATCGTGTTAGGTGGCCTGGTCGCCGTATTGGCGGTGGCCTTCGCCGTCATGTACGTCGCAGGCGGCGCGAAATTCAACAAGACGTACACTGTTCCCGCCGAAAGCATCACCATCCCGACGGACGCCGTCGCCGTGCAACGCGGCGAGCACCTCGCGACCATCAACATCTGTACCCGCTGCCACGGCCAGGACCTGAGCGGGAATCTCGACTTCGACATACCGGGCCTGGTCACCATCCCCACCCCGAATCTGACCGCCGGCGCGGGCGGCATAGGCAGCTTCTACATCGATGCCGACTGGGTACGCGCGATTCGGCACGGCGTCGGCCACGACGGCCGCGGCCTGTACATCATGCCGTCGCAGGCCTTCCATTCCCTGAGCGACGAGGACCTGGGCGCGATGATCGCCTACGTCCGAAGCCGGCCGGCGGTAGACAACCAGCTGCCACCTCGGAGCATTGGGCCGCTGGGGCGAGTGATGGGGATGCTGGGCATGTTCCCACCGCCTTCCACGGAGCAGATCGACCAGAGCGGCCCGCGCCCGGCGGCCCCGCCGCGCGGCGTCACGGCGGCCTACGGCGGCTACCTGACGCACACCTGCACTGAGTGCCACGGGGCCAACCTCAACGGCGCGCCCTTTGGCCCACCGGGCCAACAAGTTCCCACTCCCAACCTGACGCGGGGCGGCGAGCTTGGCGGCTGGTCGGAGCAGGATTTCTTCACCGCCATGCGCACGGGCCTGACGCCCAAGGGCCACCAGCTAGATCAGGAGATGCCCTGGCCGTACTACGGCCAGATGACCGACGACGAACTGAGGGCCATCTGGCTGTACCTGCAATCCCTGCCCGCGCTGCAACAGGGGGGGTAAGGAGGCAACCAGCAACCCTGCGCCGACACCCGCCGCGCAGCCGCGCAGCCCTGCGATTGCCGCGTCGGCCTTCCTGTAGGTGTTGCTGCGGGCACACCGCCCAGGTTGTCCTTCAGCATCACATGGAGGCAATGTAAGGAATCGCCCTTGACAATCCGTATTACTCGCGGTACAATGTCTTGCATTCCAGTCGGCCACGCGCCTTCAACACCCCCAGGCCGAGACGTACTCTCCGTAAGGGGGGCAAGGTACTATAGGGAGGCGACCGTGGAGGAGAAGACGGCTGCGGAAGCGACAGGGTCCCCTGCCACCTCGATCGTGAAGCGATATCCCCTGACCACGTTCTTCATCATCGCCTACGCCACATCCTTTGTTGGGGGGTACCTGAGTGAGCGATATCCCTCGGACTGGTGGGCCGTGTTTGTGTACGGCCCGTTCATTGGGGCGTTCCTTGTCACCGCGATTGACAGGGGGCGCGATGGAGTCAAGGAATGGCTGAGCCGCATCGTCCGCTGGCGGGTGGGGGTTCGATGGTATATCGTGGCCTTGCTGCTGCCTGTCTTGCTGCGGGTGATTGCTCTTGGGCTGAGTCTCCTCCTCGGCGCGCCGATGCCGTCAGCCTCCCAGTTGGCAACCTGGCCCACCTTTCTTCCGGAGTTCGTCTTCGTCCTGTTGTTCATCGGCCTGGCTGAAGAGCCAGGCTTCCGAGGCTTCGCCCTGCAGCGCCTGCTCGGGCGTCGGTCAGCCGTGGCCGCGAGCCTGATCGTTGGCGTTCTGGTCACGATCTGGCATCTGCCGCTCTTCGTCAACGGTTCGGAACCCCTGGTCATTGTGCCCATCATCCTCGGTGGGGCGATTCTCCTCGGCTGGGTCTATGTGGGCACCGGCGGGAGTGTGCTCCTCACCATGCTCATGCATGCGTCTGTCAACACCAGCGGGGCCTATTTCAACGGTCTCTTCTCAGCCTCGGATCAACTACAGCATACCGCATTGCTGGCCGGCTTGTACGTAGTCGCTGCTATCATTGTGGTGGCAATCAGCGGGCCGAATCTCACACGCCGACCCGTCCTGCAACCGGCGGCAGCGTAGCCGGGCATCTGTCGCTGGCAAGTCCTCGCTGTAGGAGACCCTATGGAACTGGGAGCCTTCTCTGTCAGTTTGGCTGTAAAGGATATCGCGGCTTCAAGAGCGTTCTACGAGAAGCTTGGTTTCGCTGCGTTTGCAGGAGATCAAGCGCAAGGCTGGCTGATCATGAAGAATGGGGAACACGCAATTGGGTTGTTCCAAGGCATGTTCGAGCGGAACATCCTCACTTTCAACCCCGGATGGGATAGCAACGCCCAGAAACGCAGTGAGTTTACGGACGTTCGGGAGTTGCAGCGCCAACTCAAGGCACGTGGTGTAACCATCCTATCCGAAGCCGATGAAGGCTCTACGGGTCCGGCCAGCTTCATGATCGTGGATCCAGATGGAAACACGATTCTCGTGGATCAACACGTGTAGGCCAAGGGGGGAAAGAACCAGGGGGCGGCGACAGTTCGCAGTCCTGACCGTCCGGGTCAGAGAGGCGTCGATTGTCAGTGGTCTAGCGGGCTGCGGACAGCCAACCCGTCACGGCTCAGAACGTGGGTGTAGATCATGGTCGTCTTCACGTCCTTGTGACCCAGCAACTCCTGGACGGTGCGAATGTCGTAGCCGCTCTCCAACAAGTGCGTGGCAAAGCT
Source organism: Anaerolineae bacterium (assembly GCA_034431435.1). Classification (GTDB taxonomy): domain Bacteria; phylum Chloroflexota; class Anaerolineae; order Epilineales; family JAHCIE01; genus JAHCIE01. The sequence goes on along the minus strand of DAOUDG010000086.1, from coordinate 42,030 downwards.
ATGGCGTAGGGTATGACAGCCGGCGTGCTTGGTGATACCCGCCTTCTTCACCGCCGTTCGCATCGAACGGTGGACCGAGTCCGCGAGGATGTGATGGCGGCGCACGTGATGGGAGTGCGAATCGACCGTGCGCCGCGTGGCGGGGAAGATGTACTGCCAGCCCCACTCTTTAGCCACTGGCGAATCGTCGTGAGCCAGGGCGTAGGGCAGTTCGACACTGCCGTGCCCCTGGCTCAGATCGTGCTCATGCAGCGCCCTGGCTACTTCAAGTTGATGTAGCAGCGGCGCGATCACTTTCTCTGGCAGGGGTACGACCCGATCCTCTTCGCCTCTGGCATCGCGCACCGTAATCTGCCGCCCTTCAACATCGATATCCTTGACGCGCAGACTGAGGCACTCCGACAGACGCATCCCAGTGCCGTACAGCAGGCTGAGGATGAGATGGTGAGGGCCGTCCACCTGGGCGAGGACCGCCCTGACTTCGGATCGCGTAAGAATCACTGGCAGGCGTTCTGGTTGCCGCGCGCGAGGGGCATTCTGAATGCGCGGCAGCTCGACCTGGAGTACCTGGCGGTACAGAAATAGCAGGGCATTCAACGCTACGTTTTGAGTGGAGGGGGCGACCTTCCTATCCACAGCAAGGTCAGTGAGATAAGCGCGAATCTCAGCCACGCCCATGTCGCGTGGCTGGCGCGTGCCGTGAAAGCGAAGGTAATCGAGGATGTAGTGGAGATAGGCGGCCTCGGTGCGTCGGCTCATGTGCCGGCGACGCATGACCTCACGCACCTGATTCAGGAGCGGCGATGACTTGGGGGCGGAGCCTGGCGACTGGTCGGCGGAGTGCTTAGGCATGGTAGTCCGTGAGCTACCGCCAGGGCGGCGGGGAGGCTTGACCGCGAGCTAGATTCGTCGTATAATGTGCTATTATACGACGCAGTACAGCCGAATTGCAAGTCAGACGCCGCAGGTCTATGGCAGCGCCTGCCTCTGGCTTCTATCTTCTATGTGGAAGCGCCCCAAGGGTTCGTCGTCGAACTCCGTGCCTGGCCTCCGCCATGTCTGCGACCCACTCGTCGATCAGGCATTTCCTTCTCAGTTGCAGCATTCCACGCCAAGCCACATGACTTAGCGCCTGGGGCGCATAGCGCCGTTTGTCGGCGAGCATCGCCGCCCTACAAGCGGTTGCACTCGCCGCGCCTTGCTGCGCTTCGCCCCGCCACGGGGACAGGGCGCCGCGATGCCGTTCGGTGGCTTCAACATTGGAGTTGGAGGTTTCATGCCCGGTAGCCAGGTCCAGAGCGCCAGCCAATCGTCGCTACAGATTCCCCATCCGTCGGGATTGCGGCGAGCTATGTTACGATTCCCCATCTTGCTTTACCGCATGCATCTCGGCCGGCTACTGGGTAAGCGATTTCTCCTGCTCGAACATCGCGGTCGGAAAACAGGCCTTGTCAGGAGGACGGTGATTGAAGTCGTGGATCACGATGAAAAACGAGGCTCCTATGTCGTCGCCGCAGCCTGGGGCAACCAGTCAGACTGGTATAGAAACATTGAAGCAGAACCCAATGTGACGGTTGAGGTCGGCGGCGAGCGGTTTTCCGCCCTTGCCAGGACGCTGCCAGGCGATGAGGCAGCCCAACATCTGAACACCTACGCGACCAGGCACCCATTTGCTTTCAGGCAACTCGGCTCGCGGCTGATAGGTTCAGAATCCCATGACCCAGCCCAGATTGCCAGGTCACTCGTTGAGGCCATGCCCTTCGTTGAGTTTAGTCCAGCGCCAGACAAAGCCGCCTGACCCTGCGTGCTGTGGGCAGATGGGTATATGCCGCGTTTCCTGGCGCGCTTCGCCGCTGTGAGTTCCCCCCTCCCTTCGATGGCGAGTCTCGTTCCACCCACCTACCATGAATACGCAGCGTCCGGCAGCCAGAGATCCCGCGGCTTCACGCGGTGTCGGAGGAAGAATCATGCACATCCAGCGGAAAACACTCCTGTTCCTCGCCTTGCCGTTAGTGCTCGCGGTGGCCGCGGCTTACGCCCAGTGGATTCTGCTTGGGTTGCCAGCCGTGCCTGTCCCCCAGCCGCCGGAGGCAGGGCCATCGGGCTTTCCCGCCTGGCTGCGAATCACCCACTACGTGAACCTTCTGTTCCTGGTCCTGTTAGTGCGGAGTGGCCTACAGGTCCTGATGGACCACCCACGACTCTACTGGAACGTCCACTGCACCCCTGGCACGGAGTGGCTGCGGCTAACACCAATCGAGGTACCGCAAGACCGAGTCTGGACGTCCAAGGACGACTCCCGCTATTTGTCCCCCTGGCTTGGCCTGCCCGGCTTGCGGCATACCATCGGCATGGCCCGCCACTGGCACTTCCTGAGCGTGCTGTTCTGGGTCGGCAATGGCCTGCTCTTTGTGGCGCTGCTGTTCGCCACCGACCAGTGGCAGCGCCTCGCCCCCAACTCGTGGCAGATCATCCCTGACGCCTGGGCCGTCTGGGTCCACTACGCCACCCTGCACCTGCCGCCGGAGCCGAACGGCTTTTACCAGTACAACGCCTTGCAGCAATTGACGTATTTCGGGGTGGTATTCATTCTGGCTCCGCTGGCGATCCTGACCGGCCCGTCGATGTCGCCCGCCCTGACGAACCGTTTCCAGTGGTATCCCAAGCTACCCGGCAACCGGCAAATCGGCCGGTCGCTCCACTTCCTCGTCATGAGCGCCTTCGTCCTGTTCGTCATCGGCCATGTGGCGATGGTGGCGATCACGGGTTTCGTCCAGAACATGAATCACATCGTCGTGGGCACGGACGACACCAGTTTGACCGGCATCTATCTCGGCCTGGTGGGGCTAGGCGTGATCGTGGTGGTGAACGTGCTGGCACACCGGCTGGCGTGGCGACAGCCACGGTTCGTGCAGCACGTCGCCAAAGCGATTGTCACGCCCGTGATGTGGCTTCTGCTGAACCGTTCCGTCCCGGTGGCCGAGTTCCCCGACAAGGACATTTCCCCGTTCTTCTGGGCCAATGGCAAGCTGCCCACGTGCGAGGAGTGGAAGACGCTGGCCGACAACGATTTCCAGCGTTACCGGCTGAAGGTGTATGGGCTGGTGGAAAACCCCGTCGAACTGTCGCTGGACGACCTGCGCGCGCTCGGCAAGCAGACTCAAACGACACTGCACCATTGCATACAGGGCTGGTCGGGCATTGCAGAATGGGGTGGGCTGCCGCTGCCGGCCTTGATCAAGCTGGTGCGGCCACAACCCACTGCGCAGCGAGTCGTCTTCCACTCGTTCGGTGACGGCGTCGAGTTCTCCACAGGCGAGTCCAACGGCCGCTACTACGACAGCCTGCCCATGGCGAACGCCATGCAGCCGCAAAGTCTGCTGGCCTACGAGATGAACGGGGAGACGCTGCCCCATTTGAACGGCGCTCCGTTGCGCCTGCGCGTCGAGAACCAGTTGGGGTTCAAGATGGTCAAGTGGATTCAGTCCATCGAGTTCGTTGCCGAGCTGCAAGACGTGGGCGAGGGTGAAGGCGGTTACGCCGAAGACTACGAGTACTTCGGCGAGTTGGCGAACATCTGAGACCGGGGTGAGCCGGATACCAGCCTGTATGTAGGGAGGAATCCATGCGGGTAGCAGTCGTCGGACCAACGGGAGTGCTAGGCCGCGCGCTCGTACCCTTGCTCTTGCAGAAGGGCTATGCCGTGCGTGCGTTGGCGCGTTCAACTACAAAGGCGCGCAGGCTGTTGCCGCAGGTTACTGAAGTCGTTGAATGTGATCTGCTTGCAACAAGCGCAGTCGAGCTGCCGTCCCTGCTAGAGGGGTGCGATGCCGTGGCGCATGTTGCCACGGCCATTCCAGGCGACTTCACAGCGCCCCATGCCTGGGACGCGAATACGCGCTTGCGGACGGACGGCGTCAGGCTGTTGCTTGATGCGTCCCTAAAGGCCGGGGTTCAACGCTATGTTCAGCAGAGCATCACGATGGCATATCCCGACCACGGTGACGATTGGATTACCGAAGACACGCCGCTTGATTCATCGCCAGAGCGCGCCCAGGTGTGCGCCCCCGTGATTGCCATGGAGCACATGGTACGGGCTACGCCGCTTGAGCAGTTGCAATGGTGTATCGTGCGCGGCGGTTCGTTTGTGGGCGAGGACACGTTTCAGGTGAGGGTGATAGAGGGCTTGCGGCTGGGCAGGGAAGTCGTCCCTTGTGATGGCCGGAACTTCACGTCACTTATCCATGTCGCGGACATGGCGAGCGCCGTCGCCGCTGCGATGCAGGCGGCTCGCCCAGGCTCCGTATTCAACATTGTCGACGAACCCATACGCAACGGTGACTATCTTGACCGCCTTGCGGATGCCATCGGAGCGCGCAGGCCACGGCGGGATGTGGCGGCCGCATGTCCACCGTCATGGCGTTGCAGCAATCAGGCTGCCAAAACCGGGCTTGGGTGGCGGCCGTCGCATAGCATTATCCCTTAGCAACGGGATACGTGCCGCTCTCGTCCGTAGCGGTGGCGTCTACGTTGCCTGCGCCGCAACCTGTCCTGAATGTGGGTAGGGGTATTCGGCCCGGTAGCCAAGCAGGCGTCCGATCGGAGCCAGTAATCCAAACACCACCGCCTGCACGAGCCGCGGGGGCTGCGCCAGAATCAACTCATTTTGGAACGCCTGTAGCGTCACCGCCAACTGCAACAGGTTCGGCAGTCCCGTCTTCGGGTCGACCTTGCCGTCCTGGGCAAGACCGAAGAAGGTCTCGAAGAAGTTCTCGAACCTGAGCGCCGGCCGAACCTCCACAAGCACGTGCAGTTCGTCATCGCCTGAGTTCCACCAGGCATGCGGCGTACCCTGGGGAACGACAATTATCTCACCTGGGCCGGCCGTCAACTCCTTGCCCGCGATGCGGCCATGAAGCGTCCCGGCGACAACCTCGAAGCGCTCCTCCTGCCGCGGGTGGATATGCGCGGCGGCCACAAAACCACCCGGTTGCATGTAGACGTCCGCCTGCATTAGCTCGCCACCCGTGTCGCGCGCGGTCTTGCGGAAGACAATCTTCTCCCCCGTAACGGGATGCTCGAGCACGTCACCCGATTTGACCGTCACGTTGCCTCCTGTGCGGGGTCAGTCCGGAGCGCCCGATCAGAACGCCCGGCTGTTCGGCAATTCCGCCAGCCGGGCGCGCTACGCGATGGCTGGCCGTGTTGTGTGATTCAACGGTGATGTAATATAATCACACATCCAGGTGGTCGGTCAAGAGGGCGGCGACTTATTGGGAGGAAACGACTATGGCGTTCGGTAAAATGGGGCGACCGCCAGAGGATCGACTTGCCCGCCAGAGGGAGATTTACAATGCGGTCGCGCCATTGATCCTGCAGGTTGGCGCGCGTCGGCTGTCCATGCGCCAGGCCGCACGGGCGGCGTGCCTGAGTATCGGCGGCCTCTACCATTATTTCCCGACCAAGCGCGACCTCGTGCTGCACGGGCTATGCCCCGAAGCTCTGCTCAGGCACTGCCAGGACTTCCATTCCCAGTTCGGTCACCTCGCCTCTCTGAACCCACAGCAATACATGGACGAGGGCATCAACGTCGTAGTGAAGGAGGTGGCTTTCTGCCGGCCGGCCATTCATGCGGCGTTGGAACTTGGCGCGGGGTCGTTCTGGGAGGTGATCGAGATGCTGCTCACGTCCACAGCGCTCGAGTTCGAGGAAAGATTGCAGCAGCTGTTTCCGGAGGTCAGCGAGCAGGAGCTACATCAGTGGGGACGAGCAATTCGGCGATCTATCTGCGCGGCGCTGCTGGACAAGAGCGTTACCCCCGACGAGTTACGTGGCGAGTTGCAGCTTCTCGTCACCGGCTACGTGGACCGCATCAGCCACGACGAGCAAACCCGGATCGATGCCGCCTGAGCATCACCCGTTAGGCCACCCTTGAGCCGGAGGTTCCAGTGCGAAATCCCCTCGTTGTGGCTCTCACGGTCTTGATCGTCATCGATGCCCTCGGCTGGGCGCTGGGGGTTCTCCCAGTCCTGTGGCACGCCCTTCGTCGAGGCGAACTCCCTATGACGTTCGGTTTCAGGGCCCTCAGCGGTCCCTTTGAAGCTCTCGGCCTCAATGCGCTCATCGTTGCGGGCATCGTCTACGTGGCGATCAGCCTGCTCAAGCTCCTCGCCGCGTATTGGACCTGGAACCTCAGGCTCGATGGCCCCATCCTCGAGCTCATCCTGCTCGCCATCAGCGCCATCTTCTGGTATGGCTTCGCGCTTCCCTTCGGTCCACTTGTCGGACTCCCCCAAATCCTCCTGATCGTACTCACGTGGAAGTCCTTCACGTAGACGAGGTCGGCGCCGGACCTCACGCGACACCTACTGGAAAGGACCCTGGCGGCAACGCGTATCCTTGGTGCTTACCCGCGCCCGGTATATAATGCCGTCTTGTTGTCGTTATCCAGCGGAGACCGCATGCCCGCCAGTCCGGCTCTCGACCCCATCGCCGCTGCCCCCGCTACGACCACCCGCTGGCCGTGGTGGCTGGCGGTGCTCGCGCTCACGGGGCTGGCCGTCGCCCTGCGCCTCCCGCACCTCCTCGACCACCCCTTCTGGCTCAACTTCGACGAGGGCCACTACGCCTGGGACGCCACCCGCATCCTCGACGGCTGGCGCCCCGCCTACCTGCCCGCCAACAATGGCCGCGAGCCGTTATTCGTCTACATGCTGGCGGGTGTCTTCGCCCTGCTCGGCCCAACGCTCCTGGCCGCCCGCCTGACGGGCCTGCTCGCCAACGTCCTCGCCCTGCCTGCCCAGGCCGTCTTCGTGCGCGGCCTCCCCCTGCCCCGCCCCGGCGTCACTGCCCTGCTCAGCGCGGCCTTGCTTGCCGTCGGCTTCTGGCCCCTCGTCCAGTCCCACCAGGCGCTGCGGGCGGGCTTCCTGCCGGTCTGGGTCGCCCTGCTGCTGTGGGCCTGGTGGCGCACCCTCGCCGCCGCCGCGACGCACGCCCCGCGGCCTCGCCTCCTCGCCTGGGCCTGCCTGGCGGGACTGCTGCTCGCCGCCGCCCTTTACACCTACCTGTCCGCCCGCTTCCTGCCCATTCCCCTGATCGTGTCCGCCGCCTGGGTCGCATGGCGTCGCCGCCGCCGTGCCCCACTGGGCGCGCTGGCCCTGGCGCTGGTCCTCGCCGCCGTGCTGTTCATCCCGCAGGCCCTCGTCTTTCGCGACAACCCTGACCTGCTGCTGAGCCGCGCCGCGCAGGTCTCGCTGCTCGACCCGGCCAACAATAAGGGCAACCTGGTCGGTGCGCTGACCCGCAGCGGGCGCGACCTGTTGCTGGCCGCCACCACGCGCGGCAGCCGCGACTGGACCGAGAACCTGCCGGGCCGCCCCATCTTCGACCCCCTGCTCGGCGTCGCCTTCCTGGGCGGGCTGGGCCTGCTCAGCTGGGACCTGTTCGGGCGACGCGGCCCATCGCCCCAGGACGCCGCCGTACTGCTGCTGGTGACCCTGGCCGTCAGCCTCGTTCCCGCCTGGCTCAGCGAGAACGCCCCAAGCTACATCCGGCTGACCGGAATATGGCCCATCCTGTATCTGCTGCCCGCCTGGGCGCTGGAGCGCGGCGGGACGTGGCTCAATACCCGCATCCGCCGCCACCTCGGGACCGCCGCCGTCACCGTGGTCATCCTGCTCAGCGCGGCCTGGTCCCTGCGCGACTTTTATGTCACCTATCCGGCGACCCTGGCCGAAGCGAGCACATACAGCGGGGCCTACGTCGAGCGCGGCGAGGAGTTGGCCGCCATCGTGAGCGAGGGGCCAACCTACGTCACGCCCGTCCTGTGGGGCCAGTCGGTCACCCGCTTCCTCAACACCCGTCGCCCGCCCACCGCCTACGACCCCCGCGCCGGGTTGGTTCTACCCGCCGAGGGCAACGCCCGCTACGTCTTCGAGGCCGTCGAGGCCATCGACGCCGACAGGTTCGCCCGGCGCTGGCCCGCCGCTGCCCGCCAGGACATTCGCAACAGCCACGGCGACCTGTCCCTGATCGTCTTCCGCCTGCCCCGCGATGCTTTCCCGATCTTCCGCGCCCCCGACACCCCTGCCTTCGGCGGCCAGATCCGCCCGATGGGTCACACCCTCACGGGTGCAAACGTCGCCCCTGGCGGCAAGCTGGGCCTGACTCTCGCCTGGCAGGCCAACGCCCCCATCGACGCTGACCTGCACCAATTCGTCCACGTCGTCGACGCAGCAGGCCGCACCATCGGCCAGTACGACGGCGCACCCCTGGGCGGCAGCTACCCCACCTCACACTGGCAGCCCGGCGAGGTCATCGTCCAGCCCATCGAAATGACCATCGCGCGGGATGCCCCGATCGGCCCGGCAAGCGTGCGCGTCGGCTGGTACGACTGGCAGAGTGGCGCGCGCCTGCCCCTCGCTGGCGACGACGACGGCGCGCTGGAACTCGACCGCGTGACGGTGACCCCGTGACGACGCTTCCCGACCTCACCCGGCGCACTGCCCTGCTGCTGCTTCTGGCAGCTGTCATCCTCGGTGCGGCCTTGCGTCTCTATCAGTTGGGCGCGGTCCCGCCCGGCATGCATCCGGACGAGGCCCACTACGCCGAGGATGCCGTGCGCATCCTGCACGGCTGGCGACCCGTCTTCCTGCCCGCCAACAACGGCCGCGAGCCGCTCTTCGTCTACTTCATGGCCGGCCTGTTCAGCCTGCTCGGCCCGACCCTGTGGACCGCTCGCCTGGCCGGGGCCATCGTCGGCGTGCTCATGATTCCCGCCCAGTATCTGTTCAGCGCGGCCTTACCCCTGCCCCGGCCGCGCCTCATCGCCGTCCTGGCCGCCGCCCTGGTCGCCTTCACTTTCTGGACCGTCTCCCAGTCGCACCAGGCGCTGCGGGCCGGGCTGCTGCCGGTATGGGTTGCCCTCATGGCCTGGTCGTGGTGGGTGGGTGCGGGACAAGTAGACGGCCGGCGCGTCACCCGTCGCGGCCTGCTCTGGGCCATCGTCACCGGCCTCATTCTTGCCGCCGCCGTCTACACCCACCTGTCGGCGCGCCTGATGCCACCCATCCTGGTCGGCTCGGCCCTGTGGCTCGCGGCTCGCCGCCGCACCTGGACGCCCCTGGTCTATCTGGCCGTCGCGCTGGCCCTGGCGGGCGTACTGTCTATCCCGCTGGCCGTCTACTTCGTCCAGAATCCCGACATGGCAACCCTGCGCACCGGCCAGGTGTCGGTGCTCAACCCCGACGTCAACAAGGGCAACCTGCCCCTGACCCTGCTGCAAAACGCCTGGGCCATCCTGCTGATGACTAACATTCGAGGCACAACCTCCTGGCTGGAGAATCTGCGCGGCCGCCCGGTGTTCGACCCGCTGATGGGCCTGTTCTTCCTGGGCGGCGTTGTGCTGCTCGCCCGCGACCTGTTCAACCGGCGCGGCGAGAAAGCCCAGTCGGCGGCCGTGCTGCTGCTGCTGGTCTATATCTTCCAGGTCATGCCCTCCTGGCTCAGCGCGGGCGCGCCCAGCTACGGCCGCCTCAACGGCGCGTGGGCCGTCCTGTTCCTGCTGCCCGCCTGGGCCATGGAGCGCGGCGCGGCCTGGCTCAGCCCGCGCCTCGGCCGCACCCTGGCGACCGCTGCCCTGGTGGGCATCCTCGCCGTCAGCGCAGTGTGGTCGGCGCGCGACTTCTTCGGCGTCTACGCCCGCGCCGCCGAGGTCTACGACGTCTTCTTTGGCTGGTCGCTCGACCGCGCCCGCGCCGTGGCCGACACCATCCCGACCGGCACGGCCTATGCCTCGCCGACCCTGTGGAACCAGTCGGTCATCCGCTTCAACAACGTCCAGAACCCGCCCCGTGTCGTCGATACCCGTGCCGGCCTTGTTCTGCCCGCCGAGGGCGACGCCATCTACCTGTTCGACCCCGCCGACGCCACAGAAGCCGGCGCCTTCGGCAAACGCTGGCCGCAGGCGGTCCGTTCGGAAGCGCGGGACAGCCGGGGCGGTGTCAACCTGATCGTCTACCGCCTCGCCCAGGCCGCCCACCCCCACCTCGACCTCATAGCCGCCCCCGCCGAGGCGGTCTTCGGCGACAACATCCGCCTCGCCGCCTATCGCCTCGACAACGACCGCGCCAGGCCGGGGGATACCGTCCGCGCCACCCTGGTCTGGCAAGCTCTCGCCCCCACCGAGACCGACCTCAACCTGTTCGTCCACCTCGTCGACGGCAGCGGCCGCGCGGTCGGCCAGCGCGATGGACCGCCCCTGGGCGGCAGCTTCCCCACCACCACCTGGCGGCCGGGCGAGACCGTGATTCAGCAGGTCGAGATTCCCGTGGCGAAGGACGCGCCTGGCGGTCTCACCCGCCTGCGTCTCGGCTGGTACGACTGGCGCAGTGGTGAGCGGTTACCCGTGCCCGGCTCCCCCGACTCCTCCGTCACCGTCGGCCAGGTCCAGGTCCAGCGCTGACGGGGACGTCCACCCCACCGCGAGGCGAACAGCAGGGCGGACGTCGGCCCTGGCCGCCATCCGCCCTGCGTCCACGAGATCGCTCACTGCAGAAGGATATCAGACAGTCGAGCTACCCCCTCTGCCCAGCCGCCACGACACAGAAGCCACGCGGGGCAGGCGCAAGAGAACCAGCCCGTAAGCCGCCGCCGCCAGCCCAATGACCAGGAACGCGAGGGCCACTCCGCCGCACATACCCCGCGTGGCGTGGAGGGCGGGGCACAGACACAGGAAGTCGTAGCCGGCGTGGAGAAGTATGACGGGCCAGAGGGTCGCCAACCGCAACACCAACGCGCCCGACATGATGCCCAGCCCCATGGTCAGGGCCACCATCGGCAGCACGGCGACCAGCGGCCAGCCAAAAGCCACACTACCGAGGTGGGTCAGCCCGAAGGCCAGCGCGGAGATGACAACGGCGCGGGTCGCGCCCGACGGCGCCAGCGCCTGGAGAAGCACGCCACGCCACATCCCTTCCTCGGCAAAGGCGACCAGCAACGCCCACATGGCCCACAAGCCCGCGACCGCCGGATCGAGCGCCGCGCCCGGCCGCCAGGCCAGACCGTGAACCGCCAGGGGCGCTATCTCTAGAGCCAGGGGGACTGCGAGGTACACCAGATGCGTCGCGCTCGGCCGCCAGGCCAGACCAACCCGCTGCCACCAGCCCAGGGCAGTCAGTAGCGCGGCTACGGCCGCCGCACTAGAGACCGCCCGTACCAGACTCCGAGTGACGTACGGCGCATCGGGCGTGAGCCAATCCAGGCCCGAGTAGATCAATTCGCCGCCGGCGAGCCATGCGCCGCTGAACAGGACGGCGGCCAGGATTGGACGCTGCATCAGGATGAGGCGCAGACCCGCGACTGGTCGCCACAGCGGCGCCCGATCGGTCGCCGCTGATATCAGGCTCGCGCCACCCGCGCTCCCACCATACGTCATGACTCACCCTTTGGCTACCCCGCGCTGCCGCCCAGCGATCGGCCGCCGCTACACCGGTAGCGGAACGGTCTGCTGGGTATGCAGTGCGATCTCGATGTCATCCACACTCATTATCGTTTCGTGGACCGGACAATGCTCCGCCACGCGCAGGATGGCCTGTTCGCGTGCCGCGCAGTCTCCATGCGGAATATTGATCAACACCCTAAAGTTCGAGAGACGGGCAGGGTCCCCAGTCTTGTCGAAGGTGACATCGACGCTCATGTCGCGCAGGTCAACGCCGGCGTTTCCACAGTAGTTGGCAACAAAGGCTGCGACGCACGCGCCCAGTGAGGCCACAAACAGTTCCGGGGGCGTTGGAGCGCGGCCTTTCCCGCCCATGCTCGCGGGTACGTCGGTCACAATGGTGTGCTCGGCCAGCTTGCTCTCGAAGAGCATGTCGCCCTTGTAGTAGGTTGTGACTTGGCCCATTTCTTGATTCCTCTCTCCAGGTGACGCATGATTAGCACTTGGTTCACTTGATAGTATACCAGCCGGGTATGTATTCGTCAAGTATATTGTGTCATGTGAACCAAAAATCCGTATGTTCGTACCATTTCGATACCACAAATCAGTCTCATCGCCGATTCCCTCGGTGGTGGACGCCGCGCAGGAGGCCACGCCATGCTAGACGACTCATCTTCCCTGGTCAGCCAGCGGCTCAGGGCCATCCGCCAGATGCGACATCTATCCCTCCGCGACCTGGCCGAGGCTAGCGGCGTCTCGATCAACACCATTAGCCTCATCGAGCGGGGTAAGACATCGCCCACCATCGGCACCCTCCACCGGCTCGCGGGGGCGCTGGGGGTCATGATCTCCGACTTTGTCGAGCCGGAGTCGGGTCGGCCCGTCATCTATCTCAAGCGCGACCAGCGCCAGCGGGCACGCAGCGCTCGCGCGCTGATCGAGAGCCTGGGCACGGGGCTGCCCGACCAGACGATGGAACCGCTGCTGATTACCCTGGAGCCAGAGGCGGATAGCGGCCCCGAGCCAATCGTTCACCTCGGCCACGAGCTGGTTGTGTGCCTCCAGGGCCAGATCCTGTATGAGGTGAGCGGCCAGGAGTACCCACTCGAAGTGGAGGATAGCCTGCTGTTCGAGGCCTCCCTCCCCCATCGCTGGCGCAATGTCCAGCGCACGCCCGCTCGAGCGCTTCTGGTCATTCAATCACCCCAGGGCCACCCTGACTCATCACAGCAGCACTTCTGAGACTGCCACGTATGTCGGCTTGCCGTAAGGATTCGTCTAGTCGAGACGTATAATTAAGAAGAGCGTTCGACGTAGTAAGTACACCGCACAGACGAAGGAGTCGTGCCATGCATCTGACCGACCTCGGTCGCCCCGACCAGGCCGTCGCCCGTACTGCCACCTCAGCGCGCCTCATCCCCCAGCGCCCTGCCGTCCATCTTCCTCCCGCCGCCGATCTCCGCACCCAGCTCGACGCCTTGTTGCGCCTGGCTCGCGCCCAGGGCGTCAAGTCCGAGGAGATCATCGAGGCGTTACGCGAGGAGCTAGAGTTCGAGGCCGAGCTGGCGAACCGTGGCCGCCGCCTCGTCGCCGTGCTCGTGGACATGGGACCACCTGCTACGAGCGCGTGACTCTTCTCTCTCGTCGCCCAGAGTCCAACAGGCCCGCCTCCATTGTGGAGACGGGCCTGTTCCATACGCCAACGGATCATCAACGCGCCCTCAGCGTCCCTCGGCGAGTTCACCCCTTCGCGCCCGCCCACGTCCTGCGCCGCGGCCGCCACCACCGCGCCCCCAGGGGCGCGCCCGTAGCCCAGGCCGTGCTATAATGACCGTGGCGGCGCATACCCGTGTCGTCACCAGTCCACAGGACCATGACCTCAGCCATCTCCCGCCCGATTCGCCACCTGCCTTACAGCGCCGAGTCAGCCCCACTTCAGCTGGCGGCCAGTCTGGCCCTGCTCGCCAGTGTCGAGGCAGGCGGCCCGCCCGCTATGCGCTGGTATGGCATGGACCCGCCCGCCCTCATCCTCGGCTCGTCGCAGCAGCCTGAGGAGGTCAACCCTGTCGCCCGCCGGACCCTCGGCGTCCACGTCTACCGGCGCAGCAGCGGCGGGGGCGCGGTCCTCACCACCGAGCAGCTTGGCCTGGACATCGCCCTGCCCGCCAACGACCCGCTTCTGCCCGCCGACATCACCGAGTCGTATCGCTGGCTGGGTGAGGTATGGGTCGCGGCGCTGGCGGGCCTGGGCATCGAGGGGCAACTCGTGTCGGTGGCCGAAGCTCGCGCCGACGTCCAGGCGCTATCGCCCACTCTGCGGCGCATCTGCTACGCGGGCCTGTCGCCCTACGAGGTCGTGGTAGGCGGACGCAAGCTAGTGGGACTGGCCCAGAGGCGGCGGCGCGGCGGCGCGCTCTACCAATGCGGCGTCTACCTGCGCTGGTCACCGGACGCGACGGCCGCCCTCATGCGCGCCCACGAGGCCTTGGCCCCAGTGGCCGAGGCGCTGGCCGCGCGCGTCGTCGGTCTCGACACGGTGGCGCGGCCCCCCGCGCCGACGGCTGAGGTGGTCAGCGCCACCTTCGCGACGGCGCTCACGGCGCGCACCGGCCTCACACCGACCCCCTCAGGCTGGACAGTCGCCGAGACCGCGACGCGGCTGCAATTTGCCGAGACTATCTCGGCGCTGCTATAAACCTGACAATTCCCATCAGCGAGGGTCGCATGGAACAGCGCAAGAGTATCCTGACCGACATGGACGGCGTCCTGGTCCTGGGCCGCGAGCCGGTGCCGGGTGCGCCGCAGTTCATCGCGCGCCTGCTGGACGAGGGTCGCCGGTTCATGGTACTGACGAACAATAGTCTCTATCCGCCCGCCATCCTCCAGCACCGCCTCAAGCGCATCGGGCTGGATATCCCCGACGACCGCATCCATACCTCGGCCCTGGCGACGGCCCAGTTTCTAGAAACCCAGCATCCCCATGGCACAGCCTACGTCATCGGCGAGGAGGGTCTGCACGAGGCTCTGGAAGATGTGGGCTACACCTTCACCGACCGCGCCGCGGATTATGTCGTTCTGGGTGAGACGACGGACTACAGCTTCGACCGCATCACCTGCGCCGTGCGCCTGATTCTGGGCGGCGCACGCTTCATCGCCACCAACCCCGACGTCAACGGGCCGGGCGAGGGTGGTATCGTGCCCGCCACAGGCGCGGTGGCCGCCATGATTCAGAGCGCCACCGGCGTCGCCCCCTACTTCATCGGCAAGCCCAACCCGCTCATGATTCGCACCGCCCTGCGCCGCCTGGGCGAGCACTCCGCCAATGCCATCATGATCGGCGACCGCATGGACACCGACATCCTCATCGGTATCGAAAGCGGCCTCGAGACGGTGCTCGTTCTGACCGGCGTCACCAGCCGCGACATGGTGGAGCGGTTCCCCTACCGCCCGACCCGTATCGTCGATTCGGTGGCCGACCTGCCTTGATTGCCCCAGCCAGCGCCTGACGGCCGGCGAGGGAGGCAGGCGCGCCTGGCCTGCCTCCCTCGCGTTCCTGCTTAGGTTGCCCCGCGGTGAGGGCTAGGGGATGAGCGTCTCGATGAACTGCCACAGGTTCGTGTCGCCCGGCATCATCTGGAGAAAGACGTCCTTCTTCCATCGATAGTAGGGCGTGAAGTCGCGGAACTCCACGTAGGCCCAACCGACCTTGCTGGTCGGTGGCGAGTTATCAGCAGTCGTGCCATAGAAATAGCACCCCGCGCCCACCTGGCCCTGGTAGCGGCCACCGCCGAGGTTTTGGCTTCCGCACATCTCCCGCAACTCGGCCAGGATGTTGTCATGCGACGCGGGCAGGTAGAACTGGAAGCGATAGATGCGACCACTGATCAGCGCCGGGCGCGCCGGCGCCGTTGGCGCGGTGGATAGATCGGTCTTGCCAAAATCGCACGTAGCGTAGCTGCCATAGGTCGTGTTGGGATATAGCTTCAGGTCGCAGCCGACACTGGTGAAGTCACCGCGCATGATCGCATCGTGGCCTGAGCTACCCCGCCACAGGTCCTTCACCTTCACCGCATCGTAGGCGCCGGCGGCCAGCGTCTCACCCGCCGCGTACATCGGCTCAAAGCCGGAGTTCTGAACCCGCCGACCGAAGTCCGGCTCGCCGGGCAATTGGTGCGCCATCTGGTTCTGCGCTCCCATCAGGTCGTTGTGCGCGTGCGCAGCGTTGTACAGGCGGGGGTCCCACACCAGCGGCCGCAGCCCCTGACTCTGTCGGTAGGCGTTGATCTGAGCGGCCAGTTGCGGCCCCAGACCCTCAATCTCAGGCGCGGCGCTGGACGGGGTCCCACGCGACATGGCGAGCAAGGCTGCGCAGATGAGAAGGGCAGCGCCCAGTGTCTTCTTCATGGAATCGTTTCCTCTCTAGGCTCGAACCGGGTAGCATGGATTTGGCGGTGTTGAGGCGAAGGCAACGTCGGTTGAGGCGGATCGGCCTAGGGTATATACGCCGGAACCAGCCAGATAATCACTCGAGCCGGGTGTAGAGTTCTTCACAAAAGCCACACAACTCCAATTGATTGACCCACCCGCCACAGTATGCTATGCTGTGACCGATATACGAAAGTGAGGCCAACTATGACATATTTCAGTAGCGTCGCGGGCGCGCCTGGCGCCAATACTCTCACCAGTAATCCGTGTCAGTATCTGGACTTCACCCGCCTCGTCCTCGCCGACGGCGAGACCTACCGCGCTGAGACGGGCGACCGCGAGCTCGTCATGGTATTGTTCGGCGGCCGCTGTAGCGTGGCGGCCGGCGCTCAGACCTTTGCCCGCATTGGCCAGCGCGCCAATCCCTTTAGCGGCGTGGCGACCTCGGTGTATCTGCCAGCCCGGACCGCCTTCACTGTGACCGCCCACGGCGCGCTCGACGCGGGCCTTGCCTCGGCGCCCTCCGACCTGGAAACAGAGCCGTATGTCATCGCCCCGTCACAGGTCGTGCGCGTATCAGCGGGCGCAGCTAACTTCACGCGAGAGCTGCACAACATCCTGACGCCCGCCTTCCAACCGGATCTGCCCGCGCGTCGCCTCATCGTCGGCGAGACCTTCGTGCCCAGCGGCAACTGGTCCACCTATCCGGCCCACAAGCACGAGGTCAACAACCTGCCAGCCGAAGTGCATCACGAGGAGATGTACTACTTCCGCGTCAACCCGCCGGAGGGCTTCGGCATCTGCCGCCACTACAGCGCGGAGCGCGGCTACGACAACAATTACACGATCCGCGACTCGACCATCTTCATGGCTCCCCACGGCTACCACACGACATGCAGCGCGCCCGGCTACACTAACTACTTCCTGTGGTTCCTGGCCGGTGAGATTCGTGTCCAGGCCGTCGCCTTCGATCCCGACCTGGCCTGGGTACAGAAGACCGTGCCGCTGCTCCAGCAGGCGAGCCGCTGAGCACACGACGAGCGCCGCACAAATTGAAGCGAGGGGGACACCGACTTTGCGATGTCCCCCTCGCCTGCGCCCGTGCGCGGAGTGCACCCCTAGACATCAGCCTCCGAGGTCAGGTCGTCGCCACGATGCAGCCGCGTGGCGATGCGCGCCGTTTGTAGCATCGCCCGCGCTGTGGGGCTGTGCGCGGCCAGATAGCGCGCCACGGCCACCAGCACCTGCGGGGCGAGGTCTGGGCGCGCAGTGGCAAGACCGGCGTACTGGCGATAGCCTGCTTCGAGCATCTGATAGGTATGGAACAGGGTGTCCTCGCGCAGCAAAGCGTGGCCCAACGCCGCCAGAAGACGCGCGGGCGGGTGGCCCAGGCTCAGGTAGCGAAACACCACGGCCCCGGCGGGGTTCACCTGCTGCTGCCTGTCCATGCGGTTGAGCAGCTCGGCAAGCAGCGCCTCGGCGTCGCGGGGGAGGTCCCGCACGCTGCGTTCATCCGGCAGCCGCGCCGCGGGTGTGTTCAGGAAGCGATCCAGGTAGACGCTCATCGCACCGTGGTAGACGCCCCGCAACAGGTCCGGCGAGGGCAGGCGGCGCATGGACTGGTGAACGGCATTGGCGTAGGTGAAGGAGTGCAGGACCGTGTCCCAGTCCGAGAACTCGTTGGATGTATGGAAGCGCGCCACCCGTAGCGCGGCGGCATAGGCGACGGCCTGGGCCAGATCAACGTAGGTCGCGCCGTCGCCCAGGGCCGCGTTCAGGGCCGTGAGCGCCGCCGCCGGGTCGTCGGCGAGCAGCGTCTCGACCAGGGCGTCGAAGCCACGCCAGCCGGCGGTCGCCTGCTCCGAGGGCGCGGCCGCCAGGGCATCGTCCATCAACCCAATCAGATCGATGGGATGCCGCCAGGCATTCATCTCCTCACTGCGACGGGCGCGGGCGATGCCGCCGATCAGGCTCGGCAGCACGGCATCGGCCTGCGACCAGCCGATCAATTCCAGCAACTCAAAGGCTTTGTTGATGAAGTCCACGGGGTGTCCGACATCGATGTAGACGTGGTCCGTCGCGGCGGCCAACAGCATGTCGCTCGCCTGCGCGGACGATGCCCCCTGCGCCAGCGCCGACCGCAGCGCGCGTTCCGCGCCCTCGGCGTCGCGCACCTCCACGAAGCCGCGCAACCACGTCTTGAGGCGGTCCAGCGAAACGGGCGCGCCGTCGGCAGCCTTCGGCAAGGGATCGAGATCGAAGCGGGGCGCGCGGCCGGCCGAGTCCTCGGCCACGCGCACCAGGCCGTGGTACAACGCCAGCGGGCGGTCGTCAGCGGCGAGGGCAGGCAAGATGTTGGCCAGCGCGGTCATGATCGTCAGGCCCTGCCCCCACCCCTGCGCCCGATAGCGCGCCCCGAAATCCGCGCCCGCCGCGAGGATCTCCGCGGGCGAAACCCCCAAGTCGAGCAGCGATAGAATGGCCTTGATGCTGATCAGGTTCAGGTCCTGCTCCAGGCCATCCCGCAGCCGACCGCGCCAGTAGGCCGCCCAGTCCTTGGGCGCTCCGTTGGGGTCCACCCAGATGACGCCGTCTTCGACCCGCACCGGGAAGACACGCACGTCGTCGGCCCACGGGTCGAAGGTCCCACCGCTCGCCATGTCGAACCGCGCGTGATGCCAGTGACAGGTCAGGATACCCGCCCTGACGCTACCCTTGCTGAGGGGAAAGCCCATATGCGGGCAGCGGTTGTCGACGGCGTATATCCGCCCGCCATCCATGAATACAGCCAGCGTCTGGCCCTCGGCAGCCACCACCAGGCAGCCGCGCTGCCGCAAGTCCTCCACCGTCCCCGCCCGAACCAACCCGAGCGTGGCGACGCCCATAGTTCCTCCCTTGTGACAAGACACCCAGCCGCCGTCCGGTAGCAGCTGATGGGATCGCGCGCACCTGGAACCGCTATCCCTGGCCTCACTCCCGATCAGGCTGAACCGTAGATATCTCGGAGAGCGGCATCCAGGGTCGGGAACTTGAACTCGTAGCCCAACGCCAACAGCCGCCTGGGAATCACCCGCTGCCCTGTGGTGACACTCTCCGCGAACTCACCCACGACGGCCTTCACCGCAAAGCCCGGCGCGGGCAGCCAGGAGGGCCGGCCCAGCGCCCGCCCCAGCGCGGCGTTGAACTCGCGGTTCGTGACCGGGTTGGGCGCGGTAGCGTTGATAGGGCCCGCCAAGCGGTCATCGTCCAGGCCTTGCGCTAGAATCGCAATCTCGTCGTCCACATGAATCCACGACACGTACTGGGAGCCGGGCATTATCGGCCCACCGACAAAGCACTTGATGGGCAGCGCCATCAGCGACAACGCCCCCCCTGCCTCCCCCAGCACGATGCCCGTGCGGGGCAGGAACACGCGCACGCCGAGCGCCTCGGCCTTTCGCGCCTCCTGCTCCCACGCGACCCCGACGCGCGCCAGGAAGTCGTCGCCAGGCAGCGCGCTCTCGTCCAGGGGTGTCGCGTCGCGGTGGCCGTAGTAGCCAATGACGGACATACTCACGAGCGCCGCCGGGCGCGCCTTCGCCACGGCTATGGCGTTGACGAGGCCCCGCGTGCCAACGATTCGACTGTTGGCAATCTCGCGCTTGTAGTTGGCGTTCCAGCGTTTGCCGCCCACCGAGGCGCCAGCCAGGTTGACCACAGCGCCGGCCCCATCGAGAGCCGACTCCCAGGCCCCATGTTCCGCTGGCTCCCAGGCCACATAGTCGGCGGCGCCACTCACCTTCTCGCGCGCCCTGGCCGGGTTCCGCGAGAAGACCACCACCTCATACTGTCGCCTCGCCAGTTCCCTCACCAGGCGCGAGCCGATGAAGCCGGTGGCGCCCGTCACAATCACCCGTCGGCTTTCCATATGGCGCTGTCAGCCTCCGTGCGTTGGAAGAGAGAATATTCTACCAATTATAGACACTCGTTCGCCCACATGCCCACCGCAAGTTGACTTTTTCCCTGACGATGAATACGATTCGCAATCGATACGTCATTGAGGAGCGTCATGTCGTCTCTGGGTCAGCAACTCCGCGCCGCCCGCGAACAGCGAGGCCTGTCGCCAACCGACGTGGAAGCCAACATCAAGATACGCCCGCCGGTGCTTCAGGCGCTGGAAGAAGGCGACCTGGCGAGTCTGCCCCCTAAGGCCTTCTCGCGCGGCCTGGTCCGCAAGTACGCGGAGTTCCTGGGCCTGGACCCGGTCGCCGCTGCCGCGCAGTTCGACGCCGAGTACGGCGCTATCGCGCCCGCGAGCTTCAACCCTGTCCTGCAAGAGCCTCTGTACCGAGGGCGTCGGGATTGGGCAGAGTTGCTCCTGGGCGTGGGGGCCGTCATCCTGGCGCTCGCCGTCGTCTACGGCGTTTTCCAGTACTCGATCCTGCCGTTGCGACAGACCAGCACGCAGGTCGCGCAGGCGCCGGCCGCGACCCCGGTTGTCGGTGGCGACACCCCCGCAACGCTGAACAGCGGCAGTGCATCGTCCCCTACACCGCCACCGCCGACGCGCACGCCGGTTCTGGACGCGACACCGGTGGTCGGCGCCCCGCCGACGCCCACATTGCTCCCGACCATCGGCGCGACGGCGACCAGGTCGGCCCCAACACCTGCGCCGACGGTCCCCTCGAACGAGGTGGAAGTCGGGGTTGAGATTACGCAGCCCAGCTGGATTCAGGTGAAGGTCGACGGCCAGCAGGTCTTCGCCAGCATCCTTCAGCCGGGCCAGAGCCGGTCCTGGCGCGGCCAGAAGAGCGTGACCCTCCGCACCGGCAACGCAGGCGGCACTATCATCTTCGTCAATGGGCAGCCATTGGGTACGCTCGGCACGCCTGGCTCGGTTGTGGAGCGTGAGTGGCAGCTCGGCCAGGCCGATGTTCTCAAGCCAGCGCCCGACCCGCCCACCGCGCCACCCATCCCACCCACCGCGACGGCGCAACCCTGACCTCGAAGCAGTGAAGCAAGACGGCGGCCCCACCATCTGGTAGGACCGCCGTCGCGGTGTCGTTGCGCCAGCGTTCAGCCCGCCGCCCCCAGCAGCTTGCGTATGGTGTCCAGCGCATCCCGCTCCTGTGAGTTGACATCGACCCTGCCGATGCCCACAAAGCCCCCCTCCTGGTAGGCATGGGCCGTGCCATCCGCGACGCCAACAAGCCAGGCGCGGAACTGGTCGGCCTCGACCACGCTGAGCGAACCGTCGCCCGTCTTGCGACCAAACAGCTCACCCACCAGGCCCAGGGTCCGCATCGCGTTCTGGTGGGCCTGTTCCGGCGTCTTGCCAAAGGCGGGCGGCCTGGTCGCGCCGTCGGCCGTCAGGTGGGCCACCAGCGTCCGAATCAGTTCTGACGGCGAGCCATTGGCCTTGATGTCGGACAACGATCGCGCCAGGGGCAGCGTCTCTCGCACCAGGCCCATCGGCCCACTCGGGCTGGCAGCCATGATGGCAACCATCGCGGCGTAGGGCGACTGGCTGAGAGTCTGCCACTCGTCGGGGGTGAATTGATTGTGGGGCGTCATCGCCATCTCTCCTTGGCCGCTCTGGTGGTATAATCCGGCCATCTCGCTGCGCTGTGCGAAGGAAGCCGCCTCATGTTGCCCGCCTTGCCCCTGCACCGCATCGCCACTATCCTTGTCGAGCCACGTAGCGCCGATAATGTCGGCGGCGCGCTACGCGCCCTGCGCAACATGGGCCTTGGCGATCTACGCCTGGTCCGCCCGGCCGACTTCGACTGGCGCCGCCTGGCCGTCGCAGCGCATCGCAGCCAGGCCCAGATCGACGCCATCCGCGTCTTCGACGACCTGGACAGCGCCCTTGCCGATGCGGTGTACGTGGTCGGGACGACGGCGCGACGGCGAGCCGCACGCCTGCCGGTGCTCACGCCGCGCCAGGCCGCCGAGGCCGCGCTGGCGCGTGCTGACAGCGGACGGGTCGCGTTCCTGTTTGGCCGCGAGGATGTGGGCCTGTCCAGCCTCGACCTGGAACGCTGCCACGCCTTGCTGACCATCCCCACTGACCCCGACTACGCCTCACTCAACCTGGCCCAGGCCGTGCTCGTCATCGCCTACGAACTGCGCCTGGCGGCTGACGCGCCACGGCCGCTACCCCGCCCGGCGGCCCCAGCCCCCGCCATCGCCGCTCAGATGGCCGTCCTGTTTGCGACCCTCGACCAGGCTCTCGACAGCGCGGGCTTCCTCATCCCCAGCCGCGCCGAGGCCACCCGCCGATCCCTGCGGACCATCGTGCAGCGCGCCGAGCTAACCGACCAGGAAGCCGCCCTCGTGACAGCGATGCTGCGCGCCCTGCGGCGGTCGTAGGCGCCCGCGCCGGGACGCCATCCGCATCAGGCAGCGACGCGGCGACGCCCGCGTGCGAGCAGCTTGACCAACTCGCGCAGCCACACCACAAAGCTGGCTACCACAATCGCCACCAACCAGTCGGCGCCGGCCAGGGGAACCGTGCTGAACGCTGTCTGCAAGAAGGGCACGTAGATCACGGCCACCTGAAGCAGGATCGAAATCCCTACCGCAATCCAGATCCACTTGTTGGTGAACAGGCCGTGGAACGCGCTCGTCTCGTCCGAGCGGGCGTTGAAGACGTTAAAAAGCTGGAAGAAGACCAGCGTGGTGAAGGCCATCGTCTGCGCGTAGGCCATCGTCCCGCTACCCGGAATCAGCCCACCCGGCAGCGCCCAGTCCATGACCCCCAGTGTGCCGATCGCCATGATGGCCCCGACAAAGACGATATCGAACCACATCCAGCGGTCGATGACCCGTGTGCGCGGATTCCGGGGCGGCTTGCTCATTTGGTCACGGTCGGGCGGGTCGACACCCAGCGCCAGCGCGGGGCCAGAGTCGGTGACCAGGTTGATCCACAGGATCTGGGTCGCCAGCAGGGGCACGACGAGGGACGAGCCAGCCTCCGGCTCGAAGTTGAGCACACGTGCCAGGATGACGCCAAAGAACATCACCATCACCTCACCGACATTCGACGTCAGCAGGTAGCGCAGAAACTTCTGAATATTGGCGAAGATGGAGCGGCCCTCTTCGACCGCCGCCACAATCGACGCGAAGTTGTCGTCGGTCAGAATCATGTCGGCGGCGCCCTTGGACACGTCCGTGCCGGTGATGCCCATAGCCACGCCGATATCCGCCGTCTTGAGGGCCGGTGCGTCATTGACCCCGTCGCCGGTCATGGCCGCCACCTCGCCATCCGCCTTGAGGGCGCGCACGATGCGCAGCTTGTGCTCAGGCGAGACGCGCGCGTAGACCGAGGCCTTCTTGACTAGCTGCTGCAAGGCGTTGTCGTCCAGCTTCTGCAGCTCGGCCCCCGTCACGGCCCGCTCGCCCGGCTGGCTGATACCCAACTCGGCGGCGATGGCGGCCGCTGTGCTGGGGTGGTCGCCGGTGATCATCATCGGGCGGACACCCGCGCGGCGCGCGACGGCCACCGAGTCCCTCGCCTCCGGGCGCGGGGGATCGATCATGCCGATGGTGCCCAGGTAGATCAACTCTTGTTCGACGTCTTCACTCAGTTCGCCGGTGACCGCATCCCGCTTGAGGGTCCGATAGGCGACGCCGAGGGTACGCAGCGCGGCGTGGGCCAGGCGTTCCACGTCGCCCACAATGGCCGCGCGGCGCTCTGGTGTGAGCGGGCGGACCTTGCCCTCCACCCACTCGGCCGTCGACGACGCGAGCAGCACATCGGGAGCGCCCTTAGCCGCCACGACGATCTCAGCCTGGCCCTGCTCGTCGGTATGCGCCGTGCTCATCATCTTGCGTTCCGACGTGAACGGCACTTCACCAACGCGCGGGAAGCGCTGGTCGAGGGCCTCCTCCGTTACGCCTAGCTTGAAGGCGGCCACGACCAGCGCGCCCTCCGTCGGGTCGCCCTGAATCGTCCACTGCCCGTCGGTATTGATCAGGTTCGCATTATTGGCCAGGCTTGCCACAGCCAGGGTGCGAGTCACCTCGTTACGGAGAGGCGAGTCGGTCAGCGGGCGGCCATCAACCGTGGCCTCGCCCGTCGGCTCATAGCCGACGCCGGTCATGTCCACCTCGCCGCTGGCAGTGACCACCTTGCGCACGGTCATCTCGTTCTTGGTCAGCGTGCCCGTCTTGTCGGACGCAATGACAGTGGTCGAGCCAAGCGTCTCGACGGCCGACAGCTTACGCACAATGACGTGGCGCTTCGCCATGCGCTGCATGCCCAGCGACAGGACGATGGTGGTAATGGCGGTCAAGCCTTCGGGGACAGCGGCCACAGCCAGAGACACCGACAGGAGCAGCACGTCGACCAGGTCGGTGAGAGTGGTGATACGATCGACCACCACAATCGTGACCGCCATCAGGATCGCGATAGCGATGACAATGCGACCCAGCAGCCGACCGACGTGGCCCAGTTCGCGCTGGAGCGGCGTCTGCTCGTCCTCTTCCTGTTGCAGGGAGCCGGCGATCCTCCCGATCTCGGTGAGCGCGCCGGTCGCGGTCACGACGGCCTTGCCGCGCCCGGCGGCGACGGCGGTGCCGCTGAACACCATGTTGATCTGATCGCCGATGCCCACGTCCGCGCTGATGGGCGCGCTATCCTTCGATACCGCCGTGCTTTCGCCGGTCAGGGCCGACTCAGCGACACGCATCGCAATCGACTCGGTGACGCGGCCATCCGCCGCCAGCGTATCGCCTTCTTCGATGAGGAGGATGTCGCCCGGCACGACCTGGCTGGCGGGCACGACCTGTTGCTGGCCATCCCGCAATACGCGAGCGGTCGGCGCGGACATGGCGCGCAATGCCGCGACCGATTGTTCGGCGCGGCTCTCCTGAATGTAGCCCAGGATGGCGTTCAGGATGACAATCGCCAGGATCGTGAGGGCTTCGTAGGGAACGGGCGAATCGCGCTCGATGAGCCACGCGACAAAGGATACGACCGTCGCGAACAGCAGGAGCAGCGTCAGCGGCCCCTCGAACTGGGCGAGGAACCGCTTCCAGGCGGGGGTAGGCGGGATGGAAGGCAGTTCGTTGACGCCGAAGCGTTGCAGCCGGGCGGCGGCTTCAGCGGCGGTCAGGCCGTGGGCTGACTCCACGCCCAGCTGCGCCAGTGCGTCAGCGACGGTCAGGCAATAGAAGGGCGCCGGCTCGACCGGCCCCTGCGCGAGCGGCAAGGTTGTATCACCAGCAGGTGACGCCACGCGCACCTCCCTGTTCAGACGCCAGGCTCACGCACCCAGCGAATATCGGCTTCGCCAGCGGGACCAACAGCCCGTAGCAAGAGGGCGACCAGGGCCGGGTCGGCGCCCTTCGACTGCAACAGCGCGACCGTATCCGTGTTGATGTAGTAGTCAGTATCGTCGCTCGTTTCTTCTTCCAGGTGATCGACCAGAAACTGAAATTGCTCGTCTGTCACCTTCCCCAACAGGGTATTGTTGCTTTCGTCGTAAATGGCGACCATGAGGAATCTCCCTGTGCATTGCGCGGCAAGACTTGGGTCATTGGCGTCGCATAACAGTGTGGAGGGGTAGCAAGCCCCTCCACACAGCCACGACTTGATCGAAACGCGACTCGCCCTAGACGGGGATGGCGTTGCGCGCCGAACGGGCCTGGAAGGCCATGAACAGCAGGGCGATGCCGCCGAAGAGGGCGAAGAAGCCCAGCACCCACGGCAGCGCCAGGACAGCGCCCAGAGGGTTGAAGAGCAAGAACACGCCGATAAGCAGGTTGATGATGCCCAGCACGATCTGCCAGATGCCGCCGCCCTGGAAGCCACGAATCAGAGCGATGATGCCCATCAGGATGGCCCCAAAGGCGATCATGAACACCAGCGTCGTGCCAGCCACCAGCGTACTGATGAGGGGATTCCCCAGGACGACGAGACCGGCGATCACGCCGATAATGCCCCACAGCAGGTCCCAATACCAGGCGCGGTGGTTCTCGACAAAGATATGGACGAAGGCCATGATGCCCTGGATGAGCAGCCAGATGCCGAGCACGACGGTCAGGGCAACGGCCGAGGCGGCGGGGTTCGTGAGAAGCAACAGGCCGAGGATCAGGGTGGCGATACCGTCGATGAGCATAATCCACCAGGTGCGGTTGAGACTGCTCCGTGCCTCCTGGGCAGCGGCAGCCTTGACCTTGGCCGGGTCGACGTTCTGCGCCGCCTGGCGGGCCACCTCCTGGGCTTTCGCCGGGTCCGCCGGCGGTATGCTCGGAGTCTGAGACATGAGTTCCTCCTAGAATCATAGGTGGGGAGAGCAATAGATGGGGATCAGCGACAGCAGTGTCAGATAAGGTGAGGCGCGTCCGAGGCCAGCGTGGCCCACCACGCCCATGCTGCCATGCAGGAATGATAGCATCCGCGCCCTTACTAGGGAGTATATCCATCGAAGGGGTGAAGTCAAGTGGCGGAGCTTACAAGCGGCCCGTGGCGCGGCCATACATCGTCGCCAGAGCCTCATAGACAGCGATGCTGGCGCGGCTGGCGAACCACGGCTTGCGCGCCGCGCGACCCGTGTCGCGGGTTGTGGCGGTCACGATGCAATGGGGGATGGCCTGCTGGCGGGCGACCATCGCGCAGCGCCGGGCATGCAGGTCATAGCACACCACAACGAGGCAGTCAGCCCCATGGGCGCGCGCCAGACGCCAGCTGTAGGCGAGATTCTGCCAGGTGTTGCTGGAACCGTCCTCTTCGACGATGCGCTCGCGGAGGACGCCCTGCGCCACAGCATACTGGGCCATAACGTGCGCGTTCGTCACGCCTAGACGCTGGTTGTCGCCCGTCGAGGGGATGAGCCAGGTTGTCGGGTCGGCCCGCCACACAGCAATGGCCCGGTCCATGACGGCCTGAGTCGGCGGTGTCAGGCGCGCCTGGGCGTCCAGGGCATACGAGATGGCGACGATGGCGGCGCTACCCACTCAGCCTCTGACGCCCAGCGCGAAGCGTAACTGTCGCAATTGCGCGCCCGGACCGAGCGCCCGCACCGCTGCGTTGCGCACGGCGCACAACGCCGGGTTCTGCCACTGGGCAACGCGGCCAATCCGCCATGACTGGCGGACGATCAGATTGGCGCGCTGGCTGCGATGCAGCTCGTAGCACAACAAGGCGGCGGCGGTGTCGTCGCGTTGCGCCAGACAGTCGGCCAATGCCACGGCATCTTCGATGGCCTGGCACGCCCCCTGGCCCATGTTGGGCGTCATAGGGTGCGCAGCGTCGCCCACCAGGGTCACGCGCTCGTTACTCCAACGCGGCAGAGGCTCGCGATCGATGATGTCGTTGCGCAGTATCGCCGCCGGGTCAGTCGCGCGCAGGAGGGCGGGTATGGGTGCGTGCCAGGCGTCGAACAGCCGCAGCAGTTCCGCCTGGCGGCCGTCGGCAGCGTCGGCGTGACCCTCGGGAGCATTCTGAGTGGCGAACCAGTAGACACGCCCCCCACCAATCCGTACCATACCAAACCGCTGGCCGCGCCCCCAACTCTCAAAGGCCGTGTCGGCGGGCAAGGCAGGGTCGTCAAACGCGGCGATGCCGCGCCACGCCGTATAGCCCGCATAGCGCGACTTGCGCTTGTCGAATAGCTGGGTGCGAATCACGGAATGAATGCCATCAGCGGCGATGAGCATGTCGGCGCGGTCGAGGCGGCCGTCGGCGAAGCGCACCGTGACGCTCCTCTCGTCCTGCGAACAGCCCACGCACGCCGCACCGAGGCGGAGCGTGTCCGGCCCGATAGCCTCTACCAGGACCCGCTGCAAGTCGGCGCGGTGGATGCCGACGTTCGCTGCACCGAGCGCGGCCTCCAGATCAGTGGCGCGCACCGTCGCCAATGGCCGGCCGTCCCAGGTCCGGATGCTGCCCCCCAGGCCAGCCATGCCCGCCGCCTGCACCGCGCGCGCCAGGCCCAGGCGCTGCAACGCCTGCATGGCGTTGCCCCACAGCGTCAACCCCGCGCCCACCTCGCGAAGCTCAGGCGCGCGTTCGTAAACTACGACGCGCATCCCCAGGCGGCGCAGGGCAATGGCGGTCGTCAGCCCGGCGATGCCGCCTCCGACTATGATGGCTGTCCTCGGATCCGGCATGCTCGATGCTCCTGTCGCGGGCAAAGAAGAAGGGGCCGCGCATCGACGCGACCCCAGGCGGAGAGGGAGGGATTTGAACCCCCGGTGACCTTTCAGCCACGCTCGATTTCGAGTCGAGTCCGTTCAACCGAGCTCCGGCACCTCTCCTTGCGGCTATTTCGACGCGCGGGGGAAGGATTCCCTTACCTATGGCTCGCTATTCGCTGACGCATTTCTCTGGGTCAGAGGCGTTCGCCCGGCGATGTGAAACGTGATGCGTGAAAAACGCGAACAGCCGCGAGAGTTCTCACGCATCACGCACCATGTCCCGGCACGGCCACCGGCGGCCGCACCCGCGCCGCCGCCTGCGCCTGCTCGAAGCGTGGGCGCATCTCGTTGAGGGAATCGCCGCCGAGCTTCTCCACAAGAGCGTCGGCGAGGACCCAGGCCATGACCGCCTCACCGATGGGGCCGCCGCGCGTCACGGCCGTAAAGTCAGACCGTTCGTAGTTCGTCTCAGTCTCCTCGCCGCTGATCAGGTCCACAGACCGTAGCGGGTTGAGCGTCGTGGCAATGGGCTTGAGAGCGGCGCGGACGACGATGGGCTGCCCCGTCGTGATGCCACCCTCCAGACCGCCCGCGCGGTTGGTGCGTCGCGCCACCACGCCATCTACCAGATAGATCTGGTCGTGAACTTCGGTTCCATAGCGCGCGGCATTGTCGAAGGCGGGGCCAATCTCCACACCCTTCACGGCGGGCACGCTCATCATCGCCTGCGCCAGCCGCCCGTCGAGCTTGCGGTCCCAGTGAACGTGGGAGCCGAGTCCCATGGGCACACCCAGGCCGACGACCTCGAACACGCCACCCACCGTGTCGCGGCGGCGAATCGTGGCGCGGATATACTCGCGCATCTCATCGGCGCGGGCAGCGTCGGGACAGCGCACGTCGTTCTCCACAGCGCGGGTGAAACGCTCGGCGTAGGGCATGTCGGCCAGGTCGGCGCGAATTGGCCCGATCTGGGTCACGTAGCTACCGATCGTGATGCCAAACTCGCCCAGCAGGCGGCGCGCGACCGCGCCGATGGCGACACGCATGGCCGTCTCCCGCGCCGAGGACCGCTCCAACACCAGACGCATGTCGTACAGGTGGCCATACTTGACGCCACCTGCCAGGTCGGTGTGGCCGGGGCGCGGCACGCTGAACAGAGGCGGCGTCTTGTCCTTCCAGTTGGCCCAATCGCGGTTCTCGATGCGCAGGGCAACAGGCCCGCCCGTCGTCAGGCCCCGCCCAGGCCCGTTCCAGCCCAGGCCAGACAGAATCTCCACCTCGTCCTTCTCGATCTTCATGCGGCCGCCCGCGCCAAAGCCCACCTGTCGCCGCGCCAGATCGCCGTTGATGTCGTCGGCGCTTAGCCTCAAGCCGGCCGGCAGCCCCTCCACAATACCGATCAGGCACGGGCCATGGGATTCACCCGCCGTCAGGAAACGCAACATTCCCTACTCCCCTGTCGATTTACCCGCCGCCCTCAACCCAGGCGTCGTAGATGATGCGCGCGATGCGGGCGATGCCGAGAAACCCCTCGTGGTCAGGCCACTCGCGGGGGTCGGTCAGGCCATCCGCCATGACGGCCAGGCTGATGGGCGCGCGTCCAGGCACAAACAGGATGCCCGCATCGGCCCGTACGTCGTTGACCCAGCCGTCCTTGTGGCCGACGGCCACCGCCTCCGGCAGGTAGCGCGGAATGCCATCCATGTGCTGCTGGCGCTTGAGAATGTCCACGGCCAGGTCGCACAGGTTCGGCGTCAGAATCGATCGCCCAATCAGCTTATCCAGCAGGCGCACCAGCGCATCAGGCGTCGCCGTCCCGATCCCAGGCGCATCACCGGGTAGGCGCTTGGGGTAGCGGATGGGACGATGCGAGCGAATGTCCGGCAGATCGATGCTGTCCAGGTAGGCGTTCACCTGCGCTACGCCGACGAGACGCAGCGCCAGATTGGTGGCCGAATTGTCGCTGACCACGATCATGGCCGTGAGATAGTCGTGCAGGCTGAGCCGCACGCCCGGGTCGAACTCGTACAGCAGCCCTGAGCCGCCCACCCGGTCGCCCGCCTCCAGTTCGATTCGGTCGTCCAGGCGCAGCGCGCTGTGCTGCACCCGGTCGAGGGCGGCCAGCAGGATGGGCAGCTTGATGACGCTGGCAGTAATGAACGAGCGATCGCCCAACACCGACAGCCGCTCGCCTGTCGCCCAGTCGTGGGCGGCGACACCGAAGACACCGGGGACATTCTCGACCGCGCGGGCGACACTAGTAGCAAGGGACATGCGACCTCCTGGCCCCCAAATGCTACGCCGACCCACGGCAGAGTCAAGGTTTATGGCGGGCGCGGCCCGATCCGGCGGCATTCCCTCGTTTGTCTATGTCAATCCCGTTGACAAAGACCGGGAAGCAAGGTATAATGTAGCAGCAGCGAGCAAGAGATACCATGTCGGGCAAGAGGAACGGGTGTGGACGATATCTACCTGACCACTGAAGACATCGCGGAGCAGCTCCAGATTAGCGTCTTCACGGTTCGGCGTTACATCCGTTCCGGCAAGCTACGCGCTGTCAAGCTGGAGGGGTCCTACCGAATTCGGCGCAGCGAGTTCGAGCGCTTTCTCAAGGCACGGGAGATTGGGGAGCAGCCGGACGAGTAGCCACGCGGCCCATTGGGCCTGACCTTAGAAGGAGGTCATTGGAATGAGACGACTCATGTTCATCTTCGTCCTGGTGGCGGCCGTCGTGGCGGGCCTCGTCACCGTCGGCGCGACGGCGTCTGCGGAGTCGATGCTGAAGCCCGGCTACTCCGGTCAGCTCATCCACGTCGTACGCTGGGGCGAGACGCTCAACGGCATCGCCGACCGCTACGGCACATCGCCCGTGGTCATCATGAATGCTAACGGGATCCGCGACGGGCGCAAGCTGGCCGTCGGGCGTCGCCTGACGGTGCCGGTCCGCAACTACGTCTCGCCGGGGCACACCGCGCCACCCGCGGCGCCGGCGGCGCCGCCGACCAAGCCGGGCGCGGGAGGTTGTGTCCCGTACACCATCCAGCCGGGCGATTCGGTCAGCAGCATCGCCGCCCGGTTCGGTGTCAATCCGATGTCGCTGATCCAGATCAACAACATCATCAACCCGAACTACATCCACGCAGGCGTGACCATTCGTGTCTGCGACGTGGCCTACACACCGCCGGCGCAGGTCTCCTGGCAGCCCGCACCCCAGGTCATCGTCCAGCCCGTGATCGTCGCGCCGCCGCCCCATGCCCCGCCGCCGCGCCCACCGGTTGTCGCCGCGCCGCCGCCGGCCGCCTGCACAGGCAGCTACACCGTCAAGTCAGGCGACACCCTGTCGGGCATCGCAGCGCACTATCGGACCACCGTCTGGCACCTGCGAACCTCGAATGGCCTCTCGTCGGACTGGCTGTACGTCGGGCAGGTACTGGTCGTCCCATGTGCCGCGCCGCCGCCGCCGCCGCCACCGGCCCCTCACCCCGGCTACCACAAACCCAACGTGGCGCCGGCCGTGTGCAACCCCTCGGTGTCCATCACCCAGCCGCTCAACAATGAGACCATCGGCGGCGTGGTCGGCATCATCGGCAGCGCGACCATCCCGAACTTCCAGTTCTACAAGGTCGAGTACGGCCAGGGTGAAGTGCCCTTCAACTGGGTCAGCATCGGGGGCGTGAAGAAGGACGCCGTGACCGGTACGGCATTGACGTGGTGGGATACCGCGACCGTCCCGAACGGTGTGTACATCCTGAAGTTGACCGCCGTGGATACCCAGGGCCAGTTCCCCACGCCGTGCAATGTGCGCGTGGTGGTGGAGAACTAGCGGCCCGCTGCGTTCTGTCTAGACTCGTGGGGTTGGCGAGGAGCCGATTGGCTGTCACAGCCTTCGTCTCCTCGCTTCCCACATGCAAGGTTGGATTCTCGAGATAACTATGCGCCGACTGTTCTTGCTGCTGCCCAGCCTATTTCTCATCCTCTTGGTCGCTCGTCCCGCCGCAGCGGACGGGCCAATCGTGTATGTCGTCCAGTCGGGTGATACGTTGAGCGCCATCGCGGAACGCTATCAGACGACCCCCGACGCCATCGCGCGCCTCAACAATCTCGAAGACCGCGACACTCTTCGGCCCGGCCAGAAGCTCGCCCTGCTCACAAGCGGCGTGGGCGAGATCGGCGCGGCCGACAGCGACGCTGCCCCCGTCGGCCCGCGTCGGGACGCGCAGCCACAGCCCGTGCACCTCGTCGTCGCTGGCGAGACGCTCGGCAGTATCGCCGCCCAGTACGACACAACGGTCGATGAGCTTGTCACCCTCAACGGCCTGCCGTCGGCTAGCCTGATCCGCGTCGGGCAGCTGATCAAGCTGCCCAGCCCGCCGCCCCCCGTCAGCGACACGGCGACCACCCTGCCCGTCGGCCGCACGGCTGACTACACCGTCGAAGCGGGCGATACGCTGTCCGACATCGCCTTCCGCTACGGCCTCGACGCACGTACCGTGGTTGTAGTCAACAACCTGCCCGCTGACTCGTGGCTGTGGCCGGGGCAGAAAATCCAGCTACCCGTCGAGTGGCAGGTGAAGGATGCGCCCAAGCCCGCCCTGCGCAAGCGCATCGAGGTGGACGTCAGCGACCAGCGCGCCTATGCGTGGGAGGGGAACGTGCTGCGCTACAAGTTTGTCGTCAGCACGGGCCTACCCGGTTACAACACCCGCCGTGGCCGGTTCACCATCCAGAGCAAGATTCCCATGGCTGTGTCAACCGGCCTCAACCTCGACATGCCCTACTGGATGGGCATCTACTACGCTGGCAGCACCGAAAACGGCTTCCACGCCCTGCCCATCAACCGCACGACGAAGGTCAAGCTATGGGGCGGCTTCATCGGGCGGCCCATATCCTACGGCTGCATCGTCCTGCGCGATAGTGACGCGGCTGTGCTGTATAAATGGGCCGAGATGGGAACCCTCGTCGACATCCACGACTAGGTCTCGCTGGCAACGGAACATTTCGGCCGCCCCAGGCGTCAAGTCTGTGGGCGGCCATGTTTTCTGGTCGCCAGTCAGGAGCCATGCCATGTGGAAGAAGAGCCTGCGCTGGCTGCCGCTGGCGCTGATCGTGACCCTGGCCGCCTGCGGCCCCACGCCCGGCGGCAGCGGGACGAGTGGGGCAGCCGCACCAACCACCACGGGGCGGCCAGCGGCCACCCTACCACCGGCCGTCGTGCCCACGACGGGACCAACCTCCGCACCGCCCCCCGCCGCAACGGCCACGCGCCCATCGCCGACCGTCGCGTCCGCCACGCCTGCCACGCCGGTCATCAGTCCGCCCGCCGCGTTGGCGACGACACTCGCCGTGGACGCCGGACTGGCGCGCGCCGTCGCCAACGCGCAAGCCGATCTCGTCCGACGCCTCGGCCCCAGCGCTCTCGCCGCGACCGTCGTCGAGGCGGAGGCCGTCGAGTGGCCCGACGCCTCCCTCGGCTGCCCGCAACCCGGTATGATGTACCCCCAGGTCGTCACCCCCGGCTATAAGGTCGTGCTCGAAAGCGGGGGGCAGACGTTCGTCTATCACGGCGACAGGAGCGGCAACATGAAATTGTGTGAGACAGGTGGCACGGCCGTGCCAACCCAGGCCCCCAGCCGGGGCGGATCGGGTGGCGGGCCGGCGACGGGCAGCCTGGACGCCCAGATCGCCGCCGCCAAGGCCGACCTCTTGCGACGCGCCCCCACCCTGAAGACGGAGGACATTCGGGTCGTCTCGGCCGAGTCGGTGGAGTGGAGGGACGGAAGCCTCGGTTGTCCCAAGCCGGGGATGATGTACACCATGGCACTGGTGCCCGGCTACCAGATCATCCTCGAAGCGGGGGGGAAAACCTACGACTACCGCGGCGCAAATGGGCGGCCGCCGGCCCTGTGTGAGCCGGACAGCGGCGTGCGGCCTCGCCCTGCCCTGCCTGGTGGGACGTCCGGAACGCCCGCCGCGCCAAGCCAGTAGCCCACACCCTAGCGTGTCGCATTCAGGAACGCATAGCGCAGAAACAGGTGCTCACCCGCTCGCCTGATATCCACCAGTGTCCCCCATACCGGCTTGTTGGGGGCGAAGGTTCTCCCCTCGACCAGACCGGGGCGTTCCGTGGTCTTGTCGCGGCCGGCGACCTGAGGCGCCAGGGTAAGGAATAGCTCGTCCAGGCGCTGCTCGGCGAAGAAGTCGCCCATCAAGTGGGGGCCACCTTCGACCAGGACCCTATCGATGCGTCGGACCTGCTGAATGGCGTCTAGTACCGCCGACGCGGTTATCCGCCCCTCACTCGCGCCAGCGACGACTGCCACGCCCGGTGGAAGGGCGCGCTGGTGGAGGTGGTCGGCGCCCCGGTCGGTCGTGACGACGAGCACGGGCGCTTGTCCCGCCTGGAACACAGGCAGGCTGAGGTCAAGCTCCCCCCGGCCAGTGACGATCACGCTCAGGGGTGGTTCGGTATAACCGAGGGCGTCGCGAAGCTCGCGATAGGCATCGGCCAGTGGTGGATAGACGTACTCGGCCGTCCAGATATGCTGCGGGACAGCGCGCAGCGTGCCTGCCCCCACGACCACCGCGCCCGCCGCCGCCCGCAGCAATCCCATGACCATGCGATCGTGGGCGTTGAAACCGCTGATCTCCCCACCCCCTGCCTGCCCTGGTATGTTCAGCGACACGACGCCGTCCAGAGTGGTGACGAAGTTGCCCATCACATACGGGCGATTCGGGCGCAGGGGAAACTGGCACGGGCCATACAATCGCGCCAGCTCGGCCGGCAGCGGGACCTCTGTACCTTGCCCTGTGGTATACAAGACCTGGAGCGGTGTCAGGCTGCTCATCACTTTAGCCCACAAGCGACGAAGAACTCCGACCGCAACGCGGGGTTGTTGTCGTACTCTCCGCGCCAAAACGTCGTGCGGGTCAGAGGAGTCGTCTCGCTAACGCCTCGCATCTGGGTACACATGTGGTGCGCCTCGAGGTAGACCGCCACACCATGCGGCTGGAGCATCGCTTCCAGTGTGCTGGCAATTTGCTGCCCTATGCGCTCCTGGACGGTGAAGCGCCGCGCATACAGGCGTACCAGACGGGTCAGCTTGGAGATGCCGATGATGTGCTCGTGGGCGATGTAGCCAACGTAGGCACGGCCGTAGAAGGGCAGTGAGTGGTGCTCGCATAGCGCGTAGAAGGGGATTGGTCCCTCGATGACCTGGCTCAGCCGGCAGTCTGGGCCGCCACGGCACTCGGTCTCGAACACGGTCAGGAGCTTGGGGTCGCCCTCGTAGCCGGAGGTGGCATCCCACAGCGCACGGACAAACCGTTGGGGCGTGGCGCGCGTGGCGGGCGTGTCGAGATCCA
This sequence comes from Anaerolineae bacterium, assembly GCA_034431435.1. Taxonomy (GTDB): domain Bacteria; phylum Chloroflexota; class Anaerolineae; order Epilineales; family JAHCIE01; genus JAHCIE01. Next base: position 6,683 of record DAOUDG010000086.1, on the reverse strand, counting down.
TGCCAAACGCGCCGAAGATCTCCTGCATGTAGCCCTCGAATCGCCGCCACTGCTCATCGGAGACGTGACGAGGCTGGACGTCTGCAACAGGTTGGTGGTCTTCCACATCGCGCATCAGATTCAGTGACATGACTTCCCCTCCTTCGCTATCGTGTTTCGTTAGACGTTTGCCGGCAACCGGTTGATGAGGTCCTGGCTTGGGGTTGACACCTCGTGCCCGATGAGGCGTCGGGCCGCCTCCACCTGCTCCCAAACATTCCAAAGCAAGACGCCGCGCACGACACCAGCACCGAGGTAGTAGATGACGCCTTCTCGGTAGGGTTCTTTCCAGTCCGCGACGGTCTCCAGCCTTGAGTCCAGCTCGCCCACGGCTTCGTAGCCCAGCTCGAACAGGTCAGAGTAGAAGAAGGGCTGGTGGCGATACGTCTCGACCGCGCCCGCCATGACACGCCCCGCGTGGCGCCCCATCGTGACCGCGTTGTCTTCGTGCTCGACTCGTCGACGCCTGGCTAGGGCGGGGCTGTAGAATGAGGCGATATCACCCGCCGCGTAGATGTCCGGATGGGTGGTACGGAGGTAGTCATCGACGATGATGCCGTCTCCGACGGCCAGCCCCGCCGCCTGCGCCAGCTCAACGTTGGGCTGAATGCCGATGCCGGCCACCACGCCATCCGCGACCAGTCGTTGCTCGCCCCCACCCCCTACCTGTCTGGTCGCCACGACCAACTCCGCCCCTTGCCTTGCCACATCCACGACCGAGGTCCCGGTCAGAACCTCAATGCCTTTGCCACGATAGAAGGTGGTGAGGAACTGCGCCAGGTCAGGCGGGTAGATGCGCTGGCCGATACTCTGATCGGGGAAGATCATCACCACGTCTTTGCCGTTCATCGCCAGAGCGGCCGCCACCTCCCAACCGATGAACCCACCGCCGATGACGACGAAACGCTGGCCGTGCTCGGTAAGGCCGCGCAGGCGATGGTAATCCGCGACCGTGCGATAGTAGATGATATCGTCGCCGCCGAAGGGCAGGCGGCGTACCCGGCCCCCCATGGCAAGGAGTAGCTTGTCGAAGGTGTACGATGCTCCTGCCGTGTCGCTAACGCGCTTCGCCTCAGCGTCAATGGCTTGCGCCGTTCGGCCGAGGTGGAGATCAATGCCCTGATTCTCCACATCGATCCAGATGGCGTCGAGGCGCTCCCCCTTCCACAACCCTTTGGACAACAGAGGCCGCTTGTAGGGTGGGTCCACGTCAGCGCTGATTAGCCCAATCGGCCCCTGAGTGTCTAGCTCGCGAATGCCGCGTACCGCCGCGGCGGCTGCCATCCCACCCCCGATGATCAGATATGTATAGTGAGTCATACTACCCTCCTGAACCGGACGCCGCTGAGTTGCACGTCCCACCCTGCGCCATGCCCCGGCCAAGTAGTTGTTGTTGTAACAACTACGTATAGTATAGCGTACAATGCTGGCCTTGTCAAGGGTGTAGCCAGGCGAACCCTTGACAAGCGCCATATATGGGATATGATAGAGATAGTAGTTGCTGTAGCAGCAGCTAAAAGGAGTGGCGATGGACGAAGCGATCAGCCTGCTGCAGAAACTGGGGTTTGGGGAATACGAGGCGAAGGCTTACGCTGCCCTGCTCCAGCACAGCCCCGTCAATGGCTACGAGCTAGCCAAGCAGTCGGGAATCCCCAGGGCGAATATCTACGCGGTATTGGGGAAGCTGGAGGAACGTGGCGCCGTCCTGCGGGTAGGGAGCGTGGATAGGGTGCGCTACGCGCCGGTCTCGCCTGATGAATTGACGCGGCGTCTCAGTAGCCGTTTCCAGGCGACTCTTCAGGCCACCGAGCGGACTCTCAGCGAGATAGCCTCGCCGGCGCAGCGCGAGCATGTCTGGAGCACGGAGAGCTACGGCGCGCTCCTGGAGCAGGCCGCCGCCCTGGTAGAGGCGGCCAGAGAACGCCTGTTGGTCGCCCTATGGCCCCAGGAGGCGCGTCGGCTGGCCGAGGCGTTCAGTCGTGCCCAGACTCGCGGCGTGGAGGTGACTACCCTCTGCCTGGGGGCCTGCTCCATCGAGTGCGGCGGCTGCCGCGGCCACTTGTATCGCTACCGGGTCGCGCCGGAGTACCGCAGCCGATGGCTGATCGTTGTACCCGACAGCGCCGAGATGCTGGCTGGCGAGATCACGTCGGACAGCGCGGCGCTGGGTGTCCGTACCCGCCAGCGACTCCTGGTCGAGCTGGCCGGTTGGTACATTCGCCACAGCATCGCTCTCACGGCCGTGCTGGCTGATATGGGACCCCGCCTCGGCGATGCCCTTAGCCCCGAGACTCACGCCATCCTGGCAACGGTCGGCCCGCCGGGCGCGGAAGTGGGTTGGCTGGAGCATATGCGCCATCTACTGACCGCTACAGGCAACGGCGTCGCGGCGCCCTCCGAGAGCCACCTCTAGCCAGGCCAGTGAAAACGGTGCGACCGGGAGACGCCGTAGCGCGGTGGGCGCACGCATCAACACCGGTCCCCTCACGTGGCAGACCCACCCGGCAGCTCACGGTCGAATCCACAGCGGCCCAATGCCGCTAACCGGGCGATCGAACAGGCCCGCCTGACCGTCCACACGGAAGAGTTGGGCGAAGTCCTCAGGCGTAAACGCCTTCCGGAGGCGGCTCGCGTAGGATGTGAGCAGCACGTTGGCGTAGTGCTCCACGTCGTAGTCGCGGCGGTTGTCCTGGTCTGATGCGGCGGTCGGCGGCGCAGCCAGCAGGGCCGCGTCACTCTCACCATCGACCTCCGCCGAAGGCTCGTCGCCCTCGTCAGGCAGCCAAACGTAGCCGCCGCCCATCGCCTTGTAGTAGCGCACCCGCTCGCCCTGCCGCCAGGTCGTCCGCCCCGCCGCCAGTAGCGCCTCGTACTGCGCCTCGCGCTGCCGCAACCGGGACGCCAGGTATTCCTCAGCCGACTTGGACAATCTTACCCGTGTCGCCACGTCGGCGGCAGGTAGGGCGCGGGCGCGCAGGGCGGCCAGCGTCTCCAGGTAGGCCTGCCGCGCCCCTGCCACGTCGCCCTGCATGACGCATACCAGCGCAATGCGCAAGAACCGCTCGCCGAAGGGTTCCGAGCGGCTGGAACGCATCGCCGCGCCGCGCAGAATCAACTGGTCGTCGTAGGTGAGCAGGGCGTAGTTCTTTATTTCGTGGCTGAACATGGCCCGGTAGCGGCCCTCGTACTCCAGAACGATACCCTGGGGCAGACTGTCCGCTACCTGGGCCACCGCCGCACGCTCGCGCGCCTCATCCCAGGCGGGCGGCACGGCGAAGTACACGCCATCCGTGTCAGCCTCGATGAGGGCCACGCCCTGGCCGCGCAGCCCCTCCACCACCTGGTCCAGCAGCTCACGGCCGCGCCGCGTCACCTCATCCGCGGCGTGAGCATCGGCAAAGAGGGCCATCGTCCCCGCCCCCATGTAGCCGTAGGCCGAGTTGATGATGAGCTTCATGGCCGCCTGCAACGCCTGATGGTGGCCGTGGGCCGGGTCATCGTGACGCATCGCCCGTGCCGCCGCCTTGTGCGCCAGCCGCTGCGTCGTCAGCTGGTCGACGATGCGCAGCAGCACACCCAGGCGGTCGGAAGATGGACCGACCCCATAGGCGCGCATGATGGACGGGTACAACGAGGCCATGTCGGCCTTGACGGCGTTCTCGGCCACGCCGGCCGCAAACAGGTACGCGCCGCCCCCGGCGTGGGGTGTGTCTCCCCGCCGAGGCGCGTCCGGCCCCGGCAGGGCCGCTCCGGCCCGCAGGTAGGCGCGCACCAGCATCGGCTCCAGGATGCCCATCGCCGGCCCCGCCGCCGCCAGCCGCTCGTAGGGGCGCGGGGCCATGCCCGCCAGGGCAAAGGCCGCGCCCATCAGCTGCCGCGACAGTCCATCCACCTCGGCCACGTCGTCCAGGGCGTACTGGCGCACGCGGTCGGGGTCGGTCTGGAACGTGGCATACACCTGCGCGCCGGGGATGTAGACGCGCTCCGGCCCGGCGACGCCGAAGTGGCGGGCCACCTCCTTGAGGCGGTGGCTGGGCAGGTCGCGGGCCACGAAGTCGTGGCGGCGCACCGCGTCCAGGGTGTCGATCAGTTCGCGGCCAGGGATGCTGTAGCGGGTGCGGCGCGGCGCGCCGGGGTAGCGGCCCGGCTCGGTATAGCGTTCCAGGCCGGAGGGCGCGGGGGCGCGACCCAGCGCCAGCGGCACGCCCAGGGCCACCGCGCGCGCTTCCAGAAAGGGCAGGTCGAAGCCGAACAGGTTGTGATTCTCGATGATGTCGGGATCGCGCTCGCGAACCAGGGCGCACAGGTCGCGCAGTAACTGCGCCTCGTCGGCCGGTGTCGCCGCCGTCAGGGTCGTCGCCAGGCCGCGCGTATCCCGCACGGCGACCATGAAGATGCGACCGCGCTGCGGGTCGAGGGCCGTCGTTTCGAAATCAAACTGGAGGCGGTGCAGGTCGTCGTAGGCCAGGCCGCGAAAGTACACCCGTCCGGTGAGCATCAGATACTGCTCGACGGGGCCGACGCGGTAATAGTCGTGCAGGGTCGAGAACTGCTCGACTGCCTTGCCTGACCGCCGCGTCGCGCCGTGCAGCAATTCACGTTCCAGCGCCCGCCCACTGGCCGCCGAGAGCAGGTAGCGGTACGCACCGGCCGGGCCATCTAGCTCCAAGACGCTAAGGGCCTCGGAGGTCCTTAGCGTCTGCTCGTCCAGGTCGTCCAGCCGCGTCGCGAACAGCCAGGGCCGAAACCGCTCGCGCTCGCAGGCGAGGCGGCCATCGACGCGCCGCCAGACGAAGGCCTGCCCCTCGCGGCTGGCCCACACGGACACAATGCCGGGCGTGTCGTCCCAGCCGAAGAGGATCTCGTGGTCAACGAGACCGGGCCGGTCCTGGAAGCCCGTCAGGTCTTGAGTTCGGCCATCAGAGTCAGTCATAGCCCGATTGTAGCATCGAACGGATGCGCTAACAAACAGGCCGCAACGTGGCTCAGTCACTACTCCTCCAGCGCGTACGTCACCGCCTCGTCCAGCGGCATGGCGCGGCCGGCTGCCCACTCTGCCACGAACGACTCCTGGCCCAGCGTTCGACGCGCAGAGGCAACGTGCTGGTCGACTTGGGCCTGGAAGAGAGGTACAGAGGTCGCTCCGATCGCCTCGCGCAGGCCCTCGGCAGCTGCAAACAGCCGCACGGCGCGGCGCGGCTGGCCTTGCGCCTCGGCCAGCTGCCCAAGTCCCTCCAACCGATACGCGATTCCCAGTTTTTGGACTGCCTGGTGGTTCATTCGCAAGGCTTCCCCGAGCAGGGCATGGGCTTTGGCATGGTCTCCTTCAGCCAGCGCTACATGGCCCAGGGCGCCCAGCGCCAGCGGCAAACCTTGCCGATCGCCGCCCTCGCGGAATAGGGCCGCGCTCTCCTCGAGCAGAGGGCGCGCTGCCGAATAGTCCGCCTGAAAGAGGAACGTCCACGCCGCACCATGCAGAGCAATGGCCAGTCTCGTTTTATCCTCCAGGCTACGCAAGATGGCAATGCATTCCTGGTTCAGCGCCCTGGCCGCTGCGAAGTCGCCGTGGTCACGGGCGGCCGCGGCCCGATGCCTGAGCGCATCCGCGATGCTTGCCATCTCGTTGGCCTCTCGCGCCACCACCAGGGCAGCCTGTGTCCGCGTCCGCGAGTCCTCGGCGTCATCCCGGTAGCGCGCGCTGAGGGCCATCAGATTCAGCGTTCTCGCCAGGCCAGCCTTGTCCGCCAATTGTTGGTACAGCGTCAGCGCTCTGTCGAAGAACACAGATGTGTGACGTAAATCCCCCTGGCTCTGTGCCAGTTGCCCCGCCGTTTCATATGCGCGGGCCTGTGTCTCTCGTGAGGCGCCCTCGACATGAGGCAGGGCTGCGTCCATCGAGATGCGCGCCTCGCTGACCAGGCCAAGAGTCAGCCAGAGACTCCCCAGGGCTGCGGCGAGCCGCACGGCTGCCTCAGCGTCCAACACCTCTAGTAGCCACCCCAGGGCCGTCCGGAAGTTGTCCTGTTCTGGCGCCACCCGCTCCAGCCAGAGGGAGCTCTCCCGCCCAGTCAGAGCCGCCGCCCCTGCGTCAGCGACTTGCAGGTAGTAGCGGGCATGACGCCCTCGAATGGTCGAAGCTTCCTCACTCGCTGCCAGCCGTTCCAGCGCGTACTCCCGCACCGTCTCCAACATCCCGAAGCGCGGCTCGTCGTCCACCCCGCCCAGCCGCAGCACCAGGCTGTGGTCCACCAGGGCGGCGATGCCGTCCAGCACAGAGCTTGGAGATTGGAGATCGGAGATCGCCCGGCTCGAATCCCTAATCTCCAATCTCTCATCCCCACTCTCCAACCCCCAATCCCTTGTCTCTACTCCCTCGTCCCCCACCACCGCCGCGATCGCCGCCAGGCTCGCCCCACCCACGAACACCCCCAGCCGCCGGAACAACCGTCGCTCCGCCTCGCTCAACAGGTCGTAACTCCACGCCAGCGTCGCCCGCAGTGTCCGCTGCCGCGCCGGCGCATCCCTCGGCCCCCCCGTCAGCGCCGCCAGCCGACTGCCCAACCGCGCCAGCAGTGTCTGGGGTGTCTCTACCTTCACCCCCGCCGCCGCCAACTCAATCGCCAGCGGCAGCCCATCCACTCGAT
>DAOUDG010000085.1:0-133516 GCA_034431435.1 Anaerolineae bacterium | reverse complement strand
CCGCCCCCACCAGGATCAGGGTTAGCGCGCTCTGGGCGATGTCGGCGCTGCTGGCTCCCATCGCCACGCCCAGGCCCAGGGTCAGGGCCAGGCCGAGGCCGACGAAGGGCAGGTAGGCCACCAGAAACTTGGCCCACAGCCACTGCCAGGGCGAGACAGGCGCGGCGCGCAGCAGCCACGCTGCCTTCCCTTCACGATTGATGCCAGTCAGGGCGAAGCGTGTGAACACCAGGCCAGTGACCATGGCCGTCGCCAGGGTGGTCATGGTGGGGACGAGGGGCGCCAGGGTCGAGTCGGTCGCCAGGCGCGCAGGGAGGCGCAGCAACTGCCAGGCCCAGAACACGCTGAAAGCCAGCGGCGCCAACACCTGGACGATGTTGGACAGGTCGCGCGGGATGATTAGCCAGTCGCGCAGCACAATGGCCGGGATGGGATGGGCCATCCAGGCAGCCAGCGGCGACGGGGCCGCCGTGGGCCGCGAGCGGCGACCTCGTCCCGACCCCGAGCGCATCTTGGCCCAGCCGGAGTAGTACAGCGAGGCCGAGGCGTCCAGGGCGACGACGAAGCCGGCGATAGACAGGGCGGCAAAGGCTCCCAACCCGCGCGCCGCGCCCTCCCAATCCCCGCTCCCCAGCGCCACCAGGCCGTGGCCTGCCAGACTGGGTGGGGTGAAGGGAATATCGAGGTGGGTGATGTTGCGGGTGATCGACGCGGGCTGAAAGCCCCGGAACGTGCCCGCGCTCGCCCCCTGCCCCCACAGCGAGAAAGCGACACTCGTCACCGCCGCCACGAGACCGAGAATCTCCGCCACGCGCCTGGCAGGCACGACGCGCACCACCGCCATGACGGCCAGAGCCGCCAGCCCCACCGGCAACGCCGGCAAGAGCGCCAGCACCGCCAGGACGCCGAGGAAGTACAGCGGATTGTAGCGTTGCGCCAGGCCGTAGGCCCACAGGGACGGCAGGACCGGGAGCGCCACGAACAGGTAGGTGGGCAGGCTGGCCTGGAACAGTTTGGCGCTGAAAACGGCGTGGATAGGCACGGGAGCCACCATCAGCAGTTCCAGGTCGTTGGCGAGGTACAGGGCCGATAGGGCAACACCGAAGCCGGTCACGAACGTGAAGAACCACACCCCCACCAGCAGGCCGCCCGGCACGGCCGTGAGGTCGGGCACACTCCCCGTGCGGAGCGCCAGCCGCACCGAGACGTTGATGGCCAGGGCGAAGGTCATGGCGAGACCGGCCATGAAAGCAATGAAGACCGTCCAGCCCAGGATGTAGCGCCACGACGAGCGGCGCAACTGGTTCCAGCGAATGCGCGTGCCCGATTCGAGGAGCGTCAGCGTCGAAGTCACCAGGGTCGTCACGACAAGACTCGCGCCAACTCAGCGTAGTCCGCGCCGCCGGTCAGTTCCAGGAAGATATCTTCGAGGCTCTGCGTCCCACCGCGCCGCGAGCGCAGGTCGGCGACACTGCCCTCGGCGATGAGTTGCCCATGCGCGATGATACCCACGCGGTCGCACATGCGCTCGGCGATTTCCAGGATGTGGGTCGACATCATCACCGCCACACCGCTTTCCCGCAGTTGGAGGAGAAGGTCTTTGATGAGGCGCGCGCTCTTGGGGTCCAGGCCCACCGTCGGCTCGTCCAGGAACAAGACGCTGGGGCGGTGAATCAGCGCGCCCGCCAGCGCCAGTTTCTGGCGCATGCCGTGGGAGTAGCTCTCCACCAGGTCGCCGGCCGCGTCAGCCAGGTCGAACACGCGCAACATTTCCTCGCTCCGGCGGGTGGCTGTCGCCGTGTCCACGCGATAGAGGCGCGCCACAAAGGCCAGGAACTCGCGGCCGCGCAGCTTGTCATACAGCACAGGCTGGTCGGGCACGTAGCCCAGCCGCGCCTTGGCGGCCAACGGCTGGCGCTGGACATCGTAACCATCGATGCGAGCAATACCGGCGCTCGGCTTGAGCAAGCCCACCAGCATCTTGATGGTGGTTGTCTTGCCCGCGCCGTTCGGCCCCAGGAAGCCGTAAATCTCGCCGGGCCGAATCTGTAGCGTCATATTCTGGACGGCCGTCAGCGCGCCGTAGGTCTTGGTCAGCTCCGCCGCCTCGATGGCCCAGGGGGATACTCGCCCATCAGTCATCATCCAGCAGCTCCAGCTCAGCGGCCTGCAGGGCGGGGAGGGCAACCGGGGAGAGGGGGCGGCGGGCCACGACGTCGAACCGTTGGCCGTGGGTCAGCACGTGGACGCGGGCGTTGTGAATCGCCACGTTGGCGTGCTGCTTGGCCTGGTAGACGTCGGAGTAGGTAATCTCCGCGCCGTCTACGAACGTCACCGAGTGACGTCCGACCACCTCGGCGATGTTCTGGGCGTCCAGGACGAGCGCCGTATCCTCGTCCACGCCCACACCCAGCAGGAAGGGGTTGAGCGCGACGGCAGCCATCAGCCGCCCGATGCGATCCCGCTGGCGGAAGTGCTGGTCGATGATGAGGCGATTGGTGAGGCCGAGGCCGGGCGACAGCGTGACCATGCGCTGGCTGGGCGACGCGCCGGGCCGGCCGAAGGCAATCATGTGCTGGGATAGGACGGACGCGCCCGCACTCGTCCCGCCAACCACCGCACCCTGCGCGTGGCAGCGACGTAGCGCGACCGCCACCGGCGTGCCGCCCAGGAGCGTGGCAATCTTGAGCTGATTGCCGCCGGAGAGGAAGACGCCAGTCGCGGCCTCGATGGGGCGGGCCAGTGCAGGGTCCAGCGCCTGCTCGCGCAAGATCGCATCCACCACATCCACCTGCGCCGCGCCCAGATCGGCGAATACCGCGCGGTAGCGATCCGCCACCTCGCCGGCGAAGGACGAGGCAATGGGAACCACGACAATGCGCGCGGTGTTGCCGCCCGCCAGGTCGATGAAACGGCGCAGAATGAGGCGGTCGCCGAGCTTGTCCTCGGCGCCGCCCACGGCCACGAGCGGGCCACGCACGCTATCGGGGCTACCGTAATTAGAGGGCATGCACGCTCCGGCCAGAGTGGAAAGGGTCGTTATCTAGGGCAACGCGACTCCCCAATTATACGTGAGAGACGCGCGGCGGGGTAGAATCGTGTTGCCCCCAGCCCGTGGCGGACTGGGGGCAACACCGTTCTTGGTCCTTCGTAGCCGGTCCGCTATACCTGGCTGGTCTGCTGCTTCTTCTCGCCACGACCAAACCAGTTGCGCCACTCCTTATTCTCCCACACCACCAGGATCGGGGCGGCGTTGAAGATCGAGGAGTACATACCGCTGGCAATACCGATGATGAGCCAGATGACGAAGTGGCGGATGGTCACGCCGCCCAGTAATGCCAGCGCCGAAAGGGTCAGCAGCACTGTCAGCGACGTATTGATGGAACGCGCCAGGGTCTGCACGATGCTGAAGTTGACCACGTCCTCATACGGCTCGCCTCGGTAGCGGATGCGGTTCTCGCGGATGCGGTCGAACACCACGATGGTGTCGTGCACCGAGAAGCCGATGACCGTCAGGAGGGCCGTCAGGAAGAGCGCGTCCACCTGCCAGCCCAGGAAGTGGCCGACAATGGCCGCCAGACCCAGCATCACCAGTACGTCATGGAGCATGGCGATGATGGCCGCCACACCGTAGCGGAACGGATGCGGGACCTTGCGGAAGGCCCAGGCAATATATAGCAGGATGGCCATCGCGGCCACAGCCACAGCGCCCGCCGCCCGCTGCGCCACCGCCGCGCCCACCGACGGGCCAACGCTGACGAACTGCTGCTCCGTGAACTCGCCATACTGGCCGCGCAGCTGCGAGTAGAGGGCGAGCTTCTGCTCCTGGGTCATCGGCGCGGTGCGGATGATGACTGAGTTGCCCTCGGAGGTCTGGACCACAGCATCGGGGAAGTCATTCGCCGTCAAGATGTTCTTGATGTCGCCCGGCTGGATGGCCGTCGTGGGATTTGTAAACTGCATCTCGAGCAGCGCGCCGCCGGTGAAGTCAATGCCCAGCGGCAGCCCCCACAGCACCAGGGCCAGCAGGCCGGGGATGATGGTCGCCAGCGAGATGCCGAAGAAAAGATAACGCTTGCCAACGATGTTGAACACGGCTTCCTCTCCTGAGTGTTAGTACCCGAACAGGGTATGGAGGTGGCCGCTGGCCGCCGCTGTCGACTCGTCGAGGTCCCACAGGCGGCGGGTCAAACGCAGTAGCGTTCGGGTCACGACAATCGCCGTGAACATGCTGACCAGCACACCGAGGGACAGGGTGACCGCGAAGCCCTTCACGACACTCGCGCCGAACTGCGAACCAAACCAGAACAGGATAACGCACGTGATCAGCGTCGAGATGTTGGAGTCGCGGATGGACGGCCAGGCGCGCTGGAAGCCCGTCTCGACCGCCGCCCGCAGCGGGCGACCGTCGCGCAGCTCTTCTCGCATGCGCTCGAATATCAGGATGTTGGCGTCAACCGCCATACCGATGGATAACACGAAACCAGCGATCCCCGGCAGGGTGAGCGTCACGGGGATGATCTTGAACAGGGCCAGCGTGATCAAGCCGTAGATGAGCAGGGCGATGGTCGCCAGGAAGCCGGGCAGGCGGTAGTAGATGATCATGAACAGGGCGACCGCCGTAAGGCCCACGATGCCCGCCAGCACGCTGCGGCGCACCGAATCCTGGCCCAACGTAGGGCCGACAGTGCGAGTATTGACCACTTCGAGGGGAACCTTCAACGCACCGTACTTGAGCTGGAGCGAGAGCGCCTGCGCCTCGGCCTGCGTGAAGTTACCCTCGATCTGGCCGGCGTCGCTGATGACGGCGTTGACACGCGGCGACGAGATTACCTCGCCGTCCAGCACGATGGGCATGATCTTGCCAATGTTCTTGGCGGTATACTCCGACAGGCGGCGCGCGCCCTCCGGCGACGTCTGGAACGTCACAATCGGGGCGCGGGTGCGCGAGTCGAACTGCATCTCGGCGGAGCGCAGGTGCTCACCCGCGATAACGGTAGCAAAGGTGGGCTGGCCGTCGGCTCCGACTGCTGGCTGTTCCTGTCCTGCCTGCCAGAGGTTGGGATACGTGGTGCTCACCTTCGTGCCAGGCGGCAGGATGGTATCGCCCGCGTCGACAAACTCGAGGCGGCCGGTCTGCCCGAAGGCCTCGATAGCCGCGTCCGGATCACTGAGACCCGGCAGCTCGACAACGATCTTGTCGTCGCCCTGAATTTGAATCACCGGCTCGGACACGCCCAGGCCGTTGACACGATTCTCGATAATGAAGCGGGTCGCTTCCAGGTCCTCTTTGGCGGGCGGGGCATTGTCGGGGGTCTTGGCCTGAAGCAGAACTTGCAGGCCGCCCTGGAGGTCCAAACCCTCGTAGACCTTGATCTCCCGCGCGGGGGTACTGAGCGGCCCCAACTGGAACTGGGCCTGGCGGTTGCCCGGCAGATCAATCCAGATAGCAATCAGCGTGATAATCCCGATGAAGATAACCGTCGCCCAAAATCGACCATTACTGCTCATTGCGGGGCTACTCCTCCTGACGGGTCCGAGGTACATACACACGAACGCCGCCACAGACACACCGGGTCAGGCCCGGTTCGCGGATGGCGGCGGCGCGTGCGAAAGGTTCCACCACAACCCAAAGTCAGCGAATTATAGCCTCGCCGGGAGTCGGGGTCAAATCATGCCGCGCTTCCGGCCGACCCAGCGGTGATGATAGCTGCCCCGATGGCGGGTCCGCCCCGTACCATCCAGCCGCCATCGGCCACCCGCGCGCCCAGAAAAGCGTACACGACATCGTGGTCAGGCGACGCCCAGACGACACACCCCGATGCCCCGGCGTGTCCATAGGACTCAGGCCCGGCCTCGCTGGGGGCCCAGTGGGGGGTCTTGGCGTCGCGCAGCTCTGGCCCCAGGCCCCACGGACTCCACTCCCAGCTCAGCACGCCCGACTCGCCACGCAGATCGCCGACCTGATTGCGCACCGCATCCGCGCGGGTCGCCGCAGCCAGGAAACCGCCCGGCGTGCCCTGGAAGGCGAGCAACACGGCTAGCGCGCCGTCCACCGTCGTGACCAGGCCCGCCCAGGGCAGCGCCAGCGAGCGCCAGAACCAGGAGTTGAACGGCTCACGCTCTGTGCCACGATGGCGACCGCGCACATCGGCGACGCGCGCTGACGGGCGGGGCGGCTCGTCACCGAGATAGGCCTCAATCCCCAGCGGATCGAGCACCAGCTGGCGTAGGGCGGTTGGGAAGGGCAGCCCCGTCTCCCGCTCCACCGCGAGGGCCAGCAGGCCATAGCCCACATTGCTGTAAACAACCACCGTGCCCGGCATCTCGCTCAGCGGGGTCGCCAGGCAAACCCGTGCCAGCGTCGGCCAGTCGAGGCCCGGCGCGTAGGGAGCCGCGTGGGGCGCAAGATCGACCGGCAGCCCGGCGGTATGGCACAAGAGGGCGCGCAGCGTCACGCCGTCCTGCGCCGCCTCCGCGTCGGGCAGGTAGCGTGACAGAGGCGCGTCGAGCATGAGCGCGCCCTGATCCTTGAGGCGCAGGACGGCCAGCGCCGTTGCCAGCTTGGTGATGGACGCGACGGGAAAGAGACTGTCGCGTGTGATGGTCGCCCCGTCGGCATCGTGCCCCACCAGCAGCGTCTCGGCCGGCCCGCCGCCACGCACGACGGCCAACGCCAGGCCAGGCACGCGGTAGCGCGCCATCGTTTCGTCCACAACGCGACGGATGGACGGGCTTGTCAGGTCGCTCATGTGCCCCCTGTACTTAGCCGAGAAGGAAGCCCAATGCGGCCCACGCCACGCCAGCGATGACGGCCGTAACGAGGAATCGGGTATGGCGCGTCTTGTGCCTGAAGACGAACATCCCCAGCGCACCGCCAAAGCAGCCGCCAGCGACCATGAAGCCGAGCAGCACGAGTTCCGGCACCCGCCATTGCCCTGCCTGGGCGCGCATTTTGTCCCAGCCGAACAGCCCAAAGGTGGCCGTTCCCAGACCCACCAGCCACGCCCAATACCACGGCCACCCCAGCGCCAGGCGCAGCACGAGGATCAGCAACAACCCCGCCAGCGCGGCTATCACGGCCGCCGTGGACTCGAGGAACAGGTTGGACTGGCGCTTGTGAGTTGACATGCTCCCCCCTGTAGTTACGAACCTTACGAACAAGCGGCGATGACACCCTGCCGGCGACTACAGCCCAACGGCGGCCACGACACAGGCGTCAGGGGCGGCGCGCAACAGCGCCTCCACAAAGTAGTAATCACCGTAGATGAGACCGTGCTCTTGCAGGTCGTGGGGCTTGGAGCGCGTGCCGTGGCGCAAGATGGACGGCTCCACTGCCCCCCGCGTCGAGTACCCCTGCCACAGCGACTCTAGCATTGCCAGGGCCGTCTCGCGCCAGCGCGCGGCCGCCTTCGCGTCCGGCGCCAGCCGCGCCAGTTCCAGCAGCGCCGAGGCCAGGACGGCCGCCGCGGACGAATCCCGCACGTCGTCGGGGATGAGGGGGCTGGCGTAGTCCCAGTAGGGGACCAGGTCAGCGGGTAGTCGCGCCAGGCAGTACTCAGCCAGTGCGCCCGCCGTAGCCAGGTCTTCCCCACGCCCCGTCGCGCGGTAGCATTCGCCAAAGCCATACACTGCCCAGGCCTGGCCCCGACTCCAGCACGATGTCGCGCTCAGCCCCTGGTGGGTATCCTGCTTGAGGAACAGGCCACTATCCGGATCGAAATCGATGACGTGGGACGTGGAGCCATCGGGGCGCACGTGATGCTCGCGGGCCGTATCGGCGTGGGCGGCGGCCAGGGCAGCATAGTACGGGTCGCCCGTGGCGCGGCTCGCCCAGAACAGCAGGTCGAGGTTCATCATGGTGTCGATGATAGCCCGACCGCGCTGCGCCCGCGTGCCGTCCAACGGCCCCCAGGCCTGGAAGTAGCGCCCGCGCGGGTTGTAGCGGCGGGTGAGGGTCCGGGCCGCGACGAGGGCCGGGGCAGAGAGGCTGTCATCGCCGGTCAGGTGCGCCCCCAACAGATGGGACAGCTCGAACAGGAAGCCCAGGTCGTGAGTGGTGGTGTCCGTCTGGCGCGGAGCCAGTCGCGCCGCCCAGGCGCGGGCTGCTTTATCCAGCACGGCGTCGCCGGTTTGGGCGTAAGCCAGCCAGAGCAGGCCTACCCAATGCCCGCCGACCCAGCCACCGTTGTCGACCGTCCGCCACACGCCGCCGTCGGTCAGCTCGGGGAAGCTGGTCAGTCGGGCCAGGTTGTCGCGGGTACGACCCAGGCTATAGTTGAGGGCTTCGGTGACAAAGGCGGGTGCGAAGGGCATGGTCGACTCCTCCGCGCTGAGGATAGCATGAGACAGCCGGAACTCGAAATGAAACACAACAGGGCGATTTTCAGAAATTCGGGCCTGACTTTACAGAAAAGGCTTGACACATTGCAGCAATGTGGTACACTGCTAATGCAGACTTCTTAGCGGAGGAACCCTCAGTGCAGGCATCGCGGCCCAGTCTGCTAGACGTTGCTCGCGCCGCTGGCGTGTCGCCGGCGACGGTCTCCCGTGTCGTCAACCACACCGGCCAGGTCAGCCAGAAGACCCAGAGCCGCGTGCGCGAGGCGATGGTGGCTCTCGGCTATGAGCCGATTTTCGCCCAACCGGCGGCTCCCGCCTCGCCCACCCTGGCCGTCGTCATCACCGACCTGCTGAATCCCTTTTTTCCCGAAATCGTGCGCGGCATCGAGGACGAGGCCCGTAGCGACGATGCCACGCTCCTGCTATACGACACCGTCGAAGACCCCCAATACGAGCAGCATATTCTGCGCACGTTGGGGGAGCGCCCCATCGATGGCGTCATCGTCTGCGCCTCCCGCCTAGCCGCCGATGCCCTGGTCGGCCTGCACGTTCGCCATCGACTACCCCTCGCCGTCATCGGCCGCCGCGTCGAGCATCCTGGCGTCGCCTGCATCCTGTTTGACGCCGAGGCGGCCATGCTCCGCGCGACCCAACATCTCATCAATCTGAATCATACCCGGATTGCCTATCTGGCCGGCCCCGCCCCGCAGGAGGCCGCGCTGCGCCGCCAACGCGGTATCGAGCGCGCCCTGGCCGAGGCGGGCTTGAGCCTTCGCCCCGACTGGCGGCCATCGAGCTTTCCCAATGTGGATGGCGGCTTCCAGGCTATGAGCGCGCTGCTATCCAATCCGAGTGACCGGCCCACCGGTGTCGTCGCCTACAACGACGTGATCGCCCTGGGCGCGTTGCACGCGATTCGCGTCCACGGCCTGCGCGTGCCGGAAGACATCTCGGTGGTGGGCTTCGACAACATTGCGATGGCCGCCCATTCCAACCCACCCCTGACCACAGTTGCCATCCCCAAGCAGCACCTGGGAACCCTGGCTATGCAGATGATGCGACTCATGCTCCAGGGCCAGGCCTTGCCCGGCAATGGTTACACCCTGGTCGAGAGTCCCCTGATCGTTCGCGAGTCCACCGCCCCCGCGCCGCACGGCGGCCTTGATGCGGTGATCTAGGAGCGTGTCATGATTGGCCAGACCTGGCCTGCCGAGGGACGTACCTTCAAGGATGCGCTGACCGGCCGCACGGTCCGCCAGCTCACGCAATTCGGCAACAACTACCACCTTTACTTTACCGAAAATGCCTTCGACCGAGACGGCGCAAGCATCATCTTTTCGTCCGACCGAGCGTCGGGCGAGCGCCGCGCGCCCCACCAGGACCCTCACTACAACGTCTTTCGCCTCGACCTTGCCAGTGGTGTCATTACCCAGCTGACCGATGAGGCGTCACCCGTGACAAAGGTGACGAAGACACCCGATGGCCGCCTCGTCGTCTACATCACTGACCGCACGCTGAAGCTGTTGGATACCCAGACTGGTGAGATTAGCGTGGTCTACGAGGAAAGCGGACCCTACGACATCGGCAGCCCGTCCATCAGTCCCAACCGCCGCAGTGTCGGCTTCACCCGCAACGAGGACCTGAGCATACGCCACGGCACGGATCCGGCCGCTGGCGCACGCTACTACCACGGCCCCAACTACGCCGGGTTCAAGGAGCGTTACTACCTGGTCAAGGATGGACGCATCACCGTCGCCAACCTGGACGGCTCCGGCTGGTACGACACCATATGCGATACCCATCAGGTGGGCCACTTCCAATTCAGCCCCGACGACCCCACCATCGGCATGTATTGCCACGAGGGGCCGTGGAACCTGGTCACGCAGCGCATGTGGGGTATCGACCTGGCGGCGCGCCACGTGTGGCCCCTATTCCGCCAGGAGGAGAAAGACTCCATCGGTCACGAGTTCTGGACCCAGGACGGTTATGTCTTCTTCGACAACCGTGGCCCCAACCATGATGGCACCATCACATCGGACCGCACCCAGGCTGTCGTGACCGAGGTGGCCGTCAACGAGAACGAGTTCGAACCCTACGTCGGGCTGATGGATCGCTGGGGGCGCATCGTGCGCCGCATCGGCATGCCCTACTACTGCAATCACTACCACGCCAACCCCGACAACAGCCTGCTGGTCGGCGACGATGTGGACGATCTGGTGCTGATCGACATCGGCACCGACACGCCCACGCCTCAGAACCTATGCCGCCACGGAACATCCTGGCATACACAGAGCAGCCACTGCCACCCGACGTGGAGTTGGGACGGGCGGCGCATCCTGTATGCCTCAGACAAGGGGGGGCAAATCAACCTGTACCTGCTCGATATGGACACGATGTAGTTCCCGCCCGCGCCTGGTCATGGCGCCGTGGTAGGTCAGGATGGACGCCGTCGTCCAACGCCCGCCCGGCTTGGTTCGCTGCCCATGTGTCCCGCACAACGCCGTCCGGAAATCGTGGTTCCCAATGATGGTCGCCACAGGAGGAGTGAACATGACCGCTCGTTACCCCACCAAAGCCCTGTGGGCGCTGCTGGCTCTCCTGGTCGTCACAGCCGTCGTTCTGGCGGCGTGCTCGACCGCGCCCGCTGCGCCAACCCAACCCGCCGCCCAGGCGCAACCGCCCGCCGCTCAGGTGCAGCCGCCCGCCGCTCAGCCTCAGCAGCCGGCCGCCCAGGCGCAGCCCCCCGCCCCACCGCCGGCGGCCCAACCACCTGCGGCGGCCCAACCGCCCGCGGCCGGCCAGTTCAAGGACCCGCCCACCCTGGCGCAAGCCGTCAAGGACGGTAAGCTGCCCGCCGTCGCCGACCGAGTCTCGTCGCAACCCCTGGTCATACAGCCCATCGAGGAAGCGGGCCAGTACGGTGGGACGTGGCGCAGGGCGTGGAAAGGCCCGGCCGACTTCCATGCGTATGGCCGCATCAACTACGAAGCGGCCCTGCGCTGGCCGCGCGACCCCAAGGACCCCGTCCAGCCCGGCCTGGCCTACAAGTGGGAGTTCTCGCCCGACGGCAAGGACCTCACCCTCTACTTCCGCAAGGGGCTGAAGTGGTCCGACGGGCAGCCGTGGACGGTGGACGACATCCTGTTCTGGTGGAACGACATCGAGCAGAACAAGGACCTGACCGCGGCGCCCCACGGCGAGTGGATCGTCAACGGCAAGCCGATGACCGTGGAGAAGATCGACGACTACACCGTCAAGCTCAAGTTCGACGCGCCCAATGGTCTCATCCTCAAGATGTTGGCCTTCCACGGCAACCAGTGGCCGCTGAACTTCGAGCGCTTCGGCTTCTTCGCGCCCGCCCACTACCTCAAGCAGTTCCATCCCAAATACAACAAGGACGCCACCTACAAGCTCTTCAACGAGAAGGCCGACGACCTCAACCCTGAGCGGCCCGTGATGAGTCCGTGGATGGTGTCCCAGTACAAGCCTGGCGACCCCAAGCTCATCGCCGTCCGCAACCCCTACTACTGGAAGGTCGACAGTCAGGGCAACCAGTTGCCCTACATCGATCAGGTCGAGATGAGCCTGGTGGAGAACAACGACGCCGTGGCGGCGAAGGCCCTGGCGTGCGAGATCGACATGCAGTTCCGCAGCATGGATCTGCGCAAGTTCCCCCTGTTCGTTGAGAACAAGGACAAGTGCGCCTACCGCGTCTACCGCTGGCCGTCGGCCCAGGGAACCGCCCTCGCCCTGTGGCCCAACCAGAGCTACGCAGGCGATGAAGTCCTGCGCAAGATCTTCCAGGACAAGAACTTCCGCATGGCCCTGTCCTACGGCATCGACCGCAAGAAGATCAACAGTGTCGCCTACCTGGACCAGGGCACACCCCAGTCGACGATGGTCGTGCCTGCCTCACCCTACTATCAGGAAGATGTAGCCAAGCTGTATACTGAGTACGACCCCGCAAAGGCTAACGAACTACTCGACGCGGCGGGCCTGAAGAAGGGGCCGGATGGCGTGCGCTTGCGCCCCGACGGCAAGCCGTTGGAGATCACCATCGAGACGGAGCGCACAGGCGCCGAGGTGGACGCCTTGCAGCTCATCGTCGCCGACTGGAACGCCCTGGGCGTCAAGACGGCCCTCAAGACCATGTCCCGCGACCTGTTCTGGCCGCGCGCCACGGGCAACGAGACCCAGATCTCGGTGTGGAGTACCGACCGCGGCCTGGAGCCATTCGTCGATCCCATCTACCTCTTCCCCTTCGATGAGCGCTCGTGGATGGCGCCCGCCTTTGGCACGTATTACAAGACCAACGGCGCCAAGGGCGAGAAGCCGATTGGCAAGATGGCCGAGGCGCAGCAGCTGTACGAGCAGTACAAGGCAGCCACCGACCCCGCCAAGCAGACCGAGATCGGCAAGCAGATCGTGAAAATGGCAACCGAGGAAGCCTGGACCATCAGCACGGTCGGCGGCATCCCCGCGCCTCTGATCGTCAAGAACAACTTCCGCAACGTGCCCGAGAAGTACACCCAGGACTGGATCATCTTCTCGCCAGGTAATCTGGACGCGAGCCACTTCTTCTTCAAGAAGTAGCGAGTCGCAAGCGTCTGATGGAGAGGTAGGGCGGCCCTGCCTCTCCATCAGACCCACAAGCGGAGGACGTGCCCATGCTCACCTTCGTCGTGCGCCGCGTGCTGGCGATGATCCCGACCCTGCTACTCGTGTCGATCATGACCTTCGTCATCATCCAGCTGCCGCCGGGCGATTTCATGACGTCGCTCCAGGCGCTGGCCGCCAGTTCCGGCTCCGGCGCCGATGAGGCGGCCATGGAGAGCCTGCGCCAGACGTATGGCCTCAATGAGCCGATCTACGTCCAGTATTTCAAGTGGATTAGCGGCTTCTTCCGTGGCGACTTCGGCTATTCCTTCGAGTGGAAGCGGCCGGTGAGCGAGCTGATCGCCGGTCGCCTCGCCCTAACCGTCATCCTGTCGGGCATCTCGCTGATCATCATGTGGGTCGTCGCCGTCCCCATCGGCATCTACTCGGCCACGAAACAGGGATCGGCCGGCGACCACGCCCTGACCTTTCTCGGCTTCCTGGGCCTGTCGGTGCCCGACTTCCTGCTCGGCCTGATATACATCTTCGTCGGCATCTTCGTCTTCGGCACGTCCGTGAGCGGGCTGATGTCGTCGGAGATGGAGCAAGCGCCGTGGGGCTTGCCGAAGGTGCTGAACCTCATCAGCCACCTGTTCTTCCCGGCGCTGATTCTGAGCGTCGCGGGCATGGCCCAGCTCATCCGCATCATGCGCGGCAGTCTGCTGGACGTGCTGGGCCAGCAGTACGTCACCACGGCGCGCGCCAAAGGCTTGAAGGAAGACGTTGTTATCAACAAGTACGCCGTCAAGGTGGCCATCAATCCGCTCATTAGCGTCATGGGCATGCAGCTGCCAAGCATCATCAACGGGGCAACCATTCTCGGCCTGGTGTTGTCGCTGCCGACCATCGGCCCGATGTTCGTGCGCGCCCTGACCAGCCAGGACATGTACCTGGCGGGGACGATCCTGCTCTTTCTGGCCGTGCTGCTCATGGTCGGCAATCTGTTGGCCGATATTGCGCTGGCGTGGGTTGACCCGCGCATTCGCCTGGAGTAGCTCATGAGCCTCTACGACACCACGCCGGGAACGACCGGCGGCGCGGCCGCCCCGCCCTTGCTGCGTCCCGCCTCGGCCGCCGCGGACGAGAAGCGCTACGGCCTGTCCCAGTGGCAGCTCATGGCGCGCAAGTTCTCCCGCAGCCGGGTCGCCATCGGGGCGGGCATTGTCGTTGGCCTGTTCTACCTGATGGCTGCCTTCGCGCCCTTCCTGGCGCCCTACGGCCCCGATGAGCGTTTCGTACAATACCTGTACGTACCGCCCCAACTGCCGCGCTGGGAGTCGGGCACAGGCCTCTACGTCTACGCCCTGGAGCGCAAGGTCGACCTGGATACTCTGCTCACGACCTACCGCACCGACCCGACCCAGAAGTACCCCATCCTGTTCTTCGTGCACGGTGAGCCGTATCGGATACTGGGCTTCCTCGAGAGCGACATCCATCTCTATGGCATCGATGCGAAGGACTTCGGCGCATTCTTCTTCGGCACCGACCGCCAGGGCCGCGACATGCTGTCGCGCATCGTGCTGGGTAGCCGGATGTCGCTGACGATTGGCCTGGTCGGTGTGTTCCTGAGCCTCATTATCGGCTCCGTCGTCGGCGTCGCATCGGGCTACTACGGCGGCATGATCGACAACGTGACCCAGCGCTCCATTGAGGTCATCCGCTCCTTCCCCTCCATCCCCCTGTGGATGGCCCTGACGGCGGCTCTGCCCCAGCATTGGCCACCGGAGCGAGTCTACTTCGCCATTACCATTATCCTGTCCTTCATTGGCTGGACGTGGCTGGCGCGCCAGTTGCGCGGCAAGATCCTCACCATCCGCGAGGAGGACTTCGTCGTCGCCGCCCAGCTGGCGGGAGCGACGGACATGTGGATCATCTTCCGCCACCTCATTCCCGCCGTCTTCAGCCATATCATCGTCGTGGCGACCCTGGCGATGCCGGGCATGATCCTGGCCGAGACGGCCCTGTCCTTCCTGAACCTGGGCCTGCGCCCGCCGCTGACCAGCTGGGGCGTCATCTTGCAAGAGGCGCAGAATCTGGAAAGCCTGCGTCACTACCCGTGGCTCCTCCTGCCCGCACTGTTTATCTCAATGGCGGTGCTTGCCTTCAACTTCTTTGGCGACGGCCTTCGCGACGCCTCCGACCCCTATGGCGCTTGAGTAGGGTGTGCTATGCCTGAACCGCTTCTGATGCTGCAAGACCTCAAGACCTTCTTCTACACGCCAGATGGCATCGTGCGCGCCGTCAACGGTGTGACCCTGGACATCAAGCCCGGCGAGACGCTCGGCCTGGTGGGCGAGAGCGGCTGCGGCAAGAGTGTGACGGCCCACTCCATCCTGCGCCTGCTCCCGCCCAAGCGCAGCAAGATCGTGGACGGCCACATTCTGTTTCGACGGCGGCTGGAGAGCGGCGGCGAAGTGGTCGATCTGGCCGCCGTCGATTACCAGGGTGATGTCATCCGTAGCATCCGTGGCAACGAGATCGCGATGATCTTCCAGGAGCCAATGACCTCCCTCAGCCCCGTCCATACGGTCGGCAGCCAGATCGCAGAGGCTGTCGAGTTGCATCAGGGTGTCGGCAGCGCGGAGAGTCGCGAGCGAGCCATCGCCATGCTTACCCAGGTGGGTATCGCCGCGCCAGCCCAACGCTTCGACGAGTACCCGCATCAACTGTCGGGCGGCATGCGCCAGCGGGCCATGATCGCCATGGCTCTCAGCTGCAACCCATCGCTGCTCATCGCCGACGAGCCGACCACGGCCCTGGACGTGACCATCCAGGCCCAGATTCTGGAACTGATGAAGGGCCTGCAGGAAGAGTACGGCATGGCGATTCTGATGATCACCCACAACCTGGGCGTCATCGCCGAGATGGCCGACCGCATCGCCGTCATGTACATGGGCAAGATCGTCGAGATGGCCGACACGCGCACCATCTTCCACCGCCCACTGCATCCCTATACGATCGGCCTGCTCAGGTCCGTGCCGCGCATGGGTGGCAACATCAAGGACCGGCTTGTCCCCATCCCCGGCAGCGTCCCCGACCCCTACTCGGTGCCGGAGGGCTGCGCCTTCATGCCGCGCTGTCCAAAGTCCAACGGGAAGCCGTGCCACATCACCGACGACGTGGACCTGGTCGAGGTCGAGCCGGGCCACTGGACCCGCTGCCGCTACGACCGTTGGAGTGAGCCATGACCGACGCCTCCGCCCCCGTGCTGCTGGAAGCCAGGGACCTCAGGAAGTACTTCCCCATTCAGAAGGGCCTGCTCAAGAAAGTGGTGGGCAACGTGCGCGCCGTGGATGGCGTGAGCTTCGCCATCCACGAGGGCGAAACCCTGGGCCTGGTCGGCGAGAGCGGCTGCGGCAAGACGACCACCGGCCGCCTGGTGCTGCGCGCCATCGAGCCGACCGAGGGGCAGGTGCTGTTTCGCAAGGACGACGCGGTGGTTGACCTCACTGCCCGCAACCGCCGCGACCTCAAGTCCTTCCGCCGCGACATGCAGATCATCTTCCAGGACCCCTACTCGTCCCTCAACCCGCGCATGACCGTCATGGATATCGTGAGCGAGCCGCTGCGCATCCACGGCGTCATGCGAGGCGACCAACTCAAGAGCGAGGTGCGCGACCTGTTGGAGAAGGTGGGGCTGCGTGCGCAGCACATGAACCGCTACCCCTACGCCTTCAGCGGCGGCCAGCGCCAGCGCATCGGCATTGCCCGCGCCCTGGCCCTGCGGCCCCGCCTGGTGGTGTGCGACGAGCCAGTCAGCGCGCTGGACGTGTCGATTCAGGCCCAGGTGCTCAACCTGCTGAAGGACCTGCAAGAGGAGTTCGGCCTCACCTACCTGTTCATCGCCCACGACCTGGCCGTGGTCGAGCACATCAGCGACCGCGTGGCCGTCATGTACCTGGGGCGCATCGTCGAGATCGCGCCCGCCGAGGGTGTCTATCGCTCGCCGAAGCACCCCTACACCGAGGCGCTGCTATCCGCCGTACCCAAGGCCGACCCCAACATGGTCGGCCGCCGCATCATCCTGCAGGGCGACGTGCCCAGCCCGGCCAACCCGCCCAGCGGCTGCCACTTCCACCCGCGCTGCCGCTACGCCCAGGACATCTGCAAGACGGAGCCACCGCCGCTGCGCGAGGTTGCCCCCAACCACCAGGCGGCCTGCCACTTCGCCGACAGCCTGCAACTGGTCGGGGTAGGGTAAGGGCATCTCTATCAGGTTTGCAGCAACCTGATAGAGCTATATTGATGAATCACCGATAACTATGACCACTCGCAAACGTGTCCTCATCACCGGCGCGGCTGGCAGGCTGGGTGGGATCATCTCGCGTGGCCTAGCCCCGTATTTCGACCTACGCCTCACTGACCTCGTCCCCATGCCCGACGCGCCCGACATGGTTGTGGGCGACATGAACGATCCCGCCGTGCTCGACCGGGCGATGGACGGGATCGACGCCGTGATTCACCTGGCCGCGCAAGCCTGGGCCGGCCACTTCGAAGGCGAAATCGTGCCGCGCAATATCGTCGGGATGTACAATCTGTACGAGGCGGCCGTCCGCAACGGCGTGCCCCGTGTCGTATTCGCCAGTTCCAACCACACCGTCGAAGGCTACAGCCCGCTGCTGATCGGCCAACTACCCGTCTACCGGGAGCACACCCTCTACCCCGTGGCCTTCCCCCTGACCACCGACGAGCCAGTGCGTCCCGACAACCTCTACGGCGTCAGCAAAGTCTTTGGCGAGGCCCTGGCGCGGTGGTATGCCGACTGGCGCGGCGTCACCTCGGTGTGCCTGCGTCTTGGCTCCGTCGGCCCCAAGGATGCCCGGACGCGCGCCGCGCCGCGCGCATGGGCCATCTGGATGAGCGACCGCGACATGGTGGAGATGTTTCGCTGCGGCGTCGAGGCCGAGGGGGTGGGCTGCGCCCTTGTCTACGGCTGCTCCGCCAACACCCGACGCTGGTGGGACCTGGAACGGGCGCGAGAACTCATCGGCTTCGTCGCCCAGGACGACAGCGAGAGCTTCATTTCGGGCTGGCTCCCCGGCGTGGCTCCCGCCCCACCCTACCCGATTCCCTGGGGCGAGCGGCTGCCCCACCTGCCGGTCGCGGCGGGACAGCTGCGCCTGGTGTGGCTCGGCCAGTCAGGCTTCTTCGTCAAGACGCCCGCCGCCCTCAGCATCGCCATCGACCCCTTCCTGACCGAGTGGCCCGACCGGCTGCAACCCCCCTTCATGCCCGCCGCCGACCTGGTAGTAGATGCTGTCCTCGTGACCCACGCCCACCGTGACCACCTGGACATCCATGCGCTGCCGGTCGTGGCTCAGGTGAACCCCAACGCTCGCTTCGTCGGACCGCCGACCGTGTGCGCACGATTGGCCGACCTGGGCATCGACTCCGGGCGGCTGACGCCGGTGCAGGCCGGCGATAGCGTGCGCCTCGGCGACCTGACGGTGACAGCCATGCCCGCGCGCCACCAGGAGAATGTTCCCGACGCGGTAGGCTATATCCTGCGGGTGGATGGCGCGAGCGTCTACCACACCGGTGACACGGAGTACGACGACTGTCTGTGCGCCGCCCAGGGCGAGAGCCTGGACCTGCTGCTGGTTCCCATCAACGGTCGGGGCGGCAACATGACCGCCGAGGAAGCGGCGCACCTGGCCGCCGACCTCCAGCCCCGCGCCGTCACGCCCATCCACTACGGCTGCCTGCAACCTCAGGCCGACCTACTCGACCGCTTCCTGGCCGAGTTGTCGCGCGTCGCCCCCACTGCCCCACCGGCCGTCATGGAAGTAGGGGCGATTGTGCGGGTACCACTCTCATAGCCGGTCCCCTCTCCCACAGGCAGAGGGGACCGCCCCGCCAAGAGGTCCTCCATGCGCATCACTAATCTCCGTCTGACGCCCGTAGCTGTCGCGGACCCGCCGCTACGTAACTCGTGGGGCGTCCACGCCCCCTATGCCTTGCGCGTGATCGTGGAACTGGAAACGGATACTGGCGTGGTGGGGCTGTCCGAAGGGCCGGGCGGCGCGGCCCTGCTGGGCGAGTTGCAGTCGGCGCTGGGCGCGCTACGCGGCGAGAGCCCGTGGCACCTCGAACGCATCCGCGTGAAGTTGCGCGACCGACCGCGCGCCGCGTCCATCCTGGAGGTTGCCTGCCTCGACGCCTGCGCCCGTGCCATCGATGCGCCGCTGTACGACCTGCTGGGCGGGCTGGTGCGGCCGCGGGTACCCTTCGCCAGCTACCTGTTCTTCAAGTACCAGGGCGAGGACGACCCGTGGGGCGAGGTGGGCACGCCGGAGGAGATGGTCGGCCTGGCCCAGCATTTCCGCGACGAGTTCGGCTTCCAGGCCATCAAGGTCAAGGGCGGCGTGCTGTCCCCCGACGCCGAAATCGAGACGATGCGCCTGCTACGGGCGGCCTTCCCCACTGACCAGCTGCGCATCGACCCCAACGCGGTGTGGTCGGTGGAGACCAGCATCCGCGTCGCCCACGCCCTGGCCGACATCGACCTGGAATACCTGGAAGACCCGACCTGGGGCATGGCGGGCATGGCCGCCGTCGCCCGCGCTACCCACACCCCACTGAGCAGCAATATGGCCGTCACAACCTTCGACGACCTGCCCATCGCAGTGGAGATGCGCGCGGCGCAGGTGGTGCTGTGCGACCACCACTACTGGGGCGGGCTGACCGGCTGCAAGCGGCTGGCTGCCGTGTGCGAGAGCTTCGGCCTGGGGCTGTCCATGCACAGCAACAACCACCTGGGGGTCAGCCTGGCCGCGATGGCCCATCTGGCCGCCAGCACGCCACACCTCATCTACGCCTGCGATACCCACTACCCGTGGCAGGCCGAGGACGTCATCGTCGGCGGCAAGCTCCAGTTCCGCGACGGCATGCTCGATGTGCCAAGCGGCCCCGGCCTGGGCGTCGAGCTGGACCGCGACCGGCTGGCCGCCCTGCACGAAAACTACCAACGCGGCGACTGGCGCGCCCGCGACGACACCGCCGAGATGGTGCGCCGCGACCCCTACTACCTGCCCCTGCGTCCGCGCTGGTGAGCGGCGAGGAGGGCAACCACGAGACCTACAGGCCCTGACGCGCCCCGCTATCCTTGCTACTCGGCGTCGCCTGTTGTGAGAAAACGCTGCACGGCGGCGTCGCCCAGCGTCCCCCGCAGCTGGGCGACCTGCGCCTCGTGGTAGACCCTACAGGTCTTGGCGACCTTTAGGGTCTACGGCACTCGGACCTTGCGATTGCTATCTGTGCCTGTCACGCTTGCCAGACCCGGGTCTAGCACAGGGGCCGGCCGGTAGCGCAGTGTGTCCTAGCGCGCCAGTCGCGCTGCCACGCGCCGCTCGTGGGCGGCCCGATACTGTGCGCCTGGCCCGCGATGGGTCGTCGAAGCGATGGGCGGGTAGAGCAGCGCGTCCAGTCGCGCGGCCACGCGCTGCTCGTGGGCGGTCCGATACTGTGTTAGGGCGCGCTCGCGAGCGGCCGAGATAGCCCTGTTGGCGCCGGGGGCCGGCCCCTGGGCGGCGGCGCCCGGCGCGCCGGCGATAGCGACGCAGAGCAGGGCGAAGGCGAGAGCCGTCAACAGTCTCAAGGTGTGTTCACGTAGCCAGACCAATGTCGAAGTCATGCCGTGCATGGGGGGCGTCCTTTCCTGTCATGGTTGCTTGCCGTCTCGTGTACGGGTAGTAAACCACGTTGCCCGCGCCGATTCTTCCCGCCCAGCGGGATGGAAAACGGTACAACCGGCCGATGGAGTCCGATGGCTGCCAGGTGTCGGAATTGACCACGCGGTCTAGCGGCGCGCTGGTTGACGCTAGAGGAGGGAAAGGTGGCTGCTGCCTCGTTTGGCCGCTGGCTGAGGCTGCGTCGTCGTGGATTGGGGCTGACCCAACAGGAGTTGGGTCAGCAGGCGGGCTACGCGGGCGAGACAATCCGCAAGGTGGAGGCGGACGAGTTGCGCCCGTCGCGGCAGTTGGCGGAGGGTCTGGCCGCCGCGCTGGGCGTGGCCGCCGAGGACAGAGAGGCCTTCATCCGCTTCGCCCGCGACCGCTCTGACGGCGACAACCTGGCTCTGCCCACCGCGCCCGCCCTGCCCACGCCAGGCGCGCCCGCGACACCTGCGCTCGCATCTCCCTCCTTCACCTTGCCCACGCCGCCCACCGCCTTGATCGGCCGCGAGGCGGAACTGGCCGACGTCAAGGCGCTGCTGTCGCGCGCCGATGCGCGGCTGGTCACCCTGACCGGCGCGGGGGGCGTGGGCAAGACCCGCCTGGCCCTGGAAGTGGCCGCCGAGTTGTCGGATGACTTGACTGACGGTATCGGCTTCGTCAACCTCGCCCCTTTGCGGGAGCCTGGCCTCATCGTGGCGACCATCGCCCAGGTTCTTGATATCCGCGAGCAGCCGGGGCAGGGGCTCCTCGCCAGCCTGATCGACACCCTCCACGACAGGCGGATACTGCTGGTGCTGGACAACTTCGAGCAGATAGTGGAGGCCGCGCCGGTCGTGGCCGAGTTACTGGCGGGCGCACCCGATCTCAAGCTGCTGGTGACCAGTCGGGCCGCCTTGCGGTTGCGCGGCGAGCAGGAGTACGACGTGCCGCCGCTGACCGTGCCGGACACGGCGCAGCCGTCGGTAGCGACCATGATGGAGGCGGAGGCGGTGCGGCTGTTCGTGGCACGGGCGCAGGCGGCGCGGCGGGACTTCGTACTGACGGAGAAGAACGCGGAGGCGGTGGCGGCGATTTGCCAGCGGCTGGATGGGCTGCCGCTGGCGATCGAGCTAGCAGCGGCGCGGGTGAAGGTCTTCTCGCCCCAGGCGCTGTTGGCGCGGCTGGGCAGTCGACTGGCGGTGCTGACGGGGGGGCCGCGCGATGCGCCCCTGCGGCAGCGGACGCTGTGGGCCACGCTGACATGGAGCTATGGCCTGCTGGGGGAGGCAGAGCGACGGCTGTTTCGGCAGCTGGGGGTGTTCGTCGGTGGCTTCACGCTGGACGCGGCGGAGACCGTCGTGGGAGAGCAGACAGGGGCGAGTGATGAGGGGCGAGTGACGAGCGGGGACGAGGCCTCTTCGCCTGCCCCTAACCACTCAGTACTCGCCACTCTCGATGGCGTCGCGGCGCTGGTAGACCAGAGTCTGGTGGCGCGAATGTCCGGCGTGGGCGGTGAGGCGCGCTTTGGGATGTTGGAGACGGTGCGCGAGTACGCGGTCGAGCGGCTAGCGGAGAGCGGCGAGGCCGATGCAATGCGCCGGACGCACGCCCTGTACTATCTGGCCGAGGCGGAGGCAGCCGAGGACGCGTTGCATGACCTGGGTCCAGGTCGCGCGCTGAGCCGTCTTGAAGCCGAGATGGACAACCTGCGGGCGGCTCTCGCCTGGATGCGAGCAGCAGGTGAGACGGAAAGCTTCCTGCGCCTGACGGCCGCGCTGGCGCCCTTCTGGTACTGGCGCGAGCACGTCGGCGAAGGAAAGCGCTGGGTTGAAGATGGGCTATCCCTGGCGGCCACCCTGGACGATCCCTGGCTACGGGCCAGGTTACTCCGCGTAGGTGGGCACGCCGGGCTTTGGCCGGGCGACCTGTCGGCGGCGCGGGCCGCGCTGGCGGAGAGTGTGGCGCTGGCACGCGGCGCCGGGGACGATCGTCTGCTGGCCGAAGTATTGGGAGGGCTAGGCGCGAGGACGCGCCACCTGGGGGACTTGAGCGAGGCGCGCCAGCTTTGGCAGGAGAGCCTGGCCATGGCGCGCAAGGCGGGGAGCCGCTGGCTAACCATGATCGCGCTCGGTGGGCTAGGTATTGTAACGCGCGACGAGGGCGCCACCGACCAGGCTGCTGCCCTGCTAGCCGAAGCCCTGTCCCTGGCCCGTGAGTTGAGGGCTAGGCGGAGCGAAGGCAGCATTCTGAATGCCTATGGTGAGGTAGCGCGGATGGCGGGCGATGACGAGCTGGCCGAAAAGTTGTACAGCGAGGCCATCGCTTTGTTTCAGACCCAGGCTGGGCTTGGCCCACTGGCGGCCAACGCACTCCACAATCTAGGGCACGTAACGCTGCGGCGGGGTGAGGACACGCGCGCGCTGGGGCTATTCCAGACATGCTTGCGAGTGGACATCCAGGGTGAGGAGACGGTCCGGTCCGGCCCCACGGTCGCTGGCATAGCCGGGGTATGGCAGGCGCGCGGTCAGCCGCAGCGCGCGGCGCGCCTGCTTGGCGCCGCCGCGATGATGGCCGAAACTGGCGGATTTGCCCTTGAGGCCGCAGACCGGGCGGACACCGAGCGTATCCTGGCTGCCGTGCGCAGCCAGGTGTCGGCCGAGGAGTTCGTCGCGGCCTGGGGCGAGGGCCACGCCATGTCGCTGGAGGAGGCGGTGGCGTATGCGCTGGGGGAGGCGCAGGCGGAGGGCTGAAGCGCTGGCTGCGTCACCCGGCCTCGCCTGCCTGGATGCCGGGTCTCGTTCATGGTCATACCCCCTCCGCATGGTATAATCAGGTCGAGCGGACCGAAGCGCGTGGCCGCCGAGAGAGGCTCCCTCTCGTTGCGCATTACATCAGAGGCGCACCGCCCACAGGCAGGGCTGAGACCGCCAAGAGCCGCCAGCTTGTGGCTGAGAATCAGGAGGGGAACAGCATGCACCTCACACCCATTATCAACCCACCCACCGCGACCGGCGTCACGTCCCGCGAGCGGCTGCTGACGACGCTGGCTCACCGCGAGCCGGACCGCATCCCCTACGACCTCGGCAGCACGCAGGTGACCGGCATCCACGTCGTCGCCTACCAACGCTTGCGCGACTATCTTGGCCTGCCGCCGGTCGCGCCGGTGGTATGCGACGAGATTCAGCAACTCGCGCTGCCCGACGACGACGTGATTCAGGCGCTGGGCGTGGACGTACGGGGCCTGTTCCCCCTCAACAGCCACAACTGGAACGTCGTCCCAGTCGAGGCGGGTGAGTACTGGCAGTACCTCGATGAGTGGGGCATCACTCATCTCCGCCCCAGACCTGACGGTCTGTATTTCTCGGCGGCTCGCCACCCTCTGGCGGACGCGACGAGCATCGCTGAGGTCGAGGCGCATCGCTGGCCCGACACCGGCGACCCACGCCGCATCGAGGGATTGCGCGAGCTTGCGCTGGCCTATCGCGCCCAGGGCAAGGCGGTGATGATCAAGGGGGTGCTGGCGGGGATGTTCGAGATGGCGCAGCGAGTGCGGGGGATGCAGGCGCTGCTGATGGACATGGCTTCCGACGAGGCGCTGGCGGGCGCGGTGCTGGACAAGATGCTCGAATGCAAGCTGGCTTTCTGGGAGATGGCCCTACCATGCCTGGCTGACGTGGTGGATGTCATTTCCGAGGCCGACGACTACGGCACGCAGGAGTCGCAGCTCATCTCACCGCGCATGTTCCGCGCCCAAATCAAGCCACGGCTGGCCGTCCTGTTCACACGCATCAAGCAGCTTGCGCCGAACGCGGCCCTCTTCATGCACTCCTGCGGCAACGTCCGCCCGCTGCTGCCCGACTTCATCGAGCTGGGGGTGGACATCCTCAACCCCGTCCACATTCGGGCGCGGGGCATGGAGCCGACCGCCCTCAAGCGCGACTTTGGCCGCGACATCGTCTTCTGGGGCGGCGGCGTGGACACCCAGGGCGTGCTGCCCTCCGCCACGCCGAACGAGGTGCGCGACGACGTGCGCCGCAACATCGACGCCCTCGCGCCGGGCGGAGGCTTCGTCTTCAACACCGTCCACAACATCCAGGCTGACGTGCCGCCGAAGAACATCATCGCCATGCTAGAGACGCTCCGCGAGGCGTAGCCCGGCCCGCCCACACGCCCGCCGGTCCACTCATCCGCTAGGGTGTCAAACGCTGGCAGTACATTTCCGGTACATTCTCGGCCACCCCATACGGCCACATCGGCAAGAGATAGGGTACAATACGGCCTGGCGCTTCTTCCATATCGGTAGGGAGAGGCCTGCGCCTGCCAGTCGCGGGGACGTTCTCGCGGCCGGCAGCCCCATTCCGCCGAACCGCCGAACGTATCGGGGGTTCGTGGCCGCTGTGAGACTAGCCCCCCGGCACGTTCGCCTCTCTAGCGGCCGTCACGCCAGATAAGGAGATGTTCCATGCGAGCACGATCGGTCATCGCCTGGCTGCTGCTACCCCTGGCGGCCGCCTTGCTACTTCTCGGCGCCGCACCCGCCGCTCAGGCACAGGGCTGCCAGTTTGTCCTCGGTTTCCTCACGATCCAGCAGCAAATCCCACAGATCGTGGGCCAATGCGTCACCAATGAGATGTTCGACGCCCAGGGTAACTCGAATCAGATAACGACCGGCGGCATGATGCAGTGGCGCAAGGCCGACAACTTCACCGCCTTCACCGACGGCTTCCGCTCCTGGGTGAACGGACCGTGTGGCCTGGAGATGCGCCTCAACTCGCAACGCTTCCCGTGGGAGGCCAACCCCGAAGGACTGCCCGTCGTGCCGAGCGCGTGCCAGGCCCAGGCTCCTGTCGCGCCGCCCGCTCCCATCCTGCCTCCCCAGCCCGTGCCCATCATCGAGTTCACGGCCGACGCCAATCCCATCCGCGTGGGCGACTGCACCCGCCTCCGCTGGAATGTGGAGAACATCGACCGCGTGTTCTTTGAGGGCCAGGGCGTGACCGGGCAGGGGCGGCGCGAGGTGTGCCCCACCCAGGACACCACCTACACCCTGGAAGTGTGGCTGTTGGACGGCCAGATTGTGCAGCGGCGCATCCCCCTCCGCGTCAACCCCGCGCCTGAGGCGCGCATCGAGTTCTGGGCAGATGACTTCGTCGTGGTCCAGGGCAACTGCACGACACTGCGCTGGCGCATGGACAACATCAACTCGGCCTTCCTGGATGGTCAGGGTGTGGCGGGCCAGGACACGCGCCGCGTCTGCCCTCAGGACGACACGACCTACACCATGCAAGTGAGGTTGCGCGACGGCTCAACGGTGTATCGTCAGGTGACGGTGCACGTCGCCACACCACGCTAGCCGCGCCGCCAGCTAGATAATGACACGCCTGAGTGGCTAGCCCGGGGTTAGCCACCAGGCTGCGCGTCGGGTGTAGCGGCGGACGAGGCCGACCACACCCGACGCGCATGCTCATCGCCGGTCAGCCGTGCAGCATGTTCCAGATGGAGTCCGCCTGACAGACGCTCCGCCCCAGGCGACGAGACCAGGAAATCGAGATACCATGACCACGCCGCCCGATGCAACCCGCCCCGTCGAGTCCCTGGCCCCGGCCTCCTGGCTACCCATGATCATCATCATGCTCGCCCAGGCGCAGATGGCCTTCAACGTCAATGCCTTGCCGGTGTCGGTGGGCGCGATCAGCGAGGAGTTCAACACTCCGGCGACATCAGTGGGCACGGCCCTGGTGATCTATTCGCTGTTTGTCGCCGCCTTCGTCCTGCTGGGCGCGAAGCTCGGCAAGCTAGTCGGTGACCGCCTCGTCTTTCAGGTAACGGTGCTCCTCCACGGCGCGGCCATGGCCTTGATGGCTCTCAGCGGCGGCGTCAACGCCATGAACAATGCCCAGGCCATCGCCGGGCTTGCCGCCGCGGCGCTGGTTCCTACGCTCGTCGTGCTCATCGCGGCCAACTACAAGGACCGCCAGCAGGCGCAGGCCCTCGGCCTGCTGGCGGGGACGCCCGCCATCGCCGGCGCGGCCGCCTTCTTTCTCGCCGGCTTCCTCGCCACGGCCCTGAGTTGGCGCGTCTCCTTCGGCGTGCTGGCCGTGCTATCGGTCGTCATTTTTGCCCTCAGCTTTAAGCTCACGTCGGTTCCGCGCCAGACCGGTATTCGCGTCGACCTGGTCGGCGCCGTGCTGGCCGCCATTGCCGTCATGGGCATCAGCATCGGCTTCAACAATTTGATGAATTGGGGGGTGCTCCTGGCCAGCCCGGATGCCCCCATCAATTTGCTGGGCCTGTCGCCAGCGCCCTTCCTGATCCTCCTCGGCATCGTCGTCGGGCAGGCCTTCTTCGCCTGGTCGCGCTATCGCCAGGAGATGGGCAAGTCACCCCTCCTCTCGCTGGCGGTACTGGACTCGCGATTCGAGCGGGCAGCCATCTATTGCCTGCTCATCATTGGGGCCCTCGGCCCGGCCGTGAACTTCCTCATCCCGCTTTACATCCAGATCGTCCAGGGCCAATCGAGCCTGTTCACGGCGGTGGCAGTCGTCCCTTATACCCTCGCCATTGCCACGTCGGCGATCTTCATCGTGCGCCTGTATGACCGTCTCAGCCCCCGTATCATCGCCGTCCTGGGGTTCATCACCGTCGCCGTCGGGCTGGGCATGCTGGCCCTCACCATCCGCAACGAGTGGGGCACGCCGCTGGTTATCCTCAGCCTCGTCGTCACGGGCCTGGGTGAAGGCTCGCTGCTGACCTTGATGTTCAACGTCCTGGTGGCGGCGTCACCGAAGGAGCTGGCGGGCGACGTGGGCGCGCTGCGTGGGGTGGTCAACAACCTGTCCACCGCGCTGGGCACCGCCTTCGCCAGCCTGGCCGCCGTCACCCTGCTAACCCTGTTCATCACCAGCAGCCTGGTCGGCAATCCGACCATCCCGCCGGCGCTCAAGGCGGAGGTAGCCCTGGACAACATCAACTTCGTCAGCAACGACCATCTGGTAGAAAGCCTGGCGGGCGCCTCGGCCACGCCGGCGCAGGTAGCCGAGGCTGTGCTTATCAACACCGCGTCTCGCCTGCGCGCCCTCAAGGCAGCGTTCCTCATCCTGGCGGGCATCGCCGCGCTGGCGATCATTCCCGCGCTGGGCCTGCCCAACGCGAGGGCCGGCGCGCCTGAACCGCCGCCGGAGCCGGTGGTCAATCGAGGCAAGCGTAGCGCCAAGCGAGCCGCGCCCGCCGGATCATAGGTCATGAGTCGTAGCCCTTAGCGAAAGGAGGAGCTTCCACATGTCATCCGCCAGTGAGGCCGCGCGCCAGTATTCCCGCGCCCACGCCGACCAATTCGAGGCCCAGCTCTTCGAGATGCTGCGCATCCCCAGCCTGAGCGGTGACCCAGCCCACGCCGCCGACATTCGCCGCATGGCCGATTGGCTGGCGGCCCACCTGAAGGGGCTGGGTCTCGCCAACGTCGCAGTGATGCCCACGGCGGGCCACCCGGTCGTCTATGGCGAGTGGCTGGGGGCGGGGCCAGACAGGCCCACAGTGCTGGTCTACGGCCACTACGACGTTGTACCCGCGCTGATGGAGGATGGCTGGCAGACGCCGCCCTTCGAGCCGACCGTCAAGGACGGCAGGGTCTACGCGCGCGGCGCGACCGACGACAAGGGTCAATTGTTCATCCACGTCAAGGCCCTGGAGTCGTACCTCCAGACGGCAGGCGCGGCCCCGACCAACGTCAAGATTCTCCTGGAGGGCGAGGAGGAAGTCTCATCCCCCAACCTGCGCCCCTTCATCGAAAGCCACCTGGAAATGCTGCGGGCCGATGTGTGCGTCATTAGCGACTCGTCGATGCGCGTCATCGAGGAGCCGGCCATTACCCACAGCCTGCGCGGTATGACCTACATCGAGGTCGAGGTCGAAGGCCCGCGCGACGACCTGCACAGTGGCTTCTTCGGCGGCGCGGTGCACAACCCGGCCCTGGCTCTGGTAGAAATCCTGGCCAGCCTCTATAACCCCGACCAGACGATCGCTGTGCCCGGCTTCTACGACGACGTCATACCGCTGACGCCTGACGAGCGGGCCATGATCGCCAAGACTGACCTGAGCGAGCAGCAGATTCAGGACGCGACCGGCGTACCCGCGCTGTGGGGCGACCGGCGCCACACCATCCGCGAGCGCGTGTCCGCCCGCCCGACCCTGAACATCAACGGCCTGTGGAGCGGGTGGAGCGGACCCGGCCCCAAGACCATCATCCCTGCCAGGGCGGGCGCTAAGCTCAGTTCGCGCCTGGTCGCCAACCAGGACCCGCACCGGATTTTCGAGCTGCTCAAGCAGCACATCGAGTCGGTTACGCCGCCTACCGTCAGGGTTGAGGTCCGCCTGCTGACGACCGGCCAGCCGGCCCTGATCCCCTTTGACCTGCCAGAGATGAAGGCCGCCGCGCGCGCCTACGAGCGCGGTTGGGGCCACACGCCCGTCTTCACCCGGGGCGGCGGCAGCATTCCCGCCGTGGCCGACTTCGTCGACCTGATGGGAATCCCCGTGGTGATGATGGGCTACGGGCTGGATACAGACGGGCTGCACTCGCCCAACGAGCACTACAGCCTGGAGATGTTCCAGCGAGGCATCGAGACCGCCATCGTCTACCTGGAAGAACTCGCCAATCTACCGCACTAAAGGAGGCTCACGCCCTATGCCATCCGAATTCGACCGTGAGTTGGAAGAGCGCCTGGTGCGCTACGCCCGCATCGATACCCAGGCCAACGAGGCGTCGGCAACGACGCCCAGCACCGAGCAGCAGTTCGACCTGCTCCATCTGCTGGTGGACGAGCTGAAGGCCATCGGCGCTCAGGATGTGACGCTGACCGAGTATGGGGCGGTGCTGGCGACGCTGCCCGCCACAGTCGTGACCAGCGCGCCCACCATCGCCTTCCTGGCCCACGTGGATACCGCGCCCGCCTTCAACGCCACGGACGTCAAGCCCCTTGTCCACCGCGCCTGGGACGGCCACGACATCACCTTACCCGACGACCCCGGCGCTGTCCTGTCACCCGGCCGGCTCCCCTACCTGGCACAGAAAGTTGGCGATGACATCATCACCGCCAGCGGCACGACGCTGCTGGGCGCGGACGACAAGGCGGGCATTGCCATCATCATGGCGATGGCCGGTCATCTGTTGCGCCACCCCGAGCTGCCCCACGGCCCCATCCGCATCGCCTTCACGCCGGATGAGGAGATCGGGCGCGGCGTTCACCCCAGGCTGCCCGACGACCTGGGCGCAACCTTCGCCTACACCCTGGACGGCGGCGACCTGGGCGAGATCGTCTACGAGACCTTCTCGGCCGACAAGGCGACGGTGCGGGTGCAGGGCGTGTCGGCCCACCCCGGCGCAGCTAAGGGTGTCCTGGTCAACGCCCTGCACCTGGCCGCCAAGATTATCGACACTCTGCCCCACGTCACGTTGACGCCGGAGACCACCGACGGCCGCGAGGGCTTCATCCACGTCTATCATATGAGCGGCACGGCCGCCGCCGCCGAGATGCACTTCATCCTGCGCGACTTCGAGCGCGACGGCCTGCAAGCCCACGGCGACCTGATTCAGCAGGTGTGCGCCACGATCCAGGCCACCGAGCCGCGCGCCCACATCAGCTGCGAGATTACGTCCCAGTATCGCAACATGCGCTACTGGCTGGAGAACGACATGCGTCCCGTCGAGCTGGCTCGCGACGCCTGTCGCCAGCTAGGCATTGAAATTATCTCGCCGCCGATTCGCGGCGGGACGGACGGCTCGCGCCTGACGGAGATGGGCGTCCCGACACCCAATCTCTTCACCGGCATGCAGAACATCCACGGCCCGTTGGAGTGGATCAGCGTCCAGGACATGGCGCGCGCCACCGAGATGTGCATCCAACTGGCCCAACTGTGGAGTTAGGAAATCGATCATGGACATCTCCGCCAAGACTGGCGATCTGCTTCACGAACCGTCCGACCTGGCTGCCCTTGCCATCTTCGAGGACGCGCCCTTGCCCAACGACGTGGCGGGCCTCCTGGAGCCGGCCGACTTTCGCGGCCGCGCGCAGCAGACCCTGCTCCTCTACCCACGCGGTGCGGTCGCCCCGCGCCGCCTGCTGCTGGTCGGCCTGGGCCAGCGCGACAGGCTGACAGCGGAGACGGTTCGACAGGCGGCGGCGACCGCTGTTCAGCAGGCGCGCGCGCTCCAGGTGGCCGCTGTGACTATCGGCATCCACGGCGACGCGCCGCTACCGGCCCCGGTGGCAGCCCAGGCCCTTGCCGAGGGCCTGGAACTGGGCGCGTACCGCTACTGGCCCTACCGCACCGGCCTGACGGCCGAGGAGACCTTCGAGGTCGAGCGCGCGATTCTCGTCACCGACAACCCTAAGCCGGCGACGCGCCAGGCCCTCGGGCACGGCCAGACCATCGGGCGTGGCGTGACGTATGCCCGCGACCTGGTGAATCAGCCGGGCTACGCTTTGACCCCGGCCGCGCTGGGCGAGCAGGCCATCGCCCTCGGCCAGCGCCTGGGCCTCCAGGTCCAGGTTCTCGACGAAGCGCACCTGGCAGAGCAAGGTTTCGGCGGCATTCTGGCCGTAGGCAAAGGCTCGGCCAACGAGCCGCGCTTCATCGTCATGGAGTACGGGACGCCTGGCCCCGACCGCCCCACCATCTGCCTGGTCGGGAAGGGCTTGACCTTCGACTCGGGTGGCCTGTCCCTCAAGCCCGCCGATGCGATGGAGACCATGAAGTCGGACATGGGCGGCGCGGCGGCGGTGTTCGGCGCGCTGCAGGTCGTGGCTGAGCTGGGGTTGCCGCTGCACGTCGTCGGCCTGGTGTCGTCGGCGGAGAACATGCCCAGCGCCACGGCCTACCGACCCGGCGACATCGTGACGACGCTGAGCGGCAAGACGGTGGAGGTTCTCAACACCGACGCTGAGGGGCGCATCATCCTGTCGGACGCGCTGTTCTACGCCCAGCGCTACAAGCCCGCCGCCATTGTCGAGCTATCGACCCTGACGGGGGCCATCATCATTGCCCTCGGCTCGCATGCCACCGGCATGATGGCGACCGACCAGGCGCTGGCTGACAGGATGAGCCGCGCGGGCGAAGCCAGCGGCGAGCGGGTGTGGCAGTTGCCGCTGTGGGACGAGTATCACACCATGATCAAGAGCCAGGTCGCCGACCTCAAGAATATCGGCGGTCGGCCGGCCGGCTCCATCACGGCGGGCGCGTTCCTGGCCGCCTTTGTGGGCGAGTACCCCTTCGTTCACCTCGACATCGCGGGCACGGCGTGGGTCGATCGGCCCACGCGCCCTACGGAGTCCCAGGGCGGGACGGGCGTCGGCGTGCGCCTGCTAACGGAGTTCCTGCGCGACTACGCCCCGGCGGTGTAGCCCATGTGGCGCTGCCTCGACCAGCCACCAGGGCCGATCGTATCTTGCCTGCACAACCCGGAAGGAGATTGAGATGACTGCGCAGACGGGGGCGGGAGCGGGTCCGTCGCTCACACAGAGGTTGCTGGATGGCGTGGAGAGGATGGGCAACAAGGTTCCCCATCCGGTGATGATGTTCTTATACCTGATCCTGGGTGTCATCGTGCTGTCGGCCGTCCTGTCGCTCCTCGGCGTCAGCGTCACCGAGGAGATTGCCGTGCCCGTGCCGCTCCCCGCCGAGGCCCAGCTCTACGAAGACACGGCGGTGCCGGGCATCTACACCACCATCGCGCCCTACGACGAGGACTTTGAGATCAGGACGGAGACGATAGCCATCCGCAGCCTGTTGTCGGTGGAGGGTATCCGCTTCCTCTTCACCTCCTTCGTCCCGAACTTCTCCGGCTTCGCGGTCGTCGGCATCACCTTCATCGCCTTGCTGGGCGCAGGCGTAGCCGAGGAAGCGGGCATGATGGGCGCGCTGATTCGCAAGCTCGTCGCAGTTGCCCCGGCGGGGGCCTTGAGTTTCATCATCATCTTCGTCGGTGTGCTGTCGTCGGTCGCATCGGATGCGGGCTACCTCATCCTGATACCCTTAGCCGCGGCCGCCTTTCTGAGCGTCAAGCGTCACCCGCTGGTTGGGTTGGCGGCCGCCTTTGCCGGTGTCGCTTCTATCTTCACCGTCAATATCCTCCCGACGCCGATCGATGCGATGCTGACCGAGATTACCAACGAATCCATCGCCCTGGCCAATGGCGCGCCCATCACGATTGCCGCCAACCTCTTCTTCGGCATTGGCTCGTCGATCATCCTGGCCCTCGTCGCCGCGGTGGTCACGGAGCGCATGATCGCGCCCCGCCTGGGCGCGTATGTACCCGAGGCGGGAGCCGCAAGCGATAGCCCGGCGATCGAGCAGGCCGAGATCACACCGGAACTGGAGGCGAAGGGGTTGCGGGCAGCATTGTTTGCCTTCCTGGGGGTGCTGGTCGTGGTTCTGGCCCTGACCCTGCCGCCAGGCGCGCCGCTCCGCACGCCGCCTGGTCAAATCGGCGGCAACTCGCCCCTCATGGACAGCCTGTTGTTCATCATCATGCTGTTCTTCCTGCTGTCGGGCATCGCGTACGGTCGGGCTGTTGGCGCGTTCAAGGGCAGCGCAGACGTCATCAAGGCGGCCACCAAGACTTTCGCCAGTCTGGCGGGCCTGGTCCTCATGCTGCTGACGATCAGCCAGTTCATCGCGGTCTTCAACTATAGCAACATGCCCCGCGTGATTGCCGTGGTGCTGGCCGAAGCGCTGGAGCGGGCCAACATCGGCGCGTTGCCGCTCTTGCTCCTGATGACGATCGTCATCGTCCTGCTCGACTTCATCATGCCAGGTTCTGTTCCCAAGTGGGCCATCTTCGCGCCCATCTTCGTGCCGCTGTTCATCCGCCTGGGCGTCGCGCCGCAGTCGGTGCTGGCGGCCTATCGCATCGGCGACTCGCCGGTCAACTCATTGACGCCCTTGATGGTATACCTGCCGTTTATCGTCACCGTAGCCCAGCGCTACCAGAAAAACGCCGGTATTGGAACGATCATCGCGCTCATGCTGCCCTACGCCATCGTGATTCTGGTGGCGTGGCTGCTGCTATTCGCAGGCTGGTTCCTCCTGGGCATTCCTCTCGGCCCCGGCTATCCACCCAGCATGTAACCCTGTAGCACACCAGGCCTGACAGGTTGCGACCTGTCAGGCCTGGCTACGCTTTCCCTATGCCTGAATCCGCGCTCGCCCTGGCCATTGCCTCCGTAAGCTTATGCCCAGCAGCGTACCCCGATAGGCGCGCGGTCACGGTGGGCCTTGCTGGGGACCGACAGCCGCCAGGATGGGAGCCAGCTGGGCACGCTGGTAGAGGCGGATAGTCTTGCCGCGCACGTCCGCGCCGCGCTCCGAGGCCAGATAGGCGGCATAGAGACCAGCCTCATTAGCGGTCAGCCATTCCGGCTCGCCCTGGGGCCGCGAGCGGGTGAGAATGGGGGTGTTCAGCAGTAGGGTGTTGATACGAACCTGGCGGTCCTGCATCTCCTCGGCCAGCACGTTCTTCATCATCAACTGTGCGGCGGCGACGATGGACACCGGGCCGGCAAGGGCAGCGGGGAACTCGGCAGCGCCACCATTGATAAACGTGTAGCTGGCGCCGGGGCGGTCGGCCAGCAGCGGCAGGAAGGTGCGAGCTACGTTGAAATGGGTGGTCAGGCCGCCATCCAGGACGCGCTGCCAGGCGTCCAGGGGGACATCGACGAGGGGCTTGCCCTGCCACCAGCCGCCCAGCGAGGCGACCACCGCATCCAGCGGGCCGACCTGATGGGCGATGGCATCGCGGACCGCGACAGCGCCCTGGTGCGTGCCGACCGACACCACCATCGTCACCAGGCGATCACTGTCGGTCGGGGCCACCCGGCGGCGGAGGTCGGCAAGACGCTGCTCTGAGCGCGAGGGCACGACCACCGTCGCCCCCGATTGCAGGAACACCCGCACGATGCCCTCGCCGACTTCCCCCGCCCCGCCCGCCACCAGCGTCACCTTGCCCCTCAGATCGAACACGCCGCGCCTCCCGCGTCAGGATGCGGGGATTGTAGACGCGGCGGGTATCTGGCGCAAGTGGGGCGTGGTGCGCGAACCGTGAGCCGCGTCGTTGGTTCTCGCGTGTCACGCCCTGCGCCCCACGCTCCACGCTCTACGGCTTCTCCGGCTGCCACTCCTTGCGGATGGTGTCGCGGATGCTCTCGTAGCTCTTGCCCTGGGCGAAAGCGACGGCGAGGGCGGGCGCGAACACGTCGCGGTAGAAGTCCGCGCCCATGCGCTGGACGATCTCCTTGTCGAACAGGGCGTCGGTCTGCGGCTCGCCGCTCAGTTCGTGCCACTCGGCGGCCTCGGCGGGTCGTTGCTCGCGCGGCTCACCGCCCTCGCTGCCGGGGTGGTGCGGCTCCTGGCCGGCGACGTGGCGGCCACCGCCACTGGCGACGACCTTGGCGACCCACAGGCCGTAGCCCCTGGCGTGAGCATCGTCCATGCCCTTCTTGAGGGCGCGCAGGCGGTTGTATTCAGCAAACACGTCGAAGCGGCGGATGGGCCGACGTGGGTTCATGGCAGGTAATCCTCCTGGCAGGGAGTATGCCCCGCTACAAGAACTAGGTGGGGCGCGTCGCGGCGGGGAGGCGGATGCTAAACGTCGAGCCTCGGCCGGCGGCGGAATCGACCGTCAGCGTACCGCCGTGGGCCTCTACGATGGCCTTGGCAATGGCGAGACCCAGGCCGGAGGCGTCGCCATCATCCCGTTGGCGCGCCTTGTCGACCCGATAGAAACGGTCGAAGATAAAGGGCAGGTCGTCGGCCGCGATGCCCGCGCCTGTGTCGCTGACGCCCAGGACGACATCCTGACCGTCGCGCACGGCGGTCAGCACGATCGCCCCGGCATGGGTGTGGCGCAGGGCGTTGGAGACGAGATTATTGAGAACCTGGGTCATGCGGTCGGTATCCACATCGATGGACGGCAGATCATCGCTGGCATCGACGCGCAGTTCCAGGCCTTGTTGCT
The DNA here is from genome assembly GCA_034431435.1 of Anaerolineae bacterium. GTDB lineage: Bacteria > Chloroflexota > Anaerolineae > Epilineales > JAHCIE01 > JAHCIE01. The sequence continues at coordinate 97,852 of DAOUDG010000085.1, read as the reverse complement.
CAGCCTGGACAATGTAGGCTAGACCGGTGCGTTCCAGTAAGGCGGTCGGGTCGACGGCGCGGCGGTGCAGGCGCAATTCACCGGCATCGGCCAATGACAGCAAGCGCAGGTCCTCGACCAGGTGTTGCAGGTGTTCGACCTCACCGTGCATGACCGTGTACACGGTGGTCGAGCCTTGCAGGCGACCATCTTGCAGGCCTTCGGTATAGCCGCGCAGGATACTCAGCGGCGTGCGCAGGTCGTGGGCCAGGTCGGCCGTCATCTGTTTCCGTAGCTGGCTGGCGCGAGCCAGGTCCGCGCTCATCTGATTGAACGACACCGCCAGTTCGCCGATCTCGTCGCGCGAGCGAACCATCACCCGCTGGTCTAGCGCGCCGCTCGCCATGGCCTGGGTCGCCGCCGTCAACTCCCGCAACGGGCGGGTCAGGCTGCGCGCCAGCAGGACACCGAGGGCGAGGGCAACCAGGGCCGCGATGACAGCGCTGGCCGCCGTTGCCCAGGCAACCCGTTGCAGAAACAGCACGTCGGGTGGCGGCGGCCCTGGCTCCGGCGTGCGGTCCGGATTGTTGAGGGGAATCACGTAGCCGACAATCTGCCCGTTGGACGTGACGGCTGTGCCTGTCGCGATAGCCTGGTCGGGGACAACCTGGCCGGCGGGGTAGGCGGGGCTGCCCAGCACGGCAACACGGTTGGCATCGACCAGGGTCACGCCTCGAATGTAGCGGTCGAGGGGCGGCGCGCCGTTGAGCATCGACCGCACATTGTCCCAGCTGCCGGTAGCGGCATAGTAATCGCCCAGCGCGGTGATCAGGACATTCTGGTCACGGGACGAGGCGAAGCGGTCGAACTCGGAGCGCGTCCGCTGGCCGACCAGGATGGCGACCAGCACGGCGCCCGCGACGCCGACCACGACAAAGGCGAGGGTAAGCTTCCAGGTCAGGGAGCGCATGGCCGCCTACGTGGAGCCGCCGGCCCCGCTATCCTGCGCGGCGAAGCGGTATCCCATGCCGTACACCGTCTCAACGTAGGTGGGGTGGCGGGGGTCCGCCTCAATCTTGGTGCGCAGGTTGCGAATGTGAACATCAATGGTGCGCTCGTAGCCTTCGTAGGCGTCACCCGCCATTCGGTCGAGGAGGTCGAGGCGCGAGAAGACACGCCCCGGCGCGCTCATCAGCGTGGCGAGGATCTCGAACTCCGAAGGGGTCAGGTCAACCGCCCGGTCGGCCACTTTGACGGTGGCGGTGGAGCGGTCGAGGGTGATGTCCGCCACGCGTAGCACCTCCGGCTCGGCGGCAGCGCGCTGTTGGCGACGCAGGACGGCGCGCACGCGAGCCAGCAACTCGCGGACATTGAAGGGCTTGGTAACGTAATCGTCCGCCCCCAACTCCAGGCCGAGAATCTTGTCCTGGTCCTCGACCTTCGCCGTCAGCATGATGATGGGGGCAGCGCCTTCCTTGCCGTAAGCGCGGACGAAATCGTAGCCGTTCATCTCAGGCATCATCAGGTCCAGGATGATCAGGTCGGGTTTCTCGTAGCGGGCAACGTACAGCCCCTCACGCCCGTTGGCAGCCTCCGCAACGCGGTAGCCCTCCTGCTCCAGGTAGACACGCAGCATCGCGCGCAGCCGGGTTTCGTCGTCGATGATGAGAATGGTCTGGGGCATGGACCTGACTTCCGATGCGGGCGCGCTGCGGTCGTCCGCGGTCATAATCTCTGGGTTGAATAGCATAGTCGCGCCTTCTTCTTAGCATTATCTGACAGATAGCGACAGATGACAAGCGGCTACCTGTTGTTGGCAGACCTGGCAGGTCCTGGAAACCTGGCAGGTCTGCCAACTCCATCAACTGGCGTGAGAAGCCGCCCGCGGACGAGGGCGGACGCGGCGCAGCAGGCGGGTGATGATGTCGACCGCGGCCACCAGACCGGCCATGACGGCGACGTTCTTGAGGATGCCCTGCCAGCCCTGGCTGCCTCCTTCCTGGTGGCCGGCGCCGGCGGGGGGCGCGCCTGGAGGGGTGTCGCTGACGGTGGCGACCTGCCCGGCCTGGGTGTTGCTCGCGGTTGTGGCGCTCTGGCCGTCGAGGGCGACACTCTCAGTCTGGCCGCTCGCCTGACTGATACTGACAGGCGGGGCGGGCATAGTCGTCAAACGGGACGAATTGAGAGCTACGGTCGCGCCGACAACGAGCAGGGCAAAGGCGAGGATGACGGCGATGCGGGCGATGAGTTTCATGCTAGGCCTCCTTCTGAGGCTGGCGCGCGGTCAGGCTAAGCTGCAGCAGGTGGCGACCGGGGAGCAGGGGCGCGATCACGTAACGCTTGATTGTGTTCACGATCCACTTCCAGTGTAGAGCCACGTGCAGGCCGACGAGGAATACGGCGACGTCGGACGCCTGGCCGTGCAACGAGCGCCAGGCGAAGCCTTGCGCCACCTGGAGGCCGAGGCTGGGCAGGGCCACTTTGGAGATCATGAGACCGGTGAAGATGATGACGGTCATGTCGATGAAGAGCAAGCCATTGAGGACGTAGTTGACCCGCGCGGACCACGATGTCCTGGCGAGGAAGCGCTTCGTCACCTCGACAATCCACTGCCAGTGGAGCAGCAGGTGGGTGACGATGCCTACGCCGAAGGCGATGCCCAGCCACTCGTGGATCGCCATGCCGGTCAGGCGGGGCTGGAGGGCGGCGAGGACCGCGCCAAAGATGGCAATGTCAAGGGCGAGGTTGACCTTGTTACGGTTGCGGGGGGCGGCTAGCTTGTCCATGTTCCTGTCCTACTGTGTGCGACAATCGTGTGTCGGTGATGTCGCCAGGATACCAGGAACGTGTTAGGACAATGTGAAGCGCCTATCGGGAGATTGTGAAGCCGCCTGAAGCGACCAGAGACCAGCCAGAGCATATCTGACTGGTCCCTGGTCCTTCGGCTCTGCTCGTCTGCTGTCACTCCGCTGGCGCGATGGGGAAGCTGGCCGCCGCCGAGCGGCCGAAACGCTCCGGGAAGTACATCTCGTAGGCGGTAGCAGGCAGGGCCTTGAACTGACCCGGCGCCGCCGCGCGCATCAGGTAGGTATACTCGTAGACGCCCGGCGATACTTGTGTCGCGTACAGCGCCACCCGATTGTCGCGCACCTCGGAGTGGGTCCAGAACGACCAGTAGGGCTGGTCGAAGGTCTGGATAGGCGCGTTCTCGCCGCCGCCCACGCCGGCCGCCCCAGCCATCGGCGCAGGCGTCGGCTCGCCCTGATGGAGCGTCGGCCGCTGGGCCGCCTGGCTGGCCGTGCGCAGGCTCACATCGACGGCCTCGAAGCCGGCCGGCAGCGGATCCTCGACAACGACGTAGTGCAGCGTTTCCGGCGCGACCAGGGTGATTCTCGCCAGCACGTAGTCGCCGACCCTGACGCTCTCGGCGGCCTTGCCGGTCGGCTTGAGCGTAGCGGGGTCCACCGCCAGATACTGCCGCCCCACCAGGATGCCCTTGTCGAGGGCGGGGGTCTGCTCGGCGGGGACGTAGGTCGTCAGGTGAGCCATGTAGTACAGGTTGCCTCTGCCCTCCTTGGTCAGGGTCAGGTTGTTACCAACGGTGGCCTGCAAGTCCTGGAGCGGCTGGAACACCCGCTGCGACTCGGCCAGGTTGCCTGCGCTCACCTGCCCGGTCGTGAGGTCCTTGCCGTTCAGGCCGACCGAGTAGCGGTACGCGCTGTCCTTCTCGTCGCGGCCGCGCATGTACTCGGCCAGGGCCAGCAGCGCCCACGCCGTCTCCTGCGTCGTGCGCCAGCCGCCGTCCACCGTACGCGCGCTCATCAGCCAGCGCACCACGTTGGGCAGCGTCGCATCCTGCGGGTTGACGCGGGCCAGCGCCATGAGCGCCAGGGCGGTGGTGCGCGTGTCGGTGTTCATGGTCGTCGGGTTGGGAACGCTCTCCTCCCAATGCGCGCCGGTCGCCCCGGCCTTCACGTTGTCGGCCAGGGTGCGGGCGATGGCCTGGATGCGCTGCGCCTGCCCCGCCGCGTCGGCCCTGTCGAGCGCCAGCAACAGGTAGGCCTGTCCATACAGGCTCATCTGGTCGCGGATGTTGTATAGCGCGATGCTCCTCACGACGTCGGGGCGGCCGCTCTCGGCCAGGGCATACAGGGCAAAGGCTCGCTGGCTGAGCGCGCCGCGCGTGCCCGTATCCGGCGGCGCAGCCACCGCCTGGGTCAGGTAGTTCTGGGCGCGCTCGACGACGTTGCTGGCGATGGTAAAGCCGTTGCGCTGGGCCAGAGTCAGGCCGTACAGGACATAGGCGCTCAGGAAGGTGTTGGAGGTCTCCCCCTGCCACCAGCCCCAGCCACCATCGGGATTCTGCGCCGTGTACAGACGCTGCGCGTCGGCGGCGACGCGCTCCTCCAGAGCGGGGCGGTCCACCGGCAGGCCCATCGCGCTGGCAGCCTGCACCGAGGCAACGCTGGGCAGGAACCGGCTGACCATTGCCTCAGCGGAGGCCAGGTCGTTGGCCTCCAGGTACTTGAGGCCGTCGGCTCTGACCGCCGCCAGCGACGGGTCGAGCTGAATCGCCAGGCCGCCCAGCGTCGGCGCGGCATTGGCGGGCACGCGGATGTCCTCGGCGATGCGGTCCGTCACTACGCCCGCCGTGCCCGTCGTCTCCGGCGTGACGGTCTGGTACACGGGTAGCGTGACGGCCACGGTGTCGGCCAACCCACCCCCCTCGGCGGCGAGGGTCACGCTTGCCGATGCTACGGGACCAACCACCGTGTCCCAGGCCACCGTCGCCTTGCCCCTGGCGGGGATGCGCACCTGTTGCGGCTCCAGTTGGCCATCGAGGCCGGTCGTCTGGGCGATCACGCGGGCCTGAATCTCGCGGTCGGTGTTATTCTGCACCACCGCCGACAGGCGCAGGGCGTCACCCTGGACCAGGAAACGCGACAGAGCCGGGCGGACAATGAGGTCCTGGGTCGTGAGCGTCTCGCCGCGCGCCTGCCCGACCAGGGTGTCGGACGTGGCGCCGCGCGCCGTCATCACCCACGTGGTCAGGTTGTCGGGCAGCGTGACCTCGACGGTCGCCTTGCCCTGGGCGTCGGTGGTCACGTCGGCCTTCCAGAACGCGGTGTCCTTGAAGTCCTGGCGCACCGGTCCGACGGGGGCCATCTCCCCGCCGCCGCCGCCGAAGCCGCCGCCGTCGATGATCTGGGCGGTCGTGCGGTTCACATCGCGGGTCAGGCTGGCCGCCGTCTGCACGCCCAGTGGCTGGCGGCCGTAGAACACGTCGGCCGGGTCGCGACTCTCGTCCTCGGCCAGGCTGAAGATCGCCTTGTCCACCAGGGCCAATGACAGGTCGGCCGGGACGGGCTGGCCCTGGGCGTCCTTCGTCGTAATGGTGTAGGTCAGCCTGTCGCCGGGGCGATAGGGGCCTGGCCTGTCCGGCGTCAGGGTCACGTCCAGCAGCCTGCTGTCGCGGGCCACGTCCAGGTTGCTGTAGCCCAGGCGGAACTTGGGCAGCGCCTTGTCGTCGCCACCCTGGACCGCCGCCAGTGACACGTACAGGTTCGGCACGGCGTCGGCTCCGATGGGAACCTCGATGATCTCGCTGGTCGTGGGCAGCGTCAGCCGCCTGACCTGGCGAATGCCGCCACGCTCGACCGTCAACAACGCCTCAGCCGGAGCAAAGGGGACCTGGGCCAGCAGGCGGGCCGTCTCGCCCGGCGCGTAGCTCTTCTTGTCCGGCGTCAGGTTGAAGCGGTCCGCGCTGCCCAACCGCCAACTCACCGCGTCTGTCCCGGTGACCCACTGGTAGGTCGCGCTGCGCACCGCGCGGCCCTGGGCGTCCCTGCCCTCCGCGACGAGGCGATACGTACCCGCCTGGGATGGCGTGTAGCTTACGCTGGCGCGACCCTGGGCGTCGGTCGTGGCCGTCAGGCTGGTCACAGGGGCGTCTGTGGGCACGGCGGTCCACGCCAGGCGGCCGTCGCGCTGCCGCTGCTGGACGTTCTGCCACTCGCGGCGGACGACGGCCACGCTCAGCGCCTGGTTGGCGAGCGGCTTGCCCGCCAGGTCCAGGGCGAGCAACTCCACCGTCTGTGGCTTGCCGGTCGCCGCCACGTAGCTGGCAGGGCGGACGCCAACGTGGAAGCCGCCGGGGTAGACGGGCAGGCTGCGCCGCCCTGCCACCGCCTGGCCGTTGGCGTCGGTGACTTCGACTTCCAGGGTGTAGGTCTGGCCGAAGGTGTCCTTGTCGAGGCTGGTCGGAACCTGGACGCTGAATCGCCCCTGGGCGTCGGTCGTGCCCGTGCCGCGTTTGACCACGCCCCGATCGCGCTGGAAGGGCGCGTTGGCGAGGGGGTCCAGGTCGTTGAACTCCCAGTAGCCTGGCACATCATCGGGCGGCGTGTACAGGCGGTCGGCCACCAACAACCGCCACTGGACCTTCGCGTCGGCGACGGGACCGCCGAAGAAATAGGCGGTGTCGGCGCTAACATGGACCGTGTCCCCCGCGACGGCCTGGTCCTTGTCGATCTTGACCGTCACGTCGAACTCCGGCTTCCGATACTCGAGCGCCTGGAACTGATAGTTCGCGCTGGGCTGCGGGTGCGCCGAGTCGGAAGCAGGGGGCGGACCGAACAGGGCCGTGGCCTCATAGGTCCCCAGCGCGGCGGCCGCTGGCAGCAGCACATCGGCGGCGAACGTCCCCGCGGCCGTAATGGGCAGGGCCTGCTTGAAGACGATGCGGCCCTGGCCGTCGCGCACCTGGAAGGTCACGGTCTCGCCGCCCGGCACGGCGTACGCGCCGTCGCGGCCCTTGCGGACGATGCCCTTGAGGTGGACGGTATCCCCTGGGCGATACAGCGGTCGGTCGCTATAGACCAGGCCGGTGTACTCAGGCAGCGACGCCGCGCTGTCCAGGCGGAAGTCGTAGGGGTTAATGCCCTCGCTCCACTCGCCGCCTACCATCCCCACGAGCTTGCCGCCTTGCTCGGCCAGCGCAATCAGCGGGGCGTAGGCGTCCACCAGGGGCGCGAACTGGAAGCGCGCCACGCCCTCGGCATCCGTCGTGGCGCGACCGAGTACCCGCTTGCCGCCATCGTACAGAGTCAGCGCCAGACCGGCGACAGGCTGGCCGGTCTTGAGGTCGGTCGCCCACACCAGCGCCTCGCGGTCGGTTCGCTTGAGAAGTAGATTGTAGGGTGAGACGACCAGCACGTGCCGGTTGGCGAACGCGCCGCGCTCGGTGATCTGGGGCGATGCCGTGGTGAGCAGATAGCCGCCCACCGGCAGGGCCGCCTTGTCGGTAGTCAGGGTGGTGGTCACGATCCCCGGCGCATCGAGACCCGGCGCCAGGCGTTCGCTCCACTGGCGGACCAGGTTGGCCTGGGCGGGCTGGTACTTCTCGATGCCCTGGTAGAAGTCGCGCCCCAGCAGGCCCCGCAGCTCCGCGTCGGGCAGGCGATACAGGCGAAAGTCGGCCTGGGGCGCGTTGATGCTGGCGATGCTCAGCGCTGGCGCGCGGTTGGCGTCGTATGTGGCGACCTGGCCACCGATACCCAACGCCAGACGCGGCTCGGCGGGGCCGTTGGTGAAGCGCAGCGTCACATCCTGGCCCAGCGCCTCGCCGTCGCGGGTCCGGGCGTCACCCTTGACGACGACCGTGTAGCCCGCCGAGGGCAGGAAGTCGCCCGATACCTGGGCCTTCATATTGTTCTCATCGGACCAGAACACGGTCGGCGTGCCCACCGACGGCGTGACTTCGACGCGCAGGCTATCGCGGTCCATCGGGCTGGCGAAGGTCAGCTCGACATTGTACACGCGCCGCGTGGCGGTCGAGCCGTTGGCGGGGTTGCTCGCCACCAGGCCCGGCGCGGGAGCCGTCTGGAAGCCCCACGTCGTATCGGCGCGCAGGGCCTCGCGGCCCGCGCTGTCCTTTGCCCCCGCCCTGACCGTCGCCGTGTAGCGAGTGGCGCGAGCCAGCGGTTGATGGGGCGTGAACAGCATGTCGCTGCCCAGCCAGCGAAACGCACCCTGGACTGGCGAGCCATCGTCGGCGCGCAGGCTGAAGGCCGCCTGAGCGTCGGCCTGGTTCATGGCCTGGTTGAAGGTGACGCTAATCGGCAGGGTCGCGCTGACCATCGCCGCGCCGTCGCTGGGTTGTCGCCGCAAGACGGCGGGGTAGACCGTCGTGAAGCTGAAGGGCTGGGGCGCGTCGAGCTTCGCGCCGACCAGATCGCTGATCGGGTTCACCGTCACCGTGTACTTTGTGGATGGCTGTAGGGAGTCGGGGCGGAACACGTAGGTCGATGTGTTGAGCCACTCGCCCCTACCCTGGGCGGCCGGGGTGAGGGTGATGGGTGAAGGCAGCATCGCTGCGTCGGCCACACCGGTTAGCGGCACGACCGGATGATTGAACTGGACGACGATGCGCGGGCAGTCGGCGCCGCGAGCCTTCAGAGGGTCCAGGCACGCCGCACCGCCAACGGGCACGCCGTCAGCCTGGTCAGCCGGCAGCGTCGTCAGTATCTTGAGCGGCTCGCTGGCGCGGGCGAAGCTCGCCAGGCCCAGGCCCGCGATGCGGCCCGGCGTCGGCGTCGGGCGGGCACGGACGGCCGTGGTGTCCTGGCTTGTGGGCGCGGCGGCGACGGCGGTGGCGGCCGAATCAGCGGCGGTCGCCTGCGCCTGGGGCGCGGGGGCCGTGGCGACGGCTGCGGTGGGCAGCGGGTCGGGGGTCTGGGTGCGGCAGGCGGCGAGAGTGAGAAGGGTGAGGGCCGCGACAACGACGAATACGATACGCAGCGCGAAGGCGCGACTGACGGACATGGTGACCTCCCTCGTGGTCCACATACAGTATACCACTAACTACGACGCCACGCCCAGGTCGCTTGTTCCCGAACTGCGCCAACCTGCCTGGATGAGCACACAGACACACCGGTATGCGCTCAACGGCCTCGGTCACCAGCACAGGGGATGTCAGGGCGCGCAGTGTCGGGTTCGCGGGGCCAGGGCGTGGGCAAGCCGTGGCCCAAACCCGGCCGATTTATGGTTAAATAGAGGAGGCGTTCCCACTCAAAATGGGGCACGCCCACTCAATGTGCAACTTTGTCGACAGCCCTGCGTATACCATACCAGGAGGGGTGAATGGAACACGAGCGACTCTGGGTAAAGCAGGCGCAAGCCGGCGACCAGACCGCCTTTGCGCAGCTCGTGGCCGCCTATCAAGGGCCGGTGTACAACCTTGCGTATCGAATGCTGGGTAACCCAGTCGATGCCGAGGACGCTGCGCAAGAGACATTCCTGCGCGCCTACGACCGCCTGGCGACCTACGAGCCGGATCGGAAGTTCTCATCGTGGATACTTTCGATTGCCTCGCACTACTGCATCGACCAGCTACGCCGCCGCCGCGTGCCCTACGACTCGCTGGACGACATGCCGCCTGGGCGCGAATTGCCCAGCGAGGCCGATGCGCCGGAGGATGTAGCGCTGGCGCGCGAGCAGGAGCGCGCCTTGCAGCAGGCCCTGGCGTTGCTGCCACCCGCGTATCGCCTGCCTGTGATTCTGCGTTACTGGAACGAGCTATCCTACGAGGAAATCGCGGAGGCGACCCAGACCACTGTCAGCGCCATCAAATCCCGCCTGCATCGGGCGCGACTGATGCTGACCGAACATATGCAGACCGGCGAACGAGCCGAGGCGCACGCCCGCCCGACCCTGGCATCGACCTCCCCATCCATGCCCCCGAAAGGACCCATGACCCATGCGTTGCGAGCAAGCTAGCGAAATGATGTCGCTGCGCCTCGATCATCATCTGGATGACGCGACAGACGTGGATCGACACCTGGCAACGTGCGTGGCGTGCAGCGGGGAGTGGGCGGCGCTCCAAGCCGTCACACGTCTCTTTGAGAACCCACCAATGGCTCAGCCACCACCCGACTTCGCGCGGCGAGTCATGGCGCGGGTGGCCGACCGGTCCGCACCCCAGGTCAACCCCTGGCGTAACGTGGGCGGCTGGTTGGTGCTCATCATCGGCACGCTGGCCCTGGGCCTGGTGGCCCTCAGCCCAACCGCTCTCGACGTGTGGCGCGCCTGGCAGCCCATCCTGGCCGCGGGCGGCGTAGCGGCGGTGGTCGGCGCGGCAACCGCCGTGCGCGACGGGCTACTCGCCTGGCCCATGACGGCCCTGAGCGTACTGCGCCTGGTCCCGCCACCGCTCCTCATCGGCTACATGCTGAGCACGCTGCTGCTCGCCACGGTGTGGGTCGTGTTGGTCGGCCACTTCAACTTGCAGCGCAGAACCACGACGGCTTGAGGACGAAGGACGAAGGGAGGCGGATGAAGCGGTTCATCCTTCACCTTTCGTCCTTCGCTGCTGTACTACATCTACTTACATCGATTGCATTACAGCGAAAAGAGGCATCCTATGCGACGCATTGCTATCCTGGTCGTCGCCGTCGTGGCTCTACTCCTGGCGAGCGCGCCAGTCGCATCGGCCCAGGGCGGTGTCGTCACCGGCGAGCAGATCATCGACAGTGGGCAGACCTACAATGGCAACCTGGTTGTCCCTGGCGGCAAGCTGACCATCCGCCAGGGCGGCGTGTTGCGCGGCGACATCGCCGTGCTTGGCGGCGAATTGGACGTCGCCGGCGCCGTGCAGGGTGACATCGTCTCCATGGGTGGCACACTGCGCCTGCGGGACACCGCCGTCGTCCAGGGCGATATCACCAATGTGGGCGGCACGTTGGAGCGCGCCTCCGGCGCGCGGGTGAGCGGCAGCGTCATCGCGCCGGGCGGGTCCACTCGCGGCCCGCAGGTGATTCCGCCCCTGCCGGGTGCGCCAGCGATCCCCCCCATCCCCGGCGCGCCGGTGACCCCCTTCCAGGCCGTGCCGCGCAACCCGGTCATCGATGCCATCGGCTGGTTGGGCCGCACCTTCTTGCTAACCCTCGGCGCCGCGCTCCTGGGCGTGCTGGCCATGCTCCTCCTGCCGCGCCAGATGAACAACATCGGGGCGACTCTCGACCAACACACGGCGGCGAGCCTGGGCATGGGCGCACTGACCTGGATTGTGTGGATCCTGGCGACGATTCTCATCGCCATCATGACCGTCATACTCCTGATCGTGTGTATCGGCTTGCTGGGCGTCCCCATCCTGGTCGCCATGAGCATCATCCTGCCTATCGCCGTGCTATTTGGCTGGCTGGCGACGGGGCTGCTGGTGGGGCAGAAGCTATTCAGCCTGTTCGGCGCGCACGACGTCTCGCCACTCCTTTCCGTAGCCGTCGGCACGATCCTGCTCACTTTCCTGGTGAACATGCTAGGCCTCATTCCCTGTGGTGGCCCTGTCCTGGCCTGGCTGGCGACACTTCCCGGCCTGGGCGCTGTGGTGCTGACCTGGTTTGGGTCGCGCCCCTACCGCGCCGGTGATCCCTACCTCCCGAGCTGGCGGCGCGGCGGCCCCGCCCCGTCCACCGGCCCCACGCCGAGCGCGCCCTATGGCGGCTACGGCGCGCCCCTGCCTCCGCCCGCCGAAGTCGCGCCGCCCCTCGCGTCAGCGACTGACGTTGGGCCAGCCGCGGCCGCCGCCGGAACCGCCGCGCTCGCCGCGGCCGCGACGCGCCCGACGAGTATCCCGTCCCTCGACGACATCACCCGCTCGGTCGCCGCCCCAGGCGGCGACGCCGCCGCCGCGACGGCGCTGGCAGCGCAGGGCTTCGTGCTACCCGAGGTAGCGCCGGAAGACGCGGCGGCGTGGGAAGGCCCCGCGGATGCGACCATCGAGACTATCGCCGCGCCGCCCCCCATCAGCGAGCCAGATGCGCCCCATGCCGGGCCTGCGACGCGGGCCGTCATGGCGGCAGGCGCGGCCAAGGTTAGCCAGCGCGAAGAGCCGCCGACGGTAGCGCCGTGGGAGTCAACCGCGCGCGCGAGCGGCGAGCCGGAATGGCTGCCACCCGCCACAGCAGCCGGCGATGAGGCGGTGGCCTCGTCACCCACCCCGGTCGTCGTCCCCTGGGAGGCGGCGGCTGGCCCGGCCGGTGAGCCGGACTGGCCTGCCCCGCCGGTCGAGGCGGCGACACTGGCGGCAACGACTGCGATAGCCACGGACGAGCGCATCGAAGTGCCGTGGGCGGCGGCAGCGGGGCCGGCCGCCGAACCGGACTGGCCGGCGAGCCTGACAGAGGCAGACAGCGAGCCGTCCGCGGCTGTGCCCTGGGAGGAGGTGGCGGGCAAGCCCTCCGACCCGGCGTGGTCCCTGAACCTGCCGGGTAAGGGCGCTGTCCCACCTCCGCCCCCACTCACCCCGGCTGGCGGCGATGACCTGCGGCGCGTGCTGCACATCGGCCCCGCGCGGGCGCGCTTCCTGAACGGCCTGGGCATCACGACGTTCGCGATGCTGGCCTCGCTGCCGCCCGAGGCAATCGAGCGCCTTTTCACCGGCATCGACCCCGAGACCAACGACCCGGTGGCTGGCATCTCGTTGGCGCAGGCGCGCGCCATCCAGGCCAGCGCCAAGGCGCTCGCCGAGGCCCAGGCGCGGCGGTAACCGCACCGCGAGGACATACAGCGGGGGGAGCGCCCGACACGCTCCCCCCGCTCGTCTTGGCGTGCGGCAGCCATGCTGCCGCGCGTCCGCAAGCAGCCCCATGCTACGCGCCGGGTATCTCGTAGCGCAGCGTTAGCTCGCCGTCGGCCACATCGATCACCGCCACGCCACCCTCCCGGAGCGCGCCGAACAGAATCTCGTGCGCCAGCGGTTCCTTGATCTTCGCCTGAATCAAGCGCGCCATGGGTCGCGCCCCCATCTGGGCGTCGTAGCCGTGCTCAGCCAGCCAGGCGCGCGCTGCCGCCGTGTTGCGCAGCGTCACGCCCCGCTCGCCCAGCTGGCCCTGGGCCTCGACGATGAACTTGTCCACCACCTGTTCGACGCTGGCGCGGCTCAGTGGCTCGAAGGGAATCCAGGCGTCCAGGCGGTTGCGGAACTCCGGGCTAAAGGTACGCTCGATGGCCGAACGGTCCGCGCCGGCGGCGGCGCGGCCAGGCGCGTCACCCTGGCGGAAGCCGGGCGGCCGCGCCGCAAGATCGCGCGCGCCCGCGTTGGTCGTCATCACGAGAATAGTGTTGCGGAAATCGGTCTTGCGACCCGTGTGGTCGGTCAGCGTCCCGTAGTCCATGACCTGCAACAGCAAATTGAAGATGTCGGGGTGGGCCTTCTCGATCTCGTCCAACACCACAACGGCATGGGGCGTCTTCTGCACAGCGTCGGTGAGCAGGCCACCCTGATCGAAGCCGACATAGCCGGGCGGCGCGCCAATCAGCCGCGAGGCGGTATGCTGCTCCATATACTCGCTCATGTCGAAGCGGATGAACTCGATGCCCAGGCTGTGCGCAATCTGGCGCGCCAGTTCCGTCTTGCCCACGCCGGTGGGACCAGAGAATAGGAACGACCCAATGGGGTGGTCCGGATGCCCCAGGCCTGCCCGCGACAGCTTGATGGCATTCACGACCTGGCCGATGGCATGGTCCTGGCCGTAGATGACAGCCTTGAGATCGTCCTCCAGGTTCTGCAACCGCTCACGGTCGGAAACGCTCACGGTCCGCGCGGGAATCTTCGCCATGCGAGCGACAACCATCTCAATACCCAGCGTATCGATGACCTCGGCGCGCCCCTCGGCCGGTTGCAGCCGTACCGCCGCGCCCGCCTCATCAATCACATCGATGGCCTTATCAGGCAGGAAGCGATCGTGCAGATGCTTGTCAGCCAGCTCGGCGGCGGCGCGCAGGGCCGCATCGGTGTAGCGGACCCCGTGATAGGCCTCATAGTGGGGGCGCAAGCCCTGCAGGATACCAATCGTGTCCTCGACGCTCGGCTCACCGACGTCGATTCTCTGGAAGCGGCGCGCCAGGGCGCGGTCGGCCTCGAAGGCATTCTTGAACTCGGTAAAGGTGGTGGAGCCGATACAGCGCACCTCGCCCGACGCCAGCGCCGGCTTGAGGATGTTGGAGGCATCCAGCGTGCCACCGTGGACCGCCCCCGCGCCCACGACGGTGTGAATCTCGTCGATGAACAGGATGGCGTCGGGGCGACTCTGCAGCGCGGTGATGACAGCCTTTAGCCGCTCCTCGAACTGGCCCCGGTACTTGGTCCCCGCCAGCACCGCGCCCATGTCGAGGGCGTAGATCTGGGCGGGCTTGAGCAGATCGGGCACATCACCCTGGTGAATCTTGAGGGCCAGGCCTTCGACAATGGCAGTCTTGCCCACGCCTGGGTCGCCGACCAGCACGGGATTGTTCTTGCGGCGGCGGCTCAGGACGTGAATCGTGCGTTCGATCTCGGCCTCGCGCCCGATGAGGGGATCGATTCGGCCCTCGGCGGCGCGGGTAACCAGGTTGGTAGCGTAGGCGGCCAGAGGATCGGCGGCGCGTGGCATGTCGTCGTCGCTGTCGTCCAGGTCCGGCGACGGCGGCGCGTCGAAGCGCGACGTACTTCCCCGCTCCATGCCGTGGGAGATGAAGCTCACAATATCGAGGCGGCTGATACCCTGCTGCGCCAGCAGATAGCGGGCGTAGGAGTTCTCCTCGAGCATCAAGGCGGCCAGAATATCGCCGCTATCGACCTCTGCTTGATCCGCCGACTGGGCGTGCACGAGGGTGCGTTGGAGGACACGCTGCAAGGCCACCGTCGGTTCAGGGGCCTCGGTCTCGCCCTCCGGCAGGCTCTCGAAGTGCTCCTCGAAGTAATCTTCCAGCGCGCTGCTGAGAGTCTCGATATTTCCGCCGCAGCGCTGAAGGACAATGCGCCCGGTAGCATCGCGGAGAATCGCGTAGAGCAGGTGCTCCAGGGTTACATACTCGTGGCGGCGACGCTCGGCCTCGGTCACGGCGCGGTTGAGAGTCAGCTTCAGGGCATCGGTGAACATGCTACTCCGGCTCGATAGTACATAGCAGGGGGTATTCGTTGGCGCGCGCCAGGCCCACGGCCTTGTGCGCCTTCGCCTCGGCAATCTCGAAGGGGTAGACGCCCGCCACCCCTACACCTTCATGATGCACCTGGAGCATGATGTCGAAGGCATCCGCCTCGGAGCGGCGAAAGATAGCGCGCAGCACGTAGACGACGAAATCCATCGTCGTGTAGTCGTCGTTGTGCAACACGACCTTGAACAGGGGCGGCGGGCGAACCTCCGTTTCACCTTCGATGAGAACGTCGGTGTCGTCTATCGGCGTAGCCATTGCTCCAATTCCGCCAGGCTGCGCGTGTTGAGGATGTGCTTCGGCTCCAGCCAGCCGCGCCGCGCCGTCTCGACGGCGAAGGCTATGACACCCAGCCCTTCCGGGGCATGGGCATCAGAGGCGAGGGTGATCATCACGCCCTGCCCAGCGGCGTAGCGCGCCTGCTCGCCGTTCAGGTCGAGGCGGTCTACCTGACCGTTGATTTCCAACGCCGTCCCGGTCTCGGCGGCCGCCGCAACCAACGCCTCGAAGTCGAGGTCCATCGGTGGACGCTTACCGAGGATGCGCCCAAAGGGGTGGCCGATGATGTCGACATAGGGGCTGCGCATGGCAGCGAGGTAGCGCTTCATGAGGGTGGCGCGTTCGCCGCGCTGGCCGGTGTGCGCCGAGGCCACCACGATGTCGAACTCGGCCAGCGCCTCGTCCGGCAGGTCCAGTGAGCCGTCAGCTAGAATCTCCAGCTCGACGCTGCGCAGCACACGGAAGGGCGCGAGCTGCGCGTTGACCTCGGCGATCTCCCGCGCCTGTTGGCGGGCGCGTGCGACATCCAGACCGCCGGTCATCGCCAGGCTATGGGAGTGGTCGGTGATGGCAATCCAGGCGTAGCCGAGAGCCTGGGCAGCGCGGGCCATGCCTTCGACGGTCGTAGCGCCGTCGCTGTAGGTGGTGTGCATCTGGAGGTCGCCGCGAATGTCAGCCAGCGTGACCAGGTGAGGCAGCTTGTGGGCGCGCGCCGCCTCGATCTCGCCCGACGCCTCACGTAGTTCCGGTGGAATCCAGTCCATGCCCAGCGCGTGGTAAACGTCGGCCTCGTCGGTGAAGGTCCGCAGCACACCATCAGCGCCAGTGATACCCCACTCGCTGACGTGCAGCCCGCGAGCCACCGACTCGGTCCGCAGTTGAATGTTGTGCTGCCTGGAGCCGGTGAAGTGCTGCAACAGGGAACCCCAATTCCGAGTCGGCAGCGCCATGAGGTCAACCGTCAGGCCGCCGGTCAGGGCAACGGTGGCCTTGTTGTCGCCGGCCGAGCGAGTTTCTTTCACCTGGGGAAGCTGGGTAAAATAGTTGATGACGGCGGCGGTGTCGTCGGCGGCCGCCAGCAGATCGATGTCGCCCACCGTCTCGCAACGTCGCCGCAGTGACCCGGCCATATCGACCGCCTGGACGCCGGGGCCTCGGCGCAGCGCGGCGGCCAGGTCCTGGGCGATGGGCAGCGCCACGCCGAGGGGGATGCGGTCCCCCATCGCGCGCACCGCCTCAATGCCCTTGAGGATGTTCTGAATCGTCTGCTCGCCCATGCCCTTGACGCCCGCTAGCCGACCATCCCTGGCGGCGGCTTCAAGCTCGCTGATAGAGGTGATGCCCAGCTCTTTCCAGAGTTGCTGGGCGCGCTTGGGGCCGACGCCCGGAATGCGCAGCACCTCGATCACGCTGGGCGGCACTTCCTGGATGAGGCGCTGATGCGCTTGAATCTGGCCGGTGCGCAGCAACTCGTCGATCTTGGCGGCCAGCGTCTTGCCGATTGAGGGGATATCTTCGAGCTTGCCTGCGCGCCACAGCTCCGTCACATCCGTAGGGTAGCGAGCGATCTCCTGGGCGGCACGGCGATAGGCCAGGAAGCGATAGCGGTCCTGCCCCTGGATTTCGAGGATGTCGCCCATCTCGGCGAAGATTTGCGCAATCTCGGCGTTGGTCATGGCGTCTTCCCTGCGCGGTGGCCGACGAAGCGTCTGCTGCTAGTATAGCCGAGTCAGGGCGGGATGACCACCGGGGCGGTCGAAGGTTGGCCGGTAGGGTAGGGGTAGGGTCTCCCTGCTTCGAGGTTGCCCGACACATATCGTGCGCGTGATGAATATTTGGTGGCTCTGTTGCGTTAGTACAGGTAGGAACGCGCTCCCATGAGCGTGACTCCGGCGGGAGAGGCCATGCCCCTGGACGAGCTAATCGCCCGCTGTCAGATGGGCGACGCCGCGGCCGTTAGCGAGCTGGTCGGTGAATACGCTGCCTTCGTCTACCGTGTCGGCTTCATGGTCTTGAAACATGAGGAGGACGCGGAGGATGTCATGCAAGAAAGCCTGGTGAAGGTCGTGCGCGCTTTGCCCGACTACGAGCACAAGGATGAGGCGAGCTTCCGCGCCTGGCTGCACCGCATCGCCCTCAACACCGCCATCTCGCGGACGCGGCGGGCCGCGCTGCCCCGTGTCGAGTGGGGAGAGCTGGAGGCGGCTCCTCTGGCCGGCCCTGGCCCCGAAGATCAGGCGCTCACCCGGCTGGCGGAGGCCGACGTGCTGGCCGCCGTGGACCGCCTTAGCGACAGCCATCGCCTGGTCATCGTGCTGCGCTACTACAACGACCTGTCGTGCGAAGAAATCGCGGACCTGCTTCAGGTTCCGCTGGGCACGGTCGGGTCACGGCTGTTCAACGCTCGCCAGCGCCTGCGCGCGCTACTGATCGACCCAGCCTATGAAGGGAGCCTCGCGTGATGCGCTGCGACGAGTTTATGCGAGAGTGGCAACTGGCCGAAGCCTACGGCGAGCTAGAACTCATTTTCGACGGCGTAGTTGAATCCGCCGTCATCGGGTGGCAACTGGCCGAAGCCTACGGCGAGCTAGAACTCAGCGCGGCGGCAGCGGCTCATCTGGCCGCGTGCCCGATGTGTCAGGCGGTGGCGCTGGCCCCACCAGGTCTCGATACCGCCTTGCGCGAAGCGCTGGCAGCGCGCGCGCTGCGAGCCACGCCGCGCCCGGTCGCCATCGCCATAGCGAGGGAGGCAGCGATCGCCGCGCTCCCGCCCCGCCCTGCGCCCCCGGCGCCCGTCACATCCCAACGTCGGGCCACCGGCCGTAGTGAGCCGCTACGCTTCGTGGCCCTACCGCCGACCCTGGCCGGGTGGGCTGTGGCGGCGGTGCTGCTGATCATGGTGGGGCTACTGGGGCGCGCTCCCCTCGGCAGGGACGAGGCCCTGTACGCGGCGCAGACCGCCACGGCCATCGCCGCGCTGCCCTCGGCGACGCCCTCGCCGACCGTGAGCCTGGCCGCGCCCCCAACCGCCGTGTCGATGGCGCGGCCGGCCGCCACGCCCGCCGCCGTGATACGCTAGGCGTTTGCCCGGTGGTAGTGGTATAATAACCTGTCGTGGGGCGGATCCCGTCCCGAAACCGCCTGTTCCGGGACATCATGCGTAATCGCCGTTTCTGGTTGGGGCTGATCGTCAGCCTGGTTGCCCTGTACATCGCCTTTCGGGGCATCGAATTCAATCTACTCTGGTCGGCGCTGACCCAGGCGAACTACCTGGCCCTCATACCCGCCATGGCCGTGATTCTCCTCGCCCAGGTGGCGCGCGCCTATCGTTGGGGCCTCCTCTTCTATCCGTCGCCCGCGCCGCCCTTGAGCCGCCTGTTTTCCTCGCTCAGCATCGGCTACCTGGTCAACACCATCCTGCCGGCTCGCGTCGGCGATATCGTGCGCGCTGTCCTCATCGGTGAGGGCCAGGGGCCGCGCGTGGCGCAGGCTCTATCTACGGTGGTGGTGGAGCGCGCCCTGGACGTGTTCGCCATCGTCGCGATGCTGGTGCTGGTGCTGCCTTTCGTCAGCCTGACTCCACTGCTCCAGCGTTCCGCCACGACAGTCGTGATCGTCTTCCTGCTCCTAATCGGC
The DNA here is from genome assembly GCA_034431435.1 of Anaerolineae bacterium. Taxonomy (GTDB): domain Bacteria; phylum Chloroflexota; class Anaerolineae; order Epilineales; family JAHCIE01; genus JAHCIE01. Next base: position 78,988 of record DAOUDG010000085.1, on the reverse strand, counting down.
GCGCTGTGGGCCATCGTCTGGCAGCGGCAGCGCGCCATGACCTACATCTCGTGGGGGTTGGGCCGCATCCCCCGCATCAACGGCGAGGTGTGGACGAACCGCGTCGAGGGTCTGATCGACGGCTTACAGATTCTGCACGCTCCCCGTCACCTGGCCGTTGCGGGACTGTGGTCGCTGGTCATTTGGGGCCTGGGCGGCGTCCTCTACAACTATCTGGTGATGCGCGCCTTCGGCCTTCAGGACTACTTCGGTTCCCTGGGCGGCGCGCTGGTGGCGGCCACCTTCGTCCAGGTGGTAGTCGCCCTGGGGGCCACCGTGCCCTCGTCGCCGGGCTATGTCGGCGTCTATCACGCCGGCGTCGTCCTGGCCTTGGGGGCATTCGGCATCCCGCACACCGAGGCGCTGGCCTACGCCCTGGTGGCCCACGCGGCGAACTTCGGCCTGCTCATCCTCATCGGCGCGTTCTACCTGTGGCGCGAGGGGCTGAACCTGAGCCAGATCACCGGGCCAGGGACGGCCGCCGCCGACTACGAGCAGGCGGCGGGGTAGCAACAGCGATGGGCGTAGGGGCAGGTCCCTCGCGCCCTTATGTGTTTTGAGCGAGGGCGACAGACATGACGACGCTAGATACACCGCGACGGATTCTGGTCACCGGCGGCGCGGGCTTCATTGGCTGTAACCTGGTCGATGATCTGGTCGGCGACGGCCACCATATCACCGTCTTCGACAACCTGTCGCGGCGGGGGACGCCGCAAAACCTGGCCTGGCTGCGCGAGCGGCACGGGCGCGCCTTCCAGTTCATCGAGGGCGACATCCGCAGTTCGGAAGCCATCAACCAGGCGATGGCGAGCATCGAGGTCGTGTACCACCTGGCCGGGCAGACGGCCGTCACCACGTCCGTCACCCGGCCCCGCGAGGATTTCGAGGCCAACGCCCTGGGCACGTTCAACGTTTTGGAAGCGGCGCGGCTGTACGGCGATGACCCGATTGTCGTCTTCTCGTCCACCAACAAGGTTTACGGCGGGATGGAGGATGTGGCGGTCGTCGAGCTACCGACGCGCTACACCTACCGTGACCTGCCCCAGGGGGCGAGCGAGCATCAGCCGCTGGATTTCCACTCGCCCTACGGGTGTAGCAAGGGCGCGGCGGATCAATACGTGCGCGACTACCACCGTATCTACGGCCTGCCCACCGTCGTCTTTCGTCAGAGTTGCATTTACGGGCCGCGCCAGATGGGTGTCGAGGACCAGGGCTGGGTAGCCTGGTTCATCATCGCCACCACCCTCGACCGCCCGATCACCATCTATGGCGACGGCAAGCAGGTGCGTGACCTGCTGTACATCGACGACCTGATCGCTGCCTACAAGATGGCCGTTGACAAAATAGACACCACAGCCGGACAGGTGTATAACATAGGCGGCGGCGCGGAGCGCACCATGTCGGTATGGGCGGAGTTTCGGCCCATCCTGGCGCGCGCGCTGGGCCAGCCTATTGCCGACGCTCCCCATGCCGAATGGCGGCCGGGCGACCAGCCCGTCTTCTTCTGTGACATCAGCCGGGCGCGTCACGACTTTGGCTGGCAGCCCCGCGTGGGGGTCGAGGAAGGTATTACGCGATTGGCCGACTGGGTACGGCAGAATCGCGCGCTGTTTGAGGGTGCATGAAGATTCTACTTGCTCTTACCTACTATCGCCCCCACGTGAGCGGGCTGACCATCTACGTCGAGCGGCTGGCACGGGTGCTGGCGGAACGCGGCCACGCGGTCACGGTACTGACCTCCCACTATGATGCCTCGCTGCCCAAGCAGGAGATCATCGAGGGCGTGCGGGTCGTGCGGGTTCCCGTGGCGTTCCGGGTCAGCAAAGGCGTCATCATGCCCACCTACGGCCAGTACGCGACGCGCTACGTGCGCGAGAACGACGTGTTGAGCGTGCACCTGCCCCAGTTCGACGCCTGGGGGCTGGCGCTGCGCGGGCGGCTGCTCAAGAAACCGACTATCCTGACGTATCACTGCGATCTGCAATTGCCGCCGGGTGGCCTGAACCGCATCGTGGACGAGGTGACCTTCGGCGCCAACTACCTGGCCGCCCGCTGGGCCGACAGAATTGTCGCCTACACCCAGGATTACGCCGACCACTCGCGGCTGCTGAGCCGGTTCAAGCAGAAGATCGTCGTCATCCCGCCGCCGGTGATCATGCCCCAGCCCAAGCCCACCGATGTAGCCGCCTTCCGCGCCGCGCATCATCTGGATAGCCGGCCCAGCGTTGGCTTCGCGGCGCGCTTCGCCGCCGAAAAGGGCATCGAAGTCCTGCTGGACGCCATGCCCACCCTGCTGCGACGCTTCCCCAACTTGAAGGCGTTCTTCGCCGGACCTTACCAGGGCATCATCGGCGAGGAGCTGTACTGGGAGCGACTGGCCCCCCGCATCGCCGCCCTCGGCGATCACTGGGAGTTCCTGGGGACGCTGCACCCGACGCGCGAGATGCCTGCCTACCTGGGCGCGCTGGATGCCCTGCTGGTCCCGAGCCTCAACTCCACCGAGTCCTTCGGCCTGGTGCAGGTCGAAGCCATGCTGTGCGGGACGCCCGTCGTCGCCAGCAACTTGCCGGGCGTCCGTCAGCCGGTGCGGATGACGGGCATGGGGGAGGTCACACCCATAGGCGATGGCGTGGCCCTGGCCGACGCCGTGACGCGCATTCTGACCAACAAGAGCCACTACGTCCGCCCGCGCGATGAGATCGCCCACATCTTCGACCTGAATCGCACGGCGGACATGTACGAGACCTTGTTTGAGGCAGAGGTGGCGCGCATGACACATCGCGTGGTGCTGCCGCGAGCGGCGAGCGCCGGGGCGCATGCGCCTGAGGGGGTGTCCTACGTGGCCGCGTCGGGAGGATCTGATGGCGAGTGATACCAGGCCGCCCGCCACGGCGGGCGCGACGTGGTCCGGCGAGCGAGACTACTTCACGCCCCACGTCTACACGATGGCCCCGCACCGCGCCGTGCTGCGGTCGGTGGAGGCAAAGTTCATGGGACGGGTGCCCCTGGTCCACCCCGTGCTCGACATCGGCTGCGGCGATGGCCACTTCGCCTCCATCGCCTACGACGAGCAGATCGACGTGGGCCTCGACCCCCTCTGGAGCGACCTCATCGAGGCGGCGGTGCGCCGCGACGTGTACAAGCTGGTGACCCAGGGTGACGCGACGCGCATGCCGTTCCCGGATGGCGCATTCAATACCGTCGTCAGCAATTGCGTCATCGAGCATATCCCGGACAATGAATCTACGTTAAGAGAGATAAGTCGCGTGCTTCGACCGGGGGGTACATTTGCCACGACGCTACCGAGTGAGCATTACCCCGACTTCCTTCTCGGTAGCACGCTGTTTCGCGAGGCCGGTCTCGCTTCGCTGTCGGAGCGGTACGGCGATTTCTTCAATACCATCTCGCACCATTACCACGTCTACCCGCCCGAAGAATGGGCGCGGCGGTTTGACGCCGTTGGCCTGGACGTGGTGGAGCGCTTCTACTACTTCTCGGAATCTGCCCACCACGCCTTCGACATGAGCCACTATCTGGGAGTCCCGAATCTGGTAACGCGCGGGCTGTTCCGCAAGTGGGTCATCCACCCGGCCCAGATGGCCCCGTTCGATGCCTGGCTGCGCCAGTATTACGAAGAGCCGCTTCCCGAGGTCGGCGCGTATCAATTCGTGCGCTGTGTGAAGCGCGGCTAGCCGCCACTGTCCACCGATTCGACCCCGCACGAGGAATAGATGCAGTCCGCAGCCACGAACACCGCCCGCCGCGCCACCGTGACGGCCGCCCTCCTTGTCCTGGCCCTCGGTATCGGCATCTGGGCACAGCGCTACCTCACCGACCGCAGCGTTCCCCTGGACGGCATCGTCGGCTACATCGTCGCCGCTGTGCTGTTCGTGTGGGCGTTGGGTCGCAACCCCACTCGCGTCCTGCGCGATGGTCCGCGCGCCCTGGTCGTACCCCGCATCGCCAGTATCCTGACCGCAACGTGGCGACAGCGGCTGCTTATCGCATCGGGCGTCCTGTTTGTGCTGGCGTTTCTCTTCTTCGGCCGCGACACGTGCGCCGTACCGGGCATCGCCCCTGAATCGCCAAACAAGACCTACTGTTTCACCCCTGTCAACACGACGCTATGGCTGGCCGCGCTGGCCGCCTTCTACCTGGCGGCGTGGGATTGGGGCGCGACGAACCTGGCCGGGGTCTGGCGGCGCATCCGCGCCTGGCGCGTCCCCTTCGGCTGGACAGCGGTGGCGCTGCTAGGCATCCTGGCCGTGGCGGCCTTCTTCCGCTTCTATCAGCTCGCCAGCGTGCCCGCCGAGCCGACCTCCGACCACGCCGAGAAGCTATACGATGTCATCGACATCCTGAATGGTACTCGCCCCGTCTTTCTGGCGCGCAACACCGGGCGCGAGTTGTTCCAGTTCTACTGGACCGCCGGTCTCATCTCCCTGTTCAACTTGCAAACCGACCACCTGGCCCTCAAGATTGGCACGGCGCTGATTGGCTTCCTCACCATCCCCTTCGTCTACCTGCTGGGGCGGGAGGTAGGCGGGCGAAATGTGGGCCTGCTGGCCGCGTTCCTGACGGCCATCTCTAAGTGGCACGTCGAGATCAGCCGGGTGGGGCTGCGCTTCCCCTTCACGGCGGCCTTCGCCACGCCGACCCTATTCTTCCTGCTGCGGGGCATGCGTCTCAATCGCCGCAACGACTGGCTGCTAGCCGGGCTGTTCCTGGGCATCGGCCTGCACACCTACACCTCCATGCGCATCGTGCCGGTGCTGGTGGCGGCGCTGGTCGGCCTGCGGCTCGTGTGGGACCTGGTCGCCTGGCCGGGCGGCTTCACGACGGGGCTGCGCGCCCTGGCCGCCAATCTCTGGCGCAGCGACAGCCAGGCGGGGGCCGTGGCCGCCGAGGCGACCGACGCCCCGCTGCCCCCCAGCCTCACGCGCCCCTTCTGGGCGAACGCGACGCTCATGGCGGGGGCGGTCGCCCTACTCTTCCTGCCGCTGCTGCGCTTCAGCCTGGAGCGGCCCGACCAGTTTTGGTATCGCTCGCTGACCCGCTCGGCGACCACCGAGGCGGGGAGCTTCAACCCCATCGGTCGTCTCGTGCAGAACATCGCGAATGCCGCGCTCCAGTTCAACTACCGGGGCGATGTGGTGTGGGTCAACAACGTCATGTGGGATTACCATCTGGACCCCATCACGGCGGCGCTGTTTGCCCTGGGATTCATCTATATCTTGCTGGCAATCTGGGGGACCGTCTCGCTGGGCCGCTTCGACTTGGGCGTGCTGAGGCAGCGCAGCTTCACCGCCGTGGCCCTGCTGGTCAGCCTGGCGCTGCTGCTGCTGCCGTCCATCCTGGCGCTCGCCTTCCCCATCGAGAATCCGAGCGTCGTGCGCGGTGGCGGCGCGCCACCCATCGCCATGATCATCGCAGCGCTGCCCATCGTCCTCATCGCCCGCAACCTACGCGGCGCGTTGGGCGCGTGGGGCAAGGCCCTATCGGCGATTCTCGTGGCCGCGCTGCTGCTGAGCGCGACGGTCCTGAACCTCCGCCAGTACTTCCAGGTCTACGACTTCCAGGAACGGAGTATGGTCTGGAATACGTCGGAGATGGCCGCCGCGCTCAAGGGCTTCACGGCGAGCGTCGGCGACGTGAACCACACCTTCATCGTGGCCTGGCCCAACTGGGTCGATACGCGCAACGTGTATCTCGCCATGGGGGCCGGCGTTCGCAACAACTATATCCTTAGCGAGAATCTGTCGCAGGCGGTAGGGAGCCAGGTCGACGACCGGGCCGCCAGGATGTACCTCGTCAACCCGTCGGACCAGGGCGGCCTGCGCACCTTGCAAGCCGCCTTCCCCACGGGCCAACTCTCGACCTACCAGTCTCGCACGCCGGGCCGTGACTTCCTCGTGTTCTTCGTTCCGGCCAGGGGAGAGACACCGCGCTAAGGGCATCCTATGAAGGCGCATGACCAACGTAGGTTGTGGCTGGCGGTGTTGGCAGGAGCGGTCGCCACAGCGCTCATAGCTCAACTGATGATCATGGGACAGTCGGCCAGCAGCGCGCCCGGCTTCGCCCTCTACGCCGTCGCCATCACTCTTTTCATCGTCGGCCTTCGCGGCCTCGAGCGTCTACCGGAGACCGTCGGGGAGAGCGGAGAGACGGCCTTTGAGCCACGATGGCGCAGCCTACCCTGGCTGGCGGTGGCGCTGGCGGCGCTCAGCGCGACCACCTGGGTCCTGGCTCTCCGCAGCAGCCTGCCGATGGGCTTGCAGCCTGAGCAGTATCGACTCGGCTTCGCTCTGTGGTTGGTGAGTGTGGCAGCCTTCGTGCTGGCCTGTGTGGTTGCCTTCTGGCGCCCGACGGGGCGGCTGTGGCAGCGACTTGTCGGCGCGCGATGGGAAATCGTGGGCGTAGCCGGGTTGACCCTGGTGGCCTTCCTTTTGCGCGCGATCAACGTCTCAGACATACCCTACCCTTTGCAGGGGGACGAGGCGGCGATTGCGACAGAGGGTGTGCGTGTCCTGACGGGGAAACACGCGGCCATGTTTCACGTCAGTTGGTACGGCCAACCCAACATGACGTTTGTCCCGAATGCGGTGTCCATCGCCCTCTTCGGGCCAGGCATCCTGGGTGGGCGCTTCTGGTCGGTCGTGCAGGGGACGCTGACTGTGCCGCTCTTGTACATGCTGGGGCGTCGCATGTTCGGCCCCTGGGCAGGCCTCATCGCCGCGACGATCCTGGCCACCTGGCACTATCCCATTCACTTCAGCCGGCTGGCGGCTAACAACATTGGGGATGCTTTCTTTGCCGCGCTGGTGTTCTGGTTGCTGTATCGAGCTACCGAGGATCGTAAGCCGCTACCCTACGTCTGGGCCGGCGTGGCCGCCGCGCTGACCTGGTATTCGTACGTGGGCGCACGCCTCATCTTCCTGCTGGCTCTTGTCTATCTGGGCTACCTCATCCTTCGCCAACGGGGCTTTTTCATGGAGAGTTGGCGCGGCCTCGTTCTCTTTCTTGCGTCGATCGTGGTTGTCGCGGGACCGCAGATGCTCTGGTTCCGCGATCATCCCGACGAGTTTGGCACGCGCATGAATCAGGTGGGCATTATCCAGACGGGGTGGCTCGTCGAGGAGGCTGCCCGTCAAGGCACGTCACCGCTCGCCTTGTTCGCGCGCCATTTCCTGGACGTGTTGCTCGGCTGGGTATCACTGCCGGCGCAGCCAGGGTTCTACCGCGCGCCGGTCGCCCTGCTGGACCCATTGCTGTCGCTTCTCTTCGTGTTCGGGCTTGCCTACAGCACAGTCCGTCTGCTGGAGCGGCGCTACTTCTTGCTGGCGATCTGGTTCTGGGGGACGATGATACTGACCAACGCCCTGGCGATTGAGGTGCCGAACCCGAGCCGTATGCTGCTGGCCGCGCCGGCCGTATGTCTGTTCATTGCGATCACGCTGATAACATCGTTCGTCATCCTGCGGGCCTGGGCCCCGATACCGCATCGGGTGGCTGCGACTGCGTTGGCCATCTTCCTCGTCGCGATATCCGTGTCCAGCGTGGGCTACTATTTCCTGAGCTATACGCCACGCAACACTTTCGCCGACGCCAATTCCGAAGCCGGACACGAAATCGGCTTGTTTCTGCAGCGGCAAGGCCCCAATTACGTGGCCTACTTCGCGGGCATGCCCCGCATGTTTGTTGGCTTTCCGAGCATCCCGTATCTGGCGCCGGATGTCAAGGGCATCGACTTACCGGAGAAGGTTACACCTCAGACCGTACCGGCGCTGCCCATCGACCGGCGGGCTGTTTTTCTCGCGCTACCGGACCGACGCCGCGACCTTGAGCTGATAGCGCAACGCTACCCTGACGGGGAATGGTGGGAGGTGCCGAGCAAGATTCGGCCCGAGCCGCTCTTCTTCGCCTACGAGCCGCCCGCTGAGTGATACAGGCGCGATGAGGTGATGGCATGCGTACTGGCGACAATCGCCTGATCTGGCTTGGCCTCTTTGCCGGCAGCTTCGCCCTGGCGGCGTTGGCCCAGTGGGTACTGGCAGCAGTTCCGCAGGGCACGTGGCCGGCAGCCGGGCTATACGGGGCAGCCATCATGGCTTTCGTGCTGTCTACGTACCAGTTGGGTCGCCTTCCGGTGGGCGCGGCGACGACAGCTGTCGATGTACCCAACCTCCGCTGGCGAGAGTTCCCCTGGCTTCCGGCGGGTCTGGCCATCATCAGCGCGCTAGCCTGGTTGCAGGCCGTCCGCCTCAATCTCGACGGGCAGGGCACGCTGGACGCGCATCGCGTCGGTAGTTACCTGTGGGCGCTCAGTGTCGTGGCTTTCATTGCAGCAGCCCTGGCCTACTGGTGGACGCCGCCGACCGATATCTGGCGAGGCATCAAGGCAGCGCGCTGGGATCTTCTGATCGTAGTGGGGCTGACACTGCTGGCAGCCGCAGTGCGGTTGCCGTCTCTCACAACCGTGCCTTACCCCTTTCAGGGCGATGAGGCATCGATTGGCGCCGAGGCGGTGCGTATTCTCCAGGGCAAGGTAACGAATGTCTTCCAACTCGGCTGGTCGAGCCAGCCGAACATGTCGTTCCTGCCAGTAGCGCTATTTGTGCGCATCCTCGGCGCAGATGTGGCGGGCGTGCGGGCCTCCTCCGTCCTCCAGGCCATCGCGACGGTCCCTCTCCTGTACTTGTTGGGACGCGCCACGTTCGGTCGGCTGGTCGGGCTTGTCGCGGCGCTCTTCCTGGCATCATGGCACTTTCACATCCATTTTAGCCGCCTGGCCTGGATGAATGTGGGAGACGCTTTTTTCTCCACCCTGGCCTTCCTGCTCGTGTATCGCGCGGCGAACAGTCGCCGCCCCCTCGACTATCTGTGGGCAGGCCTGGCCGCATCGTTCGCCTGGTATAGCTACGTGGGGGCGCGTCTGGTATTTGGGCTGGTGGCGCTCTGGCTGCTCTACATGCTGGTCCGCCAGCGGCGCTTTCTGGCAGAGAACTGGCAAGGCCTGTTGCTGTTTGCTGCGACCGTGGTGGTGGTGGCGGGGCCACAGCTGCTGTGGTTCAGGGACCACCCGGCCGACTTCGCGACGCGCATGAATCAAGTCGGCGTCCTTCAGTCGGGCTACCTACAGCGCGAGGCCACTCGACTCGGTACGTCGCCCTTCGTGGTATGGTGGGGCCTCCTGAGTCGATCGTTGCTGGGCTTCATTGCCAGACCCGCGGCGGGGGGGTTCTACAACGCATCTATTCCGCTGCTGGACTTCGTCTCAGCCATCCTCTTCGTTCTGGGTCTGGCGTACAGCACCGTTAAGCTACTCGACCCGCGCTTTTTCATGCTGGCTAGCTGGTTCTGGGCAACCATCATTTTCGGCGGGGCGCTGACCGTCGACCTGGCATGGCATCGGTTGTTACTCGCCGCGCCGGCGGCTTGCCTCATGATTGGTGTCGCCGTGGCCATGATCGCTGATGCCCTCGCGAAGGGGCGCGTGGCGCCGCGCCGTCTTGGCTATGCCCTGACCGCCCTGTTTCTCGTGGGCGTATCTGCCTACAATATTCAGTATTACTTCGGCGAATACACGCCTCGCTATCTGCTGGCCGACGCCAACACCGAGATCGGACAGGAGATGGGGCGCTATCTGAATGGTCTTGGCTCGGAGTATGTAGCATACTTTGCCGGAACCCCACGGATGTTCATCGGCTTTCCGTCCATCCCGTTCTTTGCACCGAATGTCAGAGGCCAGGACATGACGGAGAGGTTGACTATCCAGAACGTCCCGGCGCTACCGGCCGGCAAGAACGCCGTGTTCATGAGCATTCCCGAACGTCGCGACGAATTGGAGGTGGTTCGGCAGCGCTACCCGCAGGGAGAGTGGCGCGAGTTCCCCAGTCAGTACCTGGGCCAACCCTTGTTCTATGCATACGAGGTCCGACGTCCGTAGGCAACCGTGGCTGGACGATGGCGTCCCATTAGCGTATGGGGAGGGGGACACATGAAGCGACCACTACGTGTAGCTGTCATCGGCGCGGGATCGATGGGGCGCAACCACGCCCGCGTCTACAATGAGTTGGAGGGGGTGGAGCTGGTGGGGGTGGCCGATCCCCACCTGGCGGCGGCGCGCAATGTGGCCCGCCGCTACAAGATCTCGTACTACGACCAGTACGATGATATGCTCGACGAGGCGGAGCCGGATCTGCTGTCAGTCGCCACGCCGACCTCCACCCACCGCAGCATCGCCCTGGCCTGCATGCAGCGAGGTGTTCACGTCCTGGTAGAGAAGCCCATCGCGGCCACCGTCGCCGAGGGCGAGGAGCTGGTAGCCGCGGCAGACCAGCATGGGGTGCTGCTGACGGTAGGCCACATTGAGCGGTTCAACCCGGCGGTTCGGGCCTTGAGGGCGCGGCTGGACACAGGCGCGCTCGGCAAAGTGTTCCAGGTGACAGCGCGCCGCCTGGGGCCGTTCCCGCCGCGCATCACGGATGTGGGCGTTGTCGTCGATCTGGCGACCCACGACCTGGATATCATGCGCTTCCTGCTGGGCGACGACGTGGAGCGGGTTCAGGCCGTGGTGACCCAGCGCCTGCACGCCGCCCACGAGGACATGGTGACGGCCCTCCTCCGCTTCAGGAGCCAGACTCTCGGCGTGCTGGACATCAACTGGCTGACGCCGACGAAGGTGCGCGAGTTGACGCTGACCGGCGAGCGGGGAATGTTCCAGGTCAACTATCTGACCCAGGAGCTTACCTTCTACGAGAACCAGTCGGCGGCGAGCGGTTGGGATACCCTGTCCGTGCTCATGGGCGTGAGTGAGGGCAACGCCACCCGGCTGAGCGTCGAACGTCGCGAGCCGCTGATGGTCGAGCTGGACGCCTTCATCCGCGCCACACGCGAAGGAGGCGCGCCCCCTGTCCCGCCGCGCGATGCGTTGGCATCGCTGGCCCTGGCGACGGCTATCCTGCACGCAGGGCACACAGGCGAGGTAGTGCGCCCCGGTCTGGCGATGGAGAGCGGCGCGAATCATCGGGCCGAGGGTTAGCGCGATGGGCGTCTTCATCCATCCCGCCGCCGACGTCGCGGCGAGCGCCCGCCTGGGCGACGGCGTGCGTGTCTGGCGTCTCGCCCACGTCCGCGAGGATGCCGTGCTGGGCGAGAATGTCATCGTCGGGCAGGGCGCGTACATCGACTTCGGCGTCCATGTCGGCGACAACTGCAAGATTCAGAACGGCGCGCTCATCTATCATCCAGCGTTTCTCGAAGCTGGTGTCTTTGTCGGCCCCCAGGCCTGCCTCACCAATGACCTCATCCCCCGCGCCATCAACCCGGATGGCTCGCAGAAGAGCGTGGCCGACTGGGAGGCGCGGCGCACCCTGGTGCGCACGGGCGCATCCATCGGCGCGGGGGCCATCCTGGTCGCCGGCGTGACTATTGGCCGCTTTGCCATGATTGGCGCGGGCGCGGTGGTGACGCGCGATGTACCCGACCACGGCCTGGTCCTCGGCGTGCCGGCGCGCCTGGTCGGCTACGCCTGCGCGTGCGGGGCGACGCTGGAACAGCAGACCGGCCTGCACTACACCTGCCCACGCTGTGGGCGAACCTATGACTTTGGCGCAGCGGAGACGCCCTGACATGGATCAACCCTACATCCCCATCGCCCGCCCCCTGATTGGCGACGCCGAGAAGGCGGCCGTGCTGGCTGTCCTCGACTCCGGCCAACTGGCCCAGGGCGCGAAGGTGCGCGAGCTAGAGACGCGCTTCGCCGAGTACATCGGCGTCAAGCACGCCATCGCCACGTCCAATGGAACGACCGCGCTGCACGCCGCGCTGGTCGCGTGTGGCATCGGCCCCGGCGACGAGGTGATCACGACCCCCTTCACCTTCATCGCCTCGGCGAATGCCGCGCTCTTAGTGGGCGCGCGGCCCGTGTTCGTCGACATCGACCCGGCTACGTTTACCCTGGACCCTTCGCAGGTGGAGGACCGCATCACCCCGCGCACCCGCGCCATTCTGCCTGTCCACCTCTACGGCCAACCTGCCGACCTGGACGCGCTGGTAGACATCTGCCGCCGGCGCGATCTATGGCTCATCGAGGACGCCTGCCAGGCCCACGGGGCGGCGTGGCGGGGGCAGCGCGTCGGCTCCTTCGGCCTCGGCACGTTCTCCTTCTACCCGACGAAGAACATGACCACCGCCGAAGGGGGCATGATCACCACCAATGACGATGCCGTGGCGGCCGCGGCGCGGCTGTTCCGCGAGCATGGCGCGCCCGTACGCTACCAGCACGTGAGCCTGGGGCACAACTTCCGCATGACGGACATTCACGCCGCCATTGGCCTGGCCCAGTTCGACCAGCTTGAGGCCTGGACGGAGCGCCGTATTGCCAATGCCGCCGCCCTGTCGCGTGGCATCACCCGGTTCGAGAAGCCGACCGTTCGACCGGAAGCGCGGCACGTCTTCCATCAATACACCATCCGCGTTCAGGGCGACCGGGATGCGGCCAAAGAGCAACTCCATCGGCGCGGCATTGGCACGGGAATCCACTACCCCGCCCCGGTGCACCACCAGCCCCTGTACCGCGATCTCGGCTACGACGAGACCCACCCCGAGGCGGAGCGCGCGGCCCGCGAGGCGCTGTGCCTGCCGGTGCATCCCGCCCTGAGCGCGGCCGATCTGGAACGCATCATCGTTGAGGTGAACTGCCTGTAATGACCATCGACCCCCTGTCCCCCCTGGTTGATCTGACCCTTCTCATTCCCCTTGCCGACGACGACGACACCTGGCCCGACATGGCAGCCCGCGCCGCGTACGTGGCGCGGGGTCTGGGGATTCGCTACGAAGTTGTCGTCGCCGCCCCCCACGGCATCCCTGCTCGGGCGTCGGGCGCGACAGCCCAGGTGCGCTGGGTGGAGGCGGCGGGGCCGGGCTACGGCGCAGCCTTCCAGGCCGGTGCGCGAGCGGCCTGCGGCCAGTACATCCTGACTCTCAACACCGACTATGCGGGCGAGCCAACCTTCATCCGTGACCTGTGGGGCTGGCGGCACGAGGCTGAGGTCATCATTGCCTCGCGCTACGTGCCCGGCAGTCGCGTCGACATGACGCCGCCTTACCGGATATTGAGCCGTGCCCTGAATGCGGGCTTCAGCCGTGGGCTGAGCCTGCACGTGCGCGACATGTCCAGCGCGTACCGCCTGTACCACGCGGGCGCACTGCGTCGCGCGGCTCTCCACGCCCGCGACTACGATGCGTTGCAGGAAGTTCTGGTCAAAGCCTATGCCGACGGCTGGCGAGTGATGGAGATTCCCCTCCACTTCACCGCCGCACCCCAGCACAGCGCGGCGGCGCGAACGGCCCGCTTTGGCCTGGCCTACCTGCGCACCTTCGGCCAGTTGTGGGGGGTGCGCAACTCCATCCTGACCGCCGACTACGACGACCGCGCCCATGACAGCGTCATCCCCCTGCAACGCTACTGGCAGCGGCAGCGCTATCAGCACATCGTGGAGCTTATGAGCGGCGAGGGGACCGTGCTCGATGTCGGCTGTGGGTCGAGCCGCATCATCGGCGCGCTGCCGCCGGGCAGCGTGGCCCTGGATGTGCTGCTGCGCAAGGTGCGTTACGCCCGCAAGTTCGGGCGACCTCTGGTCCAGGGAACAGGCTTCCAACTGCCCTTCGCCGACGCCAGCTTCCCGTGCGTCGTGTGTTCCCAGGTCATCGAGCACGTCCCGATGGCGTCGCCTATCCTGGGCGAGTTATGTCGGGTGCTGAAGCCGGGCGGGCGGCTAATCCTGGGCACGCCGGACTATGCGCAATGGCAGTGGGTGGCGATGGAGAAGGCCTACGGGTTGGCCGCGCCCGGCGGCTATGCCGACGAGCACATCTCTCACTATACGCGCGAGATGCTCATTGACCTGTTCGCGGTGCGTGGCTTTCGTCTTGAAGACACGCGCTATATCCTCAAGGGCGAGCTGATTCTGGCGTTTCGCAAACCGTAACATTTGGAGACCGTTCTTCTTTTGGCTAAAATAACGGCGTTGCGGTGGCGGCTAACGTCCCGCATCTTGTATGATTCCCGCCAGTGGAGCGAACATTCTGCGCTGTCAATGCGTTGTTATGATGTCGTGGTGTAGTGTGGATGTGGTTTGGAGGAGGCGTCGTGGATAACGTGATCGAAGGAGCAGCGACGACACCCGCGGCAGAGGCTGCGCCGCGCCCAACGGTGGCGCGTCAGGCCCTGCTGGGCGGCCTGGCCGTCGTTCTCTTTCTGGCGGCCATCCTCGCCTTCGGCGGCTACCTGCGCATGGTGGGTCGCAACTGGGATGAGTCTCAGAGCCTCCACCCCGACGAGCGTTTCCTGACGATGGTCACGGCAGCGGTACGGCCGGCGAGCGGCATACGCGACTACTTCGACACCGCCAAGTCACCCCTCAACCCCTACAACAACAACTTCGGCTCTTTCGTCTATGGCACGCTGCCCCTCTTCGTCACCCGCTACACGGCCGAGACGTTCAAGGACGCGACCTGGCTGCAAGGCATCCTCGGCGTCAAGGGGCCGCTGACCGGCTACGGCGAGGTAGGCCAGCTCGGCCGCCTGCTATCCAGCCTGTTCGACCTGGTCGCCCTCGTCGTGCTGTTTCTCATCGGCCGCCGCCTCTACGACACGCGGGTGGGTCTGTTGGCCGCCGCCCTAGGCGCATTCACCGTCCTCAACATCCAACAGTCCCACTTCTACACCGCCGACACCTTCGCCAACTGCTTCGCCCTCCTGACCTTCCTGTTCGCCGTGCGCGTCTTGCAAGGGGGCCGGTGGTACGACTATACCTTGCTCGGCCTGAGCTTCGCCGCCGCCATCGGCAGCCGTATCAACCTGCTGACGCTGCTGGGTGTGGTGGCGATAGCCATCGGCGTGCGTCTCCTGGACGCCTGGCAGAGCCGCCGCGCACCCCTCGACGGGCAGACGAGGGCCATCGAAGCCAGCGCGCCCACCAGCGCCAGCGTCCTCCTGGGCGCGCTGCTGTTCCTGGTGGTGACGCTGGTGGCCTTCCGCCTGTTCATGCCCTACGCCTTCCTGGCCCCCGACGGTGGGCCGCTCAGCTGGCTGCGCTTCAATCCCCAATGGCGGGAGGACATGGCGAACGCACAGCGCATGAATCGCGGCGACGTGGACGTGCCCTTCGGCCACCAGTGGGCCGACCGCGCCCCACTGTGGTTCCCGCTGTACAACATGGTGTGGTTTGGCCTGGGCATCCCGCTGGGTATTGCCGCCTGGGTCGGGTGGGGCGTGGCCCTCGTCCAGAGCCTGCTGGGCCTGCGCGGCGGCCTCGACGGTGTACTGAGCAACCCACGCCTGCGCGCCCATATCCTACCCGTGGCCTGGATCGCCATCACCTTCCTGTTCCACGGCACGCAGTGGGTGAAGTCCATTCGCTACTTCTTGCAGATGTACCCGCTGATGGCCCTCATGGCGGCCTGGCTGCTAGTCTTCCTGTGGGATTGGACCACGCGCCGCGCCGCTGACCAGGGGCGGACCTGGACGCTGGGGCGCGGCCTGACGGCGGTGTTCGCCGCCTTCGTCGTGGGCGGGACGGTACTATACGCCGTGACCTTCACGGGTATCTATCAGCGGCCGGTGACCCGCGTCGAAGCGTCGCGCTGGATCTACGAGAACGTGCCAACAGGCGCGACCGTCACCCTGGCGACGGCCAGCGGCGAGCGCAAGGCGCAGGTCGCCATCCCCAACAAGTTTGTGTGGAACACCGACGGCGCGCTGAACGTGACGCCCTTCAAGGTTCCGGCCGACGGCACGCTAGGCGCGGTGCAGTTGAACTTCCTGGCCGACTCACGTCGCGACGCCGACCCTGAGACGCTAGAGGTGATCGTCGCCCGCGACGCGGGCGGGCGTGACGTGGTGGCGCGCGGGCAGATCACGGCCAACCTGGAGCGCGGCGGGGCGAAGGGCCAGGCGGCGTCTGTCACGCTGGACAATGGCGTGGGCGCGGCGCTCGAAGCCGGCCGCGACTACTACCTGGCCACCCGCGCGCTCAAGGGCGCGCCCATCCAGTCCTTCAACGCCGCCCTGGCGAATGAGCATTGGGACGACGGCATCCCGCTGCGTGTGGATGGCAAGGACGGCTTCAGCATTTACCAGGGCCTGGAGATCACCAACTACGACGAGGACGAGCCGGCCAAGCTGGACAAGCTGGTCGACCGCATGGACCAGGCCGACTACATTTTCATGACATCGGGCCGCCTGTACGAGTCCATCCCGCGCCTGCCGATGCGCTGGCCGATGACGACGCGCTACTACGAACTGATGCTCAACAACCCGGAGGCGCTGGGCTACCGCCGCGCCGCCGAGTTCACCAGCTACCCGCAGCTAGGCCCCTTGGTATGGAACGACGACGGCTCCGAGGAGCAGTTCCGCGTCTACGACCACCCCAAGGTGCTCATCTTCGAGAAGACACCCGCCTTCAACAAGGCCGAGGCGAAGCAGCTACTGGGGGAGGGTATCGAGTGGGGCGGCATCCAGCGGCTGTGGGACAAGGAAGCCACGAACGTCTACAACAACGCCCGCTGGCGCAAGATTCCCCTCATCGGCGCGCTCATTGCCGACCGCCTCGCCCCGCTGCCCAGCGTGACTCGCGCCCAGGCGCAGGCCCCCGCCGCCGTAGGCGAAACGACGCCCAAGACGGACCTGATGCTGCCGAAGGCCGACTGGGTCAACCAGCAGCTCAGCGGCACGTGGTCCAGCCTGTTCAACCCGCAGTCCATCGTCAATCAGTCGCCGGTACTGTCCGTGGTGGCGTGGTTCCTGGCGATTCAGCTGCTGGGCATCGTCGTCTTCCCCATCGCCTTCGCCGTGTTCCGCTTCCTGGGCGACCGGGGCTGGTTCAGCAGCAAGATTCTCGGCCTGCTCCTGGCCAGCTACGGGGCGTGGCTACTGGCGAGCGTCCAGCGTATCATGCCCTTCGGGCCGCTGATGGTGTGGGGTGTCGTCCTCGCTCTGGCCCTCGTCTCCGCGCTCTTCGCCTGGCGGCAGTGGCCGGGCCTGCGCGGCTTCTTCCGCGCCCGGGGCTGGGACGTCCTGGCTGGCGAGCTGGTGTTCCTGGGCCTGTTCCTGGGCTTCCTGGCCGTGCGCATGGGTAACCCAGACCTGTGGCATCCTTTCATGGGCGGCGAGAAGCCCATGGACTTCGCCTACCTCAACGGCGTCATTCGCACCCAGTTCTTCCCGTCGTATGACCCGTGGTTCGCGGGCGGTTACCTGAACTACTACTACTACGGCTTCGTCATGGTAGCCACCCTGGTCCTGATGACCGGCATCGTGCCGTCCGTGGCCTATAACCTGGCCGTGCCCCTGTTCTTCGCCCTGACCGGCCTGGGCGCGTTCGCCGTGGTCTACAATCTCGTGGACCGGGCGGGCGTGGGGCGCGGTGACGATGGCAACGGCGCGCGGCGCGGCATGACCGGCGCGTCCCTGTACGGCGCGCTGGGCGCGCTGTTCGTGGTGGTCGTCGGCAATCTGGGCGAGGTCAAGCTGCTGGCCGACGGTCTCAGCGGCCTCAGCCAGAGCAAGCTACAGAGCAATATCCCCGGCCTGGCGACCATCGCCAATACCCTGAACGGTATGCGACGTGTGCTGAGCGGCGACGCGCAGCTGGGCTTCCGCCAGGAGTGGTGGTACTGGAACGCCAGCCGCGCCATTCCCCACCCGCAGACCGAGACGGTCCCCATCACCGAGTTCCCGTACTTCACCTTCCTGTACGGCGACCTGCACGCCCACATGCTGACGCTGCCCCTGACCCTGCTGGCTCTGGCCCTGGCCCTCAATGCGGCCCTACGCTGGCGCGGCGCGTGGCGGCTGAACCTGGGCGGCGCGGGCTGGCCGACCGCGCTCGCGTCCTGGCTCATCTTCGGGCTGACCATCGGCGCGCTGCGGCCCGCCAATACCTGGGACTACCCGACGTATCTGGTGGTCGCCACGGGCGCGTTTGCCCTGGCCGCCTACCGCCATCACGGCCTGACGTTGCGCGCCCTGGGCGAGACGCTGTGGCGGGCGGCGCTGGTGTTCGCCCTCAGCAACCTGCTGTGGCTGCCCTTCATCAGCAACTTCGCCACCGCCTTCACCTCGGTCGAACCCTGGACCGGCTCGCGTACCGTCTGGTGGTCGTATCTCATCGTTCACGGCTTCTTCCTGTTCACCGTGGTGACATTCCTCCTCTTCCAGGTACGCGACTGGTATCTGGCAGAGGTCGCCAGCGGTCGCGGCCCGGTCGCGCGGCGACTCACTCTCCAGGTGACGCTCATCCTGGCCGGGGCGACGGTTATCCTCGCCGTGTTTGACTACGGCGCGTGGGTCATCGGCCTGCCCATCCTGACCGTGGCGCTGCTGCTACTCCTGCGGCGGCCGGCGGCGGTGGAGGAGCAGGCCGCGGACGAGGCGGGCTGGCTGGCGGCTGGGCTGCGCCCGACACCCTCAGCGGCCTTCATTGGCCTGCTGGTGGCAGCGGCGGTGGGCCTGACGCTCGTCGTCGACGTCATCGTCCTCAAGGGCGACATCAGCCGTATGAACACCGTATTCAAGTTCTACCTCCAGGTGTGGGTAATGCTCGGCGTGGCAGCGGCGGCGGGTCTGGCCTGGGTGTGGGCGTCGCTACGGCGGGTCAGCGCCATCACCCGCGTGGCGTGGGAGGCAGCCTTCGCCTTGCTGTTGTTCGGCGTGCTCCTCTACCCCGTCTTCGCCACTTGGGGCCGCGTCAACGATCGCTTCGACCGCGCCGTGGGGCCGACGCTCGACGGCATGGCCTACATGAGCACCGCCACCTACAGCGACGCGCCCGACGGCCGCCCGGTCGCCAACTACGCCCTCAAGTGGGACCGCGACGCCATCCAGTGGATGGAGCAGAACATCCCCGGCACGCCGGTTATCCTGGAGGCGCACACGCCGGAGTATCGCTGGGGGTCGCGGGTGTCCATCTACACCGGTTTCCCGACGGTGGTCGGTTGGAGCAACCACCAGCGGCAACAGCGCTCGGCGCTGACGACGCCGGTCGTCGACCAGCGCGGCAGCGACGTCAAGTTGATGTTCGACACGCCGGACGCGAACCGCGCCCTGGACCTGATGCGGCGCTACAGCGTCGGTTACGTCTACGTTGGCCCCACCGAGAAAGCCTACTACCGCCCGGAGGGCATCGCCAAGTTCGAGCGCATGGCCCAGCAAGGGCAGCTGGAGAAGGTGTATAGCAATCAAGAGGTGACGATCTATCGCGTGGTAGGGGGCACGCCGGGCTGATGCTCTACACCCTCGTGTGGTATCTGACCGTCCAGCTCTTCGCGCTGGCTGCGTTGCCCCTGACGCTGCGCGTGTTCCGCCACCTGCCGGATCGTGGCTACGCTTTCGCGCGCCCGCTGGGTATCCTGCTCGTCGCCCTCGGCCTCTGGTACGGCGCATCCTTCGACGTCCTGGGCAACCAGCGCGTGACCATCGTCGCACTGCTGGCGGCGCTGGGCGGTGTCGGTTTCGCCGTGTGGCGGCGCGCGCCGATGACCGACTTCCTGCGCGCCAATCGCCGCGTGATCGTCACCACGGAGCTTCTCTTCGCGGGCGCGCTGGCGCTGTGGGCAGTGCTGCGCACCTACAGCCCCGACATTGCCACGGCGGGCGGCGAAAAGTTCATGGAATATGCCTTCATCAACTCCATCCTGCGCGCCGAGAACTTCCCACCGCCGGACCCGTGGCTGTCTGGCTTCGCCATCTCCTACTACTACCTCGGCTACGTCATGGCCGCCATGCTCACCAAATTGTCGGGCGTGCCGGCCAGCAGCGCCTTCAACCTGCTCCATGCCCTGTTGTTCGCTCTGACCGTGACCGGCGCGTTTAGCATCGTCTACAATCTGGCGACGCGCCGCCGCGACAGGCTCACCGACGCGCCGGTTGGCTCCATTGGCTTCGGCCTGCTCGGCGCGCTGTTCGTGGCCGTGCTGGGCAACCTGATGGGTGTGCTGGAGGTCATGCACGCGGGCGGCATCGGGTCGGCCGGCTTCTGGGCCTGGCTCGATATCAAGAATCTCAACGGCCCGGCAGCCGCGATGGGCTGGATCCCCGACCGCTTCATCTGGTGGTGGCAGGCATCGCGCGTCATCAACGACGGCGGCCTGGAGATCATCGACGAGTTCCCCGGCTTCAGCTTCCTGCTGGGCGACAACCATCCCCACGTCCTGGCGCTGCCCTTCGTGCTGCTATGCGTCGGCATGGCGGTCAACACGCTGCGACGGCCGCCCGGCCAGGCCATCTGGACGCCATCCAACTGGCGCTTCTGGGGCGAGCGCCTCGTGCCGGCCGTCTTGCTCGGCGCGCTAGGCTTCCTGAACTCGTGGGACTTCCCGACGTATTACCTGGTGTACATCGTCGCCTACGCTATTCAGTCCTGGCTGACCCAGGGGCGGCGCGGGCTGGCATGGCTGGCCGACGTGGTGACGACGGGCCTGTTGATTGCCGGGTTGGGCCTGCTGTTGTACCTGCCCTTCTGGGTGGGCCTCCAGTCCCAGGCGCGAGGCATCGATTTCCAGGGACCGGTCAAGACGCGCCTCCCGCAATACCTGGTGATGTTTGGCCCCTTCGTCGTCATCGCGGTCGTGTTCCTGGGAACGCAGGTGGCGCGCTGGGTCGGCGTGCGCCGCGCGGGCGGCAGCCTGCTGCCTGCGCTCTACGTGGGCATCGTGACCGTGCCGTCACTGCTGGTCATGCTGCTACGGGGCTGGTGGACGGCGGGCTTCCTGACCGTGCTGATTGGGCTGGCGCTCGCCGCCATGTTTGTCATCGCCGCCAACGCGCCACGCCCCGACGCGCCCACCCGCGCCGTGCGCGACGAGGAGGAGGTGGCACCCGCTCGCCAACCGGCGCCGGCGGCCGCGCTGCGCCTCCAAAATCCAACGCTGCACACGGTTTTCGTGCTGTTCCTGTTCGCGCTGGCCTTCGCGCTGACACTGCTGACCGAGTTCGTCTTCATCAAGGACAACTTCGGCAGCCGCATGAACTCCATCTTCAAGTTCTACTTCCAGGCGTGGCTTCTGCTGGCCCTCGCCTCGGCCTACGCCTCGTGGTGGCTCCTGGCGCGACAGCGGGCGACGGGCGGGGCGCGCCTTGCCCAGATGGGCTTCGCGGTCGTGCTGGCTGTGATGGTCGGGTTGGGCCTGGTGTACCCGGTCCTGGGCAACCTGTCGCGGGCGGGCGACTTCGCCGGTTCACCGACACTGGATGGCACGGCCTGGGTAGCACAACAACGCCCCGACGACTTCGCTGCCATCCAGTGGCTACAAGCCAACGTGGCGGGTCAGCCCACCATCCTGGAGGCGCCGGGCGACAAGGGCAAGTCCTACGGCTACGAGGGGCGGATGTCGGCCTTCACCGGCTTGCCAACCATCCTTGGCTGGGGCGGCCACGAATCCCAGTGGCGGGGCAACTACGACGAGGCCGGGCGACGCGAGCCGATCATCGATCAGATCTTCCGCACTACCGACCCGCGCCAGGCGCAGCAACTGCTGGACCAGTTCGGCGTCGAGTACGTCGTGTATGGCTCGACGGAGCGCGAGCGGTACGGCCCATCGCGCAGCCCACAGGTGACGAAGTTTGAGCGTTTCATGGATCCCGTGTTCCGCGCCGGTGACACGGTCATCTATCGAATGCGGTGAGAGGCAGGCTATGGCGACTGAGACAATGGAGCGAAACGCGCCGACGGTGACCGAGGTGGCGACGCCGCCTGCGGCGGTCGCGCTGCCCTGGCTCACCGTGGAAAAGGCGCTCTACGCGGGCATGTTCATCATCGCCCTCGCGCTGCGCTTGCTACGCCTGGGTGATGCGCCCCTGGATGCCCACGAGGCCGGGCAGGCCCTGGCCGCCTATCGGCTGACGACCGGCGCGGGCCTGCCAACCGAGTTCTACAGCCCGCTGCTCTTTACGTTCAACTTCATCACGTCGGCCCTCATCGGCAGTGGCGAGACGCTGACCCGGCTCCTGCCAGTTCTGGCGGGGTCGGCGATGGTCATTACGCCGTACTGGCTGCGGCGCTGGCTTGGCCGTCCCGGCGCGCTGGCGACAGCGGCCCTCTTCGTAGCCGACCCCGCCTACCTCTTCTTCTCGCGACAGCTGGACGAAGCGGTCGTGACGGCGGCAGCTACCCTGGCCCTGTTGACCATCGGCCTGCGGTTCCTGCTCACACCCATTCCCCGCCGCCTGATGTGGCTGGCCGTATGGCTGGCCGTGGCGCTGGTGAGCGGGCCGGGCGCGTGGCTGTTCAGCCTGATCGCTCTGGCGTTCGTCGCCCTGGTGGTATTCTCAGGTCGCGACAGCGTCACGCGTGAGGAGCTATTGGCAGCGGGGCGCGCCATTCGCGACGACCGCCGCTCAACTCTGACGGCGCTGCTCATCGGGATCGGCGTGTTCCTGGCCCTGGCAACGGCGGTCTTTTTCAATCCCAATGGCATCCAGGCCGTCCTCGACAACGCCGCGTCCTGGTTCCGCGTCACGCCCGACAGCCTGGGCTGGGTGCATTACCCGGCCGTCGCATTGGTGTACGGGACGCTGGTAATAACGCTGGCTCTCATCGGAGGGGTGTGGTTCCTGCGGCAGCGTAACCTGTTTGTGCTGTTCCTGTTGCTCTGGTTCGTCGCCACCTTGCTGGTCATGGAACTGACACCGGCGCGGCCGGCGCCCGGCATCGTGACGGTCATGCTGCCTCTGATTCTCATCGCGGGCATGACCCTGGGCAGCTTCCTGGACGCCGTGCGACGTGAGGGGCGTTGGTCGGCCGAGGGCCTGTATCTACTGGTCTCCCTACCGTTCCTGGTGGGGCCAGCGTTCCAGATCGCCAGTTACGTGGGGCTGCCCACCGCGCAGCCTGACCAGACCTGGCGACTGCTGCTCATCGTCGGCCTGTTCGGCGTGTTCATCGGCTTCATTACGTGGGCGTTTGGCGCGTGGCAGGGGCGAGGCGCGGCCTGGCGCGGCCTGGGCCTGCTGGGCCTGATTCTCCTCGGGCTGTGGTGGGTGCGAACGACCGCTCTCATCAACTACCCAACCACCCTCATGCCCCAGGAATTCATCGGCGGCCCGCGCAGCAGCGAGGACGTACCGCGCGTGGCCGACGACATTCTGGCCCTGACGGTAGACCGCTTCGGCGCGCGCCAGAGTCAGCCCATCGCGCTGGACCGTCGTCTGTCGCCCGTGTTCGAGTGGTATCTGCGCTGGTCATCGCAGCTTGAGTTGCGCAACAATGTGATTGGCTCGACCGCACCGCAACTCCTGGCCCTCCTGCCCGCCGACGGGCAACCGCCAGCCGCGCCCGCTGGCTACGCGGGACAGGCAGGCCGCTTCCGCTACGAATGGACCCCCGCCGGCCTGGATGGGCGCGGCTGGCTGCGCTGGCTCATCTTCCGCGAGGCGCCCAGCAAGCCGCCGACCATCGAGCGCTTCGTATGGTTCTCGCGCCCCGCGCGGGACGCGGTCGCAAATCCCTAGGGGCAAGCCCCCAGGGCAGAGAGTGTCATCAGTTAGTTGGACAGAGGAGTAATACCTGATGCAGCAAACTATGCCTCGCCAGGGTCGTACCCCACCGCCGCCACCCCCGGCCAGTCTCGACACGCCCCTACAGAGCCTGATGGCCATCAACTGGGAGACTATCAGTTGGGTCGTGCTGTCCGTCATGGCCCTCGTGACGCGCCTGTGGGACCTCGGCGGGCGGGCCATGAGCCACGACGAGAGCCTGCACACCCTGTACTCGTGGCAGCTCTACATGGGCAAGGGCTACGAGCACAACCCCATGATGCACGGGCCATTCCGCTTCCATATCAACGCCCTGTTCTACTTCCTATTCGGCGTCAACGACTTCACGGCGCGCCTCCCAGCCGCTGTCTTCGGCATCCTGACTGTCATCCTCATCCCGCTGCTGCTGCGGCGCTACCTGGGCCGTGCCGGCGCGCTGCTGACGAGCCTGATGCTACTCATCTCGCCGGTCATCCTGTACCACAACCGCTACATCCGCGACGAGACGTTCGTTACCTTCTTCGCCCTGCTGATGATTGTCGGCCTGTTCTACTGGCTGGACGACGGGCGGCCACGCTGGCTGTACATGACCACGGCGGCCATGGCCCTGATGTTCACAACGATGGAATCGGCCTATATCCAGGATGCCATCTTTGGTGTCTTCGCCGTGCTGGCCCTGGGCTGGGCGATCTTGGTGCGCCGCGACCGCGACACGAGCGGCGCACTCCTCCAGCGGCTGCGGGTGCATCCGCTCATGGGGTGGATAGTGACGTTGGGGACGTTAGTCATCCCTCTGGGCACGGCGTTCATCGTCAAGATGACGGGCGCCAACCCCGAAGACTACTCGGCGGCGGGCCTGACGCGCTCCTTCATTATCTACGCCCTGCTCGCTCTCATTGGCGCGGCCATCGGCGTTTGGTGGAATGGCCGCCGCTGGCTGGTCATGGCAGCCATCTTCTACAGCATCACCATTCTGCTATTCACGACCTTCTTCACCAACCGCAACGGCATCGCCACCGGCTTCCTGGGGTCCCTCGGCTACTGGCTGGCCCAACACGGCGTCGAGCGCGGCAGCCAGCCGGAGTATTACTACGCCTTCCTCGCCCCCATCTACGAGTTCCTGCCGCTGTGGTTTAGCCTGGCGGCCATCGTCTACTACGTGTGGAAGCCGAACGTCATGGTCTCGCGCGGCGGCTCCGACCTGTCACGCGCCCTGTTCGTGCCCTTCCTCATCTGGTGGTCGGTCCTGTCCTTCATCGGCTTCAGCTTCGCCGGTGAGCGCATGCCCTGGCTGCTGTACTACATCGCCACACCCCTGATCTTCCTGTCGGGCCGCTTCGTCGGCGATGTATTCGAGCGGCAGGACTGGCGCGCCATCGGCCGCAGCGGTGGCTGGCTGTTCGCCGCGCTGCTGATTCCCACCCTAATCGTGTTCGTCATCTGGGTGTTCCTGCGCCCCTTCCAGGGCATGGGCCTGGGCGACCTGCGCACGACCATCCTCTGGCTGGGTGCGCTGGCGGTATTCGCCGCCTTGATCTGGGGCCTCTACAGCGTCGGGCGGCGCCTGGGCCGGCATAACGCCCTGGCGGTCGCCTTTGCCACCCTGTTTGGCATCCTGGTCGTGCTGACGATTCGCACGTCCTTCTTTGCCAATTATGTCAACGACGAGCTGGCGACGGAGTTCATCGTCTACGCCCATGCGACGCCGGACGTAAAGATGGTCGCCAACGAGCTGGACCAACTGTCGATGGCGATTGGTGGCCCCAAAGAGATGAAGATCGTCTACGACAATCTGGTGCCGTGGCCTTTCGAGTGGTATCTGCGCGACTATCCCAACAAACAGTTCGTGGGCGAGAATCCGCCCGGTCCCATCGACGCGCCCGTCGTGCTGATCGGTGGCGGCAACGACACCAAGTTCCGACCGTATCTGCGCAACGACTACGTGCGCCGCGAGTACAACATGATCTGGTGGCCGATGGAGGAGTACAAGGGTCAGACGCCGGCCAGCCTCCTCAACATCCTGCGCGACCCGGCCGAGCGGCAAAAGTGGTTCGACATCCTGATGTGGCGCAAGTATCCGCGTCCGCTCAGCGACTGGTACAACCACAACAAGTTCGTTCTCTACGTGCGCAAGGATGTGGTAAATAAGATCTGGGCGCTGGGTGCGGCCGACGCCAGCCTGGCCGCGGCCGAGTCGGCGCCGAGCCAGCTGGACAAGGCGCGCCGCGACGTGACGGCGGCGCAGATCATCGGCGCGGGGCAGTTGAACATGCCCAAGGACGTGGCCATCGACGACAAGGGCAACCTGTACGTCGTCGACTCGGCCAACAATCGCATCGTCAAGTACGGTCCCCAGGGCGGCCAGCCCCTCAAGACCTGGGGCAGCCCAGGGACGGGCCAGGGCCAGTTCAAGGATGGGCCGTGGGGTATTGCCGTCGATCCCAAGCGCGGCTTTGTCTACGTCGCCGATACCTGGAACGGGCGCATCCAGAAGTTCGACCTGGACGGCAATTTCGTGACGGCGTGGGGCACGTTTGACCAGGCCGCCAGCCTCAACGACAAGCCAACCAGTCTTTACGGGCCGCGCGACATCGCGGTGGACGCGGACGGCAACCTGCTGGTCACTGACACCGGTAACAAGCGGGTCGTCAAGTTCGACCCCGATGGCAAGCCGCTGGCGCAGTATGGCGGCGCGGGTTTCGAGCCAGGCAAGTTCCAGGAACCGGTGGGCATCGCCGTCAGCCCCGTGGATGGCAGCGTCTACGTCGCCGACACGTGGAACCGGCGCGTGCAGAAGTTCGACCGGGCGATGAACCCCGTGGCACAGTGGAACGTCGAGGCGTGGGAAGGGCAGTCGGTACTCAACAAGCCCTACCTGACCGTTGACGCCAAAAACCGCGTGTACCTGACCGACCCCGAGGGCTTCCGCGTCATCGTGCTGGACGACAAGGGCCAGCCGATTGCCGTCATGGGGCAGCCGGGCAAAGACGCCAAGGGCATCGACCTGCCCGTGGGCATCGCCGTGACCAGCGACGGCAAGACCTTCGTTGCCGACAGCAACAACGGCCGCGTGGTACAGTGGCCCGCCCTACAGTAGGGGTTGACGCGTGGCGGATTGCACGTTACGGGGAGTCGCCATTGAGCGCTATGCTCAGGGGCGGCCCCCCGTACTCAGCAGCCTGTCCATCTGCCAGCCTGCAACTCCGTCAGTTCTAGACCCTCAATCTGGCTCCTTCAATCCCACTTGGCCGTTCGCTTGCACTTCGGTCCTGTGTTATAATCGATTCATCCGGCCGCCTTTGCAGACCGCGGGGCGGCTGGTTTTGCCGTGTCTATGGCACTCGGGGGGCGCAGCCACGCGCCGACCGCAACGAGGAGGTTCCCTTGAACATTCACGAGCATCAAGCCAAGGATATTCTCGTCAAACATGGCCTGCCGATTCCCATGGGCGAGGTGGCAACGACCCCCGAGGAGGCCTACGCGGCGGCGCGGAGACTCGGCGGGCCGGTGGTCATCAAGGCCCAGGTGCTGGTCGGCGGGCGCGGCAAGGCGGGCGGCGTGAAGCTCGCCAGGACGCCGGAGGAGGCGCGCGACAAGGCCC
Source organism: Anaerolineae bacterium (assembly GCA_034431435.1). Taxonomy (GTDB): domain Bacteria; phylum Chloroflexota; class Anaerolineae; order Epilineales; family JAHCIE01; genus JAHCIE01. The sequence goes on along the minus strand of DAOUDG010000085.1, from coordinate 51,812 downwards.
AGGCCATCCTGGGCATGGACATCAAGGGCATCACGGTCAAGAAGGTGCTGGTCGCCCCTGCCGTGGATATTGCCCGCGAGATCTACCTGGGCATGGTCATCGATCGCGGCCAAAAAGCGGTGGTGATGATGGCCTCCGCAGCGGGTGGCGTCGATATCGAGGAGGTCGCGAAGGCGACGCCGGAGAAAATCATCCGCCTGCCCATCGACCCGAGCCTGGGTCTGCGCGACTATCAGGCCCGCGAAGTGGCCTTTGACCTGGGCCTGCAAGGACCCCAGGTCAAGGAGTTCACCCAGATCGCTAGAGGTCTGTACGAGGCCTTCGGCGAGACCGACGCCTCGCTGGCCGAGGTCAACCCACTGGTGGTCACGCCGGAGGGCAAGCTGCTAGCCATCGACGCCAAGATGAACTTCGACGACAGCGCGCTGTTCCGCCAGCCCGGTCTGGAGGATCTGCGCGACGAGGCCGAGGAATCCCCCGACGAGCGCGACGCCCGCGCGGCGGGCCTCAACTATATCGAACTGGACGGCAACATCGGCTGCCTGGTGAACGGCGCGGGCCTGGCCATGGCCACGATGGATACGGTCAAGCTGTACGGCGGCGAGCCAGCCAACTTCCTGGACATCGGCGGCGGCGCGCGGGCCGACAAGGTCACGGCGGCGCTGAAGCTCATCCTGCGCGACCCGAACGTCAAGGCTGTGCTGGTCAACATCTTCGGCGGCATCACCCGCGTCGATGAGGTAGCGAAGGGCATCCAGGTCGCGTTTCAGGAGACGGGGACCCAGGTCCCCTTCGTCGTGCGCCTGGTCGGCACCAACGAGGACGTAGGCCGTGAGATGCTCAAGGGGCTGAACGTGGCCTGGGCGGGCACGCTATCCGAGGCGGCCGAGAAGGCGGCGCAGGCAGCCAGGGGGAGCGCATGACCATCGGCATCGACTGGGAGGCCATCAAGCTAGAGGCGACGCAGATTCTTCAGGAACTCCTACGCATTGATACCACTAACCCGCCGGGCAACGAGATTCTCGCCGTGGAGTACATCGCGGGTCGGCTGCGCGAGGTGGGTATCGAGCCGAGACTCTTCGAGTCCCAGCCGGGGCGCGGCAATCTGGTCGCGCGCTGGCAGGGCACAGGCGAGGCTGCGCCCTTGCTGCTCATGGGCCACGTGGATGTCGTGCCCGCCGAGCCGAGCCAATGGAGTCGCCCGCCCTTCAGCGGCGACCTGCACGACGGCTACATCTGGGGGCGCGGTGCGCTGGACATGAAATGCACGGTCGTGGCGCACCTGGTCGTGATGCGCATGCTGGCGCGGTTGGGGCTGCGCCTGCGCCGCGACGTTATCTTCATGGCCAATGCCGACGAGGAGACAGGCGGCAAACTGGGCGCAGGCTGGATGGTGGATCACCATCCCGACCTGATTCGCGCCGAGTACGCCCTCAACGAGGGTGGCGGTGACGCCTCGCCCATCGGCGGGGCCATGTTCTACACGGTACAGACAGCCGAGAAGGGCGTAGCCCGCTTCCGCATGACGGCGCGCGGCCAGCCGGGCCACGGCTCCATACCTCGCGACGACAACGCGGTGGTGAGGCTATCCGCCGCTGTGGCTCGCCTGGGCGCGACCCCCTTGCCCCTACATGTGACGCGCACGGTCGAGGGTATGTTGAACAGTGTGGCCGCCGCCCTGCCCCAGGTCAAGCCCCTCATTCCCCAGATTCTCGATGACACGACGAGCCGCGCCGCCATCGACCGCCTGCCGATGCCTGAGGAGTACAAGCGCGCCCTCAACGCCCAACTGCGCAACACCGCGACGCCGACTATCCTGAACGCCGGCTCCAAGATCAACGTCATCCCGTCGGTGGCCGAGGCGCAGGTAGACGGGCGCTCGCTACCCGGCTTCGACGGCCAGACCTTCCTGGCCGAGGTATGGCCCCTTGTGGGCGACGAGGTAGGACTCGAGCTACTGGACGACTCGCCACCGCTGGAAGCCGACCTGGACTCGCCCCTCTATCACACCATCGTCGACGTCATGAAGACGCAACTACCGGGCGCGTACCCGCTGCCCAGTCTGGTCACGGGTGCGACGGACGCCAAGCACGTCACGCGCCTCGGAACGCGCGTCTATGGCTTCAGCGCCACCCGCCATGAGCCGAATGTGTCGGCCATGGCGATGGTCCACGGCCACGACGAGCGCATCTCGGTGGACAACCTGTTCTTCATGACCCAGACGGAGTACGAGATCGTGACCCGATTCGCGGGCCAGGGAGCCATCGCATGAGCATTCTCATCAACAAAGATACCCGCGTCGTGGTCCAGGGACTGACGGGCCGCGAGGGTCAGTTTCACACCAGCCAGATGATTGCCTACGGTACGCAGGTCGTGGCCGGCTCGACACCGGGCAAGGGCGGCCAGGAAGCGCTAGGCGTGCCGATTTACAACACCGTGGCCGACGCAGTCAAGGAGACGGACGCGGATACATCGTGCATCTTCGTGCCCGCCAGCGGCGCCGCCGACGCCATGCTCGAAGCCGCCGACGCGGGCGTCAAGTTCGTGGTGTGCATTACCGAAAATGTCCCGACCCTGGACATGATCGAGGTGGCCCACTACTTCGAGCGCAAGGGCGTGCGGCTGCTCGGCCCCAACTGCCCCGGCCTCATCAGCGCGGGCGAGGCCAAAGTCGGCATCATCCCCAACCACGTCGCCACGCCGGGACCGGTGGGCATCGTGTCGCGCTCGGGCACGCTGACCTACGAGGTCATGTTCGCCCTGACACAGAAGGGCATGGGCCAGACGACGGCGGTGGGCATCGGTGGCGATCCGGTGAAGGGAACCAACTTCATCGATGTCATCCAGCTGTTCAACGCGGACCCCGCCACCGAGATCATCGTCATGATTGGCGAGATCGGCGGGACGGACGAAGAGCGCGCCGCTGCGTACATCGCCCAGCACGTGAAGAAGCCCGTCGTTGGCTTCGTGGCCGGACAGACGGCCCCGCCAGGGCGGCGCATGGGTCACGCCGGGGCCATCATCTCCGGCGGCGAGGGGCGCGCCCAAGACAAGATCGCGGCTTTCCAGGCGGCGGGTATCGCGGTAGCCCGCCACCCGGACGAGGTGGCCGATCTGGTGGTGGCGGCCAGACAGGGCTAGCCGCATGGATCTCGCCGAACAAGTGGCCGCGTTCTTCGCCGCTGGGCCGCCTGCCCACTTCGTCGGCGGCGCGGTGCGCGACAGGCTGTTGGGCCGCGAGGTTCACGATCTAGACGTGGTGATAGACGGCGACGCGCTACGCCTGGCGCGACGGCTGGCCGACGCTCTGGGCGGCGCGTACGTCACCCTCGACGAAGGCCACGGGCTGGCGCGGGTTGTGATCGGACGGGACCAGATCGACGTGGCGCAACAGCGCGGCGCGGACCTCGACGCCGACCTGCGGCTGCGTGACTTCACCGTCAACGCGATGGCAATGCCGGTCGCCGAGTGGGCCTCGGCTACGCCGACCATCATCGATCCGCTTGGTGGGCGGGACGATCTGGCGGCCGGCGTTATCCGCGCCACCTCGGAGCGCGCCCTGCGCGACGATCCGGCTCGCCTGCTGCGCGCACCGCGCCTCGCCGCCCAGCTCGGCGGAATGCTTGACGCGGCGACGGCTGCGTGGTGTCAACGCGACGCCCCCCGGCTGGCGTGGGTGTCGGCGGAGCGGGTGCGCGACGAATTGTGGCGTATCTTGACGCTACCCGACACGGCGGGGATACTACGCGAGCTGGACCGCCTGGAGGTACTGGCGGTAGCCTTGCCCGACCTGGCGGCGACCCAGGGCGTCACGCAGCGGCCACCCCACGCTTGGGATGTGTTCGAGCATATCCTGGCCGTGCTGACCCAGTTGGAAGGCGTCCTGGGCGCGCTGGACCTGGGTGGGGCCGCCCCCGATGCCTCGGTCGCGGTGGCTCTGGCGCCGCATCGCGCGGCGCTGCGCGCCCACCTGGCCCAGGAGCCGGTAGGCGGGCGGCCCCAGTGGTCGGTTCTCAAGTTCGCTGCCCTATACCATGACGTGGGCAAGCCTGCGACCCGCAGCGTCGATGCGCAGGGCGTCGTACATTTCTACGGCCACGAGGTCGTGGGCGCGGCGATGGTGGAACGCGCCGCGCGCGACCTGCGGCTGGGTGTTCGTGAGATCGTCTACTTGAAGCAAGTGGTGCGCTACCACCTTCGCCCCTTGTTCCTCGCCACTCAGAAGGCCGTGAGCGCCCGCTCCGAGTATCGCTATTTTCGCGATACAGGCGATGCGGCGGCCGATATCCTCCTTCTCTCCCTCGCCGACAATCGCGGCAAGACCGACGACGCCGACAGCCCAGCCAGCGCCAACGCCGTACTGGCGACGACGACTCACATGCTCGACCTGCTGTACGCCGCGGAGCCGCCGCCGGTGGTGGCGCCGCCGCCTCTGGTCAGCGGGCACGACCTGATGGCGGCGCTGGGGCTGACGCCCGGCCCGCGTGTCGGAGAGTTACTGGAGCGACTACGAGAAGCTGCCGCGACGGGCCAGGTCACGACGCGCGAGGAGGCTCTCGATCTGGCGCAGCGATGGCTGGCTGGTCAGACGTAGTGGAGCGCGAGATCAGGATGTGGCCGACAGGATCGTACTGGGGGTGAGATAGCCTGCTAGGACCCGGCCACGTCGGGTGGCAGGGCCGCTCGCCCGGCGTCAGTCATGCGGCCCTCGGCGATGAGGTGGCGGGCGATGGCCTTGTTCGTCTCCGTCCAGTTCGACTTTGGTCGGCGGGGTGAGAAGCGCTGCACGTACTTCTCGTCATCCACGCCCTTCGCCAGGCCGTCGATCCAGCCGTAGCACAACGCCACCTCGACCAGCTCAGGGTAGGTGACGGTCTGCTTCCCGCTGGCCTTCTTGTAGATGACCACCCAGATCTCGCGCGCCGTCCTGCCATGCTCGTCCAGCCAGGCGGCGAAATCCTGGGGCGACCGCGCCTCGAGAGTCTCGCCGATATGCACAGTCGTCTACTCGCCCTGCGGGATGTCGGCGAAGAAGTCGCCGACCGTCACGGCGAAGTCGGGCAGCAGGGGCGAGCCGTCGATGATCGCGTAGCGGTTGCCGTCGTCAACGGGGACGTTCTCCGAGTCATCGACCGTCCACCGCTCGTCCACCTGCGTCTTGACCGTGGCGCTCATCGTCAACCTCCTCGACCCCCTGTTGCTCACATTATCCTGATTCTAGCGTAACCCGTGTCGGACGCCAAGCGCACCCACTGACGAGAAGACCCCAAAGGTTTGGCCAACCTTTGGGGTCTTTCTTCGTTCACTCACTCGCCGCCTTACTCAATGACGATGTCCTCGTCGCTCGACTCCTTGATGGGAGCCTGCTTGCGGCCGCCGCTACGGCCCATGCTCAGGCCCAGGCTGCCCAGCCGTGGCAGGCGGTCGTCGGCGTCTTCCTTGCCCAGGGCGATACGCTCGCCACGCGAGTCCAGCGCCTCGACCGTCAGGCCCAGGCTCTGCAACTCCTTGACCAGCACCAGGAAGGACTCCGGCGCGCCCGGCTCGTTGATCTCCTCGCCCTTGACGATGGCCTCGTAAGTCTTCACGCGACCGGTCACGTCATCGGACTTGATGGTCAACATCTCCTGGAGAGTATGCGCCGCACCGTAGGCTTCCAGCGCCCATACCTCCATCTCGCCGAAGCGCTGGCCGCCGAACTGGGCCTTGCCGCCCAGCGGCTGCTGGGTGACCAGAGAGTAGGGGCCAGTGGACCGAGCGTGAACCTTGTCCTCGACCAGGTGGGCCAGCTTCATCATGTAGATGACGCCCACCGTCACAGGCGAGTCGAAGGGCAAGCCCGTCTTGCCGTCGTACATCACCGCCTTGCCCGATGTTGGCACAGGGCGGCGCACCTCGCGCCCAAACCGCTCCGCCTCCGCTTCGAGCTTATCGGCGGGGATGGCGTGAATCGATGCAAACTGCTTGTTGGCGCTCTCGTCGTAATCCCACTTCTGCATCCACAGGCGATACACTAGGTCGCGTAGCAGCGCGTCGGCTTGCTCGCGCTCGTGGGGCAGCCGTGTATCGCCCTCCCACACCAGGAGGCTGGCGGGGTCGTGGCCCTGCTCGCGCAGCCAGTAGTCCAACGCGGTTCGCTTGGCGGCGATGGGGTCAGTGTTCAGCGTCTCCCAGTCGACATCGTAGTGGGCGGCCAGGTACTCCAGACGCGCCCCCTGATCATCTTCCAGGGCGTCGACATCCAGACCCTGCTCGGTGACCCACTCCCAGGCGCGAATGGTCAGCACCCGCCACGCCTCGTCCATGAGCCAGGCGCGCCCCAACTCGGCGGCAATCTCGTTTTCCTTCGCCCCATCGAAGACCGACGTGACGACGCGGAAGCCGAGGCGGTGCGCCGCCCAGCCCAGGTGTGTCTCCAAAATCTGGCCGATGTTCATGCGGCCCGGCACGCCCAGCGGGTTGAGGATGATCTCGACGGGCGTGCCGTCCTCCAGGTAGGGCATGTCCTCGATGGGCACAACCTTCGAGATGACACCCTTGTTGCCGTGGCGGCCCGCCATCTTATCGCCCTCAGTCACCTTGCGCTGCTGGGCGACACTGACCCGCACCAGCCGGTCGACACCGGCCGGCAGATCCGCGCTCTCTTCGCGAGTGAACGACTTGACGTCGACGACCTTGCCCTTCTCGCCGTGGGGCAGGCGTAGCGACGAGTCCTTCACCTCACGGGCCTTCTCGCCGAAGATGGCGCGCAGCAGCTTCTCCTCCGGCGTCAGATCGGTCTCGCCCTTAGGCGTGATCTTGCCAACCAGGATGTCGCCAGGCCCGACCTCAGCGCCGATGCGGATGATGCCCTCGGCGTCCAGGTCCTTGAGCGCGTCCTCGCCCACATTAGGGATGTCGCGCGTGATCTCTTCGGGGCCGAGCTTGGTGTCGCGGGCCTCGATCTCGTGCTTCTCGATGTGGATCGAGGTGAACTTGTCGTCGCGAACCACATGCTCGCTGACCAGGATGGCGTCTTCGTAGTTGCCGCCTTCCCAGGATAGGAAGGCCACCAGCACGTTCTGGCCCAGGGCCAGCTCGCCGTCCTCGGTGGAGGAGCTATCAGCAATGGCCTGGCCCTTCTTCACGAGCTGGCCCTTGGACACGATAGGCCGCTGGTCGATATTCATCGACTGGTTGGAGCGATTGTACTTGCGCAGTTGGTACACCTTGTCGCCGCTTGCACCGCGCACGATGATCTGGTCCGACATCGAGCTGATGACCTCGCCGTCCTCCAGGGCAACGACCACCTGGCCCGAGTCGACAGCCGCCTTGTACTCCATGCCCGTGCCGATGATGGGCGACTCCGGGCTGATGAGGGGCACGCCCTGGCGCTGCATGTTGGACCCCATCAGCGCGCGGTTGGCGTCGTCATGCTCGAGGAACGGGATGAGGGCCGCCGACACACCCACGATCTGCTTGGGCGAGACGTCGTAGAAATCGACGCGCTCGATGGTATCCTGCGTCGGCTGCTGGTTGCGGCGGACGGCGGCGCGGGGCTGGGTGAACTCGTTGAACTCGTTGAGCACCGTGCTGGCGCTGGCGATAGTGTAGCGGTCCTCTTCGTCGGCCGTCATGTACAGGATTTCGTCGGTCACGAAGGGTGTGACCGGCACGCGCTCGATGGAGGTGGCGGCAATTCGCTCGGCCAACTGGGGCGTGATGCGCTGCCCCTTCTCGACGATCATCTCGGCCGTTTGAGGGTCGCGCACGTCCTGGCGCGGTGAGCGCCAGGTGGTCTCCTCGACGCGGTTGTTCACCTCGCGCAACACGCGGCGGTAGGGCGTCTCGATGAAGCCGTACTCGTTGACGCGCCCGAAGGTGGCGAGGCGGCCGATGAGGCCGATGTTCGGGCCTTCGGGTGTCTCGATGGGGCAGATGCGCCCGTAGTGGCTGTGGTGCACGTCGCGCACGTCGAAGCCGGCTCGCTCGCGGCGGAGGCCGCCGGGGCCGAGGGCCGACAGGGTGCGCTTGTGGGTCAGCTCGGCCAGGGGGTTAGTCTGGTCGTTGAACTGGCTGAGCTGGCTGCCGCCGAAGAACTCACGGGTGGCGGCAACGACCGGGCGAATGTTGATGAGGGCCAGCGGCGAGACGCCGTCCGGCTCGCGGGTGCTCATGCGCTCGCGAACGACACGCTCCATGCGCAGCAGGCCGATGCGCAGCTGGTTCTGGAGCAACTCACCGACGGTCTTGACGCGACGGTTGCCCAGGTGGTCGATGTCGTCGGGGCGCTCCTCGCCATTGTTGACCTTGATCATGACCTTGATGACCTGGATCAGGTCGTCCTTGGTCAGGGTCGCGGTCTTGGGATCGACGATACCTTCCAGGCCCAGGCGGCGGCTGAGCTTATAGCGACCGACTTTGTTCAGGTCGTAGCGGCGCGGCGCGAACAGCAGGTTGGTCAGAAAGTTGCGCGCGTTGTCCAACGTCGGCGGGTCGCCAGGGCGTAGCTTCTTGTAGAAGTCGAGCAGCGCCTCTTCCTGGCTGCCCGTCGGGTCGCGCTCGAGGGTCGACTCCATATACGGGTGGTCGGGGTCCGTGTCGACATCCGTGAAGATTTGCAGCATCTCCTCGTCAGCGCCAACGCCGATGGCGCGCAGCAACTGGGTGACGGGGAACTTGCGCTTGCGGTCGACCTTGACCGACACAACATCGCGCTTGGAGGTCTCGAACTCCAACCACGCGCCACGGTTGGGAATGAGCTTCGCCATCGCCAGGCTACGCCCCGTGGCGCGGTCCTCTTCGGTGGTGAAGTAGACACCCGGCGAGCGAATCAGCTGCGACACTACGACACGTTCGGTGCCATTGATGATGAAGGTGCCCTTGTCGGTCATGAGCGGGAAGTCGCCCATGAAGACTTCCTGCTCCTGCACCTCGCCGGTATCGCGGTTGACCAGGCGCACCTGCACCCACAAGGGCGCGGCGTAGGTCATGTCCATCTCGCGAGCTTCCTGCTCGCCGTGCTTCGGCTCATCGAAGCGATAGTCTACAAAGTGAAGCTCCAACGCCTTGTTGAAGGAGACAATGGGACTGATCTCCTCGAACAACTCGCGGAGGCCCTCCAGCTGAAACCACTTGTAAGACGTGCTCTGAATCTCAATCAGGTCCGGCAGGTCGGTGACTTCGGGGATGCGGGAATAGCTCTTGCGCGGACGACGCAACAGAGACTCGGGGAGGGGACGCAGCGTGTCAATAGCCATACAACCTCGTCTTCTCCTACGCGGGACAAGAATCGAACCCGATTCGGGTCCGCTGACGGTGAAGCAATCATCGTGGACTGGAGCGCCCTCGCTTGCCTTCCGCTCTCCGCCAGCGAGCGGCACAGGCAGCCATCAGCGACAGTTCGATTGCTCCTCAATGCGGGCCAAATCGGGCATGGCGGAACAGTGCAATGGGGTAGTATACAACAGACGCGCGGAGATGTCAAGTCTTACCAGGGCTTCTCGTCGTGAAACAAAGAAGCCCTGGCGCACGGAGAGAGGAGAAGCAGGGGCGGGGTTAGAAGGGAATCTCGTCCTCGCTGATCTGGCCGCCTTCGTAGGCGGGCACCGCGCCTGGGGCGCGGCTTGCGCCGCCTGCGCCGCCCGATGCCGCGCCTTCGCGGCCACCGAGGAACTTCACCGTCTGGGCGGTTAGCTCCATGGTCGCCGCTGCCTGTCCCTCGCGGTTCAGATAGGGGTTGACCTTAATGCGGTCGCCCTCGACCAGCACCATGCGGCCCTTGGCGAGGTACTGGCTACATGTCTCGGCCAGCTTACCCCAGGTCGACACGCGATACCAGGTGGTCTCGTCGTGGCTCTGACCCTGGGCGTCCGTCCAACGCCGGTTGACGGCGACGCTGAAGCTGCACACCGCCTGACCGGTAGGGGTGTAGCGCATCTCCGGGTCGCTGCCGAGGTTCCCAATCAGTATATGCTTCGAGTACACACGTCCTCCTTAGCAAGTTGAGCTTGCCGTCGATGACAACTTGCGACCATCAAACACGTGTTCTTAGTGTACAACACCCCCGCCCAACCGTCAACCCCAACCTCGCGGTTGCGCAGCCTGCCCGCCCCCCCACCTTTCCCCACCCCTGTGCCCCCATTTTCGACCGCGTCGGCGGCGCGGCTGGCCCGCACGCGCCGCCACGACCGCCGCGTTGCCGCCCGGCGTGCGGGATCGGAAACCCCCGTGCGGGGCGCTACAGCCGTCAGGTAGCGGTCCTGCCATCACCTTACAGCCACCCGCAGGATTCCGCAAGGTTTTGCTCGCTGTTGCTCGGTCCTGCTAGTCTGTGCGCCCCTATAACCTTACGTTTTATGGGCCGGAGTCAAATTGCCAGCCCTGGCTGTTGACAAATCTCTGTGGTGGGCTAAAATGGTGAAAAGTGGAGATTAATGGTAGATTTGTGGGGGACGGGGGGAGCCAGTGGTAGGTGAGCGCGGTTTTAGCGAGAATCGCGCTTAGAAATTATGTTCTAAGTGGGGGTTGCCTTTCCAGTGTTCTCCGGCGAGTTCGAACACACCCTCGATGACAAGTGCCGCTTCATCGTTCCCATCCGCTTCCGGGAACGCCTCGACACCGGCGCGGTCATCACGCGCGGACTGGATGGCTGCCTGTGGATCTTCCCCGTCGGCGACTACGAAACCCTGATGGCTCAGCTGCAAGAACTGAACCAGTTTACCAAGAGTACCCGCCAGATGTTCCGCCTGTTGACCGGCCACGACCTGCGGCTGGACAAACAGGGTCGCCTGCTCATCCCGCCATCGCTGCGCAAGCACGCCGAGATTGAGCCAGACTCCGAGATCGTTGTCGTCGGCATCAATGCCAAAACGCCCCACCTCGAAGTCTGGAACAAGCAGCGCTGGAACGGGGTCCAGAACGCCCTGGAGAGCGAAAGCGACGAATGGTCGGAGGAACTGGCCCGTCACGGCTTTAGTCTGAGGTGACGGCCCCTCCCCACATTCCGGTGCTGCTAGAGCCGACGATCCGCCTGCTCCAGCCTCGCGCGGGCGGACGATACATCGACGGCACTCTCGGAGCGGGCGGCCACGCCGCCGCCCTGCTCACCGCCAGCGGCCCCGATGGTCGCCTGCTGGGTCTCGACCAGGACCCGACTGCTTTACAACTGGCGCGCGCGGCCCTCGCCCCGTTCGGCGACCGCGTCGTCCTGGTGCACGCCAACTTTCGCACCCTCCGCGCCGCCGCCATAGCCCACGACTTTACCGCCGTCGACGGCATTCTCCTCGACCTGGGTCTGTCGTCCATGCAGCTGGACGCAGGTGACCGCGGCTTCGCGTTCAGCCAGGACGCCCCACTCGACATGCGCATGGACCCATCGATGGCTACGAGCGCGGCGGATCTGGTCAACGGCCTGAGCGAGGGCGAGCTTGCCGACCTCATCTACGAGTACGGCGAGGAGAAGGCTTCCCGGCGCATTGCTCGCGCCATCGTCGCGGCGCGGCCCATCGAGAGCACCGGCCACCTCGCGCGCGTCGTGGCCCGTGTGGCAGGCGGTAAGGGCTACTGGCGCATTCATCCCGCGACGCGCACCTTCCAGGCGCTCCGCATTGCCGTCAACGATGAGCTTGGTGCGCTGCGCGAGGCGCTGCCGCAAGCGGTGAGCTTGCTCCGCCCCGGCGGCCGTCTGGCCGTGATCAGCTTTCACAGTCTCGAAGATCGCATTGTCAAGCAGTTCATGCGCGATGAAGCCCGCGACTGCATCTGCCCACCCGAACAGCCCGTGTGCACCTGCGGGCATACTGCGACCTTAACCCTGACGACCCGAAAGCCGGTGATGGCCGACGAGGCCGAGATCCGGGCAAACTCTAGAGCGCGCAGCGCACGCCTACGCGGCGCTGAGCGTCTACCCTGACCTGGCGGTGATACGCATGACCACGAATCCGGTCACTCTCTCGCAAAGTAGCGCCGAGGCGCGCCCCGTCCCTCGCCCCGATGGGCGGCTGGACACGCCGCGACTCGCGCTGCTCGTGCTCCTGGGCGCGATTCTGCTGGGCGCGGCCAGCCTGCTGTACCTGAACCTGGCTGCGACCGTCGCCACATCCAGCACGCGGTTGCAGGAGTTGAGCAAAGAGCGGCGCATGCTGGAATGGCAGCGCGTTGAGAAGGCCAGCGAACTGACGCGACTGGCGAATCCGCAGCGACTCGAGCAGCGCGCCAACGAGCTGGGCTTCCGCGCGCCGCGCGCCTTCACCTACGTCACCGTTTCGCCCGAGGTGGCCGCCGCCCTTGACCATCGCCCCCTGGCCGCCCCGCCGACCGAAGGCGCGACGCCCGAGGCGCCCGACGGCTGGGCCGGTCTCAGACAGCAGTTTCAGCAGTGGCTGGCGCGCTAGCCAGGTCTCGACACCTAGAGAACGTTACCCGGACATGACACCCCTCGACCGGCAAACCCAGCGACGGCTGGCCCTCATCTTCTCCATCTTTGGCGGCTTCGCCCTGGTGCTGGCGTTGCGGCTCGGCTACTGGCAGCTCATGCCTCATGTGGACCTGCAAGCCGCCGATAGCGCGGCCAAGCTCCAGCCCGGCCAGATCAAGGCCGGCCGCGGCGCCATCTACGACCGCACGGGGCTGCTGCTGGCCGGTGACGTGGCCGAATTCATCGTCGCCGCCGACCTGCGCGCCGTCACCAATGCCGCCGATGTCGCCGCGCAGCTGTCGCCGCTGGTCGGCCGCCCCGCTGATGAGTTGCGCGCAGGGCTTGAGGCGAAAGACGGACGGACTTACACACGCCTGGCGCGCAACCTGACCGAGGCGACGGCCAACCAGGTCCGTGAGGCGAAGCTACCCGGCATTCTGGTCGAGACGGAGGCCAGGCGCGTCTATCCCCTGGGCAGCGCCGCCGCCCACGTGCTTGGCTTCGTCGCCGCCGATGGCAAGGCCTACACCGGCGTTGAGGAATACTACGACAACGCCCTGCGCGGCGAAGACGGAACCTGGGGCGGCGCGCTGCTGGTGGACCCGACCCGCTTCCGTGCCCCGCGCGACGGCTTCGACCTGGTGTTGACCATCGACGCCAACATCCAGCGCATGACGGAGCGCGAACTGAGCAAGGCCGTCGAGGCGCAAGACGCAGCCGGCGGCAGCGCCATTGTCATGGACCCCAGGACCGGCGCGATTCTGGCGATGGCTAGCGTGCCGACCTACGACCCTAACCGCTTCGCGACGACCCCGCCCGACCGCTTCGAGAACCCTGTCATCAGCAAGCTCTATGAGCCTGGCTCGGTGCTCAAGGCCGTCACCCTGGCCGCTGCGCTGGAAGAGGGTGTCGCCTCGCTCAGCACATCCTACGACGACGTGGGCTATATGCGCGTCGGTGGCGTCACGATCTGGGACTGGGACCGGGTGGCCCACGGCCGCGTCGACATGCGCACCATGATGCGGCTGTCACTCAACGTCGGCGCAGTCCATCTGGTCCAGATGCTCGGCCCCCAGCGCTTCTACAAGCATCTGCGCGACTTCGGCTTCGGTGCGCCGACAGGTATCGACCTCACCGGCGAAGTCGGCGGCCTCATCCGCGACTACAAGTCCCAGGGCTGGGGCGACCTGGACCTGGCGACCAATTCCTTCGGCCAGGGCATGGCGGCGACGCCTATCCAGGTGATCACCGCGATGGCCGCCATCGCCAACGGCGGCCATCTGGTCCAGCCCTATGTGGTACAGCAACTTCGGCAGGGCGACACGGTGATTAAGGACACACGTCCCATCACGGTGCGTCAGGTCGTTTCGCCGCAGAACATACCCGCCCTGCACGAAGCCCTGGTAGGCGTCGTGGAGCATGCCGTGCGAGCCAGCGTCCCCGGCTACACCATCGGCGGCAAGACCGGCTCATCCCAGATCCCCACCGATAAAGGCTACGACGACGAGCTGACCATTGCCTCCTTCGCCGGCTTCGGCCCCGTCGCCGACCCGCAGGTCGTGATTCTGGTGAAGGTCGACAAGCCGGTCCACCGTCAGCTTGGCTCTGAGGTGGCCGCGCCCTTCTTCGGTGTCCTGGCGCGGCAAGTCTTCGACTACCTCAGCATTCCGCCCGACGATGTGCGACTGGCGGCCGAGAACCGCAAGCCTCGGCCCGGAGGCGATACGCAATGATGCTCGCTGACGTCATCGAGGGCATCACCGGCGTCCGCCCCGCGCGGCCGTCGCTGGCGGCCAGCCGGGTCAGCCAGGTCGTGGTCGACTCGCGGCAGGTCACGCCGGGGGGCGTCTTCTTCGCCGAGCACAGCGGGACGCGGGACGGCCAGCAATTCGTACCCGACGCCCTGGCGCGCGGCGCAGTGGCCGTGGTGGTCGAGCCGACGGGGCTGGCCTACGTCAAGGGCCTGACGCGCATCGAGGCCACCGGCCCCGACGACGTGGCGGGGGCGGTGCGGCTGGTAGCGCCGCTGACGGCGGCGAGCACGCCCGTCGCCATCGTCATCGACGACAGCCTGGCCGCCCTGCAGCGGCTCGCCGCCTTCTGGCGGGCGCGCATGCCCGTGCGGGTCATCGGCATCACGGGCAGCGTGGGCAAGACGACGACCAAGGAACTCATGGCCGCTGTCCTGTCGCAACGCTATCGCACCCTCAAGAGCGAGGCGAGCTTCAACAACGAGATCGGCCTGCCGTTGACGCTACTACGCCTGACGCCCGAACACGAGCGCGCCGTCCTGGAAATGGGCATGTACGCCATCGGCGAGATTCGCCAGATGTGCGAGTGGGCCAGGCCCGAAGTCGGCGTGGAAACCATCGTCGGCCCGGTCCACCTGGAACGGCTCGGTAGCATCGAGAACATCGCCATCGCCAAGGCCGAGCTGGTCGAGGCGCTGCCGCCTGAAGGCACGGCCATCCTCAACGCTGACGACCCGCGCGTGCTGGCAATGCGCGACAAGACCCGCGCCAGGGTGTTCACCTATGGCCTGACACCCAGCGCCGACCTCTGGGCCGACCGCGTCGACAGCCGTGGGCTTGAAGGTGTCACCTTCACGGTGCACTATGAGGGCGATAGCCTGCGTGTCGAAGCGCCCCTGATTGGCCGCCACAGTGTCCATACCGCCTTGCGCGCCATCGCCGTTGGGCTGGTGGAGGGGTTGACCTGGGAAGAGATTATCGAAGGCCTGCAATCCCAGCCGGCCCAGGTGCGCCTGGTAGTGGTCCAGGCCCTCAACGGCGCGACGCTCCTCGATGATACCTACAATAGCAGCCCCGACTCAAGCCTGGCCGCGCTGAACCTCCTCAAGGAGATGCCCGGCCGCCGCATCGCCGTCCTGGGCGACATGCTGGAACTGGGGGCCTATGAGACCCAGGCGCATCGGGTGGTCGGCTGCCGCGCCGCCGAGGTCGTGAACCGGCTCATTGCCATTGGCACGCTGGCGCGGGGCATCGCTGACGGCGCTCGCGAGTGCGGCATGCCTGGCGAAAACGTCGAGTGGTACGCCGACAAGGATGCCGCCCTGGTCGCCCTGCGCGACGAGATCGGCCCCGGCGACTTCGTCCTCATCAAGGGTTCGCGTGGCATGCGCATGGAGACCATGGTGGCGGAACTGGCCGGTCAGGGCACGAATGGCAGCGGTACGGCGGCCGCTGCGAGGCCGACCTGATGCCGACCATCCTTCTGCCTGTCATGCCCTACTCCCTGACACTGGGGGCGTTGGCCTTCCTGGGCGCGGTCATCTGGGGGCGTCCGCTCATCAACCTGCTGCGAGCAAAGGCCATCGGCGCGCAGATTCGGATCGAGTTGCCCGAGTCGTATCAGATCAAGGTCGGCACCCCGACCATGGGCGGCCTGCTGTTCATCGTGCCGGTGGCTCTCATTACCGTCGGCCTGAACATCGGCAACCTGCTTGGCTTCAACCTCATTGGGCAATCGATACTGGTTCCCCTGTCGGCCCTGGTGGGCTACGGCATCCTGGGCGCGATTGACGACTACATGGGCGTGCGGGGGCGGCGCGAGCAATTCGGCATGCTAGGGCGGCACAAGATTCTGGTCCAGACCCTTCTCGCACTGGCCATCACGCTGGTACTGTACTTTGGGCTGGGCAAGAACTCCATCGCCATCCCCACTGTGCCGCAGCCCATCTACATCGGCTTGTGGTACATTCCGCTCGCCATCTTCCTGATTGTGGGCTTCTCCAACGCCGTCAATCTGACCGACGGCATGGACGCCCTGGCGGGCACGACGGCGGCCACATCCTTCGTCGCCTATGGCATCATCGCCTTTCTCCAGGGCCAGAACTACCTGGTGACCTTCTCCTTCACCATTGTCGGGGCGGTGCTGGCCTTCCTGTGGTACAACGCCTACCCCGCCGAGCTATTCATGGGCGACGCGGGCGCGCTGGCCCTGGGCGCAACGCTGGCGGTGGTGGCCCTGATGACGGGCCAGTATCTTATCCTGCCGGTCATCGGCTTCATCTTCGTCGCCGAGACGCTGTCGGTGATGATTCAGGTGTCGTACTTCAAGGCGACCAAAGGCAAGCGCGTGTTCAAGATGTCGCCCTTGCACAATCACTTCAAGCTCCTGGGTTGGTCGGAGACCCAGGTCACGCAGCGATTCTGGCTCATTGGCGTGCTGGCGGCGATGCTCGGCATCGCCCTGGCCCTGCTGTAGGCGCGCATGACCAGCGTTCCCAGCGGCCTCCACGGCCAGCGGGCCGCCGTCGTCGGCGCCGGCATCGAGGGCATGTCCCTCGCTCGCTGGTTCACGCGCCAGGGGGCGGACGTCACGGTTCATCTGGCCCGACCCTACGACGAGATTCGCGCCGACCCGTCGCTGGCGGCACAGGCCGCCGAGCTTGACCGCCTGGGGGCGACGCTGGCGGCGGGGGATGATTACCTGCGGGGCGTCGCGGACTCCGACATCATCGGCGTCGTACAGAGCGCGTATACCTACAAGTACCCGAAGAATGTGGCCGTGCTGGACGCGGCCAGGACGCGAGGCATACCGATTGTGACGAACCTGATGTTGTTCTTTGCCCTGTGCCCCTGCCCCATCGTGGGCATCACGGGCACCAACGGCAAGACCACCACCACCGAGATGGCCGACGCCATTCTGCGGGCGGGTGGCCTGCCGCTGCACACGGGCGGCAACATCGGCACATCGCCGCTGGACGACGTGGCTGGCCTGACGCCCGACGACCTGGTGCTGCTGGAACTGAGCAACTACCAGCTGGCTTTCCTCGACCGCAGCCCCCACGTGGCGGCGGTCACGAACCTGGCCCCCGACCACCTGGTCGACTACGGCGGCTCCTTCGACGAGTACATCGCAGCCAAGCGCCACATCCTGGATTACCAGACCGAGGGCGACTGGGCTGTCCTGAACTGGGACGACCCCATCCTACGCCAATGGGGCGCGGCGGCGGCGGCGCAGCCCTTCGCCTTCAGCCTGGCGCATCGCATGGAACCGGGCGCGTACCTGTGGCAGGGCCACCTGGCCTATCGCCGCGACGGTGTCGAGCACACCGTCATGCCGGCCGCCGAGATGCCCGCGCCGGGCCTGCACAACGTCGCCAACGCCCTATGCGCCGTCGCCATCGGTGCACTCCATGACGTGCCGGCCGAAACGATGGCCGGGGCGCTGCGCGGCTACAAGACCGGCGCCCACCGCCTGGAGCCGCTGGGCATGGTGGGCGGCGCCGAGTGGGTCAACGACTCCAAGTCGACCACCCCTGCCAGCGCGGTGGCCGCCATCCGCGCCTTCCCCAATCGCCGCGTCATCCTGCTCGCTGGCGGCATGGACAAGGGGTTGCCCATCGACGAACTCCTTCAGGCGATCGGTCAACGGGTGGCCGCGCTGGTCGCCTTCGGCGCGTGGGGGCCGAGTCTGGCCGAGGCCGCCCAGACGGCCGGCGTCCCGGTAGCGGTGGCGACGGGGGTGGCCGAGGCCGTCGAGGCGGCGGCGCGGCTGGCGCGGCCCGGCGATGTGGTGCTGTTCTCGCCGGGCGGCACGAGCTTCGACGCCTACCCGAGCTACGCCCGGCGCGGCGAGCATTTCACGCAACTGGTGCGTGAGCTAGACCCTGGGAGCGGAGCGTGAAGGTCTATCGATCCTCGGTGAGCATTCCCCAGACGGGAACAGCGCCCAGCGCGCCCACCACGACACCCAGCGCCACCGTCGGCCACCCCGACTGGCTGATGGCTGTGGCGGTCGCCGCGCTGACGCTGTTCGGCCTCATCATGATCTACAGCACCACCTACCCCTGGGTGGACGATGACCCAACGCGCTTCCTGGAACGCCAGGGGATGTATGCCATCGCCGGGGTCGCGCTGATGCTGGTCATGATGCGGGTACGCTACCAGTTCTGGCGGCGCTGGTCGGTGCCCCTGATGCTCGGCACGCTGGCCCTGCTGTTCTTCGTCCTCATCGTGGGCAAGGCGGGCTTCGGCGCGACACGCTGGTTCCTCAACGGCTCCATCCAGCCGAGCGAGATCGCCAAGCTGACGGTCATCATCTACGTCGCCGACTGGCTGGCGTCCAAAGGCCAGCAGATTCGCAAGATCAGCCTGGGCCTGTTGCCCTTCTCCATTTTCATCGGTCTCGTGACCGGCTTGATCCTGTTGCAGCCCAACTTCAGCACAGCCTGCCTGATCGCCGCCACGGCCTTCGTCCTGTTCTTCATCGCTGGCGCCGACATCCTCCAGATGATCATCGCCGGGCTGGTAGGGTCGCTGGCAGCGGTGCTGCTCATCCTGCAAGCGCCCTATCGTCTGCGCCGCGTGACGATCTTCATGGACCCACTGGCGGACCCGGAGGGCCTGGGCTACCACGTCACCCGCGCCCTGGCCACTCTCAACGCCGGCGGCGTCTTCGGCGTCGGGCTGGGCAACACGCCCCACAAGTTCCTCAACCTGCTGCCCGCCCCCCACACCGACTCGATTTTCGCCCTGATTGGGGAGGAGTTTGGCTACGTAGGCGCGCTGCTGGTCGTGAGCCTGTACATCTTCATCGGCTATCGCGGCTACCGCATCGCGCGCAACGCGCCGGACCGCTTCGCCCAGTTCCTCGCCGGCGGTATCACCGTCTTGATGATGCTCCAGGCCATGATCAACATCGCTGTCATTACGTCGAGTCTACCCTTCACCGGTGTGCCGCTACCCTTTATCAGCTTCGGCGGCTCGTCGCTGGTGATGTCCCTGGTATCGGTGGGTCTGCTACTCAACATCTCGCGCTATCAGCGCGTGGAGGCAACGTCGAATGCGACTGCTCTTGACGGGCGGCGGTACGGGCGGGCACGTGTATCCAGCCCTGTCCGTGCTACAGGCGCTTCGCGCGATGACCGCTAGCGCCGCCACGCCCCTCGACCTGCTGTGGGTCGGGTCCGAGGGCGGCATGGAGGCGGGTCTGGTCACGCGGGCCGGCGTGCCTTTTGTGGCTGTGCCGGCGGGTGGCGTGCGCGGCATGGGCCCCGTGACCCTGGCCCGGAACGTGGGCATGCTCAGCCAGGGCTACTTCCAGGCGCGGGGCATCGTCCGCCGGTTCCGCCCCGACGTCGTCTTTGCCACCGGCGGCTACGTGGGTGTGCCAGTCGTCCTGGCCGGCCGCGAGATCGGCGCACCGAGCCTGGTGTACCTGCCCGACATCGAGCCGGGCATGGCCGTCAAGGCGCTGGCGCGGCTGGTGGATTCTATCTGTGTCACGTCCGAAGCCTCGCGCGTCTACCTGCCGGCCGACAAGGTCGTCGCGACCGGCTATCCGGTGCGCGAAGAGCTGAGCCAGCCGGGTGACAAGGCCACGGCGCGACAGGCCCTGGGCCTCGACACCGCTGCGCCGACCCTGCTCATCTTCGGCGGTAGTCGTGGCGCGCGGCGCATCAATCAGGCCGCGCTCGCCGCGGCTGAGCGGCTGGCGACGCTGGCCCAGGTCATTCACGTCACAGGCGACCTGGACGCGGCCCAGGCCCGCGATGCCCTGGCCGCCCTCCCCACCGCTGTGCAGGCCCGCTATCACGTCTACGCCTACCTGCACGGCGAGATGGTCGACGCCCTGCGCGCCGCCGATCTGGTCGTGTCGCGGGCGGGCGCGGCCATCCTGGGCGAGTATCCGGCCGTCGGCCTGCCCGCCCTGCTCGTTCCGCTGCCCATCGCCGGCGGCCACCAGTGGCCGAACGCCGCTTTTCTGGTCGAGGCGGGTGCGGCCGTCACCGTCCCCGACGCCGAACTAGACGGTGACCGGCTGGCGCACGAGGTGGCAGCCGCCCTCGGCGACTCGGCCACGCTGGCGGCGCGGTCTGCGGCAATGGCGCGCCTGGCGCGCCCCGACGCGGCGCGGCGCATCGGCGCACAGTTGCTGAGCCTGGCCGGCTCGCGGCACGCGCTGGGGGGTGCAGCGTGACGATCGTCCAATTCACCGACTACGGGCTGGTGGCGGCCGTCGTCATCGTAGGCTTCCTGGTCGGCTGGCGGCAGGGCCTGCGCCGCGAACTGTGGATCACGGCGGCGATCATCTTCGCCTGGGTGCTCATCGCCTGGTTCGAGCCGCAGGTCGTCGCCCTGGTGAACCGCCTGTATCGCATGGTGATGTTCGTCCTGACCGGCGGCATCCTGGCCGAGAATCCGGGCGAGGCCTACGCGAAGGTCGCCAACATGACCCTCATCAGCAGCCCGGCCAGCCTGTGGATCTTTCGCCTGGTCCTGTTCGGCGTCATCTTGTGGTTCGGCTGGTGGCTGGGCCGACGGCGACCGGCCGAGGTGGGGCGCTTCACCACCGTCGTCCGCCGACCGCACGAGCTGTTTCGGCACATCATAGGTGGTGTCGCGGGCGCTATCAACGGCTACCTGCTGCTCTACTTCCTGATCCCGCGCTTCATGCCGGGCGTGCAGACGGTGATGGTGGTTCCGACCTTCGCAACCACGCTCCTCCAGCAGCAGTGGCTGCCCATCATGGTCGTGGTCCTGGTCGGGGTGTTTATCGTTGCAGGCTGGGCGATGGCGCGGAGCTAGGCAGCCATGGACTACATCGAGATCGGCTTCCTGGCCTTGTGGGTGGTGTTTGGCGTGGTAGGCTGGGTGCGCGGCTTCTACAAGGAGCTGGGTGTCACCCTGATCGTGACGGGCGCGCTCATCATCTGCTTCTTTCTGGAGACCCGGATAGGGCCGATCCTTCAGTCGTACACAGGCACGTTCTATCCGGAGATCGCGGTCTTGCTCTACTCAGGCATTGTTATCTTCGCGGCGCTCATCGCCTACCAGGGCCAGACCATCATCTATCCGGGCAAGGATCCGACGGGCTGGCTGGGCAGTATTTGGAGCACCGGGATTGGTCTCTTCAACGGCTATCTAATCGTCGGTACGATCTGGTACTACCTCAACAAGTATGGTTACCCGTTCGGCAACTTCTACCCGCCCTTGTCGGGCACGGCGCAAGCGATCATCGCCATCCTGCCCTTCAACTTTTTGCCGACGCAATACACGATGCTGATCCTGATCGGTGGACTTCTCTTCCTGCTGCTCTTGAGAGTCATTCGCTGAGAGGTGCTTATGATGACAGCGCGCTCCCCCCGCTCCGCTCGTCGCGGAGACTCCGAAGGCGTCAATGGCGGCGCTATGCGGCCCGTCGGCCAAGCGTCCGCCCGGGCCGGGACCTTGTCCACGGACCCGCTGACCCTGGCCGGCCGTCAGGTTCACTTTATCGGCATCGGCGGCGCAGCCCTGAGTGGGCTGGCGCGCATCGCTCTAGCCGAGGGCGCGCGGGTCAGCGGCTCCGATCTGCGAGAGTCGGTCGTCACCGACCGCCTGCGCGCCGACGGTGTTACCATCCACATCGGCCACGCCGCAACCAACCTCGGCGACGCGGACCTCGTCGTCATGTCCTCGGCGGTTCCCCCGACCAACCCCGAACTCGTAGAGGCGCGACGGCGCGACGTGCCCGTCCTCAAGCGCCACGAATTCGTGGGGCAATTGATGGCGGGCCACATCGGCGTAGGCGTCGCGGGAACCCACGGCAAGACGACGACTACCAGCCTGCTGGCGCTCATCCTGGACGACGCGGCCCTTAGTCCGTCCTTCCTGATTGGCGGTGAGCCGCGCGACCTCGGCGCGAGCGCACGCCAGGGCAGCGGGCTGCACTTCGTTGTCGAGGCCGATGAGTACGATCGCGCTTTCTTGCATATGCCGTGTGATGTGGCCGTCGTGACCAACATCGAGCCAGACCACCCGGACATCTACCCGACGGTCGACGACATGCTGGCTGCCTACCGCGAGTTCATCGGCCTCATCCCGCGCAGTGGCACCCTCGTCGCCAACTGGGACGACGCCCGCGTGCGCGACATGGTCAAGAGCCTGCGCAGCGCGGACAGCCCGATCATCGTCACCTACGGCGTCGCCCACAGCGGCCAGTGGTGGGCGGCCGAACTGACGCCCCGCGTGGATGGCGGCCACGACTTCACCGTCTGGCGCATGGGTCGTAACCTGGGGCGCTTCAGCATCCGGCTGCCAGGCCTGCATAACGTGTCCAACGCCCTGGGTGCGTTGGCCGCCGCCGAGCGGCTGGGCATCCCGATGGAATCGGCGCGGGCCAGCCTCGCCCGCTTCCAGGGCGCAGCGCGCCGGTTCGACGTCAGGGGCGAGCGCCGTGGGGTCACCATCGTCGACGACTTCGCTCACCACCCCAGTGAAATTCGCGCCACCCTGGCCGCCGCGCGAGGCCGCTACCCGGGCCGTCCGCTGTGGGCAGTCTTCCAGCCCCACACGTACAGCCGCACCGCCAGCCTGCTGGGCGACTTCGCCCGCGCCTTCCGCGACGCCGACCACGTCCTGGTCGTGGACATCTTTGCCTCCCGCGAGACGGACACGCTGGGCGTGAGCAGCCAGGATGTGGTCAACCGCATGCTTCACCCCGACGCGCGCTACGTCGGCAGCCTTGAGGCCGCGACCGCCATCATTGCCGAGGAAGCGCAGCCAGGCGACGTTGTGCTGACGCTGGGCGCGGGGGATGTCTGGAAAGTCGCCGAGAGCCTGGTGAAGTGAGGCTCGCATGCTTGAATTGGGGATGACAGCATTGACTTCGCCTGTCCTGGATGACCTGGAAGCCGCGGCGGCGCGGCGGGGTCTCGGTGGTCGCGCCCAGCGCGGCGAACCACTGGCCCGCCACACCAGCCTGCGTGTCGGTGGCCCGGCCGACCTGTACGTCAAGGCCGAGACCGTCGACGACGTGGTAGGCTGGTTCGGCCTGACCCGCGAGCACGGCGTGCCCGCGCTGGCCCTCGGCAACGGCTCCAACGTCCTGGTCAGCGATCGCGGTGTGCGCGGCGTGGTCATCGAGATCGCCTGCCGCCGCCACACGCTGACCGCCCATGACGGCGATGGCGTGGTAACCGCCGAGGCGGGCGTCTCGCTGCCCGCGCTGGCCTACCAGCTGGCGCGACAGGGATGGGCGGGCTTCGAGCCGGGCATCGGCATCCCCGGCAGTGTTGGCGCGTGCGTTGTCAACAACGCGGGGGCGCGCGGCTGGAGCATGGCCGACACCGTGATGAGTGTGTTCGCCCTCGGCCCGCACGGCGACGTCTACACCTTGCCCGCCGCCGACCTGGCCTTCGAGTATCGCGGCAGCCGCTTCAAGCACCAACCACCGCAGGGGCGCGAGATCGTGCTGCGCGCTGATCTGCGCGTCCGCCGCGATGAACCGGCGGCGATTCAGGCGCGCATGGCCGAGCATACCGCCAGCCGCCGCAGTAGCCAGCCGACCACCCCCAGCGTCGGCTCCATGTTCAAGAATCCACCGGGCGACTATGCCGGGCGGCTCATCGAAGCGGCGGGGCTGAAGGGCCATCGCGTGGGCCAGGCTCAGATTTCGCCCAAGCATGCCAATTTCTTCGTCAATCTGGGTGGCGCAACCGCGGCCGACGTGGTGGCGCTCATCCACACCGCCCGCGCGGCAGTGCGCGAGGGCTTCGGCGTCAGTCTCGAGTTGGAGATCGAACCGTTGGGCGATTGGGGTGAAGAAGATGCCTGAGCGGCGCACGACAGCCGACGCCGCCAAGAGCGGCGCACGCACTGTGGCCGCGACGCCCACGGCCGCGGCGGCCTCAACGACACGGCGACGGGTGGTGATGGCGCGCACAACCAGCTACGAGCAGCGAACCACGGTTCCCAGGCTGCGTCGTGGGCCAGGCCGCCAGCGCTCACTGCGCCTGGAGTCGCGGCCGCTGCCCAGGCCCATCCAGCTGCCGGCGCTGCCGCGTCCCAGCTTGCGGCTGGGGCTACTGACCCCGGCGCGGGTGGCGTCTCTGATCCTGGCCGCGACGAGTATCGCCCTGGTGGCGCTCGTGTTCGGCTCCGACGCCTTCTACGTATACACCGCCGATATTCAGGGCAATCGCCTGATCAGCGCGCAAGATGTGTACGCGCGCAGTGGGGTGGATGGAACGAACATCTTCAGAGTGCGGCCAAGCGAGGCGGCCCGCCGCCTGCGGGATCTGCCCTTCGTCAAGGAGGCGCGGGTGAGCGTCGGGCTGCCCGCCGCCATTCACATCGAGATCGAAGAGCGCGCGCCTGTCGCCATCTGGCAGGTCGCCGGCGCAAGCTATGGCGTGGCGGACGATGGCACAGTGCTGCCGGCCGATGGTGCGCCGCCCAACGCGCCCGTCATTCAGGCCGAGGGCAACGCCCTCCAATACGGTCTCAAGCTGGAGCCGGAGGTCATCGTCCTCGCGCGGCGGCTGCCGGAGCTGATCCCCAATAGCCAGCGCGTGGTGTTCTCTAACGAGCGGGGCCTGGGCGTTGTCACGGCGCAGGGCTTCCCGGCCTACTTCGGCGCTAAGGACGACGTCACCGCCGCTCGCGTGGCCGTCCTGAATGGGTTGACGGCCGAGTTGAAGCAGCAAAAAATCGAGCCGGCGTATGTGGACCTGCGGGTTCCCTCACGGCCCGTGTATGGGATGAAGACGACAACTCGCTAGCGATCGACGCCTGGCGGCCGGCCTGCGACTGCTCTGGGCAGCAGCCAGAGGTCAGGGGTTGATGGAGAAGGGGTGGTGATTGTGGACAAAACCATTGTTGGACTAGACGTCGGAACGACGAAGGTCGTCGCTGTGATTGGCGAAGTCAGCGAAGATGGCGGCATCCGCATCGTAGGCGTCGGCCAGTCGCCAGCCCTGGGCATGAAGAAGGGCATGGTCGTCAACGTCGAGGAATGCAGCCAATCCATCAAGAACGCCGTCAGCCATGCCGAGCGGGTCTCAGGCTACACGGTCGAGCATGCTTACGTCGGCGTGACGGGCGAGCACGTCCAGTCCATCAACGCCAGGGGCATCATCACCATCAACCAGGGCAACCGCACCATCACCGCCAACGATGTCCAGCGCGCCATTGAGAACGCCCAGGCCAGCATCTCTGTGCCGCCGACGCGCGAGGTGGTGCACATCATCCCGCGCGGCTATACCCTGGACGGGCAGGACGGTATTCGCGAGCCGGTCGGGATGCAGGCGTTCCGCCTCGAAGCCGACGTCCACCTCATCACGGGGGCCATCGCCTCGCTGCACAATCTGGTACGCGCCGTGCAGCGGGCAGGCATCCACGCCCACGACCTGGTGCTGGAACCGCTGGCCTCGGCCGAGGCGTGCCTGACACCGGCCGAGCGCGAGATGGGGGTGTGCCTGGCCGACATCGGCGGCGGCACGACCGACATGGCGATCTTCTGCGACGGCGCGGTCGTCTACACCGGCGTCGTCGCCGTGGCGGGCCACCAGTTGACCAACGACCTGGCGGTCGTCCTGCGCACTCCCTACGACACCGCCGAGAAAATCAAGTGCTCCTACGGCCACTGTATCCCGGAGGCTGTCCTCGAGGCGGCCCCGGTCACGACCAACACCTTCGGCACGGAACGCACCGAGATCGTGCCGCGCCGCTTCGTGGCCGAGGTCATCGAGGCGCGCAGTCACGAGATGCTGAGCCTCATTTACGCGCAGATCGAGAAGGCCGGCTACGCCAACCTGTTGCCGGCGGGTCTGGTGCTGACCGGCGGCACCGGCCAGTTGGAGGGACTGCGTGACCTTAGCCGCTACCTGCTGGCGATGCCGGTTCGAGTCGGCCAGCCTGGGCGGCTAGAGGGCCTGTCGGACGGTGTATCTGGCCCCGCCTATTCCACGGCGGTGGGCCTTCTCCTGTGGGCGATGCGCTACAGCCACCCCGAAGAGCCGAGTCTGGCCGAGCCGCGACGCGGCCCCGACACGATCACGCGCTTCTTCGAGTGGGTACGGCGCGCTTTCCTGCCTGGTTAACGGCAGACTGACGAGGCCGCCGCGGCTTCCAGGTCTAAGACGTTATAAGACGACCACTAACCACTTGCCAACGACGACCACCTTGAAAGGAGTCACCCATCATGCAGCCTCGTTCCTCTCGCCGCACGTCCGAGCCGTCCCACACCGTCAGCAACAATGGCGCTGCCGTGATTCGAGTCATCGGCATCGGCGGCGGCGGCACTAACGCCGTCAACCGCATGATCGCCGAGGGTCTGAAGGGGGTAGAGTTCATCGCCGTCAACACCGACGGCCAGGCGCTCCAACTCTCCAAGGCCCCGGCCCGTATTCAGATCGGCGACAAGCTCACCAAGGGCCTGGGGGCAGGCGGCCGCGCCGAAGTTGGCGAAAAGGCCGCCGAGGAAAGCCAGGATGACCTGTACAGCGCCATCGAGGGCGCCGACATGGTGTTCGTCACCGCCGGCATGGGCGGCGGCACGGGCACTGGCGCGGCCCCGGTAGTCGCCGAGTTGGCCCGCGAGGCGGGCGCGCTCACCATCGGCGTTGTCACCCGTCCCTTCACCTTCGAGGGCGCGATGCGCCGCCGCAGCGCCGAGGAAGGCCTGGCCCGCCTCAAGGAGCACGTCGACACGCTAATCGTCGTCCCCAATGACCGTCTGCTCGACGTGTCCGACAAGAAGACGACCATCACCGACGCCTTCCGCGTCGCCGACGATGTCCTGCGCCAGGGCATCCAGGGTATTTCGGAGCTGATCACGGTGCCCGGCCTCATCAACCTCGACTTCGCCGACGTGCGCACCATCATGGCCAACGGCGGCGCGGCCCTCATGGCCGTGGGGCGGGCCAGTGGCGACAACCGCGCCATCCAGGCCGCCGAGCAGGCCATCGCCAGCCCGCTCCTCGACGTGACCATCGACGGCGCGCAGGGTGTCCTGTTCAGCGTGACCGGCGGCCCCGACCTGATGCTGGGCGAGGTGAACGAGGCGGCGGCGGTCATCCAGCGCATGGCGCACCCCGAAGCCAACATCATCTTCGGCGCGGTCATCGACGAGACCCTGCACGACACCATCCAGATCACCGTCGTCGCCACCGGCTTCGAGGCCAACGCCGCGCGCCAGCCCTTCAACAACAGCCGTCGCACCGAGGTGCTACGCCCCGGCCGCGTCCTGGCCGCCACCGGCACCACCGGCGCGCCTACCACAACCGGCGGCAGCCACGTGACCACGTTCCAGCCGCGCATCATCCCGCCCAGCAACGACGGCGACCTGGACGTGCCGACGTTCCTGCGCAGCCGGCGCTAACCCCAAGATTTATCTCCCTTCCCGCCGACGCCGGCGTGTCGGCAAGAGTGAGCCTGCCGTGTCCCCACGGCAGGCTCGCCCTTTTGCTACCGATAGAACTGACGGGGCTGGCCCCCCTACGAGCCGCCGCCTATCCGCCAAATAGGGCTTCAAACTGCGCCAGGTGAAGGCGCCGATAGGGAAGACGCTTCTGTGCGGCAGCGATTGAGACACCCCACCCCTCGAGCAATTGTCTCACCGGCATGGAGGGATGGTGCGGCAGGAAAAACAGGCATGACCCTGTATCGCCAGGCTGCACCGCGACCATGCGCACTGGTGGTTGTTCAGCGACAAAATCAGTCATGACACGCCTGGACTCTTGGGCATCCGACAAAATATCGAGCAGATCCCGATCAGCTCCCAACAGAAACACCTGTCTTCGGTCATCATTCAAGTCCTGCTCAACCAGGTCTGCTGCCAGCAGATCCAGGTTCATGCCACTAACGCGCGTCCAGTCGCGCTGGGCTGGCAGACTCAGGCCGGCATAGAGAGGATGGGCCGGGTAGCGCCTGGTACTGCTCCATTGCCAGGTCAACGGAGATGTCAGCATCAAGCTAAGCCGTTTCGAAAGATCGGCCTCGTGCTGGAACAGGTCAGACTCCAGGCAGACGATGCCAGCGGCTCGGTCATATAGGGTCAGCATGAGTGGAGATCCTCGCTGTGCTCAGTCGACTCATTGATGCCCCGCCCATTCGCCAGCCAGTTCGCGGCGCCCTGCCCGCACCCTGCTGCTGCGAATCAGCGCCGCGCCCGCCTCACGCGGCGCTACCGCTGAGCTGCATGAGCGCGGTGAATGCGCGCCGTCGCCAGCATGGCAGCCACCCAGGGCAACCCCAGCAGGCTGAGAATCTGCGTCAGGACCAGGAAGAAGACGCCTGGCTGCGCGTTGGCGATCGGCGGCAGGATGACGAGCGCGCTGAGCAGGCCGATGCCCAACAGCAGCAGCCGGTCGAGCGTGCGGGCGGCGTGCGTGACGCGCCTGGACTGGCCAGCGAGCAGCGCCAGCATGGTGGGCAGGGCGGAAAAGCCCAGACCCAGGGTCAGGCCAAAGGTCAGGAGGCCCAACACGCCCGTCAACGGCGCAAAAAACCAGGCGTGCCACAGCCCCGCCGCACCGAATAGCAGGAGCAGGCCTGCGACCAACAGCCGCTGCACGGCGACCGCCCGATGGCGCGATGCCAACGCCGCAGCCGGCGCTTGCTGCCGGCTGCGGCGCAGTTGTCGATGGACAAGCAGGCCGCCGACCCCGGCAACCGCGCCCAACAGCAACGCGGCCATCAGGACCGCGCCCACGGCGGCCGGGTTGCTGTGCGGCATACCGGAGAAGAAGACAGAGCCAAAGAGGACGAAGGCGACCACCGCCACCGAACCGCCCCAGACGACCACCGCCACGAACCAACCTTCATCCAGCAAGGGCGCGCGCGTATCACGGGCGACGGCCTCGACCAGCTCAGCCGGCAGACTATGACCGAAGATGCGAAGCGATAGAGCGGATGATGCCGCAGGTTGTTGTTTTGTCATATTTCTTAGGTGCTGTGAAGATAGATGAACACAACATCTCCGGCGACTAGAACGAAGCCGTTGTTCAGGCCGCCCTTGGCGAAGGGTGTGGCCTCATAGCGCGCGCCCGCCAGCGGGAGAAAGTCGGGTTGGGGTGGCTAAACCGAAGTGCAACAGGTTCCATGGTTCTCTTCCACCATGCCAACCGAGAGCTTATTGCTGAAGGGGCTTACTGCCCGATGATCCATGCGCCATTGGAATCTGGGCCCACTGCCACGTCGTAGCGGCCATAGCCGGGGTGCCCGCCGTCATCGCACAGATGGGCATCTACGTCATAGCGACCGGCTGCCAGCCCGCGCACAACGAAGGACTCGCCCGAGGCAAGACGCTGGCCCGATGACAGCCGGTTGCGTCCCCAAAAGGTCTGCGATGACGCTCGCTTGACGCGCAAGAAACAGATTGGGCCATCGACTCCGTTGATCACCGTCAGCGTGTTGGGGCCAGAATCCACGCCGGTTCCGACATTGCCGCACGCCGTGGCCGCCAACAAAATTACCAACCACGCGCCCAGAACCAACCAATGCGCGCTGGCGCGGGTCAACACGCGTTGCCTCCAAAGATGCGCGGTGCTTACTTTTCCCATTCTTACCTGCCTGTTGAAAGCGCGAGGGCACGCCGCGGCCGCTGCTCAGGTTGGCCAGCCAATCGTTGGGACCGGTATGCCCGTCGTCGCCCGCGTCGGTGCCGATGATGGCCACCAGGTACTGGTTCTCGCCGATATGCACGATCTTGACCGGCTCGTCCACGCCATACTTCTCGCCGTTGCGATGGTCGTTGATGCGATACATCTGCTCGATCATGGCCGCCAGGTCGCGGTAGGTAGCACCCGGCCCCAGGACCAACGGCGGGATGTTGGCCAGGTTGTTGTAGTCGCCAAACGGCGGGCCGCTCGCCTGGGTCGTTCCTGGCTGGCTGCCGGCCGCAGCAGACGCTGGAGCGGAACCACCCTCGCCGCGAAATGGCCGGGATGTCTCTTCTTCCGCCCCATGCAGCAGGTGGCTGATCTGCCTCGTCACCGTCTGTGACCGATGCAGGGCAGCAGCCAACCGCTGCATGGAGGGCAGCACAGTGCGCTCCATCTCGCCAAAGAAGGCCGCCGCGCCGCGGCCTTCCCAGCCGCCAGCCTGCAAGGCTCGCAGCGACTCTGGGCGATTTTCTGCGGCTGCGGCCTGGCAGCAGGCGCCGGATTTGTCGTCATGTTGATCTCATTCTTTCTGAGCGCTTGTTCATGTAAGCCCGTTGACCGGCCGGCAGCGCCATCCGCTGGCCACATGGTCATGCAACACACGCAGCAGGCGCTGAGAAATCAACCAGAACGGACGGGATGTGCGGATAAAAAAAGGGTCAGGATAGTCTTCGAAGCCTTGCAGAATTTCGATCAGCTCACGAACGCGGCCTTCTTCAAGGTCGGTTACCAACAGGTCTCCAGCAGGCAGAGTTGCAGGGTCCACGGTCAACAGTGCTTCTTGCTCATAGACCGTTCGACGGCCAGGACCAAACGCGGCATCGGATGGAGCCGTGCTCAGAGCCACCGTCAACGGCTGGCCACAGGCCGGGCAACGATCGCGCACCTGCAACGGGGTCGCTGGCATCAGCACGTGAGCTGTCCCCTGCGGCATCGCCTGCCAAAGCGGTTGATCGGCGTCGCCATTTTCGACTGCCAGGAACTGCGGATGATCAGGCGCCGCAGCCGATTCCCAAAGGATGCGCAAGTGTTGCGAAATGACGATTTCGAAGTTCTCGGTGGCAGCAATCTGATCGCCCGCCTGCCAGTCATCGCCGCGCATGCCCATTCCAGGATCATCAGGCCAATGTACCCGCAAGGGATGCTGTTGGTGCAGATGTTTTTCACCACAACGAGCGCAATCAGCAGCTGGCTCGATCGCGATGCGATAATACTGGCTCAGAGGCGGCGTAAGTTCGATGGTTCGATCCAGCAACAACTGCACCACCGGCTCATGCTGCACATCGACAAAGTCGTATTCGCGCCAACTTCTGACCAAGCGCAGCAGCGGACCTTCGGGCTTTGTTCCGCGAAATCTGTCAAGAAGCACCGAAGACCCTGAAGGGTACACCATGATCGGTTCGGCGAAGGCCAGAAATTCCGCCAAGAATGGGTCATCGCTGGCGAATATGAAACGCGACGACATGATGCTGGATTGCTCTTGGTTCAGGTAAGGGTCAAGAGCCGTTCTCCAGCGCCGCGGCAGATATGGGGCAGCTGCCGACCAGGACAATGCCAGATCAACCGAGGTGAGCGCGCGCATGCCACCTACTCCTGAACGCAATGTCAGGTTTTCGTGGAACCGAGCCCGGCCGGCCGGCTGTGCCACCACTCGTCGAATTGGCGCGAACGCTCCGCGCGGCGCGCCTGGACAACCGCCTGCATGTCGGCCCAAGCCACAGGCCAGCGAGCAGGGTCGAACAGGGCCAGTATCTCCCCGGCGATGGGGGTCAGTCGCCCCGCCAGATCACGCAACGCCTCGCTCTGGCTCAGGCCGGGCCGCGCCTGATCGGCCGCGAAATCAACCGGCGGGCGGGTAAGATAGGTCGCCACATCGTCCAGTGCAACCTGCCAGCCCTGCATCTGCGGCGCGGCCGGCCAGACCAGCGCCTGCCACTCTCCCTGGCGCACGGTGAACTGGATGACCAGATGGGGATGCTCGTATCGAACGTTCGTCACCTCTCCCGAACGTTGGGGAGGCATGGCGACAAACGCATGATCGTCCGTCAGAAAGCGAAAGTCGCGCTCAATTTGCGCTAACAAGTTATCAGGGTAACAACTCATGTTGGTCCTCGCAGCGCCTGCCCGACCACGATGCAGCCGTTGCTGCTGCCTGGCTTCAGGCTCAGGGGGCATGCGCCCAGGAACAGGAAGGTCAATCTGACCCATCGGACCGCGGCAACACTGTCTGCCGGACGGCGACGTAGATTCCGGCGCCCAAACCGACACTGCCGAACAGGATCGCCACCACGCCCACTACCGATTGAAGGGCCATAGTCCAGGGCAGCACCGATTTGGCAGGGGGCGGCAACACCAGCATCAGGCAGCCAACCAACACAAAGCCCAAACCGCCGAGAATCGTCACGGCTAGCCTGCGCCAGCTTCTTCGAACCGGCATCGTCTCTTCTTGAACTGGCTGATTCATGGATGCTCACCCATCAGGCCACACGCAATTCCGGGTTACGTGTTACGCATCACGGATGTTCCGGGTAAGTGAATTCCAGGTCGAAGTGGCCGTCGGGCTGCAACTCGAATTGCGCCTTAACCCACGGCGCATGGCCGGGTTTGCGGAGGCGACGGCGCAGCTCGTCGAAGGCGAGATAGAGCTCCGCACCGGCAGCGAAATCGCGGACGCTGTCGGGCGCGACTGCCAGAACGTAGATGCCAAAGGTCAGGCCATGATCGTCCTCCTCGATCTCGGCATGGGCCGTGGCGCTGAGCCACGCTTCTGGAATGGCGTCGGCGATGAATTGACCGATGGCCTGATAGATGTCCTCGGTCGGCGTATCGGTCAGATCAAAGAAATTCATGGCGATCCTCATAGCAACTGCCCGGCCGCCGGGCGCGAATCACGGGCAGTGCGATTCCAGCCACGTCGCATCAGGCTGCTCCTGCCAGCAATACGTGCCCACATCAGAACTGTCAAGCTGCACGGTGTGGCTATCCAGCCAGCGCATCGACCAGGCCATGCGGCTGGAGGCGCGGGTCGGCTGGCGGTGCAGCAGCTCACCCGATGCCTTGTCATGCACCTCGAAGACCAGCGTCAAGTACCTGGTCGGGTCATCCCGGCTGGTGTTGACGCGAATCACCAGCGTGCGATCGCTCTGCGGCGAGTCGATCACCTCCAGCGGTTCTCCAGACCGGGCGAGACCGGCCAGACCAGAGCAGCCGCATAACGCTTGCAGCAGAATGAGCATGACGAAGCCCAACGACAGCGACCGAATCATCTTCAGCATCACCACGCCTTCTGGTGAATAGGTACGGCAGGCCGTCGGCGATCGCTGGTCATGGCAGTTCTCCGATGACGATGGCGCCATTGCGCCTCCCGGGTATTATTCTGAGCGATGTATTCGGATCGAGCCTGATCACCTGATATCGCCGGTCGCCCATGGTAAAGACCTTGCCCTGGTAGAGCGTGATGCTCTCGGCGTGCGTGTCGCTGCCCTCCTGGGCCGCACTGACACGGGCTAACAGCCCGACGCGCTCGCGGCCGTCGTCATCGGTGAAGCGCTGGAACGACACCCATTCCAACCCCACCGACCAACCGTTATCCAGATCAGTGACCTGCCCTTCCGTGGCAGAGAACTTCGTGACGTACGCGAGCTCCTGGCTGCCCGAATCAGCGCAGCTGACCAGCATGCTGCTGGCGACGAACACGCTACCGGCAACAAGCAGGCAAGTCAACCATCTCGCGACGTGCCTCATGCTACGGCCTCCTCGCTGGCTGGCGCCTGCCCAGCCACAGCCTGACTGATGAACTGACCATTGCCTCGTCGAAGGTAATCCTGGAAGCTCATGTGTTGTAGATCTGGAGGTAGACGGTCACCTGGTCGCTCGCGGACCCGACCACCACCGCCTTGTAGCGGGCGCAACCAGCGTGACAGCCCTCCATTTATCGCCCATTGCCCTTTGCGCCCCGCTCCCCGCTCCCCGCCCCACGCTCCACGCGCCCTGCTCCCTGCTCTCCGCCCCCCGCTCCCTGCTCCTCGCTCTTCATCCCCCACGGCTGGCTTCCCACCAGGCCGTAGTTCGACGCTACGAGCACCAGGTCCCCCAGGCCAACTGTGCCATCGCCGTTCACGTCGGCGCGACTGTCGGCAGGCGGGGCGCTCACTCCGTAGTTCGACGATACCATCACCAGATCGAACAGGTTGATACTGCCGTCGCCATTGGCGTCCCCGCCGCGCAGGGTCAGGAGAGGCACCGTGACGTTGGCAAGACCGTCGACCACCACCCGCGTCGCACTGCCGAGATAGCCCGTCCGGCTGGCGGTCACGCTGTAGGCGCCAGGGGGCATCGCCACGGAGTAGCTACCATCGGGCGGGGTGATGACCTGCTGCGCGCCAATCTGCACCTGAATCCCGGCGTCACTGCTGCGTCCCTGGAGGTCCACGCGCCCCGACACAACCCGCACAGCGGGCGTCGGGGTGGCTGTGGGTATCGCGGTAGGCGTGGGCGTCGGCTGGAGCGACTGCGCCGCCTTCAAGGCGTGGATGAGAGGGATGTGCAACCCATTCCTGGTATCTGTCAACGGCGTGCCAGTGGAACGCATCAACGCTTCGAGCTGCGCCGGCGTGAGGGATGGGCGCGCCTGGAGCAGCAGCGCGGCAACGCCGGCCGCCGAGGGCGACGCCTGCGAGGTGCCGACGTAGGTCGCCACGCCGCCACCCAGCCCAGTGGACGTGATGCGCGAGCCAGGCGCAAGCATCGACAGCTTGCTATTGCTGTTGGTGAAGCAGGCTATCGTTTGCAGGCTGGTCGCGGCGTCGGAACAGGCCGGCCAGCCGCTGCCGAAAATGTCGGAGTACGTGTTGGCGTCCGGCTCGCGGCCCAGATTCGAGTCGTAGGTTGCGCCTACCGCGATGACACCACTGTTGCAGGCGGGCGCGCTGAGACTCGTGGCCGAGCCGCCGTTACCACTTGAGGCGAAGACGGCAATACCCTGGGCGTTCGCAAGGGCGACGGCCGACGCCACCGTGGGTAGCTCCGCGTCGCACGTGCCGGCATACGACGCATACGTCCCCAGGCTCAGGTTGACGATACGGATGTTATGCGTCGCCGCCTGCCCCACGACCCAATCCAGCCCCGCCACCCAATCGGACACCCAGCCCGTGCCCTGCGCGTCGAGGACGCGAATAGCCACGATCCTGGCCTTCGGCGCGAAGCCCGTCGGCGCCACAATGCCGTCGCTGGTGATGATTCCGGCCACGTTCGTCCCGTGGCCGTTGACATCCGGCGCGCTGGCGCCCTCGTCGGTGTTGCCGGGCGGGCAGCCCGCGCTCGTGAAGCAGTGCTGGGCGATGATATCGCTGCTCAGATCGGGGTGACTCGCGTCGACCCCGCTATCGAGAATCGCCACGCCAATACCCTGACCGGTCAGCCCATAGACGGCGCGCACCTGATCCGCGCCGAGGGCGGCCACACTATCGCCCAGATGGGCCTGGGATGGTTCATCCAGGTGAATCGCATCGACCTCGGGGCGGCCTTGCAGCGTCGTCAGGGCGGACGGGGTGATGATAGCGGCCAGGGCGGGCACGTAGGTATACTGGCGCAACACCTGCATCTCGCCGGGCGGGACGGCGGCCCGAACGGCGGCCTGTGTCTGGGCGACGACGGCGGCGCGATCAGCAATGGGCGCTTTGGCCGACAGCGGGTCGCGTAGCGCGATGAGCACGCGCGCCTTGCCCTGGGCAACCAGCGCCTTGTTCACGCCAGCGGCGACATCTGGCCCCGCAGTCGGCGATTGCGCCGCTGCGATGGCCACACTCAGCAGCGACAGGGCAACGAGCAGGGGCAAAACCAGGGAACGACGAGCAAAGCGCATGGCACGGCTCCGCGAGAGAAGACTGATGATTACTATAGTTAGTAACGCCGGAGGGAGGGAAATCGGCACGCTGTCTGAGCCTGCTCACTGGGGTGGCTCCTGGGCGCGGCGACGCAGCGCAGCCAGGTCGGCCTCGGAGAACTGGGGCAGCGGGATGACGCGCGGCCAGATGAGGGCGGCGTACGCGGCGGCGGCCACCACGTAGAGGACGGCAGCGGCCCCCGACAGAAGCGCGGCCGTCGTCGGCCCAACGGCGCTCGCCAGTGGGTCGCGCAGGGCGGCCAGTAAGACGGCGGAATTGAGGGCGACGAACGTGACCCAGGCCAGCCCCTCGCGACCCCGTGAGCCGCCGCCGAGGCGCGGCAGAATCCAGTACGCCACGCCCGCCGCGAGTTGGACCATCCAACCCATGAGTAGCATCTGGACGTGGGCGAGCCGCCACGTCCACCACCAGCCGTTCAGCGGCAGCCCCTTGTTGGCAAGCATCAACCCGGCCAGCGTGAAGCCCACACCCAGCCACACCAGCGCGGCCCTCACAAACCAGCGACTCGCGGTGGGCATCAGCCGGCCTCCCCGGTATCGGGGCGGCGGCGGGGCGGCGTGGGCCGGGGCTTGACGCGCGGCCACAGCAGGCCAATGAACAGCCACACGCCGATGACTTGCAGCAGGGCGGACAGGGCCAGCGCGCCGCCGAGCCACGGCCCAGGCGACCAGGCGAGCCACGGCTCGGCGACGACGCGCAGTAGCAGGCCGGCGTTGAGGGCAGCATACGCCAGCCACGTCAGGCGCGGGTTACCATGCGGCTGCTCCCGCGAGGCAGCCGGGAACATCCACACCGCGACGCCGAAAATGAGCTGGGTCAGCCAGCCGATGGTCAGCAGGTGGTAGAAGACGGGCTGGAGCGCGAAGAGCGCGGCGCTGACCCCCATGGCCTGGTTGAGCAACAGGCCAGCCCCCAGCAGGGTTGCCGCCACGAGATAGGCCAGCGCCGTGCGGATGATGACTCGCGCCTGTGAGATCATGATGGAGACGCCTCCGGCTGCCCGATGACGTTGCGCAGCGTGCCAACGCGGTCGAGGGTAAGGAGGATCTCGTCGCCAGCGGACAGCCACTGCCCGGTCTCCATACCGCTACAGCCGGGGATGGTGCCCGTCGCCAGCAACTCGCCGGGCTGCAGGCTCTCGCCCAGGGCAGCGTGGGCTACCATCTCCCCCAGGCTGTAGCGGCGGCCTGCTGTACGCCCCGTGCCCCACACCGCGCCATTGACGCGCACCTCGGCAATCAGGTCGTCCAGGTACGGCAGTATCTCGTCCGGCGTAATGACCACCGCGCTCATGCTGGTGGCAAAGTTCTTCGCCTTGACGGGGCCAAAGCCGCTGGTCATCTCAGGGTACTGCACGTCCCGCGCGCTGAAGTCGTTGACGACGACGAAGCCGCCAATAGCAGCCTGCGCCTGCTCCGGCGTCGCATTGCGCAACGGTTGGGCGATGACGACCCCCAATTCTAGCTCGTAGTCGAGCGCCTGGGTATAGGGCGGCCAGGGGACCAGCGCGCCATCGGGGATGAAGCTCAAGTGATTGCCGACGTAGTAGATCGGCTGCTGATACCAGAGCGGCTTGGGACGCAGCTCAGGGTGCGGCTCGCCGGTCTGGGCCTCATAGGCGGCCAGCGCGTCGGCCAGTTGGGGCATGAAGCGCCGCACCATGCCGCGACTGGCGTCGATGACGTGCTGCTCGTAGAGCATGAAGTCGCGGAACGACAGGGGCTGGAATGGCAACTGGGGCTGAGGGTCGAAGTCGCCGCCAAAGTCCTCGTCTCGCACGCTTTCGAGGACGGTCAGCGCCTGCTCGCGGAAGCGCTCGCCGCCGCTGAGGCAGGCCACGACGTTATCGACACTCGCGGCAAGGATCGGTGGCAGGCTGCGCCCCTGCGCGGCGCTGACGGCCAGAGCCGCGCGTAGTGGAACCCAGCGCTCGGCGTGCCAGATGGCAACCGAAGGGCCATCGGGCGTGGTCACACGTCGCAGTCGCATGGTTGCCTCCTGTCAATCATCCAGCATCGCCACGGCGCGGGTGGGACCGGCGCTGCCGCCCTGAATCTTGAGCGGGAAACAGACCACCTTGAAGCCGAAGGGCGGCAGCGCACCGAGGTTCATCAGCCGCTCGATCTGGCAGTAGGGCAGATCCACCTGATGCGCCGCCCAGAAAATACCCGGCTCGCGGCGAGTCAGCGCGTCGCGGGCTTCCACGTCCAGCGGTGCGTCCCAGCCCCAGGCGTCGATGCCCATCACACGGATGCCGTGCTCGTACAGCCAGCGCGTCGCCTCGGCCGTCACGCCACAGCCGTGGAACATGTAGTCGGGCTGGCCGTAGAAGGCGTCGCAGCCGGTCCGTACCAGCACAATGTCGCGAGCCTTGAGGGTGTAGCCGATACGCGCCAACTCCGACATGACATCCGCGACCGTCATCGCGTCGCCCCTGGCCTTATGGCGCATATCGAGCACCACGCCGTCGCCAAAGAACAGGTCTAGAGGCAGTTCGTCGATGGTCTGGGCGCGCTCCCCCTGGACATGGCTGTTGTAGTGCCAGGGCGCGTCGACGTGGGTGGAGTCGTGACTGCCGAAGCGGGTGAAAGTCTCGACAGCCCAGCCCTCGCCATCACGCAACAGGGCGGGGGGAACCTGGAACAGCGACTGAATCACCTGCGCGCCCACCTGATGGCCGTCGTACTGGATGTCGGTGCGGATGAAGGGCGGCGTCCCCGCCGGGCTGGGGCCAATCGTCGTCGACAGATCAACGAAGCGCATTACACACCTCCGCAGATGGAGCAGCTGAACAGGGCCAACGCACTGGCCAGGCGGACGGGAATGGCAGCCCTAATTGTGGTAATCCTGTGCCGCCTGTCAAAGCCTTCCCTCAGAGCAGGAAACCGAGGGCAAACAGAGCGCCGAACACGGCCAGCAACCGCGCCGTCCCAACCAGGGCCTTGTTGAGGCCAGGCCCCAGCACCGTGTACACCATGCGCGTCAGGCTGACCGCCCAGGGGAGCGTGACCCACGGCAACAGCGTCCACACCGGCAGGCCGAAACCCAGCCACAGCGCGAGGGGTGTGAGATAGGCGACGGCCACCAGCAGCGCGTACTCGGCGCGGGCGACGATGCGCCCCAGCAGCACGGCCAGGGTGCGCTTACCTACCGCCCGGTCGGTATCGGCGTCGCGGACGTTGTTGACGACGATGACGTTGGTGGTCAGCGCGCCGACGGGAATGGCGGCCAGGAAGGCGGGCCAGGTCACAGCGAGAGCCTGCACGTAGTACGTGCCCATCACGCCAGCCAGGCCGAAGAACAGAAACACGAACAGGTCACCCAGCCCGTTATAGCCCAGGGGAAATGGTCCCGCCGTGTAGGCCACGCCAGCCAGGATGGATGCCACGCCGATGAGCACAATGGGCCAGCCGCCGACATAGACCAGATATAGCCCCGCCAGCGCCGCCAGGCCAAAGACCAGCCACATCCCCCGCTCGACGGCCTCCGGCGCGAGCAGCCCGGCCGTCGTGACGCGCGTCGGGCCGACGCGCGCCGTATCCGCTCCCTTTCTGAAGTCGTGGACGTCGTTGGCGAGATTGGTACCGATCTGGATGCACACGGCAGCGAACAGGGCAGCCAGCGCGGCCAGCGGCTGAAACGCGCCGTCGCGAAAGGCCAGCGCCGATCCGACAAGGACCGGCACGACGGCAGCGGGCAGGGTATTCGGGCGCGCGGCGAGAAGCCAGGGATTGCGTGAGTTCATTCGAGCTGGTGAGATGTCGAGGGTGCGGATGCGTGATACGTGGCGCGCGAGCCGCTTCGACAGTCTTCACGCCTCACGTATCACGAGTCACGGCGCGGCCGCCCAGGCTTCGAGCCAGGCGTGCAGGTCGTCCAGGGTGACGGTCTCGACGAGTGTGCCCCGGCGCGGCTTGATTTCGACGCTATCGCGCTGGACGGTGCGTGGACTGACCGTGAGACGGAGCGGGACGCCCATCAGGTCGGCATCGGCGAACTTGACGCCGGGACTCTCCGCGCGGTCGTCGTACAACACCCGGTAGCCCGCGATGCGCAGGTCAGCGTACAGTCCTTCGGCCACCTCCTTGACGCGTGTCTCGTCGAGCTTCAACCCTACCAGGTGAATGTCGGCCGGCGCGATGCTGGCGGGCCAGCAGATGCCATAGTCGTCGTGGTGGGTCTCGACCACGGCCGCCATGAGACGGTCCAGCCCGATGCCATAGCTACCCATGACCAGGGGGAGCGCCCGGCCGTCGCGATCGAGGTACGTTGCGCCCATCGGCTCGGAGTAGCGTGTACCGAGCTTGAAGACGTGGCCCAACTCGATGCCCCGCCGCAGCCGCAGCGCCCCACCACAGCGAACGCAGATGTCGCCGTCGCGCACCGCGGCGATATTGGTCACGACATCGGCGGTGAAGTCGCGTCCATAGTTGACGTTGAGAAAGTGGGTATCAGGCGCGTTGGCTCCCGCCACCAGATTCGGCGTGGCGGGGATGCTGTCGTCGGCTATGACAAGGAGAGTCGCCTCGCCGGGGCCGGGCGGCGAACGGTCCAGGCCGAGGGCCGAGGCGTAGCCCGCCACCGCCCCCACCCGCGCCATCTCCTGGGTGGTAGCCGGCCGGAGCGCCTGGGCTTCGGCCGCGTCGGCCAGCCGCCGCTCGTCCACGTCCAGGTCGCCGCGAATGAGGGCCACGATGAGGCGCAAGCCTGTCTCGCCCTCGGCGATATACCAGACCGACTTGGCAATGCGGTCCGGGGGCATGTCCAGCAGGTGGGCCAGGTCGGCGATCGTCTCGGCGCCCGGCGTGGCAACCGGCGCCATAGGCAGCGCAGGCTCGACGGGAGGCGCGCCCTTGTCGGCCACAGCAACCTCGGTGTTGGCCGCGTAGTTGCAGTCGGCGCACTGCACAAACTGGTCCTCACCCAATGGGTGGGCCAGCGTGAACTCCACCGAGCCAGCGCCGCCCATCATACCTGACAGGGCCTCGATGGCGATGGGCGTCAGGCCAACCCGGCGGAATATCGCCTCATAGGCGCGGCGCATGTGGGGAAAGAAAGCATCCAGGTCGTGGGCGTCGGCGTGGAAGGAGTAGGCGTCCTTCATCAAGAACTCGCGCATGCGAATCAGCCCGCCGCGCGGCCTCGGCTCATCGCGCATCTTGCCCTGGATGTGGTAGGCAACGGCGGGTACATCGCGGTACGACTGAATGGCGAAGCGGGCGATCTCGGTGATGGTCTCCTCGTGGGTCATCGCCAGCACAAGGTCGCGGTCGGCGCGGTCCTTCAGTCGCACCAGTTCCGCGCCTACGCTGGTCCAGCGGCCCGACCGCTGCCACAGTTCGGCGGGTGTGACCAGTGGCATGCGCATCTCTTGCGCGCCGACGGTCGCCATCTCCTCGCGCAGAATGGCCTCGATGCGTTGCACCACCCGCCAGCCTAGCGGCAGGTAGGCATACAGGCCCGAGGCCAGGGGTCGAATCATGGCGGCGCGAACGAGCAGGGCATGGCTGGTGAGGTCCGCATCGGCAGGCGCGTCACGCAGGGTACGACCGAACAGGTTCGATAGACGCATGGGGGAGCCTCCTGAGGCATCGCGCCTATAGTGCCATAGTGCGATACCGGAGGCAAGCCGGGACAAGAACGCCCGCCCTCCCCGAGGCGGTGGGAAGGGCGGGCGAGGCGGCGGGCCAGGGTGAAGGGTGCGATGCCGCCGGTCAGGTCAACACTTGGAGAAGCCGCACGACGAGCAGTGGCGGCAGCCCTCTTCGTGGATGAGAGTCGCCTGGCCGCACTCAGGGCACAGGTCGCGATGCACGTTCTTGCCGTTGGTGTGGGTTGCTATCGGCTCGTCGATGGCGTCGGCGCTCAGCGGCAACTGGACGGCCGGTGGCGGCTCCGCGCCAATGTGGCGGTTGAGAGCCACGGCGATGGCGTCGGGCAACGAGGCGACGCGGTTGGGGCCGAAGCCGATGGCCTGGCTACCGCTGATACCGCGCAGCTTGTGGACGATCTCTTTAGCCCGCTCCCGCGCTGACAGCGGCGATGGCGTCTGCAACTCAAGGGAGCATAGCCGCCCCAACGCCTCCGACACGGCGGCAACGTCGCTGCCTCCCTTGCCAACATTGATGAACACCTCGTAGGGCTGGCCGTCCACATCATTGATGGTCACATAGGCCGTCCCGATGGGCGTCTCCATGCGATGGGTGCGGCCGCTGAGGACGGTCTGCCGTTCGCGAGGTTGGGGGATGACGACGGGCAATGTCGTCTGGCCCTTCTTGGCCTCCAGCGTCGCCTTCGTCTCCAGTACCACCTGCTCGCGGGAGCCGGTGACGTACACCGTCAAACCCTTGCAGCCTAGTTCCCAGGCCTTCATGTACACCTGCGCCACGTCCTCGACGGCCGCGCCCTCGGGGAAATTACAGGTCTTACTCAGCGAGTTGTCGACGAAGCGCTGCATGGCCGCCTGCATGCGCACATGCTCTTCGGGCGTGATGTCGCCCGCCACGACGAACGTGTCGCGCACGTAGGCCGGGATGTCGGCGATGTCCTGGCATGTGCCCGTGTGCAGTACCCGCTCGTACACCTTCTCCCGCGTCTTGTCGTCCAGGCCCGCCTCGATGAGCGCGCGCTCGAATTGGGGGCTGGCATACGTCAGGTCAATATCGGGGCCACCGTTGGGGTCCTTGACGTGGCGGATGTAGGCCAGGGCGAAGACTGGCTCGCAGCCATAGCCCTCGCAGCCCGCCACGGTCGCGATGGTCCCCGTCGGCGCGATGGTGGTCTGGGCGGCGTTGCGGATGCCGTGGGCCTGGATGCCCGCCACGATAACGGCCCAGTCAACGGCGGGGCGACCCCAGTCGTGGCTGTACGGCTGGAGTGGCGCGGGCGGCTGCCACTTGAGGTTCCTGGGGTCGTAGATGGAGCCGTCGATGGCCGGGAACGGACCACGCTGCTCAGCCAGTTCGATGGATGCCTTCATGCAATGATAGCGCACAAACTCCATGATCTGGCCCGCGAAGTCCTCGCCCGCACGGCTGCCGTAGCGCACACCCAACGCATACATCATGTCCCCCAGGCCCATGATGCCCAGGCCGATGCGGCGCGCGCGTAGGGCGGCCTCGCGAAGCTGCGGCACCGATGGCACGTACTTGTTGGCTGACACGACGTTGTCGAGGAAGTGGGTCGCCTCCTCCACCGAGCGTTGCAACTTCTCCCAGTCAACGCGGCGCTCGTCCCCATTATCGAGGATGTGCTGCGCCAGGTTGACGGACCCCAGGCAGCAGTTCTCGTATGGCCCCAACCATTGCTCGCCGCATGGGTTGGTGCTTTCCAGGTCGTACAGGTGGGGCACTGGATTGGTGCGATTGGCGGCGTCGATGAACAGACAGCCCGGCTCGCCATTGTGGTGGGCGTACGTAACGATCTTATCGAAGATCTCGCGCGCCTTCATGGTCCTCATCACCCGGCCGTCGCGCGGGTTGACCAGATCGAAATCAGCATCGCTCGTGACGGCCGCCATGAACTTGTCAGTGATGGCGACGCTGATGTTGAAGTTGGTGATAGCCCCCTCGTCGGCCTTGCACGAGATGAACTCCATGATGTCAGGGTGGTCAACGCGGAGGACGCCCATGTTGGCCCCTCTGCGGCTGCCTCCCTGCGCGATCTCGCCAAAGGCTTTGTCGTACACCCGTAGGAAGCCAATCGGTCCGGTCGCCGTGCCCGCCGAGGTCGCCACGAAGTCGCCCTTGGGCCGCAGCCGCGAGAAGGAGAAGCCATTGCCGCCGCCAGTCTGCTGAATCAGCGCCGCGTCGCGCAGCGTCTGGAAGATGCCCGACTCGTCGCGCCCCATGTCGTCGGTAATCGGAATGACGAAACACGCGGCCAGCTGGCCGAGGGGCGTGCCCGCTCCCGTGAAGGTCGGTGAGTTGGGAAAGAAGCGTAGCGTCGTCAGCAGCTCGTAGAAACGCTGCTCCGTCGCGTCGAAGCTGCCGTACTCGGTGTCAGGTTCGGCCACGGCGCGGCTGATGCGCTCGAACATGCCCTCGACCGTCTCGACGGGTTTGCCATCAGAGCCGCGCCGCAGATAACGCTTGGTGAGCACAACCCTCGCATTGGGTGTAAGGTTAATCTCGCGATACTGACTCTGGGTCGATACAGCGGTCATGGCAGAATCCTCCACGGGCGGATCGGGCTGAGGACCGAAGCGTAGAATCGAGGACGACGATTGGGGATGGGTCTAGAGGGCCAGGCGGAGCTGCGCGCGCTCCATTTCCT
Organism: Anaerolineae bacterium; assembly: GCA_034431435.1. GTDB lineage: Bacteria > Chloroflexota > Anaerolineae > Epilineales > JAHCIE01 > JAHCIE01. The sequence continues at coordinate 7,840 of DAOUDG010000085.1, read as the reverse complement.
CCCGTTCCTTCCGCTCCTTGAGCCGACGAATCTCCTCGGCCCACATCTCTACATCGCGGAAGTCCCGGTAGACGGACGCGAAACGCACATAGGCGACATCGTCGATGCGCCGCAACTTCTCCATGACCAGCTCGCCGATGAGCACCGACGGAACTTCACTGCGGTTCTGGCGATATAGCTCGGCCTCGACCTCACCGATGAGCGCCTCGATGGCGTCCGACGCGATGGGCCGCTTGGTTGTCGCCAGCATCACGCTGTGGCGCAGCTTGTCGCGGTTGAACTCCTCGCGGCGGCCGTCACGCTTGATGACGTTGATATTCGCGGCGGCCAGGCGCTCGTAGGTCGTAAAACGCTGCTGGCAGGCGTTGCACTCGCGACGGCGGCGGATGTCGCTGCCGACCTCGCGGGTATCCACAACGCGGGAATCGGAATGGCAGAAAGGGCAGCGCATAGGGTCTCCAATGCGACTGTCGAGCTGGGGAAGGATGAGTGCGCTGCGCGGTCGACAGGCGAGGATGGGGCATGTAGTACCCCTACGTCCCTGGAGGTGGAGCTCTAGCATTCAGAGCACAACCCCCTACATGTAGGGGTAAGGAGTCGATTTGCAGCACTATATCTTGTGTGAGCGCGTGGAAGATAGTGTAGCACAAATGGGGGGGGATTTCAAGGCCGCTGGCTTAAAATCCGCCTTAAAACTAAGGTTTCACCAAACCTTCACTGGCAACCCTGGCCGAGGCGACTCAACGACAGCGGGGCTTGTCACACCACAAGCCCCGCTACGAGTCGAGACGATGCCCTGGCTGCCTAGCTCTCCAGCAGGCCGCGCAGGACGTACTGCAGGATGCCGCCGTGGCGGTAGTACTCCAGTTCCTGCGCCGTGTCGATGCGAACGTTGACTGGGAACTCGATGACTACGCCGTTGTCGCGGCTGGCGCGCACGCGCAACTCATGTCCGGCGGCGAATCCGCTCTTGACGCCCTCGGCCAGGCCGAGGATGTCGAAAGTCTCGTGGCCGGTGAGGCCCAGGCTATCGGACGTCTCACCCGGCTTGAACTCCAGGGGCAGAATGCCCATGCCCACCAGATTCGAGCGGTGGATACGCTCGTAGCTCTCGGCGATGACGGCGTGGATACCGAGCAGGCGCGGCCCCTTGGCCGCCCAGTCGCGGCTCGACCCGGAGCCATACTCCTTGCCGGCCAGGACCAGTAGCGGCACGTTGTCGGCCTGATAGCGCACGGAAGCATCGTAGATGCTCGTCACCTCACCCGTCGGCAGGTACATGGTCCACCAGCCCTCCGTACCGGGGGCCAGGTGGTTCTTGAGGCGCACGTTGGCAAAGGTCCCGCGCATCATGACTTCGTGGTTGCCGCGCCGCGTGCCATAGGTGTTGAAGTCCTTGTGCTCGACGCCGTGAGCGATGAGATACTGACCGGCCGGCGAGTTGGCGCGGATGGAACCGGCCGGCGAGATGTGGTCGGTGGTGATGCTGTCGCCTACCATGACCAGCACCCGCGCGCCCTGAATGTCGGGCACAGTCTCCGGCGCACGCCGGGGCAGATTGTTGAAGTAGGGCGGGTTCTTGACGTAGGTAGAGGCCGGGTCCCAGGCGAAACGCTCGCCCTCCGGCACCTCCAGGGCGCGCCAGCGAGCGTCGCCCTTGAAGACATCCGCATAGCTGCGGCGGAACATGTCCGAGCGCACCGACTCGGTCATGACCGTGTGCACCTCGTCCTGGCTCGGCCAGATGTCGCGCAGGAAGACGGGGCGACCATCCTTGCCGACGCCCAGCGGCTCGCTGTACAGATCCACGTCCATGCGCCCTGCCAGCGCGTAGGCAACGACCAGGGGCGGCGACATGAGGTAATTGGCGCGCACCTCGCCCTGGATGCGACCCTCGAAGTTGCGGTTGCCCGACAGCACCGAGCATACGACCAGCTTCGCCTCCTCGATCGCCTTGGAGATCTCATGGGGCAGCGGACCGGAGTTGCCGATGCACGTCGTGCAGCCATAGCCGACGGTGTAGAAGCCGACCTGCTCCAGATAGGGTGTCAGACCGGCGTGGTCCAGGTAGTCAGTGACCACCTTCGAGCCGGGGGCCAGGGAAGTCTTGACCCACGGCCTGGCCATCAGCCCGCGCTCGGCGGCCTTCTTCGCCAGCAGTCCGGCCGCCACCATGACCGACGGGTTAGACGTGTTGGTGCAGCTGGTAATGGCGGCAATGACCACCGAACCGTGGCCCAGCTCGAACTCGTGGCCGTCCATCGTCACCGGGACGCCGACCGACTCGACGGCGACCGTGGCCGGCGCGCCGTGGTGCGCCGCGCCAGGGGGCAACAGGGCGGGCAGTTGCTGCGCGAAGGCGGCCTTAGCGTCGGTGAGGAGAACACGATCCTGGGGGCGGCGCGGCCCGGCGATGCTGGGGCGGACGGTGCTCAGGTCCAGGTCCAGGACGTCGCTGTACTCGGCCTCGGGGGCATCCGGGGTGTGGAACAGACCCTGGGCCTTCATGTAGGCCTCGACCAGGGCCACCTGCTCCTCGCTGCGGCCGCTGAAGCGCAGGTAGCGCAGCGTCTCGGCGTCAACCGGGAAGATGGCGACGGTCGAGCCGAACTCCGGCGACATATTGCCAATGGTAGCGCGGTCAGCGAGGGGCAGATTGGAGATACCGGAGCCGAAGAACTCGACGAACTTACCGACAACCCCCTTCTTGCGGAGCATCTCGGTGATGGTCAGCACCAGGTCAGTGGCCGTCGAACCTTCGGGCAGCTTGCCCGTCAGGCGGAAGCCGACGACCTGCGGCACAAGCATCGACACCGGTTGACCGAGCATGGCCGCCTCGGCCTCGATGCCGCCCACGCCCCAGCCCAGCACGCCCAGACCGTTGATCATCGTGGTGTGGGAGTCGGTCCCGACAACCGTGTCCGGGTACGCCAGGCGTTCGCCGTCTTTCTCGACGCCGAACACGACGCGGCCCAGGTACTCCAGATTCACCTGATGCACGATGCCCGTCTCTGGCGGCACGACGGCGAAGTTCTCGAAGGCCGTCTGCGCCCAACGCAGCAGCGCGTAGCGCTCCTTGTTGCGGGCGTACTCGTAGTCGGTATTGAGCTTGATGGCGAGGGGTGTACCGTACACGTCCACCTGCACCGAATGGTCGATGACCAGCTCGGCGGGTTGCAAGGGATTGATTCGCTCGGGATCGCCGCCCAATTCGGCCATCGCGTCACGCATCGAGGCCAGATCGACCACGGCAGCCACGCCGGTGAAGTCCTGCATGATGACGCGGCCCGGCGTGAAGGCAATCTCCTGGCTAGGGTGGGCCATCGGATCCCAGCCCGTGAAAGCCAGGATATCGTCGGCGGTGACGTTCTTGCCGTCCTCAGTCCGCAGGAGATTCTCTAGCAGGATGCGAAGCGAGTAGGGCAGGCGCGTCAGGTTGACGCCCTTCTGCGCCAGGGCGTCCAGGCGAAAAATGGTATAGTCGCGGTCACCGACAGATAGGGAGGAGCGAGCGCCGAACGAGTTGAGCATACGCAGTCTCCTGGGCTAGGGCGAAGAGCCGGAGGGCGGCCCGTGGGTAACAGCTGTGGCGGCGTGCGTGACACGCCGCATCTCAATTATACGCCCGCCGCATGGGGGGACGCAACAAACACCGCTTGTCGGCACGCAGGCGTAGTGCTACACTTGCTCAGCCTCAGCGGAAAGGAGGGGCAACCCGATGAGCGCGAACCTGACCGGGGCCGATCTGGGGATGTACGTCCGCCCGCGAACCGAAATCGACACCATAGAGGCCCAGTGGCTGGCCCCCTATGCCGAGCGGTCGGCGACCTCGCGAGGCCGCCAGTATGCCAGCGAGCCACACCCCTATCGAACCGAGTTCCAGAAGGACCGTGACCGTATCATCCACACCACGGCCTTCCGCCGTCTGCAATACAAGACTCAGGTGTTTATCAACTACGAGGGCGACTACTATCGCACCCGCCTGACGCATACCATGGAGGCGGCGCAGATGGCGCGCACCATCGCCCGCGCCCTGCGCGTCAACGAGGACCTGTCGGAGGCCATCACCCTGGCCCACGATCTCGGCCACTCGCCCTTCGGCCACAGTGGTGAGGTTACTCTCGACCGCCTGATGCTGGAGCGGATGGGCTTCGATCCCAACGATCCCGCCAACACCGGTCGCGGCTACAACCACAACGTCCAGTCACTGCGCATCGTGGACCGCCTCGAAAAGCGCTGGCCCGGCTATGGCGGTCTCAACCTGACCTGGGAGACGCGCGAGGGCATGGTCAAGCACGTCACCGAGTATGACGTCGTCGCGCCGGAGTTCATTGCCCCTTTCCTGCCGGAGTGGCGACCCTCGGTAGAGGCGCAAATCGTCAACTACGCCGACGAGCTGGCCTACAGCGTCCATGACCTGGATGACGGCCTGCGCTCAGGCATCCTGACCGCTGACATGCCGGCCTTGCAAGACGTGCGCCTGTGGCAGGCCATCCTGCCTTACGCCGACGGCCCCTTCTCCGAGCTGAATCGCCACGTCATGATTCGCCAGCTGTTCGACCTGGTGGTAACGGACCTCATCCGCACCACCGCCTCTAATCTGGCGACGGCAGCCCCCCAGACCGCGGACGACGTCCGGCGATTGCCACAGCCCGTCGTCAGCCTGTCGCCGGCGATGGCCGTCCAGGTCGCCGAACTGAAGCGATTCCTGTATGAGAACATGTACCGCGCCCCGCGCGTCGTGCGCATGTTCCGCAAAGCGGAGCGCGTACTCATCGCGCTGTTCGAGGCTTTCGAGGAAGACTACCGCCAGTTGCCGGCCAAGACTCGCGCCCGCCTGCTGCAAGTCAACCCTGAGGTGCGCGACGGCGGTGGCTTCACCGTCAAGGGCTATCGCGTCGTCACCGACTACATAGCGGGCATGACCGACCGCTACGCCCTCGACGAGCACAAGCGGCTGTACGACCCCTACGAGCGAACCTAGCAGTGAAGCGTGATGCGCGAAACGTGAAACCATTGAAGGCAGTCCGGGTTTCGCGCGTCACGGTTCACGTCAGGAGCCATCTTGGACCTCATCAACGCCATCCTGCTCGGCGTCATCGAAGGCGTCACCGAGTTTCTGCCCATCTCGGGAACCGGCCACCTGATCATCGCCAACCACTTCCTGCCGCTACCCCCCGGCATCGAAGTAACCTTCGACATCTTTATCCAGTTGGGGGCCATCCTGGCCATCATCTGGCTGTACCGCGCCAAGATCCTCGACCTGCTGCGGCGGCTGCCCTCCGACCGGGGTGCGCAGCGCTTTGGGCTGGCGCTGCTTATCGCCTTTCTGCCGGCGGCGGCGCTAGGCTTCGTGCTTCACAGCGCCATCGAGGAGTTCCTGTTCGGCCCAGTGACGGTAGCCTTCGCCATGGTTCTGGGCGGTATCCTCATGCTGATGATCGACCGTGGCGACCGCAAGGGTGATACCCACGCCCTGGAAGAAGTCACGGTGCGGCAGAGCGCCCTCATCGGCGCGGCGCAGGCCCTATCGCTGTTTCCCGGTGTCTCGCGCTCGGCGGCTACCATCCTGGGCGGCCTGGTGACCGGCCTCGACCGGCGCACCGCTGTCGAGTTCTCCTTCTTCCTGGCCATCCCCACCCTCGGCTCGGCCACCCTGTACGCCCTCGCCAAGAGCGCGTCGAGCCTGCAAAGCTCGGACTGGACGCTGCTGATCGCGGGCTTCGTCTCGGCCTTCATCACGGCGCTCATCGTCGTGCGCTGGTTCCTGCGCTACGTATCGACCAACACCCTGGCCCCGTTTGGCGTCTATCGCATCATCGTCGGCTTCGTGGTGCTGGCGCTATACCTGACGGGCGTCCTCCGCCGCTGAGAGAGAATCCCATGTCCACCGCCCCCGCCTTGTCGACCATGTGGCTCCAGACCCGCTACGACCGCGTCGTGGACTTCGCACGAGCCGCGTGGGACATCGGTTTTCGCCGCTTCGAGTTGAGCCATACCCTGCCGGCCGCTGCCTTCGAGGGCTTCGTATCGGGCGAATGGGACGTGGCCGCCGCGCATCACCCTGTACCCCGGCCCACCACCTCCGTCCCGCACCTGTCAGACCCCGACCCGGAGCGGCGCTGGCTGGCGGTGGCCCACGCCCGTGGCAGCCTCGATACGGCTGCCCGCTACGGCGCGCCCGCGGTCGTCTTCCACGTCGGCGATATCCCGGAGCTAGAATACTCGGAGGACGAGTTGCGCAGCCGCACCCTCGCCCGCCAGCAGACGAAGCCAGAGTACGCCGCGGCCGTGGCTCGCTTCGACGCTGACCGCGCGCGCTGGCGCGAGCCATATCTGGCCGCCGCTCTCGATAGCCTGCTGCGGCTGGCCGACGATGCGGCTCGCCTCGGTGTGCGCCTCGGCCTGGAGACGCGAGAGTTTGCTCGCGAAATCCCCGACCTGGATGACATGACCTTTCTGCTCGACGAGCTACCGCCCGAAGTGGCAGGCATGTGGCTGGACACCGGTCACGTGGCCGTCACGGCGCGCCTGGGCCGGCCCAGCCTGCGCGACTGGCTGACCCGTCACGGCGACCGCCTCATCGGCCTGCATCTCCATGACTGCCTCGATCTGCGCGACCACCTGCTGCCTGGTCAGGGTGACGTTCACTTCGCCGCCCTGACGCCCTACCTCACCCCCGACACCGTGCGCACGTGCGAGATGGACTGGTTCTACACCCCCGACGAGTTACGCGCAGGCGTCGCCCGCCTGGCCGCGGCGGGGGTGTGCGCTCCGCTCGCTTCATAGACGTTTGCGGACGTTTGCATTTTGACGTGACCTATGGTATACTCATGGTCGATTGAGCCGACCTTGAGCAGTGCGTTGAAAAGTGGGATGCCCCCACTTTTCTTGTTGTAATGGACTGTGGAGCGCCACCCACAGTTCGGCCCGCGATGGAGGTGCGTAGTCCTGGCTATGGCAAGCACATCGAAGAACGATCTGGCGGTCGCCATCAAGCACCTTGCGGCGGAGCGCAATCTACCCCGCGAGGTGATTCGCGAGGCCCTGGAAGCCGCGCTCGTCTCGGCGTACAAGAAGACGCCCGAGGCGGCCGCGCAGCACATCACCGTCGACATTGAAACCGCCGACGGCAAGCCGCGCGTCTTTGCCGAGAAGGAAGTTGTGGAGGAAGTGCGCGACGACCGCATCCAGATGACCTTGGAAGAGGCGCGCATGGTGGACCCCCTGGCCGTCCTGGGTGGGGTGGTCCGCATTGACGTGACCCCTGACGACTTCGGACGCATCGCGGCGCAAACAGCCAAGCAGGTCATCTTGCAGCGGATTCGCGAGGCGGAGCGTGATCAGGTCTTCAGCCAGTACTCGCAGTCCGAAGGCGACATCATCCAGGGCATGGTCCAGAGCGTCGACGGCCCCGACGTCAGCATCCAGCTCGACAAGGCCGAAGGACGGCTGCCGCGCAAGGAGCAGATTCCGAAGGAACGCTACTATCGCGGCCAACGGCTCAAGGTGTACGTGGTCGAGGTCAAGAAGACCAACAAGGGTCCTGAGATCGTCGTGTCGCGTACCCATCGCAATATGCTGCGGCGTTTGCTGGAGCTAGAGGTGCCGGAGATCTTCAATGGCGCGGTCGAGATCAAGGCCATCGCCCGCGAGGCTGGCTCGCGCTCTAAGGTTGCCGTCGCCGCCCGCCAGGAAGGCATCGACCCGGTCGGCGCGTGTGTCGGCATGCGCGGGGTGCGTATTCAGGCGCTGGTCAACGAGCTTGGTGGCGAAAAGATCGACGTTGTCGAGTGGAGTCCGAGCGACGAGCGTTTTATCGCCAATGCCCTTAGCCCGG